>NZ_JBQMXS010000014.1:0-45092 GCF_052173895.1 Catonella sp. | reverse complement strand
CCAGTTCTTACCGATCCAATCCTCTTGGACTTGCAGAGTTCACTCTTTCAAGGAAAGATCCTGATTATGTGGGTGAGGCAAAGAAGGTTAGGAGTATGGAAGAGGAGAGACTTAACGGTAAAGCTTTTACTGATGACGGACTAAAAGAGGTTATAGCCATATTACAGGCCTATGACAATGACTTTAAGCCAGAACTTACAGAGATAGGAAGTGCTATATATGCAGTTAAGCCAGGCGACGGCTCGGCTAGAGAGCAGGCGGCAAGCTGCCAGCGTGTACTTGGAGGACTTGCTAATATTGCAAAGAGTTACGCTACAAAGCGTTACCGTTCAAATTTAATGAACTGGGGCATGATACCATTTATCTATGAGGAGGATATTCCTTTTCATAAAGGAGATTTTCTTTATATAAAGGGAATTAAATCTGTTATAGAAAATGGAGAGAGCAGTGTAAAGACTGTAATTGTAAATGAAAATGGAACTAAGGAGATAGAGTTATCTCTTGGTGCTATGACTGATGAGGAAAAAGATATAATAGTAAGTGGTTGTCTGATTAATTATAATAATAGGAGCTAAGATAAATTTTCTACAATAATTATAAAAATAAATGATAAAAAAGTACAAAAATAGAGAAATGATATAAAAAGTGTTTTACAAACATGGTGAATATGTTGTATAATATGATGTGAATTATACTATAAATCAAATTTATCATGAAAATTTTTATAATACGATATTTTATATAATATTATTATAATTTGATTTAATAAGAAAAAGGAGTGTGAACTATGAGTAAGCTGTATGATGTAATTATTCTTGGGGCAGGACCTGGAGGGCTTGCAGCCGGTCTTTACAGTGGAAGAGCCAGACTTTCTACTTTGATTATTGAAAAAGGAAGTGATGGTGGACAGATAGCAATCACAGATGAAATTGAGAACTATCCCGGTCAGGTACTTGAAGATGAGAGCGGACCAAGTCTTATTGCTAGAATGACAAAACAGTGTGAACACTTTGGATGTGAGAGAGTAAGTGATACGGTTGTTTCTGTTGAACTTAAGGGAGATGTTAAGAAAGTTACTTGTAATAATGGTTCTTATGAGGGCAAGACAGTTATTATTGCAACAGGTGCTTATCCAAGACCAATAGGTTGTGAGGGTGAGAAAGAGTTCGCAAGTAAGGGAGTGTCTTATTGTGCTACTTGCGATGCTAACTTCTTTGAGGGATTTGATGTATATGTAGTTGGTGGTGGAGATTCTGCAGTTGAGGAGGCTATGTACCTCACTAAATTTGCAAGAAATGTTACCATTATTCATAGAAGAGATGAATTAAGAGCAGCTAAGTCAATTCAGGAAAAGGCTTTCAAGATTGAAAATCTTCATTTCATGTGGGATAGTGTAGTTACAAAACTTTATGGTGACGGTATTCTTTCAGAAATGGATGTTAAGAATGTAAAGACAGGTGAGATTACTCATATTGTAGCTGATGAGGAAGATGGTATGTTTGGGCTTTTCGGATTCATTGGAAGAATTCCTAACTCCGATCTCTTTAAAGATACAGGCCTCGAACTTGATGAGAGAGGATATTTTATTACTGATGACAATATGTGTACCAATATTCCGGGTGTATATGTAGTCGGTGATATAAGGGTTAAAGAACTTCGTCAGGTTGTTACAGCAGCAGCAGATGGTGCTATTGCGGCAACTATGGCTGATAAATATGTAAATGGACTCATTTAATGATATTTAAATATAATTTTTAGGAGGATATAAATATGTTAGAAGTAAATAAGGAAACATTTGGACCTGAGGTACTTGAGGCAGAAGGATATGTATTTGTAGATTTTTATGGTGATGGTTGTGTTCCTTGCCAGGCTCTTATGCCTTTTGTGCATGGTCTTGCTGATGAGTTTGAAGGAAAACTTAAATTCTGTGCTCTTAATACTACACAGGCTCGTCGTCTTGCTATAGGACAGAAAGTTTTAGGACTTCCTGTTATGGGTATTTATAAAGATGGAGCAAGAATTGAAGAACTTGCTAAAGAAGATTGTACAGAGCCTGCTATTAGAGCTATGGTTGAAAAGTACGCAGCAATGTAGTGAAAAATTATTCGCAATATTTTTGCAAAAAAATCTAAAAAATAAGATAATTTGTAAGAAAATTATCAATAATTTAGGTGGTTTTACATAGTATTGCAATATTATTGTAACTGTGATAAAATTTTTATGTACACGAGATTGCGTTTAGAGCATTAGCTTTAACGATATATGTTAAACACTTTGAAAGGAGAATATGATGGCTATCTTAAAAGACAAAAAGGTAGTAATCATCGGCGATCGTGACGGTGTACCGGGTCCTGCTATTAGTGCCTGTGTAGAGTCAGCCGGTGGTGAA
Organism: Catonella sp.; assembly: GCF_052173895.1. Taxonomy (GTDB): domain Bacteria; phylum Bacillota; class Clostridia; order Lachnospirales; family Lachnospiraceae; genus Catonella. Next base: position 42,703 of record NZ_JBQMXS010000014.1, on the reverse strand, counting down.
GTAATTTTTGCATCTACTGAGTGCTTCGTTTGAACGAGCGCAGGTGCAATGGATCTTGAAAACCAGAAAAGAGTTAAGGAATTTTCAGAGAAGTACGGTCCGGAGAATGTAGTAGTAGTTCTCGGCGCAGCAGAGGGCGAGGCTTCAGGTCTTGCGGCTGAAACCGTTACTGCTGGAGATCCTACTTATGCAGGTCCATTGACAGGAGTTCAGCTTGGACTCACAGTATACCATATTTGCGAACCAGAGATTAAAGCAGAAGTTGATGAAAGCGTTTATGATGACCAGGTTAGTATGATGGAGATGGTTCTTGATGTTGATGGAATCATCGAGGAAATGACTAATATCAGAAACGAGTATTGCAAATATTTATAATCAGACTTTGCAATTTTAAGAGGTGGCGATGAGGTTTAACTGCCTCATCGCTTTTTCTTGTATTTATGGTAAAATTACTTCACAATACTTTACAAAGTAATGATTTAATAAAGAAAAACAACATTTGGGGGATATTTATAACCAAGTGATTAGAAGGTAATAAAAACAATATAAAACGAGGTGGAAAGTATGAACAGTATTATTAAAGGAACCGGTTATGCTCTTGCACATACACCAAGCATGATAATTCACAATGGTTCAACAGCGGTGACTGAAAAAATTGTTAATCCGGATTCAGATTTCCTTAAGGCTATTCCAAGCCATATAAGAAGCTATCAGGATGTTGTAGATTATTGGCCAAATCAGGTTTATATCGGAAATGCTACTCCTGCACAGTTTAAAGAAGTTGAATTTCCATATTTTGACAAGCATATGGAAGGTGCGAATAGATATGGTAAATTTGGTGAAATTATGCCGGAGGCTGAATTCTTGCTTTTAGTACAGGCGAGTGATGTATTTGAAGTAGTAATGCTTGAGAAGGGCTTTGTAGCAGCTCATAAGGCTGAGCTTGCAGCAGATCCTGTTATTACAGAAGATATAATGGCAAGAGTTCATGAAGGGTCTGAGCTTTCAGAAATTGAGCAGTTTGTTAATAATGATGGTGCTGAAGGTCTTTACTATGGAGAAACATTGGTAGGTTGTGTTAAGAGAGCGCATGATATTGATGTGAACCTTTCAGCAGAGGTTATGCATGAAAATCTTGTAAATAAGGCATCCAGCGTACTTGCTGTACTTCATTCTCTTAAGAGTACAGGCGTAGGTAAGGAAGAAGTTGAATATGTAGTTGACTGTTCAGAAGAGGCTTGTGGTGATGTAAACCAGCGTGGTGGAGGTAACTTTGCTAAGGCAGTAGCTGAGATAGCTGGTCTTGTAAATGCTACTGGTTCTGATGCAAGAGGTTTTTGTGCCGGCCCTGCACATGCTCTTATTGAGGCTGCTGCTCTTGTTAAGGCAGGTGCTTATAAGACTGTAGCTGTTATTGGTGGAGGTTGCGTACCTAAGCTTGGTATGAACGGTAAGGATCATGTAAAGAAAGATGTTCCTCTTCTTGAGGATTGTATTGCCTCTTTCTGTATTATCATTTCTGAGAATGATGGAGTAAGTCCTGAGATCAATCTTGATATTATTGGTCGTCATACAGTTGGAACAGGTTCAGCTCCTCAGAATGTAATAGGTAGTCTTGTAGCTGATCCTCTTGAGAGAGTAGGTCTTAAGATTACAGATATAGATAAGTATTCAACAGAGATGCAGAATCCGGATATTACAAAGCCTGCCGGAGCTGGTGATGTTCCTGAGGCTAACTATAAGATGATAGCTGCACTTGCGGTTAAGAAGGGGCAGCTTGATAGAAAAGAAATTCCTGATTTTATTACAAAGCATGGTCTTGTAGGCTTTGCCCCAACACAGGGACATATTCCATCAGGTGCACCATACATTGGCTTTGCAAGAGAAGATATTTTAGCAGGAAATATTAAGAGAGCGATGATAGTTGGTAAGGGCTCACTCTTCCTTGGAAGAATGACTAACCTTTTCGATGGTGTATCATTTGTTATTCAGGCAAATACTTCAGCTGAGAATAAAGAAAGCGGAGTATCTGAAGAAGAAGTAAAGGGTCTTATTGCAAAGGCTATGAAAGAGTTTGCAGCATCTTTGATAACAGAATAATCTGAGGAAGGTGGAAATGTAATGGGAAAAGGAATTGAAAAAATAATTGCCGATACCTTTCTTGAGATGGCTGAAGGCCTTGAAACAGGAAGTTTTGGTAAAAAACCTAAAATTGCACTTACCGGTATGGGTTCTGAACATGGTGAAGAAACCACAATGAAAGCTGCGGTTGAGGCTGCAAGAGATGGAATAGATGTATATTATATCGGTACTCTTGAGGCAGAAGGAGTTACTACTATTAAGGTAAGTAATGACGAAGAAGGTCATGACAGAATGGATGAAATGCTTGCATCAGGAGAGATAGATGGTGCAGTTACTATGCATTATCCATTTCCTATTGGTGTATCTACTGTAGGTCGTGCAGTTACACCCGGAATAGGTAAGGAATTATTCATTGCAAATACTACCGGTACTTCAAGTACTGATAGGATAGAGGGAATGATAAAGAATGCTATCTATGGAATAATTACTGCTAAGGCTTGTGGATTAAAAGAGCCTACAGTTGGAATTCTTAATGTAGATGGTGCAAGGCAGGCAGAGAAAGAGCTTAAGAAATTGCAGGAAGGCGGTTACGATATTCGTTTTACAGAGTCAAGCAGGGCAGATGGCGGCTGTGTGATGAGAGGAAATGATGTTCTTAGAGCTACACCTGACATTATGGTTATGGATTCTCTTACCGGAAATGTAATGAGTAAGATGCTTTCTTCTTTCACAACAGGTGGAAGTTATGAGGCAACAGGCTTTGGTTATGGACCGGGTATAGGTGAGGGGTATAAAAATCTTGTTATGATTATTTCTCGTGCATCCGGTACACCTGTTATAGCAAATGCTATTCGTTATGCGGCGCAGTTAGTAAGAGGAAAAGTGTTTGAAGTTGCTGCTGCTGAATTTGCAGCAGCTAAGAAGGCAGGGCTTGACAAAATTTTAGCAGAACTTAAAGCGGCTCGTGAGAAGAGTGCTGCTCCTAGTGAGGATGTTAAAGAGCCTGCCAAGGAGATAGTAACTGCTCAGATTCCGGGCATAGAAGTTATGGATTTGGAGGATGCTGTTAAGGCACTTTGGAAAGAAAATATCTATGCTGAGAGTGGAATGGGCTGTACAGGACCTATTATTCGTGTTTCTGATGCAAATAAGGATAAATCATTTGATATTCTTAAGAAGGCAGGATATGTAAGTTAAGATAATAATGTAAATAATACGGCTGCAGTTTCTTTACCACTAAGATAAAGATAGCTGTAGCCGATATTTTTTAGATGGAGATGATAAATGAAGAAACAGGAAGTTTTGATTGTAACTAATAATCCCTTGGTTAAAGAAAAAATTGAGGGAAATTATAATATTGATTTTGTGGATGGCGGTATTCTTGAAGTGATGGAAAAACTTAGAGATATGATACATACAGGATCCATTCTTCTTACACATCCGTTGTCAGGGAGTGTAAAGCCGGGACAGACTCCTTACAAATCGGTTATGATCCATATAGTTAAGGGGAATGTAGATGCAGACTCTTTACTTATGATTGAGGATGCTATTGATAATTGTAAAAAATTCGTTAAAAGGGTGGATGAGTTTAGAGAAGGCACTGATGAGGATAAACGCTTTATTGACTACACACTTATTTTAAGTGGAATAGAGTCTTTTGAGGCATTGAAGTAAGTGCAAAAAATTACAATTTTATAAATATTTTATGCAATAATATACAATTATTATAAAATGCTATAAATTACCCTTTGTTGGTGCTTTGAAAGAAATTAAATATCTTTGTGCAAAACTATCAATAAAAGTATTTTTATATAAGGAAATATTAGGAAAAACATCAAAGATATAAAAAATAATGAAAATTTAGATTACATTTTTAGTATAATATGATATAATAAAAGAGGTTTCAAGTAGGGAATAATTATTTATTTTTCCTATAAATGGTTCGGGCGTAAAATGCTTAGACTGTTTGAAAATAATACACAATATAATTAGGAGGTATGAGTTGTGAAACTGGAACTTGGAAAGATTTTCATCAAAGACATCCAATTTGCAACAGCGTCAAAGATTGAAGACGGAGTTCTCTATGTGAACAAAGAAGAACTTATCAAGATAGTTCTTGAGCAGGAGAAACTTAAATGTGCAGACTTTGACATTGCTAAACCGGGCGAGTCCGTAAGAATTACTCCTGTTAAGGATGTAATTGAGCCTAGAGTAAAGGTAGAAGGAAATGGAGGCATTTTCCCTGGTGTTGTAGCACCTGTAGATACAGTCGGTTCAGGAAAGACTTATTGCCTTAAGGATATGGCAGTAGTTACTTGTGGACCTATTGTTGGTTTCCAGGAAGGTATCATCGATATGACCGGACTTGGCGCACAGTATACACCATATTCAAAATTGCTTAACCTTTGCTTAATATGTGAGGGTGTAGACGGAGTTGCTCCTCATGATTATGAGCATGCAGTTCGTATGGCAGGTCTTAATGTAGCTACCTACATTGGAGAACTTGCAAGGAATCTCACACCTGATGAGACAGTAGTATATGAGGCTCCTACACTTAAAGAAGGTTTTGAGAAGTTCCCAGGACTTCCAAGAGTTGGTTATGTGCAGATGCTCCAGAGTCAGGGACTTCTTCACGATACCTATGTATATGGTGTAGATGCTAAAAAGATTCTCCCTACAGTACTTTATCCGACAGAGGATATGGACGGTGCTATTATTTCCGGTAACTGTGTTTCTTCTTGTGATAAGAACCAGACTTATGCACATCAGAACAATCCTGTTATCGAAGATTTATATGCAGAGCATGGCAAGACAATTAATTTTGTTGCTCACATTATTACAAATGAGAATGTTTACCTTGCAGATAAACAGCGTTCTTCAAACCAGACAGCAAAGCTCTGCGAGATGCTGGGACTTGATGCAGTTATCATATCTGAGGAAGGCTTTGGTAATCCGGATACCGACCTTATTATGAACTGTACAAAGATTGAGGCTAAGGGAATTAAAACAGTTATTATCACTGATGAGTATGCAGGTCGTGATGGTAAGTCACAGTCACTTGCAGATGCAAATGTGGCTGCAAATGCGCTTGTAACCGGTGGTAATGCTAACCAGGTTGTTATTCTTCCTAAGCTTGATAAGGTTATCGGTACTCTTGCTTATGTAAACAAGATTGCAGGTGCTAACGAGCATACACTTAGAGAAGACGGCACACTTGAAGTTGAACTTCAGGTAATTACCGGAGCAACAAACGAGATGGGCTTTAATACACTTAGTGCGAGATAAGGAGAAAATCATGGCAAAACTTAGAGTTGTTCATTATATCAACCAGTTCTTTGCACAGATTGGTGGCGAGGAAAAGGCTGATTATGCAGCTGAACTCCGCATAGGAGAAAAAGTAGGCCCTGGTATGGCGCTTGCTGCAGAGTTTGGCGAAGAAGCAGAAATAGTTGCTACTGTTATCTGTGGAGATAGTTATTTTAATGAAAATCTTGATAAGGCTAAGGCTGAGATCATTAATATGGTTAAGGAGCAAAAGCCTGATTTATTTATAGCAGGTCCTGCATTTAACGCAGGTCGTTACGGTGTTGCTTGTGCAACTATCGCTGCAGCTATTAAAGAAGAGTTAAATATTCCTGTAGTTACAGGTATGTACGAGGAAAACCCTGGTGTAGATATGTTTAAGAATCAAGTATATATCGTATCTACTAAGAACAATGCAGCAGGTATGAGAGATGCAGTTAAGAAGATGGCACCTCTTGCACTTAAGCTTGCAAAGGGAGAGACTATTGGAGCATCTGTAGAAGAAGGATATTTCAATCAGAATCAGCGTGTTAACTTCTTCGAGGCAAAGAGAGGCTCAAAGAGAGCTGTAGAAATGCTCCTTAAGAAGATAGCTGACAAGCCATTTGTTACAGAGTATCCAATGCCTGTATTTGATAGAGTTGAGCCTGGTAAGGCAATTAAGGATATGAGTAAGGCTACTATAGCTGTAGTTACCTCAGGTGGTACTGTTCCAAAGGGTAACCCTGATCATATTGAAAGCTCAAATGCATCTAAATATGGAACATACAGTATAGCAGGTATTAACTCTCTTGACAGTACTAACTCAGAAACAGCACACGGTGGTTATGATCCTGTATACGCAAATGAGTTATCAAACAGAGTAGTTCCTCTTGATGTACTTCGTGATATGGAGAAAGAGGGAGTTATTGGAAAACTTCATGAGTTCTATTATTCAACAGTTGGTAATGGAACTGCAGTTGCCTCTGCTAAGAAGTTTGGTGAAGAAATCGGTCAGAAACTTCTTGCTGCCGGAGTAAATGCTGTAATTCTAACCAGCACGTGAGGCACCTGTACACGTTGCGGTGCAACGATGGTAAAAGCTATTGAGGCAACAGGACTTCCTGTAGTTCATATTTGTACAGTTACACCTATTTCACTTACGGTTGGTGCAAATAGAATTGTTCCTGCTATTGCAATTCCTCATCCACTTGGTAATCCTGCATTACCTGCAGGTGAAGAAAAAGAACTTCGTCGTAAGATTGTTCAGAAGGCTCTTGATGCTCTCTGCACAGAGGTTGATAAGCAGACAGTGTTTGATAAATAAAGTTTAGTTTTGGCATTTCCCCACAAGACTAAACTTGTGGGGGATGCTTTTTAAGATACCCAATTAGTTCATAATTCTAAGCAAGGTTGAGGCTTAGAATAAATAATATATGAGGAGGGAAAGGGTATGACAGGTTTAACAAAGTTTTTTGTAATGGCTTTAGACGTAGCGAAAGAGCCAAGTGCAATGGATAAGGCGGCAAAAGTTGTTGATAATATGAGCGGATTTGTATGGAATAATATTCTTTTATTTGTTCTTCTTGGTGCAGGTCTTTATTTTACAATAAGAACAGGATTTGTTCAGATTCGTCATTTTGGAAGAGGCTGGAACAGAGTGTTCGGTGATTTTTCTCTTAGTGGATCTAAGGCAGGTAAAGAGGGTATGAGTTCTTTCCAGGCACTTGCAACTGCAATAGCAGCACAGGTTGGAACCGGAAATATTGCCGGTTGTGCTACAGCTATAGTAGGTGGTGGTCCGGGTGCTATATTCTGGATGTGGCTTGCAGCTTTCTTCGGAATGGCTACAATCTACGGAGAGGCTTGTCTTGCTCAGGCAACAAAGATAACAGATAAGGACGGAGAAGTTACTGGTGGCCCTGTTTACTATATTACCAAAGCCTTTGGTGGAGTTTTTGGAAAGTTCCTTGCAGGTTTCTTTGCAATAGCAATTACTCTTGCACTTGGTTTTATGGGTAATATGGTTCAGTCTAACTCTATAAGTGATGCGTTTAAGACAGCCTTTGGTGTACCTACTTGGATAATAGGTGTTGGTGTAGCTATAATTGCTGCATTTATCTTCCTTGGAGGTATTGGACGTATTGCATCTTTCACAGAGAAATGTGTTCCTATAATGGCAGCACTTTATCTCTTAGGTGGTCTTATCATACTTATAATCAATATCAAGAATGTACCGGGAGCATTTGCATCTATCTTTACAGGAGCATTTACTCCGGAGGCGATTGTAGGTGGTACAGCAGGTATAGCAGTTAGAGAGGCTATAAGAAGAGGTGTTTCAAGAGGTCTCTTCTCTAATGAGGCCGGTATGGGTTCTACTCCACATGCACATGCTATTGCTAAGGTTAGTAAGCCACAGGATCAGGGTGAAGTTGCTATGGTAGGTGTATTTATTGATACCTTCGTAGTGCTTACAATGACAGCTCTTGTTATTCTTTCAACAGGTGTACTTAATGGTCAGTTTGGTGCAGACAATAAGGATTTTACAGGTACATCAGTAGCACAGGCAGCTTTTGAGCATGGCTTTGGTAGTATTGGTCCTAAGTTTGTAGCACTTTGTTTATTGTTCTTTGCATTTTCAACTATTATTGGTTGGTATTTCTTTGCAAGACAGAACATCAAGTATCTCTTTGGAGAAAAGGCTATAGTTCCTTTCACAGTTATAGTTATCATTTGTATCTTCTGTGGTTCACTTCTTAAGGTAGACCTTGTTTGGAATCTTTCAGACCTTTTCAATGCTCTGATGGTACTTCCAAATATAATTGCTCTTCTCTTCTTAGGTGGAACAATTGCAAGATTTGCTAAGGGTGAGAATGTAAAGATGTAAATAATATCGTAAAATAGATTAATGACAGAGACTGAGAAATCGGTCTCTGTTTTTTTGTTAAAAATTTAACAGTAAATGAATAGTAAATTTGCAAAAAATTGGTAAAATCGTGTTATGCTTGAAAACTAATGAACTTGTATAGTATAATTAAAATTATCTGTATAAAATTTACATTAATTATGATGATATAAAGGAGGAAGTATGAGTAAAGAAAATGTTAAGCTAACTTCACTTACAAAGGCGTCGGGCTGAGCGGCTAAAATAGGGCCGGAAACCCTTGCTCAGGTTATGGGCAAGTTGCCTAAATTAAGATATGATGAAAACCTTTTAGTAGGTTTAGACACTTCAGACGATGCTGCAGTGTACAAGGTAAGTGATGATGTAGCTATCATACAGACACTTGATTTCTTCACTCCTGTAGTAGATGACCCTTATTTGTTTGGACAGATAGCTGCTGCTAATGCCTTGAGTGATATATATGCGATGGGTGGAACTGCTAAGGTAGCCATGAATATTGTAGCATTTCCAAACTGTTTATCGCCAAGTATTCTTGGCGATATAATGAAAGGTGGAGCTGATAAGGTAGCTGAGTCAGGTGCTCTTTTGGTAGGAGGACATTCAATTCAAAATGATGTTCCACTTTATGGATTAAGTGTAACAGGTTTTGTTCATCCTAAAAAAATACAGAAAAATTATGGGGCGAAAGAGGGAGATATTTTAATCCTCACCAAGCAGGTAGGCACAGGAATAATAAGTACAGCTGCCAAGGTAGATATGGCGTCCAAAACAGCAGTAGATGAGGCAGTTAAGGTTATGACTACCCTAAATCGTAAGCCTAAAGAAGTAATGGATAATTATGAGGTACATGCTTGTACAGATGTAACAGGATTTGGACTTTTGGGACATAGTATAGAAATGGCTGAACCAAGTAATGTTTCTTTTGAAATATTTGCGGACAAGATTCCTTTTGTTACAGAGGCAAGGGAATTGGCAGAAATGGGACTTATACCGGCAGGTGCATATAAAAATAAGGAATATTTTGGCTCTAAAGTTGATACTACTGAAGTTAAAGAAGTTATAGGAGATTTACTTTTTGATCCACAGACTTCAGGAGGTCTTATGTATGCAGTAGAGGCTAAATATGGTGATGAAATAATTGATGCATTAAAAAAATCAGGTCTTGCAACTGAGGTGGCTATAATAGGTAGGGTTATACCTAAAAAAGAAAAACTGATATATGTAAGATAATTCTCTAAATCTGGCAGAAAATTGTCGGATTTGGGAGAATTTTCTGCAGAGAAAGGGAAGAACATGGATAAGAATTTACTGTATAGGAGTATACCGAAAGTAGATATACTCCTTGAAAATGATGAGATTAAAGAATTAATTTTTAAATATGGACAGAAAGCTGTAATAAGCATAATCAGGGAGGAGACAGACAAACTTCGTCTGATGATTGCTGAGTCGGATGATGAAAAAAAACTTAGATGTAAGATAGAAAATATTGTAGGATTGATTGTAAAAGAAGTGACCAATCTTTTTAAGCCGAAAGTTAGAAAGGTAATAAATGGTACGGGAACTATACTCCATACAAACCTTGGTAGAGCACCTATTACCAGAGTACAGGCAGAAAAATTGGCTGATATTGTTTGTGGTTATTCAAATCTTGAGTATAATCTGGAAGAGGGAAAAAGAGGAGAAAGATATTCTCATTTTGAAAAATTACTTTGCAGGATAACAGGGGCAGAGGCAGCTATGGTAGTTAATAATAATGCAGCTGCTGTTATGTTGATTTTGAGTTCTATTGCAAAAGGTGGCGAAGTAATAGTATCAAGAGGAGAACTTATAGAAATAGGCGGTAAATTTAGAATACCTGATGTTATGGAGCAGAGTGGAGCTAAGTTGGTTGAAATCGGTACAACCAACAAGACACATTTTTCGGATTATGAAGATGCAGTTACAGAAGATACAAAGGCATTTCTTAAGGTACATACAAGTAATTATAATATTGTGGGCTTTACCGAAAGTGTACAAGCAAAGGAATTAAAACCACTGTCTGAACAGACTGATATACCAATAATTGAAGACTTAGGAAGTGGTGTGCTTATAGATTTGGAAAAGTTTGGGTTGACTCATGAGCCTACGGTTCAGGAGGCTATAGAATCAGGAGTGGATGTGGTCTGCTTTAGTGGAGATAAGTTACTTGGAGGACCTCAGGCAGGTATTATTATAGGTAAGAAGAAGTATATAAATATGATGAAAAAGAATCAGCTGACACGTGCATTAAGAGTAGATAAATTCACAGTAACTGCTCTTGAACTTGTACTGCTTTCATATTTAAATGAAGAAAAAGCTATATCAGAAATTCCGGTACTTAAGATGATGAGCGAATCTTATGAGAGTGTGAAAGAAAGAGCGGATAAGTTAGCGGGAATTCTTAAGAATAAATGTAAAAAGGCTGAAATAAGCATAGCAGATTGTGAGTCACAGGTAGGTGGAGGTTCTCTGCCGCTTGAAAGAATAAAAAGTGTATCAGTAGTTATTAAACCTAATAATATAAGTGTCAGCGTATTAGAAGAAATGATGCATAGTTTTGAACCTGCGATAGTTGCAAGAACAGCAGAAGATGCGATATGGATGGATGTACGTACCCTTTCTGATGAAGATTTTGATACTATTGGCAGTCTGTTTGGGGGTGTGTGCTAATGAAACATATTATTATAGGTACAGCGGGACACATCGACCATGGAAAAACTACACTTATTCATGCACTTACAGGGAGAAATACTGATAGACTTAAAGAAGAACAGAAACGAGGTATAACCATAGAGTTAGGTTTTACCTGGTTTGACCTTAAAGATCAGACGAGATGTGGCATCATAGATGTACCCGGTCATGAAAAATTTATAAACAACATGGTCGCAGGTGTAGTTGGAATGGATCTTGTGCTTATGGTAGTGGCGGCTGATGAAGGAATCATGCCACAGACTAAGGAACATCTTGATATTTTAGGACTTTTGGGAATAGAAAAGACCATTCTGGTACTTAATAAATGCGATACAGTTGATGCAGAATGGCTTAGTATGATGGAAGAGGATGTAAAGGAAGAGCTTAAGGGAACTATAATGGAAGGTGCTCCGGTAGCTAAGGTGTCAGCTATGACAGGAGAAGGAATAGATGAACTTAAGGAGCTGATATGGAAATTAGTGAAGGACGATGTACAAGAAAAAGATGTAAACAGTATTCCCAGACTTCCGGTGGATAGAGTATTTTCTATGCCGGGTTTTGGAACTGTTGTTACAGGAACTCTTCTCTCAGGCTCTATTAGTAAAAATGATACTCTTGAAGTATTTCCGCTTGGAAAAGAGTGTAAAATAAGGAATATTCAGGTGCATGAGACTAATCAGGATATGTGTGAGGCAGGGCAGAGAGTAGCCTTAAATATTTCCAATATACATAAGGATGAACTTCATAGAGGAAGTGTTATTGCTCCGATAGGGAGTATGGAAAACTCTAGACTTATGGATGTAAAACTCACTGTACTCAAAGATTCTAAGAGAAATATTAAAAATCGAGATAGACTTCACCTTTTTACAGGCACAAGTGAGATTCTTTGCAGGGCGATTCTGCTTGATAAGGACGAGCTTATGCCGGGGGAGACAGGGCTTGCAGAACTTTTGTTGGAAGAGGAGCTTGCAACAAAAAGAGGAGACAGGTTCATAGTTCGTTTTTATAGTCCACTTGAAACTATCGGGGGTGGAATGGTATTAGAGCCTAATCCTCGTAAGAAGAAAAGATTTAACGAGGATGCAATAGAAGAACTGTTAAAGAAAGAATCAGGTTCTTTGGCAGATGTATGCGAACTCAATATAAGGGCAGAAACAGAGGATTTGATTACATTGAAAGAACTTGCTAAGAATATGTCTCATTCTGCGGAAGAATTATTGCCTTATCTTGAAGAACTGATAAAATCAGGCATTGTCTTTGAATTTCCAAAGAATAAAGATGTGTTCTATTGGCATAGGGATAACGCTTTCATAGTTTCTCAAGAAATTACAAGGGATTTGAAGAAATTTTATGATAAGTACCCATATAGGATGGGGATTAAAAAGGCAGAAATACATTCTACATATATGAAAAAAGTAAAAATTAATGTGTTTGAAGAATGTATAGGTAAACTTGTTTCTGAGAATTTAATAGAGGTGAGAAACGAGTATGTATGCCTGTCTAATTATGAAGTAAATAAGGATGAGACTTACCTTTGTATAGAAAAACTGCTGACGGATACTTTTGAAACTGCAGGATATGCCTTTCTTAGATTTTCGGAAATAGATAAGAAGAAATATAGCGATGAAGTTGTTATGGATGTATTAAGAGTTATGATTGACGAAGGAAAGGTAGTGAAGGTTGGTATTGAACTTGAAATGTACACCATGAAACACTTTATGGATGTGGCAGAGGAAAGAATAAGAGATCATTTTAAGACTAATGAAATGATTACTATTTCAGAGGTAAGAGAGATGTTTGAAACCAGCAGAAAATGTGCTAAACCTATAATAGAATATATGGATGTTATTAAAGTGACCAAAAAGGTTGGAGCAGAAACAGAAAGGGTGGCTTATTAATGACATTAAAACAGCTTGAGGCATTTGTAAAAATTGCAAACAATAAAAGTTTCACGCTTGCTGCCAAGGAATTGTTTATAACCCAGCCTACGGTAAGTGCCTATATCAACAACCTTGAAGAGGAACTTGGAGCAAGGCTTTTTGATAGGACAACCAAAGAAGTACAGCTCTCAGAAGAAGGTGATGGTATATATATGTATGCTAAGGAGATGCTGGAACTTGCAGATAAAATTCAGAGATCATTTTTAAAGGATGAAAACGAGAAAAAAGTAAAGCAGGTAGTTATTTCAACTTCCTCTATTCCGGGACAGTTTCTTGTGCCTGAAATACTTTCTACATTTAAAAAGAAATTTCCGAAAGTTGAATTTAAGGTGAGAGAAACTGATAGTGCAGGAGTTGTAGAGGATATTACAAATCACATGGCAGATATAGGGCTTGCAGGAACTGAGATTAATACGAGCAAATGTAACTTCATACCGTTTTATGATGATGAGTTAATCTTGGTTACTGAAAATTCTGAAAAATACAGAAAAATTAAAGCAACACAGGCAGGTCTTAATTGGATAAGAGATGAAGATTTCATTATGAGAGAAACCGGCTCAGGTACGAGAAGAGAGGCAATGAAACTGCTTGAAAGCTGTGGAATATCTCAGGATGAACTAAAGATAAGTGCTACTTTTGGGAAAACGGTAACAGTTATTAATGCAGTTATCAATGGACTTGGAATAGCTATAATGTCAAAACTTGCTGTGACAGGAGAGCTTGAAAGAGGTGAACTTCTTGAATTTGAGCTTAGTAAAGAGGGGGGATATAGAAAACTATATATGGTAACTGAGAAGAAAAACAGACAGTCGGACGGATGTAAAGATATTATGAGAATAATAGCAGGGCTTTATAAAGTAAATATCAAAGAATTATAGTATAGAGTTATCCTGAAATATTTATTAGAATATTTTGGGATAACTTCCTTTTATTTATTAATGGAGGTTAGGATGAAAAAGTGCTTATTTTATGGGGATTCCAACACTTATGGATTTGATGCTGAAGGAGGGCATAGCGGTGCAAGATACCCAGAAAATTTAAGGTTTACAAGTATTTTGCAGGAAAAGCTGAAAGCTGAGTGGGAGTTTGTAGTAGAGGCGAAGGTAGGAAGATGTATTCCGTCTATGGAATTTGAGCTTAATGAGTTTGAAACAATACTTGAGCAAGCAGGGGAAATAGATTTATTAGCAATTATGCTTGGTACTAATGATTATTTAAGTTATAGCAAGCCTGATGTTAATAGGGTTGCAGACAGGATGAGGGATTTTATAAGGAGATTATTTAAAAATAAAGTCTACAATAGTAGAAAGACAAAAATATTACTTATAGCTCCACCTAAGCTAGATTTTACAGGAGATAGGTATTATGAAAAATTTAGTACTCCGAACGGAGATTTGTCAAAGGCTTTGAAAAAGGTTGCGGAGGAATTAGATTTATACTTTGCAGATGCAGGAAATCTTGATTTACCTGTGGGGAAGGATGGGATTCATTTAACACTTTCTGCCCAAAAGCCGTTGGCAGAGGAGATAGGGAAAGTTATAATGTGTATTTATGAATGCTGTCTTATATCGTAAATCCTATAGCAGTAGAATTTGAGTGCGTAGATAAGAAAGGAAATAAAATCTAACTTATGTTTATAAAAGTAGGGTTTGCTTTAATAAGAATAAGTCGGTATTTATGCCGGCTTGTTCTATTTTAAATAAATTTCACAAAAAAATATTTAAAACCCTATTGACATATTATTCTTTATGTTGTATACTTGCTTTGCATTGTTAAGCAATGCAACAAGTTAAGGCCTGTTGGTCAAGGGGTTAAGACGCTGCCCTCTCACGGCAGAAACAGGGGTTCGATTCCCCTACAGGCTATGATTTTTATAAGAGTGAACCGTTGGAGGTTCGCTTTTTTTGTTAAATGGGGTTTTTCTTTGAATTTTTTATAATAAAAGGAGTCTTGAATGAATAAAAGAGAAATATATGAGAAGAAAGCAGAAACGCTTATTTTACCAATCATTACAAAAAATAATTATGAGCTGGTAGATGTAGAATTTGTAAAAGAAGGATCTAACTGGTATTTAAGAGCTTATGTAGATAAAGAGGGTGGTTTCACTGTTAATGATTGTGAAAAGGTAAGTCGTGAATTTTCAGATCTTTTAGATGAGGAAGATTTTATTGAAGAGTCCTATATATTAGAAGTAAGTTCTCCCGGACTTGGGAGGCCTCTTAAGAAAGACAAAGATTTTGAGAGAAGTTTAGGAGAAGAGGTTGAAGTTAAGCTATACAAGGCTATTGAAGAACAAAAAGAGTTTTCAGGGACTTTAGATGCTTATGATGAGATGACTGTGACACTAGAGTTTGAAAATGATATAAAAAAGACATTTGAAAGAAAGAACATAGCTCTTATAAGATTAGCTGTTGATTTTTGATAAAGAGAGGTAATTGGAAAATGGGAAAAAATGCACAGATAGATGATGGAATGGAGCTGATAAAAGCTCTGAATCAGCTTGAAAAAGCAAATGATATAAGTAAGGAAAAAATACTTGAAGCAGTTGAGAATTCACTTTTTGCTGCCTGCAAGGATCAGTTTGGAAAAGCTGATAATATCAAGGTTATTATCAATAGAGAAAATGGTAAAATAAATGTATTTGCAGAAAAAACTGTTGTAAATAAGGTCGAAGATGAGCCAACTCAGATAAGTTTAGAGGATGCAAAAACACTTTTTCCTAATGCAGTGGAAGGGCAGGTTGTAAACTGGATAGTCACTCCTAAGAATTTTGGAAGGATTGCTGCTCAAAAAGCTAAACAGGTTGTAATACAAAAGATAAGAGAAGAAGAGAGAAAATCACTTTTTAATCAGTATTTTGCTAAGGAACATGATATTGTGACAGGAATAGTTCAAAGATATAATGGAGGTAGTATTAATATAAATCTTGGAAAGGTAGATGCAATACTGTCAGAAGCTGAACAGGTTAGGACAGAGAGGTTTAGACCTACAGAAAGAATTAAGTTGTATGTAGTAGAAGTAAAAGATCATTCAAGAGGCCCTAAAATTACGGTTTCAAGGACTCATCCGGATTTAGTTAAAAGACTTTTTGAATCAGTTGTTACGGAAATTAAGGATGGAACAGTTGAGATAAAAAGTATTTCAAGGGAAGCAGGCTCAAGAACTAAGATAGCAGTATATTCTAATAATCCGGAAGTGGATGCGGTAGGAGCCTGTGTAGGATTAAATCGTTTTAGGGTTGAAGAAGTTGTAAGGGAACTTAGGGGAGAAAAAATTGATATAGTTGTATGGAGTGAAGATCCTAGAGTATTTATTATGAATGCACTTTCTCCTGCAAGGGCAATTTCAGTTGAGGCTAATCCGGAAGAAAAAACAGCTAAGGTTGTTGTTGCTGACTCTCAGCTTTCACTTGCTATAGGTAAGGAAGGACAGAATGCAAGATTGGCAGCAAGGCTTACCGGATACAAGATAGATATTAAGAGTGAATCACAGATATTATCTGAATAAAGAGGTATAGTATGAATAATCCACAAAGAACTTGTATTGCCTGCAGAAATATAAAGGAAAAAAAGGAACTTATTAGGATTGTACGTACTAAAGAAGGAGAGATAGAAATCGATAAAACAGGTAGAAAGAATGGGAGAGGAGCTTATATCTGTAATGATATAAAGTGTTTTGAAATATTAAAAAAAACAAAAGGTTTAGACCGTTCTTTCAAATCGCAGATTGCTGCACAAGTATATGATAAACTGATTGATGAATTAAATTTATTATAGGAAGGTGAAGATGGATAAGGTATTATCTTATTTAGGACTTGCAAAAAAGGCAGGAAAGTTGGCAACGGGTGAATTCCTTACCGAAAATGCTATTTATGCAAAAAAAACATTTCTTGTAATAATTGCAGAAGATGCATCTGACAATACTAAGAAAAAATTTACTGACAGATGCACACATCATAAAGTGCCAATTAAGTTTTATGGAACTAAAGAAGAACTTGGAAATGCTACAGGAGCTGCGATAAAGGCATCAATGGCAGTACTTGATGAAGGGTTTTCAAAAGCTATCTTAAATATATTGAATTAGCTATTAAATGGGAAAGGCGATAAAATGTCTAAAATGAAAGTAAGTGAACTGGCAGTTGAGATAAAGTTAAAAAGTAAAGAGATTGTTGATTTTCTTCATGAAAAAGGTTATGACAATGTGAAGAATATGAACAGTGTGTTGACTGATGAAGAAGAGACAACAGTGCGTATGCAATATGCTCCTGAAAGTATTAAAAAGGCTAAGCCTGAACCTAAAACAGCAGCTAAGCCTAAACAGACAAAGCCTGCAGCTGTTGCAAAGCCTATGAAACAGACTTTTGATGGTAGGTCTCCAGAGGTTCGTGAAGCAGCAGAAAGAAAGGCAAAGAAAAATTCTGCTGAAAAAGAGAGCAAGAAAACTTTACAAAAAGAAGAGGGAATTGTTAAGGAAGTAAAGAAAAAAGCAGAAAAATTGGAGAAAGAAGTTAAAAAATCAGAAACAATAATTTCAGAAGTGCCGGACTCTGAAGTAAAGATTACTAATGATAAAAATACAGAAGTTAAAACTGTAGAAGTTAAGCAGACTCCTGAAAAACCTGCAATGACACCTGAAGAGGCTGCTATTGCGTTTGCAAGAAAGAAGGCAAGTCAGGCTGCAGCTTTAAATAATGATAAGGTAGTTAAAAATACCGGATCTAATAATAAGTCTCAGAAATTTGGAGATAAAAAGAGAAATGACAGGTTTCAGGGACAAAAAGATCAGAAAGATTCTAATAAGGAAGGAACTAGAGCGAATCGTTCAAGACAGGGAGATGGTCAGAATAAAAACAATGAGAATTTTAGGGGCAATAGAAATTCTGACAGACCTCAGGGACAAAAGAATGACAGACCTTTTAATAAAGACGGTTCTAATGAGAGAAGGCAGCCATCAGGAAATAATCATGGAGGCAATACAGGAGGAAGAACTACACAGGCAAGAGGTGGGCAGACAAGGACTCAAGGTGCATCTGGTGGAGAAGAACGCATCATAACAAAGACAGGTTCTCGTGATAGAGAGCGTGAGCGTGAGCGTGAAAAAGCTAAAGAGAGAGAGCGTTCAGAGAAAAATCTTAGTAAGCGTTTTGATAAGAATAAGGTTCTTTCAAACATAGATGATGATGAAAATGTAACACATAGAAAGAAAAAAGATCCTAACAGAAAGGGAGCTTTTATTAAGCCTGAGGTTGTAGTAAAACCGGCTGAAGAAGATACAATTAAAAATATTATTATTCCTGATACCCTTACAATTAAAGAACTTGCAGATAAGATGAAGATTCAGCCTTCTGCAATTATCAAAAAACTTTTCTTACAGGGTAAGATGTATACAGTAACTCAGGATATTAGCTTTGAAGAGGCAGAAGAGATTGCTTTAGAGTATAATATAATCTGTGAACTTGAAGAGCCTGTTGATTTAGTTGCAGAACTTCTTAAGGAAGATGAAGAAGATGAGGCTCTTATGGTGAAGAGACCTCCGGTAGTTTGTGTAATGGGTCATGTTGACCATGGTAAAACTTCTCTGCTTGATGCAATCCGCTCGACAAATGTTACAAGTCGTGAGGCTGGTGGAATTACACAGAGTATAGGTGCGTCTGTTGTAACAATTAATGGTAATAAGATTACCTTCCTTGATACTCCGGGACATGAGGCATTTACAGCAATGCGTATGCGTGGTGCTAAGTCTACTGATATAGCTATTCTTGTAGTAGCTGCTGATGATGGTGTAATGCCACAGACTGTAGAGGCGATTAATCATGCTAAGGCTGCCGGCGTTGAAATTATCGTTGCAATTAATAAAATAGATAAGCCTAGTGCAAACATAGATAAGGTAAAACAGGAACTTACAGAGCATGAGCTTATTTCAGAGGACTGGGGCGGTTCTACAGTGTTTGTACCGGTTTCAGCTCATTCTAAAGAAGGAATACCAACACTTCTTGAGATGGTAATTCTTACAGCAGACGTGGCTGATTATAAGGCAAATCCAAACAGGGATGCTAGGGGTATCGTTATAGAAGCTAGTCTTGATAAGGGCAGAGGTCCTGTTGCAACAGTTCTTGTACAGAAAGGTACCTTACATGTAGGTGATTCTATTTCTATAGGTTCTTCCTTTGGTAAGGTGAGAGCAATGATTGATGATAAGGGAAATAATGTTACAGAGGCCGGACCTTCTATACCTGTTGAAATACTTGGATTAAACGGAGTTCCTAATTCAGGTGACACCATGCTTAGTTTTAAGGATGATAAAGAAGCAAGGGCTGCTGCTGAGACATTTATTGCTCAGGATAAGGCAAGGCTTATTGACGAGAGTAGAAAGAAACTTTCTCTTGACGGACTTTTTGACCAGATTAAGGCCGGTACAGTTAAAGACCTGAATGTTATTATTAAGGCAGATGTTCAGGGCTCGGTTGAGGCAATTAAACAGAGTATTACTAAATTAAATAATGATGAGGTTGCTATAAGGGTAATTCATGGAGCAGTTGGTGCTATCAATGAATCTGATATTTCTCTTGCAAGTGCATCAAATGCTATTGTTATCGGTTTTAATGTGAGAATGGATGCAGTGGCTAAGGAGGCAGCAGATAGAGAAAAGGTTGATGTAAGGCTTTATAAGATTATCTATGATATTATATCTGATGTTGAGTCAGCTATGAAGGGTATGCTTGAGCCGATTTATGAAGAAAAGGTAATCGGACATGCAGAGATTAGGCAGGTATTTAAGGCATCGGGTATTGGAAATATAGCAGGTTCATTTGTACTTGACGGTAAGATAATAAGAGGCTGTAAAGCTAGAATTACAAGAGATAAAGAGCTTATTTTTGAAGGAAATCTTGCATCACTTAAGAGATTTAAGGATGATGTTAAGGAAGTTAATGCAGGCTATGAATGTGGTCTTGTATTTGAAAAGTTTAATGATGTGAAAGAGGAAGATAAGGTTGAACTTTATCAGATGGTAGAAGTTCCAAGGAGTTAAAATGCGTAAAAACAGTATTAAAAATGTAAGAATAAATTCCGAGGTACAGAGGGCTCTTGGTGAACTTATCCGAATGGGAGTAAAAGACCCAAGGGTAAGCTCGCTTACTTCGGTAACAGATGTTGAAGTAGCTCCTGACCTGAAGACTGCCAGGGTATTTATCAGTGTTCTCGGAGATGAAAAAAAGCAGAAAGACACCTTAGATGGACTTAAGAGTGCCATGCCCTACCTTAGAAGTCAGCTTGCAAAGAGTATAAATTTAAGAAATACTCCTGAACTCAGATTTCAGTTAGATACTTCTATTGAGTATGGAATGCATATGTCTGCACTTATTGATCAGGTTAAAGTAAAAGATAAGGATACAGAAGACAACGATTAACAGCCTGAGAGAGGAGACAGGATGTTTATAGGAAATTATAATTTGGTTCATATTTTAGAGCTTGTAAAAGATGCTGAAACTATTGCTGTTACAGGTCATAATAATCCGGATGGAGATTGTATAGGCTCTACATTGGCTATATACAATTATCTTACAAAGATGGGTAAAAAAGTGGATGTGTATTTAGAGCCAATTGGCAAAGAGTTTAACGAATTGCCGGGTTCTGAGGTCATAAAAAATGAACCTGAAGATACAGTTTATGATGTGTTTTTTATGTTAGATCTTGGAGATGTAGACAGGATAGGAGTAGTATCTGAACTTTTTTCAAAGGCAAAAAAGACTGTTTGTATAGACCATCATATAACAAGTAAGGGTGTAGCTGATGAGAATTTTATTATTACTTCACTTAGTTCCACTTGTGAACTTGTATTCGAAATGATGGACTTGGATTTAATAGATAAAGATGTTGCAGCCTGCCTTTATACTGGTATTATTCATGATACAGGTGTGTTTCATCATGGATGTACATCAAAGCGTACAATGCAGATTGCAGGTGAACTTATGGACAAGGGGATAGATTTTGGACATATTATAGATCATAATTTTTATTCCAAAACATATAAACAGAATCAGGTACTTGGTAGATGTTTGATGGAAAGTATGATCCTTTGGGATGGTGTGGGTGTAGTTTCTTATCTTACACGCAAGGAAATGGATTTTTATATGATTGATTCCAATGATGCAGGTGGAATTATAGATCAGCTTAGGCTTACTGAGGGAGTGAAGGTTGCTATTTTAATCAAAGAACAAGAGCCTCATCTGTTTAAGGTAAGTATGCGTTCTACTGTAACAGACATAGATGTCAGCAAGGTTGCGGCATTCTTTGGTGGCGGAGGACACAAGATGGCTGCTGGTTGTACCATATCAAGTGGAACGGTGCATGATGTAATAAATAATATTACAAAACAATTACAATTCCAGTTAAAGACAAAGGGTTATATTTAATGATAAATGGAGTCATAAATGTATATAAAGAAGTAGGTTATACTTCAAGAGATGCAGTAACTAGACTTACAGGCATTATTAGGCAGCGCAAAGTCGGACATACAGGAACACTTGATCCTGCAGCCGAAGGTGTGCTGCCTATGTGTGTTGGTAAAGCAACAAAGCTATGTGAATTGCTTACAGACCATAGAAAAGAGTATGTTGCAGTAATGAAACTGGGCATAGCTACTGATACAGAAGACACTACAGGTGAGATTATTGAAAGTACGGATTATGCTGAAGAATGGTACGAAAATCAGATGTCAGGTGATAATCTTAAAAAAGTTATAAGTCGGTTTCTTGGTACACAACTTCAGACACCACCTATGTATTCGGCTAAGAGGATAAATGGAAAAAGACTGTATGAGTTAGCAAGAGAAGGCAAGGTAATAGAGCGAAAGCCCTGCGAGATTACTATTTATGGTATAGAAATTAAAAATACAGATATTATAAATAGAGAAATTACTATAAAAGTAGCTTGTTCAAAGGGTACTTATATTAGAACCTTGTGCAAAGATATTGGAGAGGCTTTAGGTTGTAAAGCTGCTATGAAAAGTCTATTAAGAACAAAGACAGGGGATTTTTATCTTGAAAATAGCTATAAATTGGATGAAATAGAAAAGATAGTGAGCGAAAATAGGCTAGATGAAATAGTAATTCCTATAGAAGATATATTTAAGGATTTAAGAAGTATTGATGTTTCAGGCTATTCAGGGATTTTACTCGAAAATGGTGGAATTATAAAATTAGAAGAAGTGAAACAGATAGATATAAGCTCTGATGTGATAGATGGTGAAAAATTTAGGATGTATAATAACGGTGAGTTTAGGGCTATTTACAGTTATAATGAGATGCTTAAGGCATTTAAAATAGATAAGATGTTTTAAGGTGGTAGGTGAATGGAGTATATACAGGGAAGTGACTTTAAATTATATGATACAGTTGTAACCTTGGGTAAATTTGACGGTGTTCATTTAGGGCATAAGGAACTAATTGATGAAGTGCTTAAAACCAGTGGACTTACGAAGGTGTTATTTACTTTTGAGGTAAATCCTTTTGGCATTCTTTTTGAACAGGATATGAAGGTAATAGATACTAATGAAGAAAGAAAACTATTAGCTGAGGCATTTGGCTTAGATTATATGATAAATTTTCCATTCACTAAAGATGTTATTGATACAGATGCAAATGAATTTATAGAAAAAATAATTCATAATAAACTAGGTGCAAAAAAACTTGTAGTAGGTACTGATTTTAGGTTTGGTAAGGGTAGACTGGGAGATGTTACACTTCTTGAAAAAAGAAAAGCAGATTTAGGTTATGAATTAAAAGTTATAGAGAAAAAGATAATGTATGGAGAGGAGATTTCAAGTACAAGAATCCGTAATCTTATTGGACAAGGTAATATTAAACTAGCCAACGAACTCTTGGGACGGGCATTTTCTTATTCAGGAGAGATTGTACATGGTAATCATATAGGACATACGATAGGTATGCCTACTATAAATATAAAACCTGAAGAATATAAAATACTTCCTCCATACGGAGTCTATGCCTCTGATACAAAACTGGATGGAAAGGTATATAGGGGCATAACCAATATCGGTGTAAAGCCTACTATAAGTGAGAATAATTCCGTAGGAATTGAAACTTGGCTTTTTGGTCTTAATGAGGATGTATATGGGCATTTTGCAAAAGTAGAATTTTTGGACTTTATAAGGCCTGAAATGAAGTTTGAATCTTTAGGTGCTCTAAAAAAACAGGTTGATTTAGACAAAGATAAGGCACTGATATTCAAATAACACTATCATAATTAGGAGGAAATATGGTTTTAGAAGAAAATATTACTGCCATAAAAGGTATTGGAAATAAAACTGCAGCCCTCCTAAATAAACTTGGGATATACACAAAAGGTGATATTTTAAGATATTTTCCAAGAAACTATGATAAATATAGTAAGATAATGCCTATAAATACTATTAAAACAGGAATGATGGCAGTAATATTTGCGATGCCTGTTACAGTACCTATACTCAAACAGATGGGAAGGAAGAGTATTTTAACCTGTGAAGTAAGTGATGGAAGTGGAACAATTGAACTAAACTGGTTTAATATGCCCTTTATGAAGGCAAAACTAAAAAAAGGTGTGCATATGATTTTTAGAGGAAGGGTGGTAAAGAAAGGCAGATTTTTACAGCTTGTGCAGCCTGAAATTCTTACTGAACCTGAGTATTACAGAAAATCTGAGGTTTTACAGCCTATATATAGACTTACCAAAGGAGTTACAAGTAATCTGCTTAGAAAATCTATAACTGAGGTACTGTCAGAAGTAACTTCTAAGATAGAATATTTACCGAAAGAAATTAAACAAGAAAATTCTTTAATTTCATTAAAAGAGGCTTTACATGAAATTCATTTTCCAAAGTCTTACACTACCTTAGTTGATGCAAGGAGAAGATTGGTGTTTGACGAGTTCTTTTTGTTTGCGCTTGCAATAGACAGGTTAAAGGGTGAGCGAGAAAAATTTAGAAATTCTACTATTATAGAAAGAAAGTCTACAGTGGTAGAATTTATATCAAATCTTCCGTTTTCACTTACAAATGCACAGTTACAGGTTTGGAAAGAAATAGAAAATGATATTTTAGGTGGCTTTAGAATGAACAGGCTGATTCAGGGTGATGTTGGTTCAGGAAAAACCATACTGTCTATCCTTGCTTGTTTATTAATGGCTGAAAATGGCTACCAGTCAAGTGTAATGGTTCCTACAGAAGTTCTTGCAAGACAGCATTTTGAAAGTTTTTTTACAATGCTAGAACCCTTAGGAATAAGGGTTGTATTATTGACAGGCTCTGTAAAAGGCAGAGAAAGAAAAGACATTTTAGAAAAGATTGAAAAACATGATGCTGATATTATTATAGGCACGCATGCTCTTATACAAGAAAAGGTTGCATATGATAATCTAGCCCTTGTAATAACGGATGAGCAGCATAGATTTGGGGTAAAGCAGCGTGAAAAATTGGCGAATAAAGGGAATGAACCTCATATCTTAGTAATGAGTGCAACTCCAATTCCAAGAACTTTAGCAGTGATTTTATATGGTGACCTTGATATTTCCATAGTAAATGAACTTCCTGCTGACAGGTTGCCTATAAAAAACTGTGTTGTAGATGAAGATTATAGATTTACTGCGTATAAGTTTATATTAGATGAGGTAAAGAAAGGGAATCAGGCTTATATTATCTGCCCGATGGTTGAAAAATCAGAAGAAAATGATGAATTAGCAGATGTAATAAGCTATACTGAAGAACTAACGGAACTTATAGGTAATAGAGCAAGAATCAGATATCTTCATGGAAAGATGAAGAATGATGAAAAAAATGAGATAATGGAAGATTTTGCAAGTGGAAGGACAGATATACTTATCTCTACTACAGTAGTAGAGGTCGGTGTTAATGTTCCGAATGCAACAGTGATGATGATTGAAAATGCTGACAGGTTTGGGCTTGCCTCTCTTCATCAGTTAAGAGGACGAATAGGTAGAGGTAGTGCACAGTCTTATTGCATATTTATGTCAGGAAATACTTCAAAAGAGGCGATGGAAAGGTTGAAAATATTGAACACATCTAATGATGGTTTTAAAATAGCAGAAGAGGATATGAAAATGCGTGGTTCGGGCGATGTGTTCGGCATAAGACAGAGTGGTGAAATGGCATTTAATCTGGGAGATGTGATAGGAGATGCAGATATTTTAAAACTTACTTCGGAAACTGTAAAATGCATGAGTGACAAAATCAAAAATGAATGTTATTATAGAGGGAGTAATTTTTATAAAAATGGTTTTGTTTACGGAGAAGATATAATGACACTTTAGAAGTGTACCATATTATAAGATAGGGGATGTATATGTATACAAATGCAGGACAGGTTTTTGATATAGCAAAAGCTAATTACAGAACTTTGGTTGGTTATTGCTCTAAGCTTGAGAGTGAAGGATATTTTATGCAGGCAGAGAAGATTTTGCATAAGACTATTTTTCAGACTTTGGATCTGTATATACAGTCAATGTTAATCAATATTGCGATATATGGTGGGAAATTAGGTGAGGATGAGGTAAAATTTATTGTTTCTCTGCCGGATAGCAAACAGTATGACATTTCTGAGGTTGAAGACATAAGTAATGAAATAATAAGACAGGCTGAATCAGTGGTAAAATCGCCTCCGATAATAATGCAGCTTTGTTCTTTGCGTGATAGAGAAAAAAATTCTAATATGTCCAGTGCCTATATGGATATGATATTAAATATTATAGTTGCAATGTCATATTTAAATGCTAATAGGGATGAGTTTCTCCCACAATTTATAATGGACTACTACCATTCAGTTCAGGCCTTTATTTTCTTTTCAGACAGGGCAGAACGCATAAACGAAAGGTACTTGTTCCGTAAGGCCTCAGGCGATATTACAATGCCGGGGGAAGGATTTAAGGATGAGGATGTTGAAGAAGAAAAAGATGAGGCTGTTCCTATCCTAAAAGAAGTTAGGGCAAATGAGAATATGATAAAAAATGAAGAACTGCCTAAACAGGCAGAGCCGGAGCCTATTCCAATTAAGGAAGAGGATAGGAAGAAGAGGCTTGATGAACTGGTTGCTGAGTTAGAGGCTTTAGTAGGATTGGACGATGTTAAAAATGAAGTTCATTCATTAATAAATCTTATAAATATTCGACAGCTAAGGAAGAAGAAGGGGCTCCCTTCTCCGGCTATCTCCTACCATATGGTATTTACAGGAAGTCCGGGAACCGGCAAGACAACTGTAGCAAGGCTTATTGCAAGTATCTACAAAGAGTTGGGAGTGCTTTCTAAGGGAGGACTTGTAGAGGTAGATCGTTCCGGCTTGGTTGCCGGATATGTAGGACAGACAGCACTGAAGGTAACTGAAGTAGTAAATAAAGCACTTGGTGGAGTATTATTTATAGATGAGGCTTATTCGCTTTCAGCTCCGGGGGCTGCAAATGACTTTGGTGGAGAAGCTATCGATACATTAGTAAAACTTATGGAAGATCATAGAAATGACTTGGTGGTTATAGTTGCAGGTTATACCAAGGAGATGAATGATTTTCTTCAGACTAATACAGGATTAATTTCAAGGTTTAATAAATTTATTGAATTTAAGGATTACAATGAAGACGATCTTATCGCAATTATGGATGCTATGTCCGGAAAAATGGAAATGAAACTTGAAGATAAGGCTGTGGAAAAGCTCAGGAGCTATCTCTCAGGGATGGATAAAACTTCTAAAAGGGTATTTGGAAATGCAAGAGGTATAAGAAATCTTTTTGAAAAAATGCTTGTGGGGCAGGCAAATAGACTATCTCACTTAGAAGAGCCTACCATAGAAGATTTATCAATAATAACAGCTGAAGATTTTGAATTTTAAGAAAAGGTGGTGTATAATGAGAGTCATAGCAGGTAGTGCAAGGACTGTTCCACTAATTACGCCTACAGGTTTAGAAACTAGGCCTACTTCAGATAGAATAAAAGAAACTTTGTTTAATATGCTACAAGGATATGTAGAGGGAGGGTCGTTTTTAGATTTATTTGCAGGAAGTGGACAGATAGGTGTAGAAGCTTTAAGTCGTGGAGCTGATTTTGCAGCATTTATCGAAAAATCAGACGAAGCGATCAAATGTATTAAGCATAATGTTAATAAAACAAAGTTTAATGATAAGGCTCTAGTCCTTAAGATGGAAGTTTTATCTGGAATAAGGACTTTGGAGATTGAAAAAAAGAAATTTGACCTTGTTTTTATGGATCCTCCATACGATAAGGGAGTGGAACAGAGTGTGCTAAATGCTCTTGTAAATTCTTCCATACTTAACGAGGATGTTATAATAATAGTTGAAGCAAGTAAGAATACTGATTTTTTATATATAGATGAACTTGGTCTTAAAATTGTCAAAGATAAGCTGTATAAAAATAGTAGACATCTGTTTTTAAGAAAAAAATAAATTTGGGGAGTTGGCTATGGCAGAAGATAGGATATTGAAACTTATAGATAAGATGGCAGTATACATTGATGATCAGAATATTGTACCACTGTCAAAAGATAGGATAAAAATTTCTAAGGAAAGATTACTTGATTTTACAGATGAGCTTAGGCAGGCTGTAAGAGTAGAATTTGAAGAGGCAAAGAAGGTAAATGAGGCTAAGAATGAAATTTTGAGAGCTGCAAAAAGCAAGGCAGCTAAAATAGAGGCTAAGGCAGAAGAAAAAATTAATGCGATTATTCAGGATGATGAAATCGTAATTGCAGCAGAAAGAGAAGCAGATTATATTATTGAAAATGCTGAAAAAAGTGCTGACAATATTGTGAAAGAAGCAGAAGAAATGGCTGTTCAGATAAAACTTGGAGCACTTTCTTATGCAGAAGAAATGCTTGCTACTGTTGAGAAAATGGTTTCACATAATCTTGATACTGTGATGGCCGGTTCAAGCAGTGTTATAGATAAATTGAAGAGTACATTAGAAATTGTAAAGAATAATCGCAGTGAAATTAAAACTCAGATTATCAAGGCAGAAGACGATTTTGACGAAGATGATACTGAGGTTGAGGAAACAGAGGAAGAATTTACAGTAAATGTTAATTCAGATGATTTTGAAGAAGATTAGAATTTTTGTCGAAGGATAAAACTCTCAGATACTTCGTCATGACATTTTAAGTTGTACTTATTAAATGAAATCTGATTATATAAGGCAGTCATAAAACTTGTTATTCTAAAAGTTTCTATGGCTGCTTTATTTTCAAGTTTTTTAGCGTCACCTATCCTTGCAATCAGTTTTATATCATCATTAGCTTTGGATAATTTTCCAATAGAATTTAATATATCTATTGACTCATTTTTGATTGCAAGAGGTCTGATGTATGGACAGAAACCATAAGCCCTATTATTTTCAATAAGTTCTCTGGTTATTCCTCCTATTATATGGAATAAAACTCTGTCGATTCTTGCATAGGTATAATTTTTAGACCATAAGGAGGCTGCAAATTCATCATATGAACTTGATTTTCCAAATAGATTATAAATTCTACAGGCTAGATCAGTAGTTACATCACTGTAATTGCTTAAAATTCTTATTGCATCTTTCTTGTTATTTTTATAAATAATTTCTCCCAGTTTATAGAATAAAATATCAGAAAAATCATTATTTTTAATATAAAATCCATTTGGGTTTAATCTGGTTATAGTAGAGTCGGGCATATATTTAAGGCTGTTTTTAGTTAAGCTGTCATGCAAATCTTTACGGATTGCTTTGGCAGAAGCAATTGTTAAATTTTTATCATCAATAATTTCAGAATCATGTAAAACTTCAGCTCTTTTTATGGCGATTGGAACAATATTGGAATTGAGGAGGTTAAGCTTGTTTAAATATGATATTGCCAGTATATTATTTGAGGTTTTAAGTAAATCGGCCTCTTTTACATAACCATTTTTTCTAAGATAAATATCTCTTGATTCTGGAAAGGCAGTACCGGATGACATAATCTTAGCAATGTCTTTATTATGATTTTTTTGGATAAGTAATTTGCTACATTCTATAAGATCTGTTATGTTATCATTTTCTGCTCCAAAAGAGAGATAGTCGATTATGCCAAGTTTCTCTGCAAGAGCAACTGAGCCATCAGCAAAAATTTCAGCACTCCCTGTAGATACGGTAACAGGCAGCTCAAACACAGCATCTGCACCGGAAAGAAGGGCAGATGCTGCCCTTCGATATTTATCTATGATGGAAGGCTCGCCCCTTTGCACAAAGTTTCCACTCATGAGTATGATGATATATTTGGCGTTGGTAAGTCTTTTGGTTTCTTTGATATGATAAGCATGACCGTTATGGAAAGGATTGTATTCAGCAATAATTGCAGCAACTTTTTCGTTATTAATCATAAATCTCCTAAATTTTATTTATTTTATATAATGATACAAGTGTCAAAAGTATAAAAATTCGATTGGGGCTTGCTTGCAAGAGAATTTATTATCTTTTGACACCCACATCATATAATAGCATTGCATATGAATATTTTAATATACTTATATCTGTTTAGCAACTGATTATTATAGGAAAGCTTGCTCTTAATATGGGTAAATAGCTTAGATTATTAAATTTAATTTATGATTTAAACTTAAAATTTATGTTTAAATCATTGACTAAAAAAGTTACATGAATTATATTTAATTAAATATATTTAAAAAATGTAACTGAAAATAAGTAATTATTTCAAGGAGGATTGTAATGAGAAGTAAGCAAGCAAAAATATGTAGTTTAATTTTAGCTACAGCTATAACAAGTACATTTTCAACCCTGCCTTATACTGCTAAGGCCATGACTGAGAAAAAGGGCGTAATTTATGTAACAAAAAAAGATGTAAAAAATGGAAAGGTTGTTATATCAAAAAAGACAGCTAAGTCGATAGTTATTAAGAAAAGTGTAGGCAAGGCTACAATTCAGCTTAAAAATGTAAAGCTTTCAGGCGAACTGGCTTTTGAAAAAGGAAATTATGTATTAAAATCATCTAAATCTTCTGTAAAAACTCTCAAAATTACAGGAACAGATACAAAGATAAAGCTTAATAAAGAATCTGATTTTAATAATAAGAATTTGATATTGAAAGTTGCTAAAAATACTATGGCTAAAGTAGATTTGTCGGAATATGGCAAAAAAATCACAGCTGAATTAGGTAAGGCTACTGATATTGCTCTTACTATGGGAAATAGTAAGGCGAGTGTAGTAGTAAAAAAAGCAGATATAACTTCAAAATTAAATATTAAAGGAAAGGGCGAAGATGCATCTATATCAAAGATAAGAGTAGAAAGTCCAGTTTCTCTAACTGTAAATATAAATGCAGAAACTCTTGAAACAAGTAAAAAGGCTAATACAGCTGTTATTGACATAGAGAAGAAGGTTGGAGACATAAAAAATGAGGCCGGCTCCAGTATTCAAGATAAAGAAACTGAAAGAATAAAAGCTGAGAAAGAAAAAGTAGAAAAGGAAAAAGCAGAGAAAGAAAAGGCTGAGAAGGAAAAAGCAGAAAAAGAAAAGGCTGAGAAAGAAAAAGCAGAAAAAGAAAAAACTAAAGAAACTACGCCAACAGGTAATACAGGTGGTGGTTATTATGGTGGTGGAAGTGCAGGAGGTGGCTCATTTACTCCAAGCAAGCCAGAGAAAAAGACTACAAAAATTACTTTAAACAAAACTAGCGATATAACAACTGATGCAGGTAAGACCAAGATTACAGTTACATACGAACCATCAGATGCCACTGATAAAAATCTTGTATGGACTATAAAGGAAGGCGTAGGTATAGCCAAAATAATCTCTTCAAATTCTAATGAGGCTGAGATAGAGGCTTTAGCTAATGGAACATGCAAGATAGAGGCTAAAGTTAGTGGAAGTAATGTTAAAGCTGAAACAGAGATAACAATTAATAATCAGGATTCAAATGCTTTAGAAAATAGAATAAAAGAGTATTTAACTTATACTGCTGATAGGCTTAATAAGGATATCTATGAAGATGTTAATAATATGGGTGCAGAGCTTACAGCCAAAATTCAAGAAAAAATAAATGGACATGATAATAAAGCGAATTGGGCAGAGCACAAAAAGAATGTTGAAACTAAGGTAAAAGAATTAGAAGAAAAAATAAGAAATTTAAAAGATGCTGAGAATGCAGCTGTACAGGCGATAGGAAATGCTTATGAAAATATTAAAGCAGGTAATGACCTTGATCCGGAGACAGCTAAGACAGCAGTAGATGCCATTGAAGAGAAAAGAAAGACTATATCTGAAAAAGCTTTTAAGACAAAATTAGGTAATGTAGACTTATATAATGAGATAAAAGCTGAAGTTGAAGAGTATAAGAAAATTGAAGAGTTTAAGAGAACAGCTAGTGCTCCTACAATAGGAGATAATGGAGTTGTTTTATTTGATGTATTAAATGTGGCAGCAAAGTATGAGCTTATTAAAAATGAAAACAATACGATAGAAAGCAAAGACCTACAAGCAGGAGTAGATAGGATTGACCTTTTGAAACAGATGAGAAAGGCAGGAGTTGGTAAATATATTGTAAAACTTGTTAAGGACTTTAAGCATTTAAAAGGTGTGGAGATAGGAAAGTCTAATGAAAAAGAAGTGAAACTGCTAGAGAAAAAGTGGGGTGGTGACTCAAATAGACCACCTGTGTATGAATATGATGGAAATGAGTTTAAGCATAAAGATGGTACTGGGAATACAATTAGACTTGTTAATGAAAGTGGAAAGTGGCTATTGAAGTGGGATGAGGTAGATAATGCAACTACATACGATATTATCGCAGGAATTTCAGTTTTAGCTAGTGAGGGGAATTTAGGTTCATATAACCTTACTTCTACGGAAAATGATTACCAAAATGTTGAGAATGAATTTGAATATACAGAATTGAGCTCAGTGGCAAAAAGAATTAAAGAAAATAAGAATAATGACAAAAGAAGCATGGTTGCTGTGAATCATCATACTACCTCAATAGAACTTGATAAATTTATACCTGTTAAAGGGGATGGTGTGGGTGAAGACTTTTGGGATGGAAAAGAATCCAATGTTACAGTTGATATATGGATAATTCCTAGAAATCAGAATAGTCTTTATGTAAGTAATATGAAAGAATATTTGAAAGCTGGCATGGGAGCTGAGGCTAAAAGTAATAAATTTTTTATTGAAGGGACAAATAACGGTAATAATTTTAAACTAAAAGATTTTTATAAGATATTTTATGGAGAGGAATTAACCCAATAACATCAAATTCTTAAGGACTGCAACTATGATGGTTGCAGCCCTTTTTGTACATATACCACAAAAATCAAACCTCAAATTCAGAATAATAACTAATTGCCTTGTTTCTAAAATTAGCCTATAATATTCTTAAAGATATAAAAAATATCTATATTTCAAAGAACTAAATCAATTATTTTAAATTAAGAAAGTTCGGGAAGTATCTAAAAATTTTCAAAACTAAAACAGAAATTAAAAATTTAAGAAAGGCAGGTTTATGGGGCAGAAAGATTTATCTGAAAGAAAACTATTTGAATTTAATGATGTATTTGCAGATGCTGTAAACGGATTGTTATTTTCAGGAGAAGAAGTAGTAAAAGAGGAAGAACTGGAGGATATTCCATCTAAAAGTAATCTGAGAAAAGCTGATGGTAGATTAGGCTATCAGGAAAGGGATGTATCTAAACTCTGGAAAAAAGGTGGAGTAGTTATCTCTTTATTTGGACTTGAAAATCAAACTGAAATAGACAAAAATATGATATTTAGAGTTATGGGGTATGATATTATGTCTTATAAAAGTCAGATAAATAAAGAAGAAACAATAAGAAATAAGCTTTGTAAGTTGAAGAATAAAATGGATGAAAACAGTAAAAAGATGAAGGAAAAGCTTGAAAAAGAATTAAGTACAATACAAGATGTATATCCGGTTATAACTATAGTGTTATATTATGGTAAAAAGCAATGGGAGTCACCATTGTCACTTAGAAAAAGATTAAATATTCCTGATAAATTAAAGAATATAATTCCGGAATATAAGGTAAATGTATATAATCTTGGGACTATTCCGGATGAAGAAATAGCAAGGCTTAAAAGGGATTTTAAGATTATAGTTGACTTTTTAAAAAATGGTGATAACCTAAAAGTAGAAACAGAAACTATAACCCATTTACCTGAGATGTTAGATTTTTTTGGAGCTTTTGTTGGGGATGAAAGGTTTGAAGAAATAAGAGAAAGTATAATTGCCTCATATGGAGAAAGGAGCTGTGATGGTATGTGTGATATAAAAGAAGTTTTAGATAAAATAGAAAATAGAGGACTGGAGAGAGGGATAAAGCTAGGAATAGAACAGGGAATAGAACAAGGAATAGAACAGGGGATAGAACAAGGAATAGAACAAGGGATAGAACAAGGAATAGAACAAGGGATAGAACAAGGAATAGATAAAGGTAGGTTAGATGCATTATTGTCAGCTGTGAGTAAGCTTATGGTAAATTTGAAGTTGAATCTAGATCAGGCACTTGATGCAGTAGGTATTTCGGAGGAAGATAAACCTAGGTATAGAGAACTTATAAATAAATATTAATAATAACTAAAAAATAAATAGGCTGTCACATTAAAGAATAATAATCCCAAATTCTTAATGTAACAGCCTGAAATTTTCTTAAAAATCAGAAAATAAATGCAATTTAGCCAAGCACAACTTTACAGAATTTTTTCTTGCCTTTGCGCACAATGAGTCCATCGCCTTGTAATTCCTCAGGCCTAAAAGTAGCTGCGAAGTCAGTTATCTTATCATCATTTACAACAACACCACCCTGCTCTACAGCACGTCTGCCCTCTGAACGAGTAGCTACAAGACCTGATTTATGGAGGATAGTAACTATATCAAAGAGACCGTCTCTGGTATCTTCCATAGATATAGTAAAGGAAGGCATATTTTCGAGATTGCCTCCACCTGCAAAAAGAGCCTTAGCGGCAGATTGAGCCTTATTAGCCTCATCTTCTCCATGGACAAGTTTGGTAAGTTCAAAAGCGAGTATTTCTTTTGCATCATTAAGCTTAGCTCCCTCCCAAGATTCCATAGCAAGAATTTCTTCTATTGGAAGGAAGGTAAGAAGTTTGAGGCATTTTAGAACATCACCATCATCAACATTTCTCCAGTACTGATAGAAATCGTAAGGGGTAGTTTTTTCAGGGTCAAGCCATACAGCACCATTGGCAGTCTTTCCCATTTTTTTACCTTCAGAATTAAGCAGAAGAGTAATAGTCATAGCATGAGCATCCTTACCAAGTTTTCTTCTTATAAGCTCAGTACCTGCAAGCATATTACTCCACTGATCATCACCACCAAACTCCATATTACATCCGTATTTCTGGTATAGCATATAAAAGTCGAATCCCTGCATAAGCATGTAGTTAAATTCTAAGAAACTAAGTCCTTTTTCCATACGCTGTTTATAACATTCGGCAGCAAGCATTCTATTTACGGAAAAATGTGGTCCTATATCTCTTAAGAATTCAATATAATTGAGGTTTAAGAGCCAGTCGGCGTTATTAACCATAATAGCCTTTTCTTCGCCAAAATCAATAAATTTTTCCATCTGCTTTTTGAAACATTCGCAGTTATGTTCGATAGTTTCCTTAGTCATCATAGTTCTCATATCGGTTCTGCCTGAAGGGTCACCTATCATACCTGTTCCACCCCCCATCAGGGCTATTGGCTTGTTACCTGCCATCTGAAGTCTTTTCATAAGGCAGAGTGCCATAAAATGTCCTACATGAAGGCTGTCTGCAGTAGGGTCAAAACCTATATAAAATACGGCTTTTCCTTCATTTACCATCTTACTGATTTCTTCTTCATTAGTTACCTGAGCAATAAGTCCCCTTGCCTTAAGTTCTTCATAAACTGTCATATTTTCCTCCTTTAAAATAAAAAATCCCATCCTACAAAGGACGAGAGCGTAAGCTTCGTGTTACCACCTTATTTCGCAGAATATCTGCCTCTTACAGGTACAATCTATCTATACCCTGACCCTATAACGGAAGTCCACCGTCACAGCCTACTTGTAGAAACGTTCAGTGTGAAACTCAGGGATGTATTCAGTCAGACTCTTTCTTTTGCCTCTCACCAACCGGCTAATCTCTGTAAGTGAACATCTAGCTTACTTCTTCCCGTCACAGTTTATAGAAAAGATTAAATCACAATTAAGTAATTTTGTCAATATATGAAATTTTGCATATATCGGTTCTAATATTGTAATAAAAATATGAAAATGTAACCGAAATGTAACCGTATTATGTTATAATAACAACGCATGTATTGTTAAAAATATAGTTGTATTTTTTTTTTTGGGGGGGGGTGGATAGTTATGGAAATTTCCAGTGGTTTGCTATCAGATATATATAATCTGATGTTTATTGTTGCTATATTTGCATTCATAAGTAAAAATAATAATAGAGAAAAAGAAAAGTGGTACAAATACTTAATTGTAGTCTTATTTATGATAGTTATCTCAAAACTAATGAGTGAAGTAGCAGTATGTGGTGTAATTTCAAATATCATTTCTTTGACAGGAACTTTTTTACTTTTTGCACTTACACCACTTGTAGGATGCTTTATAATAAAATACTCAAATGAATGTATGGATTATGGTAAAAATAAAACTAATATTTTACTGATTATTTGTTTATTATTTTCTGCTGTAAATTTTATCATACTTTGTATTTCACAAATTTTTTCATTAGACCTTCTGTATAAATTCGATGGAACAACATATGGTAAAGGTATATTCTATGATATAAGAATATTTTTAATTGCTATTGAGTATATGAGTATGCAGGTATATACAATATATTTGAATAAAAAGAACAAACATGATTTATCTGTAGTTTTGTGGATTTTTCCTATATATGCATTAGTTGTTACAATTTTGCAGTTTTCAATGAAAAACATGATTCATAATTATGCAGATGTATTTTTCTATTCAGTTTTGCTTTATATTTATATGCAGAGTAGGGATTTGAATACAGATTTTTTGACAGGAGCAGTAAATAGGCGAAAGTTTGATGCAGAACTTACAAAAAGGGTTAATAATGCTAGTGAAGTTAAGTTTTCGGGTATCATGGCAGATATTGACAGATTTAAATATATTAATGATACTTATGGACATCAGGCTGGAGACGATGCTCTAGAGGCGTTTTCGGATATCGTAATTAAAAATTTTAGAAAGACAGATATTGTTGCCAGATATGGAGGAGATGAGTTTTGTATACTTACAGATATCTGCGATGAGGCTGAAATTGAAGTGGCTATGAATAGGCTTAGAAGAAGTCTTGATGATTTCAATGCTCTAGGCAAATTTCCATTTGACATATCTTTCAGCTTGGGGTATGCAGTGTATGACTGTGAGGTGGATGGTTCTTCATCAGCTTTTCTAAAAAGGTTGGATGAAAGGATGTATAAGGAAAAAGAAATTCATCACCAGAATGCTGCGAAATGAAGAGGAGAAGTGTATTTAACTGAAGGAAAATAAATGGATTTAAACGTTGTTACAATATGTATTAATATTTTATTTATTTTATCTCTAATAATGCTATCAGTTATAGATTGGATAACATATGAGATTCCACCTAGAATAAATTTTTTTATATTCTTAATTGGAGTATTAAAAATAGTAACAGATTTTACTAATTTAGTGGATTATGTATTAGGTTTTTTTTCGATAAGTCTATTATTAATACTGGTATACTTAGTTACGAAAGGAAGGGCTATAGGAGGCGGTGACATAAAGTTGATGGCTGTTTCTGGATTATTTTTAGGCTTTGGTAAGGTGGTTCTTGCATTTTTTTTAGGATGCGTATTTGCATCTATAATTCACTCTATAAGAATGAAATTAAATAAATCAGAAAATATTCTGGCATTGGGACCGTATTTGTCTGCTGGAATATTAGTGTCGCTATTTTGGGGAAAAGATATTATAGAGTGGTATTTACAATGTGGAAGTTAATTTTTGTTCATTTTGTATAGGAAAAAGCAAAAAAATTGTTTGATTTGCCGATTACAGAATTGAGAAAATGTATTATACTTTAATTACTTTATATTAATTAAAAATAAAGTAACTAAGAATGTTTTAGTTGACTTTATCGAACTTATGTTTTATAATATACAATATCAAGAACATTTGTTTGTGAATAATATTTTACAGTGAGGTAATTATGGCAAAAGATTCTAAGGAAAAAACTGTGTATACAGGTGGTGATAAGAAAAAAGCGTTGGAAGCTGCAATTGCACAGATAGAAAAAGATTTTGGAAAAGGCTCTATTATGAAAATGGGAGCTAAATTAGAAAAAATGAATATCGAGGTAGTTCCTACAGGGTGTCTGAGTATAGATTTGGCACTGGGGCTTGGCGGTATACCTAAGGGAAGAATAATAGAAGTATATGGCCCTGAGTCAAGTGGTAAAACTACAGTTGCACTTCACATGGTCGCAGAAGTTCAAAAATCAGGGGGAATAGCAGGATTCATAGATGCTGAGCATGCGCTTGATCCGGTATATGCTAAGGCAATTGGAGTAAATATAGATGAGCTTTATATTTCTCAGCCTGATAGTGGTGAACAGGCTTTAGAGATTACTGAGACAATGGTAAGAAGTGGGGCTATGGATATAGTTATAGTAGATTCAGTAGCAGCACTTGTTCCTAAGGCTGAAATTGATGGAGACATGGGTGATTCTCATGTTGGTTTGCAGGCACGCCTTATGAGTCAGGCGTTGAGGAAACTTACCTCTGTTATCAGTAAAACGAATTGTATAGTTGTTTTTATTAATCAGTTACGTGAAAAAATTGGAGTTATGTTTGGAAATCCGGAGACTACAACTGGAGGACGTGCATTAAAGTTTTATGCATCTATAAGAATGGATGTTCGAAAAGCTGATGCGATAAAGCAGGGTGGAGATGTTATCGGAAATAGAACTAAAATAAAAATTGTTAAGAACAAAATAGCTCCTCCTTTTAAAGAAGCACAGTTTGATATTATGTTTGGAATGGGTATAAGCCGTACAGGAGATGTGCTTGATATTGCAGTGGATGATAATATAATTGTTAAATCGGGAGCATGGTTCTCTTATAATGGTGAAAAAATTGGACAGGGAAGAGAAAATGCAAAACTTTATCTTGAAACTAATCCTAATGTATTTAAGGAAATTGAAGGAAAAGTTAGGGAACTGCATACAAAGAAAGATTCTAGTACAAATTTAGAGGAACCGGTTTTAGAGAAGAATGAAGATGATTTAGATGATTTTGATGATGAAGAATAGGGATAATTATAATGTTTATCGATTCTGTTGAAAAGATAGGGAAATATAGATATAAAATAAAGGCTGAAAATATTGTTTTTTATGTATATCAAAGTGATATAAGGAAATATGCAATAAAAGAGTCTACAGAGTTACCTGATGAAATCTATGAGGATTTTATCAATAAAACTATGATTCCAAGAGCCAGAAAAAAAGCATTAGAGATCCTAAGTAGGGCGGATTGTTCAGAAGCAGATTTAAGAAAAAAGTTATATTTAAAAAATTATCAAGTTGAAGTGATTGAAAATGCAATATCTTATGTTAAAAAGTTTAATTATTTGAATGATGCAAGATATGCTGAGAACTTTATCAACTATAAGAGCAATTCAAAGAGCTTGCGACAGATTAAAATGGAGTTGTTTTCAAAAGGGATAGACAGTGATATTATAGAACAAATTATTACAGATGATAGAACTGATGAAGAAGCTTTACATAATTTAATTAAAAAGAAAATTAAAAATTTAAAAGAAATAGATTTGGATAAAAAGAGAAAACTGTATTCTTACCTATATAGAAAGGGATTTGATACAGAACTTATATCACGTGTACTCAGTGATTATTTCTATGATACTTGACTTTTTTAGTTAAAAAGTATAGAATTTAACTGTTGTATGTGTCGGTTGAATTATGTAAAGGTAATTTGGCATAGATTTCTTGTACAATGAAAATTAAATAAGGAGGTGCTCCAGTGGAACCAATTATCACAGCAGTGGTTGCTGTCGTGGTTACTGCTGCAGTTACTGCTCCTACTGTTTGGAAAATTGCAATTTCTAATCGTGTTAAAAATTATGAAGCTAAGGTTGGAACTGCAGAAGAAAGAGCTAGGGATATAATAGAGAAAGCTAATTTAGAAGCTGAGACTAAAAAGCGCGAGGCCTTGCTCGAAGCCAAAGAGGAATCTCTGAAAGTAAAGAATGAATTTGAGAGGGAAAGTAAGGAGAGAAGGGCAGAACTACAGAAGTATGAGAAACGAGTTTTATCTAAGGAAGAGGCAACAGATAGGAAAAGTGAGCTGCTTGAGAAACGAGAGTTAAAGATTAATGAGCGTGAAGTAGAACTTGAGCAGGACAAGAAGGCTGTTGAGGATCTTCATGTAAAACAACTGGCTGAGCTTGAGAGAATATCGGGACTTACCTCCGAACAAGCAAAAGATTACATTATCAAGTCAGTTGAGGATGATGTAAAACATGAAATGGCAGTTATGGTAAAGGAACTTGAGAACAGAGCAAAGGAAGAGGCTGACAAAAAGGCTAAGGAAATAGTTGTTACAGCTATTCAACGTTGTGCTGCTGATCATATTGCTGAAGCTACGATTTCTGTTGTGCAGCTTCCTAATGATGAAATGAAGGGCAGGATTATAGGAAGAGAAGGGCGTAATATAAGAACACTTGAAACATTGACAGGGGTGGATCTTATAATTGACGATACTCCTGAGGCGGTTGTTCTTTCAGGCTTTGATCCGGTAAGACGTGAAGTTGCCAGGATTGCTCTTGAAAAACTAATTGTGGACGGAAGAATACATCCGGCTAGAATTGAAGAAATGGTTGAAAAGGCAAGGAAAGAAGTAGAAGTTCAGATTAGAGAAGAGGGAGAAGCTGCAGCGCTTGAATGTGGTATACATGGAATTCATCCGGAATTGATAAAGTTACTTGGTAGAATGAAATTTAGAACCAGTTATGGTCAGAATGTGTTGAAACATTCTATTGAAGTTGCTCAATTATCAGGTCTTTTAGCTGCTGAATGTGGATGTGATGTTAAATTGGCTAAAAGAGCGGGACTTCTTCATGATATTGGTAAGTCAGTAGATAAAGAACAGGAAGGTTCTCATGTACAGATAGGTGTTGAAATGTGCAGGAAGTACAAGGAATCATCAACGGTTATTAATGCAGTTGAATCACATCATGGTGATGTTGAGCCTAATAATCTGATTTCTTATCTGGTTCAGACAGCAGATGCAATTTCAGCGGCACGTCCTGGTGCTAGAAGGGAGACGTTGGAAACTTATTCCAATAGACTTAAAGAACTTGAAGATATAGCCAATGAATTTGAAGGCGTTGATAAATCATTTGCAATTCAAGCTGGAAGAGAGATAAGAGTTGTTGTTATTCCGGATCAGGTTGCAGATTCAGAAATGGTATTGTTGGCTCGTGATGTATCTAAGAAAATTGAGGCATCATTAGAGTATCCGGGTCAGATAAAGGTAAGTATAATACGTGAGTCCAGAGCTGTTGATTATGCGAAATAAATTTAGTCCCTGTTTTCAGGGACTTTTTTATTGTTAGTAGGAAATTTCTCTCCAATTTTTTATTAAACAAAAACTCTCTGAGGAATGAATAACTTGTATAAACCTGTAAAGTACAAGTTGTGCGTATTTAGAAAGGAAATAAAATGAAATATATATCTTGGAATGTAAATGGACTTAGAGCTTGTATTACTAAAGGATTTATGGATTTTTTTAATGAAATAGATGCTGATGCTTTTGGATTACAGGAAATAAAACTTTCTAAAGGACAGTTAGAGCTTGATTTACCGGGATACCATAAGTATTGGAATTATGCTGAGAAGAAAGGATATTCAGGGACAGCGTTATTTACCAAAAAAGAACCGATTAGTGTGACTTATGACATAGGAATAGAAGAACATAGCCATGAGGGTAGGGTAATTACAGCAGAATACGAGGATCATTTTTTGGTAGTGTGCTACACTCCTAATTCAAAACAAGAATTAGAGAGGTTAGAATATAGAATGGTGTGGGAAGATGATTTCAGAAATTATTTAAATAAGTTGAAAGAACAAAAGTCTGTAATTCTTTGTGGAGATCTTAATGTGGCACATGAAGAAATTGACCTCAAGAATCCAAAGACCAATCACAGAAGTGCTGGTTTTACAGATGAAGAAAGAGGAAAGATGACAGAACTTCTGGAGGCCGGCTACGTAGATACGTTTAGATTTTTTTATCCCGACCTTGAGAATATTTACTCATGGTGGTCATATCGCTTTAAGGCGAGAGAAAAGAATACAGGCTGGCGTATTGACTATTTTATCACTTCTGATGATTTTAAGGACAGGCTTAAGGAGGCGAAGATTCATTCATCAGTTTTAGGAAGTGATCACTGTCCTGTTGAATTAGATTTTGAATAATTTAAACAAATATTATAATGCATAGTTTTTGCGATATAATTTTGGTATAAATCATCTAAAAGTTTTACTAGAAAGTGGACTTAATTAATGATATAGTTAGAATGGCGACTGATAAAGATTTGATATTATTAATAAATAAACAGAAAACTTTAAAGGTTACCTTTATAATTGTAATAAGATGTGAGTATTAAAAGATAATAAATTCTCTTATAAGCAAGCCTATATCGAATTTTTATACTGTTGATACTTGTATCATAATAAATTACAGTTGACAGAATGAAGAAAGAATGATAAAATTTTAACAAGCTAGTTAAAAAAATAACAAGCTATTTTATTCGGTTAAAACCGATGGTAATCTAGTAGATTGAAGGGAGATTTTCGATGGAAAATAAGACTCGTAACATCATTGACAGTGTTGAAGCACTTGAGAAGGCTCTTAAGAAACTTCGTGAAGCACAGGAAAAGTTTGCTACCTATTCACAGGAGCAGGTAGACAAAATATTCTTTGCTGCAGCTACAGCAGCCAATCAGCAGAGACTTCCTCTTGCACACATGGCAGTTGAAGAGACAGGAATGGGTATAGTGGAAGATAAGGTAATTAAAAACCATTATGCATCTGAGTATATTTATAATAAATATAAAAATGCTAAGACCTGTGGTGTTATAGAAGAAGACAGGGAATTTGGCGTGACCAGAGTTGCAGAGCCTCTTGGCATACTTGCAGCTGTAATTCCTACAACTAATCCTACTTCAACCGCTATTTTTAAGACTCTTATTGCTCTTAAGACAAGAAATGGTATTATCATAAGTCCACACCCAAGAGCTAAAAAATGTACAGCAGAAGCTGCCAGAGTAGTGCTTGAGGCGG
Organism: Catonella sp.; assembly: GCF_052173895.1. Lineage (GTDB taxonomy): Bacteria > Bacillota > Clostridia > Lachnospirales > Lachnospiraceae > Catonella. The sequence goes on along the minus strand of NZ_JBQMXS010000014.1, from coordinate 390 downwards.
CAGTTAAGGCCGGTGCTCCTGAGGGAATTATTGACTGGATTGATGTTCCAAGTCTTGAGATGACCAATATGGTTATGAAAGAATGTGATTGTATTCTTGCCACCGGTGGTCCTGCAATGGTTAAGAGTGCTTATTCATCAGGAAAGCCTGCACTCGGTGTAGGTGCCGGTAATACTCCTGCTATTATTGATGAGTCAGCAGATATTCTTATGGCAGTAAACTCAATCATCCATTCAAAGACTTTTGATAATGGAATGATTTGTGCTTCCGAGCAGTCAGCCATCGTAGATGCTAAGATTTATGATGAAGTTAAGGCTGAGTTTAAGAGAAGAGGATGCTATTTCCTTAAAAAAGATGAAATTGAAAAAGTTCGTAAAACAATTATTATAA
>NZ_JBQMXS010000013.1:0-49474 GCF_052173895.1 Catonella sp. | reverse complement strand
AGAGACTTAGCAAGAAGACCGTAGTGTTAGATATGCAATATTTATCTAAAATATGCGATGAAGATGAACTATGGTCGGATGGGCATCATTATAGGGGCAGTTTGATGGAACAGATAGAGAAAAATGTGACATTAATAGATGGGGAATATATGAAGATAATAGAGAATATCTCTAACCTTTCTCGTCGTAATTTTTGAAAATAAATCTACACAAATAATATTGTAGTCAATTTTATCTATCTCTCTATATATAGATAAAGTTGATATTTAGGAGTAATAGAATGGTTTTTTCGTCAACAGTTTTTTTGTTTTTGTTTTTACCTATTGTTATAGTTATTTATTATAACCCTTTTCTAAGAAATAGAAGATTTAAAAACACTTTTTTATTTATTGCAAGTCTTGGATTCTATGCGTGGGGTGAGCCGGTATATGTATTTTTAATGCTTATATCAATTGTGATAACATGGTTTATGGCATTTTTTATAAAAGGGAATTATAAAAAAATAATATTAGTTATTGGAGTCTCTTATCATATATCTATTTTATTAGTTTTTAAGTACATTACATTTTTAGCATTAGAGTTAGGTATATTAATTAATAGGGATTTTTCGTATATTAAAATAGCTCTGCCAATAGGAATATCATTCTATACATTCCAGCTCATGTCGTATCTACTTGATGTTTACAAAGGAGATGTTGAGCCGCAAAAGGATATATTAAATCTTGGATTATATGTAGCACTTTTTCCGCAATTGATAGCAGGACCTATTGTAAGATATAATCAAATAGAGACTCAGATTAATAATAGAGTTGAGAATGTAGAAAATGTATCTGCCGGCATGAGAAGATTTATTTATGGTCTTGCTAAAAAACTTCTGTTAGCAGATTACCTATCAGTTATTGCGGATTCATCATTCTTAAGGATTGGAGAGCAGACTGCTGTTATGGCTTGGGTTGGAATAATAGCATACTCACTACAAATATATTTTGATTTTTCAGGATACTCTGATATGGCAATTGGTCTAGGGAAAATATTTGGATTTGATTTTGATGAAAATTTTAATTATCCATATATGTCTAAGAGTATAGTCGAATTTTGGAGAAGGTGGCATATTTCTCTTAGTAGTTGGTTTAGAGACTATGTATACATATTTTTGGGTGGAAGCCGTAGAAAAATTTCTAGAGTAGTATTTAATCTTGCTGTTGTTTGGATTTTGACAGGTATATGGCATGGTGCGAATTGGACTTTTTTGGTTTGGGGAATATTGTACTATTTTCTAATAATATTGGAGAAATTTACACATATAATTGATAAACTTGGGAAATTTTCACGAATATATACACTAATTGTGGTTATGATATGTTGGGTTATATTTAGAGCAAATAACTTGCAAGAAGCTTTATTATACATTTGCAATATGTTTGGGTTCAATGTTGCCACTTCATATAACCTACCTGTTTTAAGTGATAATATAGGTTATATAGTGATACTGATTGTTGCAATGGTAGGTTCGACACCTATTGTAAAAATAATACTGGATAGGATATATGGAAGTAAATTGGCTTGGATTGAGAGTGTATATCTGTTCTTAATATTTGCGTTATCTTTAATAAACGCAGTAAGTTCTTCGTACAGTCCGTTCATATATTTCAATTTTTGATGGAGGGGTATATGATGTTAAAAAAGATAAAAATTTATATGCCTATAATATGTATATTGGTATTGGTAATAATATTATTTGTAATAATGATGAACTTATTTAATAAACAATTATTACAGGTAAAAAGGGAGATTATAACTAATGAGAAAATAGATGTAGGTAGAAAGATTGATTTGAAAGTTAAGTACCCATATTATGGAAAATTAAAAGCTCAATATAATAATGGTGTTGATAATCACACTATAAATTATATTAAAAATATAGAAGGTATAATTACATCTCGTACTTCAACACGATTACCTTTTTATAAGGCAATAGTTAATTCTTATAGTATATATCATAATTTTATAGATTGGAATTATAATGTTGTATCAAATTATAGTGAAACAAGTGTGCTAAAACTTGATAATGGATATTTAAGTTTTGCTAGTGAAAAAACTGATGAGAATGAACTGAATAATGTAGCATTAAAATTAAAAGAGTTTAAAAATTTTTTAGATGGAAATGGAATTAACTTTTATTATATTAATGGAGGATATAAAGTACCGGAAGAAGAAAAAAATTTGCCTAAATATAATGAAAAATATGAAAATACAGATTATAATGGCAAGATGTTAATGAAACTTATAAAGAAACAAGGAATTAATGTGCTAGACATAAGAGAAAAGGCTGAGCAAGAGAGTAAAGACTGGTATAGTTTATTTTATAAGTGTGACCATCATATGAAGACTGACAGTCAATTATGGCTTGCAGAAAAGATAGCGGAGTTTCTAAAAGAAAAAGAGGGATATGTGTTTGATAAAAATCTTTTTTCTTTATCAGAATACAACCTTGAAAAAAAGAAAATTATGTTTGGAAGTCAAGCTAGAACTATGTTAAAAAATGGCATTTTGGAAGACTTGGAAGAATATACAAAAATAATACCTAAGTTTGATACCTTTTTTGAAATCGAATTGCCGGTTCAAGGAAAAGTCAAAGTAGGAAGTTATGAAGATAGTCTTTTTGAAAATTCGACATATAGGCAGATAGCTGAAACGGAAGAACATTATTATACAGATAATATAGATGCATATTATTGTGTGACATGGAAACTTGATGCATTGGGAGTAATACATAATAAGCTTCAAAAATTAAATAAAGGGAAGAAAGTATTGATTATTCAAGATTCATTTGGTTGTTACACATCAACATACCTTGCACTAGGACTTGAAGAAGTACATCTTGTGTATCTACCTGAATTTAGTGGTTCAATAAGGACTTATATTAGAGAGGTTAAGCCAGATGTTGTATTAATGTTATATACTTCAAGTAAAGCTAATAAGTCTGAAGTAGATCCAAATAGCAAGTTTTTTGATTTAGAGTGATTTTATAATTATAATAAAAAGTAAAGTAATTATGTGACTAACATATAAAATGATGTAAAAAGAAGGAGTGAAGAGGGATGCGTAAGCTATTTTTGAAAATAATTATAGTATTCATATCTTTTTTGATATATTTTGCTATGTTTACAGCTTTTGATTCTAATGATTTTTCAAGAGTTCGTGTTAGCTGTTTGCATAATATAGATGATATTAAGGTTGTATCGTATAATGGTGATAATATATTTTCAAATAGCCCTTATCCTTTGTTAAAATATATAAATGATATTGATAAAAACAATGAGTATAGTATAATACTCGGAGACTCAAAATTCACATTCTTAGATGTAATGAGATTATCCAAAATTTCCGGAGAAAAATATCTAAATATTTCGTATGGTGGAGCGGCACTGGAAGAAAGTATACTTGAATTTTGGTATACAGTTAAGAGAATTAAGGTGAAAAAGGTGATTTTTGAACTGGATTTTCATGCACTAAATGATAATTGGAGAATGGATAGAATAAGTAAATATTTTGATATGTCATATATTGATATGTTGAAAGCGTATTATTTTGATTATTATAATAATAGAATGGTAATTGAAGAAGTCTATAAGAGAGCTAGAGGAATAAAAAATGAAGAAGTTTCCAGCAAAGAAGAAATGATGAAGAAAGGAATTGAGGAAAAAAAGAAGATTTTAAAAATATATACAATAAATGAAAAAGCAATAACAGATTTAATGAAGATAACTAAGTATTGTAATGATAATAATATAGAACTGATATTTTTTTCGCCTCCATTACATAAATCAATAAATGAACTTGTTGATGGGAAGAAAGAATTGGCAGAAAGATTGATAGAGATAAAAAAAGAACTATCAAACAATGCAATAGTATACGACATGCAGGATAAATCAGAATTATCATATATGGAATCAGATTGGCTTGACTCTTCACATTTTACCGGAGAGATAATGAGGCAGGTTGAGGATAACTTGGCAGGAAAAAGTAAAAAATATATGAAAATCTGGGAGAATGGTCAATATGATAAATTTGAATGAGTTTAAAAATAGTCATAACCAAAAAAAAATCTGCTTTATTGCACCACTACCGCCTCCGTATGGTGGAATTGCAAATTGGACAAAATTATTTACTGGTTATTTAGTGAGAAATAGTTTGGCAGATGTATCAATTATAAATACTGCTCCAAAAGGACGGGTGACTGAAGGTAGAGGGATACTTAAGAGAATATTTATAAGCGGATTTGCTATGTTTGGAATAGAATCAGAAGTTAGGAAAAAAATTAAGGTAGAAAAAATAGAATGTGTACATATAGCGACTAGCGGTTCATTAGCAACTATTAGAGACTTATTAGTTGCAAAATTGTTTAAAAATAAAGAGATACCATTTATTTATCATATACATTTCGGAAGAATACCTGAGATTATAAAAAAAAATACAGTGGAATGGAGGCTGATTAAAAAAGTAATAACTTTGTCAGGATATACTATTGTTATAGATAAGAGTACACAGAAAGAATTAGTGCCTATATTTGGAGATAAAATTATATATCTTCCAAATCCTATAGATTTAAGTTCGTTACCGAATCCAATAGAAATTACAGAAAACACAGTAATATATCTGGGATGGGTAATTAAGCAAAAGGGTATAGAAGAGTTGATTGACTCTTGGAAAAGTGTTCGAGATGAGGTTAAAGACTGGAAATTACAGATTGTCGGTCCTTATAAACAAGAGTATATAAATGAATTAAAAGAAAAATATAGTTTTGAAAAAATAGAGTTTCTTGGAGAAAAATCTCATGAAGATGCTATGGAATTACTTAATAAAGCATCGGTATTTGTACTCCCCAGCTATTCAGAAGGTTGCCCTTATGTTATAATAGAGGCTATGGCTCTTAAAAAGATAATATTAGGTACATCTGTTGGTAATATACCTGAGATGTTGAGCGGTAATTGTGGTATTTTGTTTGAATCCGGTAATAAGGAGGAACTGAAAGAAAAACTTTATCAGGCAATAATTCAAAAAGATAAATTTGAGAAAACAAAAGAGCTTGCTTATGAAAAAATTATTAAGGAATATACAATTGATATTATTGCGAATAAAATATTGAGTCTGATAGAGAGATTGACAGAAAAGAGATGCTAATGAAAAAAATCAAAGTTTTACAAATTGTTCCTAGCTTTAATGTTGGTGGGGCAGAAGGGCTGGTACTTACTTATCTAAGAAATTATGATAGTAGCTATATGGATATGAAAGCTGTATCGTTTTATGCCTCAAGTGGCTCTATTTACGATAAAATAATAAAGAATGAAAATCTTCCGGTTGTATATTTAAATAAAAAATCTTCTTTAGATATTTTATTTTTAAAACAGTTAAAAGAGGAGATTAAGAAATTTAATCCAGATGTGATTCATACCCATATGTCTGCACTCAAATATGTTGTAATGGCAGGAGCTTTAGGTAAACCAATATTCCATACCATACATAGTGAAGTACTTACAGATGCAGGAATATATGATCGACTTATAAACAGATTTCTTTTTAAAAAGTACAAAGTTACTCCGATTGCTCTGCACGAAGGTTTAAAGATAGATATTAATAGATATTACCGTTGTACTAATACAGTTGTGATTAGCAATGGCATAGATATAGACAAATTTAGGAATGGTACTAATATAAGAGATGAACTTGGTATAAATATGGAAGCTTTTGTGTTATGCCATGTAGGGAGTTTTTCGTATCCTAAAAATCATAAATTTTTGATTGAGATATTAAAAAAAGTACTAGAATATAAACCTGATTCCTATCTCATTTTAGTAGGTAAGGGAACTCTGGAAGAAAATATAAGAGAATTAGTGTTAGAGAAGGGTTTAGAAGAGAGGGTTTTATTTTTAGGTAATCGCTCAGACATACACAATGTACTGAAATCAAGTGATGTATTTGTATTTCCATCGTTGTATGAGGGATTTGGTATAGCAGTATTAGAGGCAGAAGCATCGAGCATACCTATTGTTGTTTCAGATAGAGTGCCGAAAAATATATGTGTATCTGCGAATATCAAAAGGTTGTCGTTAGATGCCTCCATAGATAATTGGTGTGAAGCTGTAATTGAATGCGAAAATATAAAGAATACTGTTTTATGTACTGATATTGAGAAGTTTGATATTAAGAATATACTAAATAAATTATATAGTACCTACATGGAAAGGATAGTGCCTATAAAAGGCTAAGGAGAATACAATGGTTTTTTTAAACCCTATTTTTTGGATGATTTTGCTGGTGATTTTACCAATATATTATAGTGTTAAATCTATAAATGTAAAAAATGCAATATTAGCAATATTTAGCATTTTTTGGTATATTAGATATGCTGAGTGGAGTTCGTTATATTTGTTTACAACTATAGTTACAACTTGGGTTTATGGATATTTATATGAGAAATATAAAAACTCAAAAACTGTCCATGCTTTCGCATGGTTTTTGGGAATAGGTATAAATTTAGGAATTTTACTTGTTTTAAAATATAACAGCCTTTTGGTTACTGATAAATTAACCTTTTGGGTGCCACTTGGGCTTTCATTCTATACATTTCAAGCTTTAGGGTATTGTATAGATATAAGGAATGGAAATTGTGAAAGAGAGAAGAATATTTGGAATCATATATTATTTTTATGTTTTATACCACAGATGGTAACAGGTCCAATTTCAAGGAAAACCCAGCTGGGTGGAGAATTTTTAAAGGGAAAAAGATTTGATTATGAAATGGTGATAGCATCTTTATATAGGATGACTTGGGGATTTTTTAAGAAAATTGTTGTAGCTAATAACTTGGGAGTACTTGTATCTGCAATATATGTAAACTATGACAGTGTTTCGGGCGTTCTTCTTGCAATAAATGCCATGCTTTATGTAGTGCAATTATTTTGCGATTTCTCAGGGTGTATGGATATAGCTATCGGAGCAGCAGGACTCTTTGGAATTGAAGTAGTAGAGAATTTTAATAAACCATTTATGGCAAAGAATGTATCAGAACTATGGAGAAGATGGCATATTACCCTAGGTACTTGGGCTAGAGATTATGTTTTTTACCCAATACTGCTTTTTGTGAATAGAAAGACTCCGAAGAGTTTTGTAAAAAAATTAGGCAAGAAAAAATTTAAGAAGCTTTCTACATACATGGCACTAATTATTCTATGGAGTATTGTCGGCCTCTGGCATGGTGCTGATTTTAAATATTGGATTGGCAATGGTATGTTGTATGCTGTTATAATAATACTGGGAGAAATTTTAACGCCGGTATTCAATAGAATAATAAAGTTACTAAAAATAGACACTGAAAGCAAGCCTTATGAATATTTTCAAAGAACGAGAACTTTTTTAATATTCTGTATTGGGAATATATTTTTTAATCTAACTTCAGTGGAAATGGCATTTAATGTACTATCAAGAATTGTGACTAATTTTGTAAGTAATATATCTAATTATGCTTTTTATTCATCAATGCTTGGCAATGAAAAACTTAAAGTTATAATTGGATTGGTAGGTATGGCTATATTTCTTTTGTTGTCGGTATTTGAAGTTGATATTAAGGATAAGATGAGAGTTAAAAATGTTATTTTTAGATGGCTTAATTATGCAGGAGTAGTAATAGTGATTTTTTTGAGTTTTATATTACAAAATGGAGGCTATGGTGATTCACTGAACTTCATATATATGCAGTTTTAGATGTAGATGGCAAAAAAATAACATTAGGAAGATATTATGAATAATAAGATAAGTATTATTATCCCTGTATACAATGTAGAAAAATACATAGAGAGATGTCTTAATTCCATTATCACACAATCATATACCAATCTTGAAATTATTCTTGTGGATGATGGTTCTACTGATAGGAGTGGAGAAATATGTGATAGATATGCTCTTGTAGATAATAGGATTAAAGTGTTACATATTAAAAACTCCGGAAGAGGAGAAGCTAGAAATGTAGGATTAGCACAGGCAAAAGGGCAATATATTGGTTTTGTAGATAGTGATGATTGGGTTGAAAGAGATTTGTATCGATGTCTGATGGAGAGTATAGAAGAAACTGGGGCAGATATATCGATTTGTGCATATTATGAATGTCTTGCTGAGAATAAAACTGCAAAAATGTTATATGAAAATAACTTTGTATGCAATAGCAAAGAGGCATTACACTTTACAATGTCAAATGTAAAGAGAAAATATTGGTTTAATATTGCTATATGGAATAAGCTATACAGAAGAGATGTGATTAAAAACATTAGGTTTAAAGGTAGAGAATATGAAGATATAATGTACAATGCAGAAGTCTTTTACAATGTTTCAAATGTGACTTATGTATGTAAATGTCTTTACGATTACAGATTGAGTAGAAAAGGAAGTATAATTACCGAGGGATTTCAAAGAAAGACAATAGAAACTGAAATGAAATTTAAGGAAGAAAGAGTAGAGTTTTTTAAGAAGAATAATGAAAAGAAACTGGCAAGAGATGCAGAAACGGTAGTAATACATGATAAGCTCCTGTATTATGTATTTATGTTATTGTCAGACGATGATTATGGCGAACATATTAAAAAATATGAGAAAGATTTAAAAAAAGCAAAATTTATTGCAGATGCAAAAACTAATATTGCCTTGTTGATATTTAAGTGTTTTCCTAAATTATGGGTACTTATTATTAAAAAGAAGTATAATTATTGAAAGGTATGAGGTATAATGGAGAAGTGTACTATATTGGTAAACAGTTGTGATAAGTATGAGGATACTTGGTATCCTTTATTTAAAATAATGAAGGCTGAGTGGAAAGACAGAAAATGGCCTATTGTACTAAATACTGAATCAAAGGCTTTTGACTATGAAGATATGGGAATTAGGACATTACAGTTATATAAGTGTGGTGTTAAAGATAGGTGGGGGAGAAGACTACTTGAAACATTAAAGAGGATAGATACAGAATATGTGTTAATGTATCTAGATGATTTTTTTCTATCAAAACCGGTTAATCAAAATATGTTAGATAGGTGTGTAGAGTGGTTAGATGCCAATCAAGATGTAGCAGTATTCTGTTTTATGCCGTCTTATGGTGAAAATATAAGAGATAATAGATTCGAAGGTTTCGAAAAGAGACCACAGAATGGGGAATATAGGCTTAATTGTCAGGCGGCTATATGGAGAAAAGAAGAACTCATGGAATACACACAACCTAATTATAATCCTTGGGAATGGGAGATTTTTGGAAGTATAAGAACGAGGAAAAGTAAAAGAAGTTATTATTCTATTATAAAGGGAGAAGAACTTCCTTTTGAATATCAGTTAAGTGAAGGAACAGGAATATATAGAGGAAGATGGGTAGATAAGGTGGTTATACCTTTATTTAAAAAATATGAGATTAATATTGATTTATCTGTAAGAGGTATAGAAAAAGAACCATTTAATGAGAAGTCAAAAGAAAGAACTTTTTTGAGGAAAGTAAAGGATAGGATAATGTACATTTGTGCAAAATACATTTAGAAATTATAGGAGAGTTGTTATGAGCTTAAAAGCTGATTTAATAACCAAAATAGCTAAACATGAGAGAATTAGGTTTTTGGCAAAGTTTTTAAAAAATTTTAATAATATGGAGTTTATTAAAGATGTAAATAATCTCTATAACAGTAGAACACTGTATAAAATAACTCAAAAAGGTAATAAGGAAAAGGGGAAAGTACTTTATCTTATAAATGAAAAATATGCTTACTATGGGTTTTGTGCAATTTTAAGGGAAGTAATTGAAGGGTGCATGGTTGCCGATGAGTTGGGATTTTATCCGGTTGTAACAATGTCGGAGTATTCTCATTATGCTGAGGAAAAAGGATTTTTAGGTAAAAACAATCCTTGGGAATATTACTTTGAACAGCCGGTGGGTATCGGTATTGATACATATAATCAGGGATTTAGGACAACCTCGATGAGTAGAGATGATCTGGCTATGATAGCTGAACGCTATAATAATGATGGGTATAGATTAAGCAAAGATTATTTTAGCGAGACTGCAAAAATTTGGAGAAAATATATAAAAATTCGAAAAGAACTTGAATTTGAATTACAAAGTAAAGTTGATGAAGTTTTTGGTAAGGGGACTAGAATACTTGGTGTACAGGCAAGGGGAACAGATTTTAATCAGGGTTATTATAATCACCCTAAGCCAATATTGCCTAAAGATTATTTTGAACAAATAGATAAAGTTATTGAGAAATATGATTATATATTTTTAGCAACTGAGGATAATAATAACCTTGAGAAATTTATTGCTAAATATGGAAGTAAGTTAATATATCACAAGGATATTCTTAGATCTTCTACTGTTGATAACCCTATACATGTAAAAGATAATAATTACTTTAAAAGAGATTATCCTAAGTATAGCTTGGCAAAAGATGTAATGCTTGACATGATGTCGCTATCTAAATGCACAGGAATTATAACAGGTATGTCACAGGTTTCAATTTGTGCAAGGATTTGGAAACTTGCAAGAAATGAACATCTTACTGATGATGTCATTATGGATAAAGGAGTATTTTCGGATAGAAAACACAGCTTGAGTATAAAAGAGGGAATTAAAAAATATGGAATAAAATTTGATGGTTGGTAATTATAATATACTAATTAATCAAATAGGAGACCAACTATGAAAAAAATAGCTATAATGCCTAGTAGTTGTATAGAGAAAGATGACAAAGTATTTAGACAACCTAAGTGGGGAAAAGTGAAGATAGAGTTTGAAAAAAGGAATATTGAATTTCATACTCTTGATAAATATGAAGATTGGGAAGAGATAGATTGGATTATTTGTGATAATGGTTATAATGCTTTTGAGGATTATTATTGGCTTGAAAAAATATGGAAGATGGGACAAGGTAAAAAGCTGATATATATAGCTGAAGAGACGGAAGTGATAGACATAAGGCATAGTTCTGAGAATATTAGGAATTTATTAAAAATTTTTCCGTATATAACAATTTGGGATTTGAGTATAAAGGATAGTAGGATATTTTCTTTAACAATTCCTTCATTTCATTTTACAAATATAAAAAGGGGAAAAGAGTTTAAAAATAGAAAATTTATGGTCAATATATCAGGCAATAAAAGTTCGAATCATCCGAAAGAATTGTATGGTGAAAGATTGGCTTTTATAGAATATTGCGAAAAAAACGGCATAGATTTTACTTTATACGGAACTGGATGGAATTTAGAAGAAAGACCGAGTTATAAAGGTTGTGCTAAAAATAAGCTTGAAATTTATGAAGATTATAAGTATGCACTCTGCCTTGAGAATGCAAGGGATATACCTGGTTATATTACAGAGAAGATAATAGATTGTTTTGCAGGAAATGTAGTGCCTGTATATGCCGGTGCTAAAGATATAAGCAAGATTATTCCACAGAAACTTTACATAGATTATTTTGCTTTTGATAGTAAAGAAGAACTTATAAAATATTTGGAAAATATTTCAGAAGAAGAATGGAATGAAAGATTATTAGCAACCAAAAAGTTTATAGAGGATGAAGGGCTTTATTTGTTTACTGCAAAAGGTTTTGTTGATAAATTTATTAATATATTTTCTGACAAGCCATATATAAAACTTATGGAAAATAAACTGTATCTGAGAGTATTTATTTTAAACAGATTAAAAAAAATAAAAGATAGTCTTAATTTGCAAAATATAAGTTGGTTGGTTAAAATTTACAGAAAAATATTAGGACTGAAAGGATAAAAATAAATGAGTGTAAGAGATGGTGTAACAATGTTTCTTAGTAGACATGATAAATTACGTTATTTGCTCAGATGCCTTAAAAGAGTAAACAATAATGAGTTTGTAAAAGATATAACTAATCTACATAATAAATTATTATATAGATTAGTCCTAAAATATAAACATATTTACAAGATTATTAGAAAATTTGCAAAAAAGTATAAGAGGTATACAGTATAATATATATGAGTGGAGGAAAAAGTGAAAAAAGCAATTATTACAGGAGTTACAGGACAGGATGGTTCTTATTTAGCTGAATTTTTATTAGATAAAGATTATGAAGTTCATGGCGTTGTAAGAAGATCCTCCATTGAGAAAAAGGAAAGAATAGACCATCTTATAGACAATCCTAATTTTCATCTGCATTATGGAGATTTAACTGATTCGTTAAGTTTGGTTAAAATTATTTCTAAAGTTGAACCGGATGAAATATACAACCTCGCAGCACAAAGCCATGTAGCTGTTTCGTTTGAAGTACCTGAGTATACAGCAGATGCTACAGGAACGGGAGTTATAAGACTACTTGAGGCTATAAGAACATGTGGCTTTGAAAAGAAGTGTAAATTCTATCAGGCATCAACTTCAGAGTTATTTGGAAAGGTACAGGAGATACCGCAAAGTGAAACTACGCCTTTTTATCCTTATTCCCCTTATGCGGCTGCAAAACAGTATGCCTACTGGGTAGTAAGGAATTACAGAGAAGGATATGGCATGTTTGCAACCAATGGAATTCTCTTCAACCATGAGTCTGAAAGAAGGGGAGAAACCTTTGTTACTAGAAAAATAACCTTGGCTGCAGCAAAGATTGCAACAGGATTGCAGGATAAACTGTATCTTGGAAATTTAGATGCACTTAGAGATTGGGGATATGCAAAAGATTATGTGGAATGCATGTGGCTTATGTTACAGCATGACGAGGCTGATGACTTTGTTGTAGCGACAGGAGAGCAATATTCTGTAAGAGATTTTTGTACCAGAGCATTTAAGAGAGCTGGTATAGAGCTTAGATGGGAAGGCAAGGGAGTAGAAGAGAAAGGAATTGATGTAAGTTCTGGCAAGACAGTAGTAGAAGTGTCACCTGAATTCTTTAGGCCTACAGATGTAGTTACTCTTTTAGGCAATCCCACAAAGGCTAAGGAAAAGTTAGGTTGGAATCCTAGAAAGACAAGTTTTGATGAGCTTGTAAATATTATGGTAGATAGTGATATTAAACTGGTTGAAAAGTTAAAATAAGAGTTAATCATAAAGGAGACATGATGATAGTTGAGAAGACTAATCTTAAAGGAGTTCTGCTAATAAAACCTGATATTTTTGAGGATTTTAGAGGAAATTACACTGAGGTATATAACGAAAAATTATATGCTGAAATGGGTATAACAGATAAGTTTATTCAAGATGATTTATCTACTACATACAAGGGTGTACTTAGAGGTATGCATGGTGATCCTAAAACGGCAAAGTTAGTTCAGTGTGCTTATGGTAGGATTTATCAGGTTGTACTGAATAATGATAAAAACTCAGATGAATATGGTAAATGGCAAGCATTTACACTTACTTCTGAAAATAGGCATCAGGTATATATTCCTCCTATGTTTGGTAATGGTTTTTATGTACTCAGTGATGTAGCAGTATATAATTACAAACAGACTACAGTATATGGTGAAGCAAAACAGTTTACGGTTAAATGGAATGATCCTGAATTTGGTATAGTATGGCCGGATGATAGTCCTGTATTATCCGAGAGAGACAGATAGTGCGTAGTTAGAATTAGGAATGATAGCTTTATTAGTAAAATAAATGTTGATTAACATTAGATTTTATCTAATAAGTTTGCTGAAAGCTCAAACTGTATAGAGCATATTCACATATCAAGTAAAACATAAAATTTTAGGTCAATTAATTTAAGGAGAATTTATGATAGAAAAATATTTTACAAAGCATGATATTAAAAAGCAGTTTGATGTTGAGAGTGTATCTGATATATGTTTTAATGATATAGAAGAAGAAAAACTTAGATATTTTATTCTTGAGGGGGGGGAAAAAGAAACAGCTATTTTACAGCAGTTTAAACGACTTAAGGAAGATAAAAAGCAAGTAGCTACACCAGAAAGAACAGAAGTTTGGGAAAATGGATGGAGTGAAAATTATGAAGAATTTAAAGCAACCCTAGACTTGTCTTCGCTAACGCCAAAGTATTTCAGTGTAAACGAATGTAGATATAATCAAGAATTCGTAAAAGGTGATGGATATGCATTTAATGATATGCTCCAAAGAATAATAAGGAAGCATATATTCACTAAATATATGGCAGAATTTTCTAATATATATGAATTTGGTTGTGGAACGGCATTTAATCTCGTTGACTTGGCTAAAATATATCCTGATAAAAGTTTGTATGGCTTTGATTTAACTTATGCATCAGGTAAAATTATTAAACTGATAAAGGAACATTTTGGATACAATATTGAAGGAGGACAATTTGATTTCACAAAACCAGATGAGTCCATAAAGATAGAGAGAAATAGTTGTATATACACTTTTGGTGCACTTGAGCAAACATATGATATGTGGAGTCCATTTTTGGATTTTATAATTGCAAGAAAACCTGCGTTATGTATACATTTAGAACCTATTGAAGAGTTTTATGATGAAGATAATATATTGGATTATTTAGCGCTTGAATTTCATAAAAAACGACACTACTTAAAAGGTTTTTATACTAGATTAAAGGAACTTGAACGAGATGGGGTAATAGAGATAATAGAGCAGAGAAGACTTTTTTATGGTAGTTGTAATGATGAAACTTCAGGATTTATTGTTTGGAGGGTAAAGTAATTTGTTAGATAATAGTATAATTATTAAAGACTGTGAAAAAATAATAAAGGAACTTGATTTATCACCATTAAGAAATAGACGAATATTAATTACAGGAGCATCAGGGCTTATAGGTACATATATTACTTATTGTATATTTGAGTACATGAAAGCTAGTAATAATGTAATTGATTTGACCTTGGCGTGCAGTTCAGGTATACCGGAACACTTAAAGGAACTATCGCAAAAATCTCATTGTAAATTTATTATAGGAGATTTGACTGATGAAATTTTTTTAAATTCATTAGAAAACTATGATGATATTATACATGCAGCTTGCTACGGACAGCCTGGTAAATTTATGGAAGATAAAATAAGCACTATAATGTTGAATACTTATTCCACAAAAAAGCTTCTTGAAAAAGTAAATGATAATGGAAGATTTTTGTTTATAAGTTCAAGTGAAGTATATAGTGGTTCTACTGAATTGCCATATAAAGAAAGTTGCAGTGGAGTTACAATGCCAGATCACCCTAGGGCTTGTTATATTGAGGGAAAAAGATTAGGGGAAGCTCTTTGCTATGCATTTTCTGAAAAGAATATTAATGTTAAGATTGCAAGAGTAGCATTAGCATATGGTCCTGGTGTAAAAAGAAATGATAAAAGAGTACTATATAATTTTATTCAAAAAGCTATATTGGAACATAAAATTGAAATGCTAGATAAAGGCGACTCAAAAAGGGTATATTCTTATGTGGCAGATACAGTTTATTTGCTATTATCTATAATGTTATATGGAAAAGAAACCTTGTATAATGTTGGTGGAGATTCAGAGGTTAGTATAAAGGAACTTGCAGAGTTAGTAGGAAGTGAGTTAGGGGTAGAAGTGATTGTGCCGGAAACAGGTGACAATGGTTTAAATGCAGCACCACAGACAGTTAAGATGGATATAAGTAAGGTTACAAATGAGTTTGATAAGAAACAATTTATAGGTATAAAGGAAGGTATTAAGAGAACTATAGAATGGTATAGTCAGATAATTTAATGAGGTTTTTATATGAATAATAAAGAATTAAAAAATATAAAAAAAGAAATATTAAAGGCTTGTTATGTAGCACGAGAAGGTCATGTAGCCAGTTCATACTCCATATTAGATATATTATATGTATTATATGGAGATGTTTTGAATATTTCTCCGGATAAGGTGAATGATGTCAATAGAGATAGATTTATACTTAGCAAAGGACATGCGGCAATAGGGTATTATGCAATACTTAGACATTATGGATATTTTTCGGATGCAGTTGACTCAATGTGCAAATATGGAAGTATTTTGGGTGGACATCCGGATGCAAATAAGATAAATGGTGTAGAAGTGTCAACAGGTTCACTTGGTCATGGATTACCGGTAGCGGTCGGGATGGCTTTAGGACTAAAGATATTGAAAAATGATGCTCATATATATTGTCTGATAGGTGATGGTGAGATAAATGAAGGAAGTATGTGGGAAAGTTTATTGATTTGTAATCACCATAAATTAAATAATATTACACTTATTTTAGATTATAATCATTCAACGGATAGAGCAATTGATATAAAGGATATTGGCTCTAAATTTGAATGCTTTGGTTTTGAAACGGTATCTATTGATGGCCATAACCATGATGAAATACGAAAAACACTGTTGATTCGTGGTGATAAGCCTGTGGCAGTGATAGCTAATACAGTTAAAGGCAGCGGTATAAGTGAAATGACTAATAATCCTGCTTGGCATCATAGAATACCAACAGAAGAAGAGTTGAATAGATTTTTGGAGGAGTTATCATGAAAATGAGACAGCAATTTCCGGTAACAGTTGAAAGACTTATGGGAGAAAATGATAACATTGTCACCTTACTTGGTGATATAGGTGTGTGGTCTTTTAATTCGTCGAAAATAAAATATCCAGATAGAGTATATAATATAGGTATTTTAGAACAAGCGATGATTGGCACTGCAGCTGGGTTAGCAAAAACAGGTATGATACCGATAGTTCATACAATAGCACCATTTATAGTTGAAAGAGCATATGAACAATTAAAACTGGATTTTGGATATCAAAAAATGTGTGGAAATTTTGTGTCTGTTGGAGCATCGTATGATTATTCTGGATTAGGAATGACACATTATTGCCCAGCTGATATAAATATTTTATCATCTATACCTAATATGCAGCTAGTACTTCCAGGCAATGCAGAGGAATTTGATGCTTTATTTAGTCAGGCATATAATAATGAATACCCGACATATTTTAGAATAAGTGAGGAAGAGAATTCAGAAACTTTGAATGTAGATTTTGGAAAAGCCAAGATAGTAAAGAGAGGCAGTCTAGCAACAGTTATTGCAGTTGGCTCAATGTTAGATAAGGTTTTAGAGGCAACGAAAGATATGGATGTGACTGTATTATATTATAATTGTGTTGAGCCATTTGATTATGATACCTTATATGAATTTTTTGATATTCCTAAACTAATCATATGTGAACCATATTATAAAGGGGCTGTTTCAAAGAAAATTTTAGATAATGAAAGATTTTATAAAGGTGTTATAATTAATATTGGTGTTCCAACTGTTAATATAACATCATATGGAACTATATCTGAAATTAATGAGAACTTAAATTTGTCGTCGTATAAAATAAAAGAAAGAATCACAGATGTAATTTATTTATAGAAGGATTTAATGATGAATAAAGAGTCTAAAATTTATGTTGCGGGAAGTTATGGTATGGTAGGTTCTGCGATAGTGCGAGAGCTTAAAAAAATGGATTTAATAATCTGATTTTAAAAAGTCATGGAGAATTGGAGCTTTGCAACAATAAAGATGTTTTGGATTTTTTCTGTACAGAAAGACCGGAATATGTATTTATGGCAGCGGCAAGAGTTGGTGGGATTAAGGCGAATTCTGAATATATGGCAGATTTTCTTATAGAAAATATAAATATACAAAATAATATACTGGAAGCATCAGGAAAAATAGGTGTAAAAAAACTATTGTTTTTAGCCAGCTCTTGTATATACCCCAAAGAAAGTGAACAACCGATTAAAGAAGAGTATCTGCTTTCAGGGAAACTTGAGACTACTAATGAAGGCTATGCTCTTGCAAAGATAGTTGGACTAAAAGCATGTGAGTATTTGAAAAAGCAATATAGTGCTAATTACATAAGTATAATGCCAGCAAATGCATATGGTGTAAATGATTCTTTTGATACAGAAAATTCTCATGTAATTCCTGCACTCATAAAAAAATTTCATGAGGCAAAGAAAAATAATTTAGAAAAAGTTGTTATGTGGGGGAGCGGTAAAGCTAAGAGAGAGTTTATTTTTGTGGATGATCTGGCCTCTGCTTCAGTTTTTGTTATGCAAAATTATGATGGGTTAGAATTTTTGAATGTTGGTACAGGTGCAGAAGTTTCTATGTCAGAACTTGCCGATATAATTAAAGAAGTTGTAGGATTTAGAGGTCACATAGAATATGATACAACCAAGCCTGATGGAATGTTGAGAAGAATAGTTGATAGTTCAAAGATAAATAATCTTGGTTGGAAGGCTGAAACATCATTAAAAGAAGGAATTGAGAAAACATATAAATGGTTTCTTGAACATATAAAATGATTTTAGGTGTGATATAGATAAGGAGAGCCAGGTATGAAAATTTTACTATTGTCAGGTGGTTCGGGACAGAGGCTTTGGCCTCTGTCAAATGATTTTTGTTCGAAGCAATATATAAAGGTGCTGTCTGGAGATGATGGAAGGCAATCTATGTTGCAGAGAGTATTTTCACAGCTTAAATCTGTGGAAAAGTCGGATGATGCTGTTATAATAGCGAGTGAAGCACAAAAAGATATTATTTACAGCCAACTTGGTAGTAATACGAAGATAGCATTTGAGCCTTCAAGAAAAGATACTTTTCCAGCTATTCTACTGGGCTGCTCATGGCTCTATGAACAAGGTTCTAATGAGGATGAAGTAGTAATAGTGATGCCTGTAGATCCTTATGTTGGAAGGGATTATTTTGAGAATTTTGAATTACTTTCCGACAAGTTAATTGAAAGTGGAAGTGATATAGCTCTAATGGGAGCAATACCAAGCTATCCTTCTGAGAAATACGGATATATTATTCCGGGAGAGAAAAAGGACGGATATTTTGAGATTAAAGGATTTAAGGAAAAACCACAATTAGAAGAGGCCGAGGAGCTTTTGAGACAGAAGGCTCTTTGGAACTGTGGAGTATTTTGCTTTAGACTCAGTTTAATGAAAGATTATTGCTTAAAATACGGTTTTGATTTTTCTTATTCTGAAATCAAAGAAAACTATGAGAAACTACCAACAATCAGCTTTGATTATGAAGTACTTGAAAGGAGTGGAAATAAGATTGGTATAGAGTATGGAGGTACTTGGAAAGATATAGGTACTTGGAATACTCTTACGGAGGAAATGGATGTAGATAGTATAGGTGAGGTATACATTGATAATACATCAAATTCTACGCATGTAGTCAATACTTTGGATATTCCACTAATTGTTATGGGAGCGAATAATCTAATTGTATCTGCTACATACGATGGTATACTTGTTGCGGATAAAGATAGGAGTTCCTATTTAAAAGATAGCTTGAATAAGATAAAAATATCTCCACGATATGAAGAGAGACAATGGGGGACAATCAAAACGATAGATAGGTCAGAAGAAGGTGGAAGAGGAGTCTGTACAAATAAAGTTAAGGTGGTAGCAGGAAAGTATACATCTTTTCACAGGCATACAGAGCATGATGAAGTAATAACCATACTTTCGGGGGAGGGTCTGCTTGTGACAGAAGATTGCATTTTGAAACTTACCCCTGGGATTTCAGTTACAATAGAGGCTAACAGATTTCATGCAATAAAGGGAAATAAAGAGCTTGTATATATTGAAATACTGTTGGGGAATCTTGAAAGAGATGATATTGAGAGAACTTTGTATGATTGGAATGATATTATGCAGAATTATTTTGATATAAATGGAAGATTATAAAATAGCTGAATGGAGTAGATATGTTTTCAGTAATAAAAAAAATTAACAAACTATTAAATGCCAAGCAAAAAAGTCGCTTAGCTATATTAGGAGCAGTAACTATTGTAGGTGCATTTTTAGAGGTAATAGGGGTTTCACTCATGTTACCTCTTATTACAGCCATAATGCAGCCGGATATAATAAGAACTAATAAATATATAGCCTATGTGTGTAATATATTAGATTTACATTCACATAGGACTTTTGTAATTGTATGCATTATTGCTGTAATTTTTGTATTCATATTTAAAGATATGTTCTTAATTATGCAGTATTATATTCAGACAAGATTTGTGTGTAACAATCAATTTGCAATGCAACAAAGAATGTTGAGTGGTTTTCTTAATCGTCCGTATGAGTTCTTCTTAAATACTGAATCGGGAGAAATACTTAGGGTGATCCAGTCAGATGTACCATCTACGTATGCACTTTTAACTACGGTTCTTGGAATGTTTACAGAATCTGTGGTCGCATTATCCATATCAATTACAATTTTTATTATCGATCCGATAATGACAATATTTGTAATAGTTATGATGGGTATTGTAATGATAGCTATATCTAAATTAGTAAAGCCTATATTAAAAAAGAAAGGTGAAGAACTTTTAATACATAATTCTCTTATGTATAAATGGCTTTTGCAGAGTATTAGTGGTATTAAAGAAATTAAAGTGGGGAATAAAGAGGATTTTTTTAAGATTAATTTTGAAATAAGTGGAAAAAAGAGTATTAGTGCAGAAAAATGGAGAGCTGTATTTTCAAATATTCCAAGGCTTATGATAGAAATGGTATCTGTATGTTCAACATTAGCGTTTATAGCATTTATGATATATAAGGGAAAGGAAATTGAAACTTTAGTTCCAACTCTAGGTGCTTTTGCTATGGCTGCGATGAAGCTTATGCCAAGTGCAAATAGAATAATTGCAGGTATCAATCAGGTGGTATTTCAGCTGCCTTCATTAAATAAACTTTTAGAAGATATTGAACTTTTTGAAGAGGATGAAATAAAATATGCAGCTTATAGGAAAGATAGTAATAGAAAGACTGTAAAAAAATTAACTTTCAATAATAAAATAGAACTGAAGGATGTAACTTACAGCTATCAAAATTCAGATAAACTCATTCTAGATAAAGCTAATATGACAATACCAATAGGTAAGTCGATAGGTATAATAGGTGTTTCGGGAGCAGGTAAGACTACTGCTGTAGATATAATTTTAGGGATATTGCTTGCTAAGAAGGGAGAAGTTTTAGTAGATGGTGTAAATGTGATGGATCATTATCAGGAGTGGATATCTAACATAGGATATATTCCACAAAATATATTTATGTTGGATGATGATATTAAAAGTAATATTGCTTTTGGAGTCAAAAGTGATGAACAGGATGATAACAGGATATGGCAGGCTATAAGAGAGGCTCAGCTTGAAGATTTTGTAAAGGGTTTAAAGGATGGTATTCATACTCAAATTGGAGAGAGAGGAATGAGGTTGTCAGGTGGGCAAAAACAGAGAATTGGTATAGCAAGAGCATTATATTCAAATCCTGAAGTAATTATCTTTGATGAGGCTACATCTGCACTTGACAGCGAGACAGAGTCGGCGGTTATGTCATCTATTAATAGTCTTCATGGAAAGAAAACCATGATAATTATTGCACATAGATTACAGACTATAAA
Organism: Catonella sp.; assembly: GCF_052173895.1. Classification (GTDB taxonomy): domain Bacteria; phylum Bacillota; class Clostridia; order Lachnospirales; family Lachnospiraceae; genus Catonella. The sequence continues at coordinate 28,038 of NZ_JBQMXS010000013.1, read as the reverse complement.
GGAGTGTGATGTAGTATATAGAGTCGCAAATGGTAAGATAGAGATAACTAGAGAGAGCATAGATTAGTGTGGTAAGGCTATAAGAGAAAAGTTATGAGAAAAATATTAATAATTGCAAAAAAAATGATTCCTGTAAAAGTAAAAAAAGAACTTAAGTTAATTTTTGCTCCACTAAGACGAGTAGTTGCTAAAATTTTATCAATAAAGAATAAACAGATTAAAGATGTATCAATTATATCTAATAATTGTATAGGTGCAGATATATCAAGGAAGTTATATCTGAAATACAATAGTCCCACTGTCAATATGCAAGTACTACCAGGGCAATTCAGTAAGTTTATCTCTAATTTAAAATACTATTTAAATATTGAACCTATTGAAGTTTTGGTATTGTCAGAAGTAGAAAGATGTATGCTTAAAGAGATGTATGGCGTATGGGAAGAAGATAAAATACCATTTCCAATTGGAAGAATAGATGATATTTTATTGTGTTTTCAACATTATAATAATTTTGAAGATGCTGTTAGAGCATGGAATAGACGAAAAGGTAGGGTAAATTTCAAGAAAATAGGATATATTTTGGTAGCAGATGTCATTAAGTATAAAGAAGACATAATGAGATTTTATGGATTAAATATTGAGAATAAATTGTTGTTTTAACCAGTGATTATAAGGAATATCCTGAATATACTTCAAGTTTAGTAACTGATAACTTAACTGAAGTACATAGAATTTACTGCCCAGGGCATCATTTTATGGATAAAGATGAAAATGGAATTTCTTATTATGAAAGAGATTTTAATTCTAATAAATATTTAAGAGAAATATCTAGATAATATGTATATGTTACAGACTTAATTTCTACATTCTAACAGATTGTGCTAATTAATTTAGTAGTGTAAGGGGGATAGGTTTGTGAGAATAACTTTGGATAAAAGGAAAATAAACAGATGGTGTACTAAGTATATTTATTGACAAATTATTGAGTAATGAGGAAACAACATGAATAAAAAAATAGTCATTCTTATCCCTTGTTATAACGAGGTTATAACCATAGGAAAGGTAGTTAGTGATTTTAAGAAAGAAGTACCGGAAGCTGAAGTTATAGTATATGATAACAATTCTTCAGATGGAACGGATGAAGTAGCGAGAAAAGCAGGGGCTAAAGTATTTTATGAGTATAAGCAGGGAAAGGGAAATGTTGTAAGGTCTATGTTTAGAAATATTGAGGCAGACTGCTATGTGCTTGTGGATGGAGATGATACATATCCGGCGTCTGCGGTAAAGGAGCTTATTAAACCTGTTCTTGATGATGGAGCGGATATGGTAGTTGGTGATAGGTTATCTACAACTTATTTTACAGAGAATAAGAGGGCATTTCATAATTTTGGAAATAAGTTGGTAAAGGGACTGATAAATAAATTATTTAAAGGTTCAGTAAATGATATAATGACAGGATACAGGGCATTCAGTAAATCTTTTGTAAAGAGCTTTCCGATAGTATCTAAAGGCTTTGAGATAGAGACGGAGATGACAATTCATGCATTAGATAAAAATATGTACATAGTTGAAGTGCCGATTGAATACAAAGATAGACCGGAGGGCAGTGTTTCCAAATTAAATACTGTACAGGATGGAATAAAGGTAATGGGGACTATTGCTAAGTTATTTAGGGATTATAAACCATTTGTCTTTTTCTCTGCGATAAGTATTTTAGTGTTTTTATTCGGTTTTATATTTTTTGTAGGGGTTTTAATAGAATATTTTGAAACCGGATTGGTCAGTAAAATCCCAACTTTAATAGTATCTTCATTAATTATGTGGGGAGGAGTATCGCTTTGGCTTGCCGGAGTTATACTTCATGTAATAGTTGGTAAACATAGACAGCTTTTTGAACTGCAAATGAATATTTTAGACCAGCTTGATAAAATAAATAGTAAGGAAGATGGGATAGAGTAGAGAGGGTTTTATGAAGAACTGGAATATATTAGATAAGTTAATTGCAAAGCTTAGGTATGGTCAAGTAAATAAATATGTTGTAGAAGGTCAGACCATAGTTGATATTGGCTGTGGCAGGGAGGCTGAATTCCTTATGTCGCATAAGGAGAAGATAGGTAAGGGGATTGGTTTTGATTTTCGAATTGAAGATAGAGAAGAGGAGAATATATGTTTGAAAAATAATAAGGGGGGGGGGTAGCACCTTGCCTTTACCTGACAATTCTGTTGATACCGTTTTTTTAAATGCTGTATTAGAACATTTGACAAATCCCTATATTGTGTTAAAAGAATGCAAAAGGATTTTGAAAGAAAACGGTAGAGTGGTAATGACCACACCTACAAGGGCGGCAAAGCCTGTTTTAGAGTTTATGGCATTTAAGTTACATATTATAAATGAAGATGAGATTTTAGAGCATCAGCATTATTATAATAAGAAAGATGTGATAAAGCTGGCATCTGACTTGGGGTTTAAACTTGAAAAGTACAGTTTCTTTGAACTTTTTATGAATAGCTTAATAGTTTATAGAAAGTAATTGATACAATAATGATAGGGAGAGCATCGTTGGAAAATAGAAAAGAAAAATATATACATATTTTTGCTGTTATAGTATTTTTACTTACCTTTATTTCGCTTTTTATAATTTATGGTATATGCTATACACCTGATTCGTATGGTTATATGGCGATGAATCTTATTAGGGAGCCTTTATATCCTTTATTTTTGGCAACTTTAAGAAAGATTTTTGGAGAGGGATTTTATCCGAAAATAGCAGTAATATTACAAATTTTGCTGGCAGTATATGCTGTATTTTCTTTTTGTAAAAATATTACAAAGAGGTTCAATATAAAAGGGTTTTATACAGTAAGTGTATATTTTTTGTTATATGTTTATTATTTTATGGCACTTCCTTTATATATTATTATCAAGTTGGACTCACCGCTAGTTACTATGCCGCTTGCCATACTTACAGAGGGAATAGCATATAGTATTTATTTATTGTACCTTAAATCGTTGATTTTGGCAGGATGTGATAAAGATTTTAAAAACTTATTCATGGCTATGGGCTATGCAGGTGTTATGTCACTTATAAGAGCAGGGCTTATGTCGACTATTATAGCAGTTATAATTGTAGGGCTATATATATCTATTACAGGCAGTGAAAAAGTAAAACAGACTCTAATGGTTGTTGCGAGTGGAATTTTTGTATTTGTATTTATATTTGCCTTTGAAAATGTATATTTTTTGGTAAGCCAAGGCAGGATGATGATGCACACTTATGGAGCTGTTACTTCTTTATCTAATATAATGTATACAGCAGATAAATCAGATACGGATAAGTTTGAAGATGAAAATTTGCGTAAAATTTTTGAAAAGACTTATGAAGAAATGGTGAGTAATGGACTATGTTATAATGCAAAGCCAAACTTAAATCTGATAGATAGAGGTTTGCATATAGAGCAAGCCCATGATTTTATTAAATTTAATGCATTTGAAAGTGCAATGCAAGAGAAGTATATTGAACTTAATATTACAGATGAGATAGAAAAAAACATTTATCGTGATAATGTGGCGAAAAAAATAGGTAGAATTGTAATAAGGGAGCATATAGGAAGATGGCTTGAGGGGTATGTGTCACTATGCATTCAAGGTTATATAAGAACGGTTGCATATGCACCTCAGAGTTTAATTATGAGGATATTTACCTGTATTATTACAGTTGTTTTTGCAGTAGGACTGTTTATTAATAGAAGAAATAAATCGGTGATTACTTGTTCGTTAATTACGCTGTTATCCATTGTGGGAGTGGTTTCGTCTACATCGCTGGTAATTATGTGCATGACGAGGTACATGGTTTATAATTTAGTTATGTTTTACACCTGTATAATAATAATGTGGTGTAATCGTAAGGTTACAGACGAGAGAGCATACAGTGGTCTGAGTGATTGCGTTTAATATTTTATAAATACATATTAAGTAGAAAAATGATATATAACATAAAGTTTAAGAGAAAGGTAATTAACATGAAAGCACTTGAATACCCGTTTGACGAGAATTATATCTTGTCAAAGAAAAAGAAAATTAAGAAGGAATTGCTTGGCTCAGGAATTAGTTTTACAGATACTAGAGTAGCAATACTGGGAGGTTCAACAACCAACGATATTAAACTGGTTATGGAACTTTTTCTGCTTGATTATGGCATTAAGCCATCATTTTATGAATCGGAATATAACCGCTATTATCAAGATGCGGTATTCCCTAATGAAGAACTTGAGGAATTTGCACCAAAGATAATTTATATTCATACAACTAATAGAAATATTACGGAATATCCAAAGGTAACGGACTTTCCCGAGACGGTAGATGAGCTTATCAAAAATGAAATGCAGAAGTTTATATTGATGTGGACTAAGCTGGAAGAGAAGTACCATTGTCCTATTATTCAAAACAATTTTGAAATGCCGCTTTATCGCCTTATGGGGAATAAGGAGGCAAGTGATATTCATGGTAAGATTAATTTCATTAACAGGCTTAATGAAGAGTTTTATAAATATGCAAGAGAACATAACAATTTTTACATCTGTGATATTAATTATATTTCGGCAGATTATGGCTTAAGGAAGTGGCAAGAGCCATTTTACTGGTATATGTACAAATACGCTTTGAATGTATCTGCCATACCATATCTTTCTTACAATGTTGCAAATATAATTAAATCATTGCTTGGTAAGAATAAAAAGGGCTTTGTGCTTGACCTCGATAATACGCTTTGGGGCGGAATAGTTGGAGATGATGGTGTTGATAACCTTGAGATAGGTCCTGAAGAGTCGGGCGGACAGGTGTATACGGAGTTTCAAAAGTATATTAAAGAGCATAAAGACTTAGGCTTGGTATTAAATATTGCATCTAAAAATGAAGAAGAGAATGCGATAGCAGGGCTTAATCATCCCGATGGAGTTCTTAAACCTGATGATTTTATAGAGATTAAGGCTAACTGGAATCCGAAGGATAGAAACTTTGCACAGATAGCAGAAAGCCTAACCTTACTTCCTGAGAGTCTTGTATTTGTAGACGACAATCCTGCTGAAAGGGCGATAGTAGCGGGTAACTTGACTGGAGTCAAAGCTCCTGAAATAGGAGAAGCTCATAATTATATTCAAGTTATAGACCGCTCAGGTTTCTTTGAGGTTACCAACCTTTCAAAGGATGATTTGAGCCGTAATGAAATGTATAAGGAAAATGTGCAGAGAGCTAAACTTCAGGCCTCATTTGAGAATTATGAGGACTATTTACTATCTCTTGAAATGATTGGCACAATAAAAGGTTTTGAGCCTATTTATACAGCAAGAATTTCACAACTTTCCAACAAGAGTAATCAGTTCAATCTGACAACAAAGCGTTATACTCAGACTGAGATTGAGGAAGTTATGGAAAATAAAGAGTACATTCCTCTTTATGGAAAACTGGTGGATAAGTTTGGTGATAACGGTCTTGTATCAGTGGTTATCGGGCATATTCTTGAAAATGTTTGCCATATAGATTTGTGGCTTATGAGTTGCCGTGTACTGAAAAGAGATATGGAATTTGCTATGATGGATGAACTTGTAAAAAGGTGTAAGGAGAGAGGTATAAATAAGATAAGAGGCTACTATTATCCAACTGCTAAGAACAATATGGTAAGGGAGTTCTATGCTTTACAAGGATTTACCAAAGTTTCTGAGGATGAGACTGGAAATACTGAGTGGGAATTTGATATAATGGATAATTATGAAAATAAAAATAAAGTAATAAAGGTGGAGGAATATTAAGAGCTACATCGGGGAGAAAAATGGAAAATAAAGAGCTTTTATATCATGGAAGCAAAGAAATAGTCGAATTTCCTGAGATAAGATTACAAAAATATAATAAAGATTTTTATTTTGGCTTTTACTGCACTAATATAAAAAAACAAGCCATAAGATGGGCAACAAGATTTGAGGGAAAAGGATTTTTAAGTGAGTATGAGTATATACCTAATAAAGATTTAAATATTAAAAAGTTCTCTGAAATGACAGAAGAGTGGTTGGATTTTATTGTAGAATGCAGATTAGGCAAACCGCACAATTTTGATATTGTTGAAGGACCTATGGCAAATGATACAATATTTAATTATGTTCAGGATTTTGCAGATAAAAAAATAAGCAGAGAAGCGTTTTGGGCTTTAGCTAAATTTAGCAGACCAACCCATCAGATAAGTTTTCATACAGCAAGGGCTCTTACAACATTGAAGTTTGTAAGGGGAAGAGAGGTAAATTTTGAAGAATGATAATGACCTGTTTTTTACCTGTAGTTTAATTGAATTTATAGGAAGAAGGCAGAAGCTCAAACGCTCGGATGTAGTTCAATACCTAGGTGAAGAGAAAATAAAAAGAATTTATAATTACGCAGATGTTTTCCACTGTGAGCTTATAGAAAAAGTTGCAGATGATTTTATAATACGGTGTGAAATTCCAAATGGAGAATTCGACAATGTAGAAGAATGCAGGTACGCTATACCTGATTACTGGGTTATAGGTGCAGTATATGAACGCCTTATTGAAGATATTTCTGAGTATTCAGGGAAAGATATTATAGCTTGTCTATTGGAAGTTTATTTTTCGTGGATTGACAAAACAATATCGAATTATAACTCGGATTTCTTTTATCAATCAAGGGAGTATATTGCAATGTGCTATAAAGAAGGAAAAATTTTAGAGTAATATAAAATTATAATCTTATAAAATGGAGGAACAGAAGATGACAAGAGAAGAAGTTTTTGAGAAGCTCAATGAGGTGTTTAGTGATGTATTTGATGAGGAAATAACTGTAAATGATGCAACGACAGCTGATGATATTGAAGACTGGGATAGTCTTGAGCATATCAACCTCATAGTAGCTGTGGAGAATGAGTTTGGCATCAAATTTAACATCGGTGAAGTAAATAAAATGAAGAATGTGGGTGAAATGGTTGACATAATCCTTAGCAGGATATAAAAGTATTGACAGAAAAAGCTACATTGTATACAATGATACAAGTGTTAGATTTTAGTGTGATTGTAGTGCATGGAGGCTTTAGAGTTAAGAATGGATAATATAGACAATTCATATGAACTTGCAGATAATTATTCTTTAAGGGGTAGAGTATTTGGAAAGTTAAGAGAGGACATTCTCTTAGGCAAGTACAAGGAAATGGAAGAACTTAAGGAAGTAGTTATAGGTAAAGAGTTAGGTGTAAGCAGGACTCCTGTGAGGGAGGCTCTTAGACAGCTTGAACTTGAGGGACTGGTTACTATTATCCCTAATAAGGGAGCGTATGTAACAGGAATTTCCGATAAAGATGTGAATGATATTTTTATGATAAGGTCATATCTTGAGGGGCTTTGTGCTGCTTGGGCTTGTGAGCATATTACTGAGGAACAGCTGGAAGAGATGGAAGAGTCTGTATTTTTAGCGGAGTTTCATGCTAAAAAAGGGCATTTTGACCAAGTGGTGGAACTTGATAATAAGTTTCATAAACTTTTATACCATGCCTGTGGTAGCCGTATTTTATCAAGGCTTTTAGTTGACTATCATCATTATGCCCAAAAAGTAAGGAAGGTAAATCTTTCTGAAGAAAAAAGAGCTGAGCATTCAATTTTAGAGCATAAGAGAATAGTAGATGCCATAAGAAATAAAAATGTAGATGCTGCAGAAGAATATGCACATGACCATATAATGGAATCAATAAATAGAATGCATCTTGCAGAGAAAGAAAATAAAGAATAAAAAGAGGCAGTGAAGAAATTAAATATTTTTTCACTATTTCTTTTTATTAAGCTTTCTTTTTCTTATATACGGCAGTACCTATAACTACAGTTACAGGGATAGTTATAATAAGACCTATGCTACCTGCCATGGCTCTAATTATCTCTGTGGCAATAGAATCCAGATTGATTATTTCCACAAATCTAATTTTGTAAACTATAAATAAAATAATCAAATGTAAGGTAGTACCTACATACGCAAGGATTAGAGTATTTGACATAGAGCCCATCATGTCTTTACCTATATTCATGCCTGAAATTATCATATTTTTTTTACTTATATTTTTATCAAGGTAATTTATCTCGTAAAGTGCAGAGGCTATGGATATGGCAACATCCATAATTGCTCCTATTGCACCTATAAGAATAGTTCCAAAAAGTATTCCCTTATAATCTAGGTTTCTAAAGTGTGGTATATAAGCAAGGCTTATGGAACTGTCATCTGCAAGCCCTGTAAGATGTGCAAAATTTCCAAACACAAAGGCTAAAATGCCTGAAATTATTACTCCGAGCGAGGTGCCGATTATAGCTACAATAGTTTTGATATTCTTTCCACTTATAATAATAAGAGTTATTATAACTACAGGTATGGAGATGCCAAGTGAAGCTAGGATAGGATTTACACCTCTTATTATAAGAGGAATGTAACCAAAAAATATCATTGTTACAGCTATAACAAGTGAAATAAGGGTTTTAAGCCCATTTAACCCACCGATAATTAAGAGCAGGGCTACGAATAGACCTACAATCAGATAAACTTGAGTATCCCTTACTTTTTCCTGTATTTTTACGGTTTCTATTTTGCCATCATCTTCTGTTGCACGTACTAAAAGCGTGTCACCTGCTTTGAAAATATAATATCCGGGCATTATTCTTTCAATAGTATGTCTTATGGTAAGGGTTTCTCCCTTATGGTTTCCATCAAGTATTTCCACTTTAAGATGCTGGTATCTTATATCAGCCTCTAAAGAAACATTTCTTTTTTCGTTGGTATCATCATATTCTATATCAAGAACTTTTACCTTGAAAATGATGTAATCTGTATCTTCCATAGCCTGACTATAATAATTTCTTATGTCCTTATCAGAGGAAAGTTCATCTGCATAAGTTATTAAATTTGTAAAGGAAAAGAGGGTAAAGGTAATAAAAATCAAGGATAGGGCAAAGGTATAAAATTTATTCATATATAAATCCTTTATTAGTTTTTTTGATTAACTTATACGATAACAGAACATATAAATAAACTCAAGTAGCAGATAATATTTTTTGTATAAAGTATATATTATTTACAAAATAAACAATAAAATCAATAAAAAGTAACTAAATTAAGACATATGTGTATTGAAAAAAATATGATAATCAAGTAAAATTTAAATGAAATTATTCGTAAATAATCAAATTATTTGGAATAATTAGGGTTTAGTCATATTTAAAATATATTTATTAGGAGGGTTTACTATGAGAATGAAAAAAGTCCTATCACTTGCACTTGCAGGAGCTTTAGTCTGTACGGGCACAGCTTCTGTATGGGCTGCAAATGCATCTAAGCAGGAGATAAAGCTTAGAGAGGCAAAGTTATTTACAGATGCTGTAAAAACCACAGAAAATGGCAAGCTTACAAAAGGAGATGCCGTAGTTATGGTATTAAATGCTCTTGGCTATAAAGAGGATGTAAATACCAAAGAGGATTATACTAAACTCAATCCTTTTGCTGATGCATCCGGTGAGTATAAGGGATATCTTGGTCTAGCTTGTGATTTGGGATTTGTTCAGAAAGCTGACAAATTCTACGAAAAAGAAGAAATAACAAAGAGAAAACTCTTAGAAATGGTATTAAGAGCATTGAACTATAAAGATGCCTATACTGATACAGATAATCTTGCTGTAAAGCAGGGACTTGTGGATGAGAGTGATTATATTGATTATACTGTTACAAAGGCTGAGGCAGCAAAAATTATCTTAAACAGCTTAAATGCTGAGCTTGGTGATGGAACTAAGACAAAATTTGGTGAGTATCTTGTAAAGAGTGGTATTCTTTCAGAGGATAAGCTGGCTACACTTGGAGTTAAAGCGGCTGTAAAGGATAAAGAAGATGTACATATTCTTTATTTTAACGACTTCCATGGTAATATTACCGAGGAAGTAACAGGCAAAAAGCGTAATATGGGTATGGCTAAGATGGTAGGTTATGTAAATGAATTTAAGGCGACCCATCCAAATACAATAGTGCTTTCAGGTGGAGACAGTTATCAGGGAACAGCTGATTCTAACCTTACTTTTGGTAAGCCTGTAACTGCAATGATGAAGGGTATGAATATGGTAGCCTCTGCAGTAGGAAACCATGAATTTGATTGGGGCTATGAGAAAATTGAGGGCTGGGCAAAGGATGGAAACTTTAAATATCTTGCATCCAACATTTATGAAAAAAAGACCAATAAACCTGTAAAATGGGCTAAACCATATATGATAGTTAAAAAAGCAGGTATTAATATTGGTATAATCGGACTTGCACATCCTGATACTCCGTCTCTTTCTAAGACTGAGTATGTAGAGAACTTTGAGTTCAGAGATCCTGTAGTAGCTGCAAATGAATGGGTAAAATATCTTAAAGACGGTAAGGCTAAAGAAGGAAAAGCTGACGTAGTGATAGCTCTTACCCATATTGATTCAGATCAGGATTTTGAAACAAAGGAAATTACAGGTAATGCAACTAAGCTTGCAAACGAAGTAAAGGGACTTGATTTGGTACTTTCTGCACATTCGCATAGAAGTGTAATTGGTAAGGTAAACAATGTGCCTATTCTTCAGGCTTATTGCTATGGTCGTGCAGTTGGACATGTAACTTTAGATGTAGATAAGAAGGTTACTTCTAAAAAGGTAAAGGTAAAAGTTAAGACAAAGGCTGATAAAAAGAAAGCTGTTAAGAAGTCTAAATACAAGATTGTTAAAAAGACTACCTACAAGGTAAAAGATATTGCAACAAAACTTTATGATGCAAATACCATAAAGGATAAGATAATTAAGAGTGCAGAGGCTGATGATTTCTATAACAAACTTCAGGCTGAGATAGCAGACGAGAAGAATAAAGTATTGGGTGAGGCTACAGAGGCATTTACACATAACAGAGGTGATAAAGGAACTGTGACTCTTCTTGGAAGATGGGCTTGTGAGGTTATGGCAGAGGAAGCTAAGGCTCAGATTGCTATCCAGAATGGTGGTGGTTTAAGACGTACTATGGAAAAAGGTAAGATTACAATGGGTGATTTATATGAGATTATGCCATTTGATAACTACCTTACATCTATGGACTTAAAAGGTAAGGACATAAAGAAGGCTATTGACCATGGTATTGATATGCCAAGCACAACAGATGGTGCTTTCAGTGGGCTTATAGTTGAGTATGACGGAACTAAGCCTTATGGAAGTAAGATAACCAAGATTACACTTTCAGATGGTACTCCTCTTGAGGATGAAAAGACTTACAGAGTTGTAACTAATGACTTTGTATTCGGTAAAGGTGATGGTTATGATTTCAGCGGTGCTACCAATGTAAGTATGACTATTCCAATCAGAGACGTACTTGTGGCTGCAATAGAGAAAGCTAAAACAATCACACCTAAGAAGGTTGATTATATTAAAGATATATCCAAATAAAATTTAGTAATAGTTAGTTTTGTGATTTATAAAAAACATATTTTAGCGGAGTAGCTTAGGTTGCTCCGTTTTTTTACATTTATTGTAATAATAAGTCTATAAAAAATAACACAAAATAATAATTTGAAAATTAATTTATATAAAACACTTGACAAATTATTTTAATGATGATATTATTTCACTCAGATATAAGAAATGAAATGATAAATAAATGACAACCTTATATCTTAGACAGGAGATGATTATTTGAAAAAGAGTGTATACAGTCTGGTACTTATGGACGATGTGGTTGAGGCGATAGACAGGCTGGCTTATGAGAGAAATACCAACCGTTCCAATCTTATTAACCAGATACTTGCAGAAAGTGTAAATTTTGTTACCCCGGAGATGAGGATGAGGGGCATATTTGCACAGCTTGAAAATATGCTTTCAGAGAGCTGTTATCAGATACTTGACAGGTCATCGGACTCCATGTTTGCCTTAAGAAGTCAGGTTAGGTATAAGTACCGTCCAGTGGTAAATTATACGATTGAGCTGTTTAGAGAGCCTAAAGACATAGTAGGTAGGCTTAAGGTTTCGTTTAGAACAAGCAGTCGAAACTTTATAGAGGCAGTAGAAGAGTTTTTTACGAGATGGATGCATATGGAAGATGAGTATTTGAGCAAGGTTCATAAAGAAGGAACACCGGCAGAATTTGAAAATGCAAAGTATGTCAGGGGATTTTTAAGAGTATCCGAGAACAATGAGCTTAGCGAAAATGAGATTGCATCAGCCATAGGAGAATATATTAAGGTGCTTGATAAATGTATTAAATTTTATTTTGAGCATCTCCACGATGAAGAATTAATAGAAAACATGATTCATACTTCTTACAGGAATTATCTTGAAAGTGGTGTGTATGTAGCATAAGGAGGCAATATGAATACTTCAAAACTTACAGCAAAATCAGTAGAAACTCTGGAAGAGGCGAAGAATCTTGCCGGAGTAAACAGCAACCCTTACATAGAGGAATCGCATATTTTATATGCGTTGCTTACGCAGGAGTCGGGGCTTATAGGTGGACTTATCACTAAGATGGGTAAATCTCTTCCAAATCTTGTAGCAGAAACAAAACATATAATTGACGGTCTTCCTAAGGTAACGGGGGATATAAATGGAGAGGTTTACATTTCAAATGAAACCAATATGGCTCTTAATGAGGCTGAAAACTTAGCGATTAAGATGAAAGATGAGTACATATCCGTAGAACATCTTATGTTAGGCCTTATTAAAAAACCTGAGAGAAAGCTTAAAGAACTGTTTGAAACATTTAATTTGACTGAAAAAGATTTTATGAGGGTACTTATGGAGGTGAGGGGCAATCAGAGAGTGACCGGTCAGAATCCTGAAGATACCTACAATGTACTTGAAAAATATGGTCAGGACTTAGTGGAACTTGCAAGAAATAATAAACTTGACCCGGTAATAGGCAGGGATGATGAAATTAGGAATGTAATTCAGATTCTTTCAAGAAAAAGGAAAAACAATCCTGTACTTATAGGTGAGCCGGGTGTAGGTAAGACTGCAATAGCAGAGGGCTTGGCACTTAGAATTGTAAAAGGCGATGTACCGCAGGGACTTAAAGACAGGAAGATATTTTCGCTTGATTTGGGAGCATTGGTAGCAGGTGCAAAGTATAGAGGTGAATTTGAAGAAAGGCTTAAAGCTGTACTTAATGAGATAAAGAAGTCTGAGGGTGAAATCATTCTCTTCATTGACGAACTTCATACCATAGTCGGAGCAGGAAAGAGCGATGGTGCTATGGATGCAGGAAACCTCTTAAAACCTATGCTTGCAAGGGGTGAACTTCATTGTATAGGTGCGACTACCCTCGATGAATACAGGGAATACATTGAAAAGGATGCGGCTCTTGAGAGAAGATTTCAGCCTGTACTTGTGGATGAGCCTACGGTGGCTGATACAATATCTATACTTAGAGGACTTAAGGAGAGGTACGAGGTCTTCCATGGTGTTAAAATTCAGGATGCGGCTCTCATAGCTGCAGCTACGCTTTCGCATAGATATATTTCAGACAGATTTCTTCCTGATAAGGCTATTGACCTTGTAGATGAGGCTTGTGCGCTTATCAGGACGGAGATGGACTCTATGCCGGCTGAAATGGATGATATAGCAAGAAAGATAATGCAGCTTGAAATAGAAGAGGCAGCTCTTAAGAAAGAAGAAGATAAATTAAGTCAGGCTCATCTTGAAGATATTAGAAAGGAACTGGCTGACCTTCGTGAAAACTTTAATGAAATGAAGGCAAGATGGGAAAATGAGAAAGAAAGCATAGGCAAGGTACAGAGACTTCGTGAGGAGATAGGAGAGGTAAATGCTCTTATAGAAAAGGCTGAAAGGGAGTATGACTTAAATAAGGCGGCAGAGCTTAAATATGGAAGGCTTCCTGACCTTAAGGCTGCACTTGAAAAAGAAGAAAAACTTGCAGAGGAAAATGCAGATAAGGTTTCTAATAGCTTATTAAGAGACCATGTTAGTGAGGAGGAAATCTCAAGAATAGTAGGAAGATGGACAGGTATCCCTATAACTCGTCTTATGCAGGGAGAGAGGGAGAAACTTCTTAATATGGAAGGAATACTCCATGAAAGGGTTGTAGGACAGGATGAGGCGGTAACCAAGGTATCTGAGGCAATACTTCGTTCTAGAGCAGGTATAAAAGATCCTGATAAGCCGGTAGGTTCTTTCCTCTTCCTTGGTCCTACGGGTGTGGGTAAGACTGAGCTTGCTAAGGCTCTTGCACAGTCACTCTTTGATGATGAGAAAAATCTTGTAAGAATAGATATGAGTGAGTACATGGAGAAATATTCAGTGAGCAGGCTGATAGGAGCGCCTCCGGGATATGTAGGTTATGAGGAGGGTGGACAGCTTACAGAGGCTGTTAGGAGAAAACCTTATTCAGTAGTGCTTTTTGATGAAATAGAAAAGGCTCACCCTGATGTGTTTAATGTGCTGTTACAGGTACTTGATGATGGACGGGTTACAGATTCTCAGGGACGTACTGTTGACTTTAAGAATACTATAATCATCCTTACTTCAAATCTCGGTTCGATGCATATACTGGAGGGAATTAAGGATGATGGAGAGATTGCTAAAGAAGCCATAGATAGTGTGAATGAGCTTTTGAAGGCGAGTTTCAGACCGGAGTTTCTTAATAGGCTTGATGAGATAGTATTTTACAAGCCTTTACAGAAGGAAAATATAGGAAAGATAGTTGACCTTATGTTGGCTGACTTAAGGTATAGGCTTTCAGGTAAAAATCTTTTGCTTGAAATTACAGAATCAGCTAAGAACTACATAATAGAAAAAGGATATGACCCTAACTATGGAGCAAGACCTCTTAAGAGACTTATTCAGTCTGAGGTTGAAACCCTGATTGCAAGAGAAATAATAAAGAAAGATATAGCAGCGGGAAGTACTCTCAAGGTGGATGAGGCAGGAGGGAGGCTTACAGTTACGGAATAGGGTTGAGTTAATTTCTTCTTAAATACGAAAGAGCTGTTACTCATTATATTTGTGAGATTAACAGCTCTTTTATACTTAACTTCTAAGTCTTACTCCGTCAAAATGTATTCTGGCTCGGATATAATCATCTATCATTTTTATATTACCGTCTTGAGATGGCTCATTAGCTACAAGGTCAAGAGAGGCAGCCATATTATTAATCATTGACTCAGTTGCTATCCCTGAAATTGCTTTTAGTATATTTCGTTTTTTTGAAAAATCATCTTCATCAAGAAATTCCATAAAAAGTGCTTGAGCTTTTTTTAACTGTTCGTCTTCGTTAAAAATAAGGGTTTTTATTGAAATTGAAGAATTTAAATCTTCAGTCTTTTTGGAGCATTGTAGCGTTTCGGGGAGGGTGGTATGCTTGGGACTTTCTGAAACAGCAGTTTTTTCTACTAATTTTACTTTAGTAAATCTATATCTTTCTTTTGAGTCTGGATATTTGGTCTTATCCACATCGCTAAGGAACATACTAAGAGGCCTTGCGTATATGCCAAAATCGCCATAAAGAGCCTGATATACTACTAATATTTCTCTTGTTTCGCTATGTGTGGCTATGCTTAATATTTGATATAAATTCCCTTTAAAATGTCTATATATTTCAAAAGGTTTAGGCATCTGTCTTTCAATATTTTCCATTCATAATTCTCCTTACAAATAATTAGCTAGATTGTATCATAGTGTGCTGCTTACTGTCTAGTGGAGAAGGTTTAGTAGTTATGTGGTTTGTACCATTTTAACTACTTAGTGGCAAAACATATAACAGGTAATTACTAAAATATATAGGCTAAAGGTCTGGTTAGGCTTGACAGTTATCTCTGCACTGGCATATAATAGTGACCGTTGTTATTAAAAGATAAGATCCAATTAATTTGTAAAAGAGTGAACGAACAAATGTGAGTTAAAAAGGAGGAAATCAAACAAAATGAAAAAGAAACAGCTTTTAAGTGCTCTTCTTGCAGGATTTATGGCGATTACGCTTACAGCCTGTGGAGGTAATTCGGTTTCAACAGAAGGAACCTCATCAAGTGCTGCAAATTCGTCTACATCAAGTACAGCAAGTGTTGCTTCAGGAAGTACATCAGCTAGTGCAGAGGGTACACCGGTTGATGGAGGACAGCTTATAATTGGTGATGGTACACAGTCAAATGGTGATATTTATCCATATTGGACGAATAATGTATCTGATAACAGTGTGTACAAACTCACATCAGGTTATGATACCATAGTAGTAAACAGACATGGTAAGTTTGTAGTGGATCCACAGGCTGTTAAAGAAAAGACCGATACAAAAAATGATGACGGCTCAGTTACAACTACATTTAAACTTCAGGAAGATCTGAAGTGGAGCAATGGTGAGCCTATCACTGCTAAGGACTATGTATTCCGTATACTTTATTTCTCACATCCTGTACTTTTAGAAATGGGAGCTACTGATAATTCTGAAGGTTTAAAATTCGTAGGTTTTGCTGATTATAATTCAGGAAAGTCTAAGGTATTTAAGGGTGTAAGGCTTTTAGGAGATTATGAGTTTTCAGTTACAATAAATAAGGACTATCTTCCAAACTATTATCAGGACGCACTTTCAGCAGCAGGAGCAGGCTATATGAAGGGATGGCTTCCTGAAGGCTATGATATAAAGGATGACGGAGAGGGTGCTTACTTTACTAAAGAGTTAAAGGCTAAAGAGATTAAGAAACAGGCTGATGAATATCGTTTTAATATGACTGCTTTCTCAGGCCCATATATGAAAGAAAAGTATGATGAGACTTCAAATACATATACACTTGTGAAGAATCCTAACTATAAGGGTAATTATGAAGGTGTTAAGCCACATATTGATACTATTATTTATAAGTTTGTTCAGAGTGAAACAAAGATGGATGAGCTTGCTACAGGCGGTGTAGATATCCTTGTAAAGATGGGTGAGGCAGATGATATTAACTCAGGTATGGATCTTGTGGATAAGGGTACACATAGCTATGTAGACTATGCTCGTAACGGATATGGAAAGCTGGTACTTGTTTGCGATAGAGGGCCTACACAGTATGCAGAAGTTCGCCATGCTATAGCTTATCTTCTTGACAGAAATGAATTTGCAAAGACGTTAACAGGTGGACATGGAAGTGTGGTTAACGGTTATTATGGTATAGCTCAGTGGATGGTAGAGGAAAGAGAAGATGATATTGGAAAACTCAATCAGTATAACTTCTCCGTAGAAAAGGCTGTTGAAGAGCTTGAAAAGGCCGGATTTACAGTAGATAAGGATGGAAAGCCATATAAGAGCGGACTTCGTTATAAGAAACTTGAAGATGGTAAGCTTATGCCGCTTACAATTAATTTGTGTTCATCTGAGAACAACCCTGTATCAGACCTTCTTGCTACTAAACTTGTAAATAGTGAGGATGTAAAGAGGGCAGGTATGGAGATTAAGCAGAGCATGGTTACCTTTAATGAGCTTATTGAGAACTATGAACAGCGTAAGAAGAATGACTACAATATGTACAGTATGGGAGTAGGCTTTAATGTGATTTATGAGCCGCAGCAGCCGTTTGAAATTGGAAATCCACAGAATTATAATAGAATTTCAGATGAAGAACTTGCAAAACTTGCAAAAGAGCTTAACCTTGTAGATCCTGAAAATGAAGAAGAGTATCTTGATAGGTTTGTAGCTTTCCAAAAGAGATGGAATGAGCTTCTTCCTGACCTTCCTCTTTATTCAAATCAGTATCATGACTTCTTTAACAGCAAGTTAAAAGGTTATGAAGGAATAAAGGATGCAATCTGGGATATAACTTCACAGCTTACATATTGCTGGATTCAGGAATAAAAAATATTATAAGTATAAATGGTTAGATTCTAAATTGAGTCTAACCATTTTTATATTTTGGAATAGTAGATATGAAAAAAAGTGATAGTGTACGCATAGGCTTGACAATTGTCTTTATGCTGACATATAATAGTCACTATCATTTTTGTATGATGAAGAGATTAAGAAGAGGAGGATACAAAATGAAAAAGAAAAGAATTTTAAGCTTGTTTCTTGCAGGTGTGATGGCTGTTTCACTTACAGCTTGTGGAGATGGCTCCGCCTCAACTGAGGGCAGTGCATCAAGTACAGGTTCAAGTGCATCAACTACATCATCGAGTACAGCCAGTGCATCATCAAGTGCATCAAGTACAGCTAGTGCAGAGGGTACACCGGTTGATGGAGGACAGCTTATAATTGGTGATGGCACACAGTCAAATGGTGATATTTATCCATATTGGACAAATAATGGATCAGACTATGCTGTATATCAGCTTACAACAGGTTGCAGCACAATTGAAATTGATAAGAATGGTAAGTATGTAGTTAATCCACAGGCAGTTAAAGAAAAGAATGATGTTAAAAACAGTGATGGAACAGTAACTACCACATTTAAACTTCAGGAAGATATGAAGTGGAGTAATGGAGAGCCTATTACAGCTAAGGACTATGTATTCCGTATACTTTATTTCTCTTCACCTGTAATTGCAAATATGGGAGCAACAGATAATACAGCAGGTTCCGATCTTGACGGCTTTACAGCATATAATGAAGGTAAGGATAAGGTATTTAAGGGAGTAAGACTTTTAGGAGATTATGAATTTTCTATAACAATAGCTAAAGAAAAACTTCCAAACTACTATCAGGATGCGATGGCAGGTTTTTCACCTGCTTTCATGAAGGGCTGGTTGCCTGATGGTTATGATATAAAGGATGATGGTAAGGGTGCTTATTTTAGTAAGGAAATGAAGGTTAAGGAACTTCAGAAGAAGGCTGATGATTTCCGTTTTAATATGGATGCTTTTTCAGGTCCTTATATGAGAGAAAAATATGATGAGACTTCAAACACATATACACTTGTAAAGAATCCTAACTACAAGGGCAATTATGAAGGACAGAAGCCTTATATTGATACAGTTATCTATAAATATGTACAGCCTGAGACTCAGATGGATGAGCTTGCAACAGGTGGTGCAGATATTCTTCTTCACATGGGTGGAGCGGATGAGATTAACTCAGGTATGGATCTTGTAGAAAAGGGAACACATGGCTATGTATCATATCCTCGTAACGGTTATGGTCAACTTGTATTTGTATGCGACAGAGGACCTACACAGTTTACAGAGGTTCGTCATGCAATAGCTTATCTTCTTGATAGAAATGAGTTTGCAAAGACATTTACAGGTGGACATGGTAGTGTAGTTAATGGTTACTATGGTTTAGCTCAGTGGATGGTTGAGGAAAGAGAAGATGAGATTGGTGCTCTTAACCAGTACAGTTTCTCAGTAGATAATGCAATTGCAGAACTTGAAAAGGCAGGATTTACACTTGATAAAGACGGTAAGCCATATAAGAGCGGACTCCGTTACAAGAAACTCGATGATGGTAAACTTATGCCTCTTACAATTAACTGGTGTTCATCAGATAGCAGCCCTGTATCAGCTCTCCTTGCTACAAAGCTTGCTAATAGTGATGATGTGAAGAAAACCGGTATGGAGATTAAGCAGAGTACAGTTACTTTCAATGAACTTATACAGAATTATGAACAGCAGAAGAAGAATGACTTCAATATGTACAATATGGGAACAGGTTTCACTTCAGTTTATAATCCTGAGTTTGCATTTGCTATCGGAAATCCTCAGAACCACAATAGAATTTCAGACAAAGAACTTGCAAAACTTGCTAAGAATCTTAATCTTGTAGATCCTTCAGATTCAGAAGAGTATCTTAACAGATTCGTAGCTTTCCAGCAGAGATGGAATGAACTTCTTCCTGATCTTCCTCTTTATTCAAATCAGTATCATGACTTCTTTAACAGCAAGTTAAAAGGTTATGAAGGAATAAAGGATGCAATCTGGGATATAACATCACAGATTAACTATTGTTGGATTCAGCAGTAAAAATGATGATTTGAAACAAATTATCAGCATATAGAAGGAATTTAAGTCCGAGGACATTGCTTTCTCGGACTTATTTCCTATTATTATACTTGAAAAAAAGTGTGTATTATTGTATACTAGAATGCAGTCTTCTGTTTACTGCACTGAGGATGGAGTCCGTCCTATATGCAGTGGGCAGAAATATATTACAATTATTTATGAAATATTTTGAATAATAATGCAAGTCTTTATAGTTAATATACATAAATAATTGGCAAATTTATTACAATGAAAGCAGGTAGGGAGTATGCTAAAGTATATTACAAAGCGTTTGCTGTACATGGTTTTTGTATTTTTTACCATGTCAGTTTTAATTTTTGCCTTGTACAATGCCATTCCGGGAGATCCGGCTATGATGCAGGTGGCTAGTCAGAGAGATAAGCTTAAACCGGAACAGTTTGAAAAGATTTATCAAAATATGAGACAGCAGATGGGACTTGATGATCCGGCTCCGGTAAGGTATGGAAAATGGATAAAGTCGGTAGTTACATTGAAGTTTGGTGATTCGATAATATATAAAAAACCGGTTACAAAGGTTATAGCAGAGCCTATGAAGAATACGATTTTTCTGAATTTGATGGTAACATTTTTTGCTCTGGGAATAACTATACCGCTAGGTATATATTGTGCGGTCAAGAAGTTTTCAAAATTTGATACGGCGGTGCAAGTCCTAACCATTGTCGGGTACAGTCTGCCGGTATTTATATTTGCGCTTATTATTATTTACTTTTTTGCAGTGCAGCTTAGATGGTTCCCTGTTTCGGGTATGAATACGCCAAATATTTCAGGCAGTGCTATGGTGCTGTTTTTGGATAGGGTAAAATACATGGTTTTACCTACTATGGTTCTTACACTTGCATCTCTTGGCGGAATGACAAGGTATGTAAGGGCTGCTATGATAGATTCACTTCGTATGGATTACATCAGAACAGCAAGAGCAAAGGGACTTACTGAAAGAGTTGTTATATATTCTCATGCTTGGAGAAATGCCCTTCTTCCTATAATTACCCTTATTATAAGTTGGTTTATTGCTATATTCTCAGGCTCAATTATTACTGAGTCAATATTTGCCTTAAACGGTATGGGAAAGATTTACCTTAAGGCTCTTAACGGACTTGATTATAATCTTGCAATGGGTGTTCAGATGTTTTATATAGTAGTTTCCCTTGTAGGAAACTTAATCATTGACCTTAGTTACGGTATAGTTGACCCTCGTGTAAGAATAGCTAAATAGTAAGGAGGAGAAGATGTCAGAAAAAAATAATAAGAAAAAACACGCCTCCCTTCTTGCGAGGCTGTTTATGCCAAGAAATGGTATAGAAGAGAAAGATATAGATATATTTAAGGAAGAGCAGATGCAGTCACCTGGACGGACAGTTATTAAAAACTTTATTTCTAATAAGCTGTCTATGACAGGTCTAATTGTTTTTGTCTGTATATTTTTATTTGTAATTATTGGTCCTATATTCTTTGTACAGGATCTTTCTTATGAGGAGAGTACACAGATTAACCTTGCACCCGGACTTGATATGATGGATATCCCAAAGGGGCTACAGGGTAAGGTAGAAGACATAGCTATCGGATCAAGTTTCTCTGTAGGAGTAAGTAAGACCGGTGGGCTTTACATCTGGGGCAAGACACAGGTACTTCCTACTATTAACCTTAAGGATCTTCCAAAGGGGATAAAGGGTAAGAAGTTTGTTAAGGTGGCAGCAGGAATTGACCATGTAGTTGCACTTACAGATCAGAATGAATTAATTGCCTGGGGAAATAAGAGACTTAAGCAGATTGATATTAATCCCGACATTAAATTTGACGGTGGTAAAATAGTTCAGCTTATAGCCGGTTATCAGATTACCGGTGTAGTTATGGACAATGGAAATGCCTATCTCTTTGGTAATACTTCTTTAAATGATGCTAAGATAAGGCGTAAGTATCAGGGAGAAATTACAAAACTTGCATTTACCTCAGATGCCCTTATAGCACTTACAAAGGCTGGCGATGTAGTGTATATGGGCTCTAATGATTCTTCTGTATCTAAGATTCCGGAAGGATTAAAGGACGGTAGTGTCAAAGATATAGCAACATCAGGATTCACAGCAGCGGCACTTAAAAATGATGGTTCCGTAGTGGTTTGGGGTAACTTAAAGAATAATGAGGATAAGATACCTGAAACTAAGTCAAAGGTAGTTTCTATTCAGGGTGGTCGCTATCATTATACAGCAGTTTTAGAAGATGGTTCAGTAATTGCTTGGGGCAAAAATAATTTTGGTCAGGCAAGTGTACCTTCGATAAAGGGAGTTAAAAAGGTATTCTCAGGTGCATATCAGAATTATGCTATAACAAAAGATGGTAAAGTAACTACTTTTGGACTTAAAGGATATCTCCTTGGTACAGATGAGCTTGGAAGAGATTTGCTTAATCGTATTGTAAATGGTGGTAGGATGACTATGACCATGGGTGCGGTTTCAGTTGTAATATCCGTATTTATAGGTGTTATTATTGGTGGTGTATCAGGTTTCTTTGGAGGAACAGTAGATATTCTACTTCAGAGACTTACAGAAATGGTATCATCTATTCCGTTCCTTCCGTTTGCTATGATTCTTTCTTCCATAGTGGGAGGTAAGTTACCAGAAGGTGCCAGAATATTTATGATAATGGTTATTCTAGGTGTGCTTTCTTGGACAGGTCTTGCAAGGCTTGTAAGGGCACAGGTACTTGCAGAGAGAGAACAGGAGTTTGTTACAGCTGCAAGAGCAATGGGTATTAAGGAACTTACAATAGTATTTAAGCATATAATTCCAAATGTAATTTCAGTTATTATAGTTACAGCTACTCTTGACTTTGCAACCTGTATGCTTACAGAGTCTTCACTTTCCTTCTTGGGATTTGGTGTTGCACTTCCAAGACCTACTTGGGGAAATATGCTTAATGGCTGTATTAACTCAGTAGTTATTAAGAGCTTTTGGTGGAGATGGGTATTTCCATCAATCTTACTCGGTGTATGCTGTATTTGTATTAACCTTGTAGGTGATGGTTTAAGAGATGCTATTGATCCTAAGTCTAATGAAAGGTAGGTAAGAAAGGTGGAAGAAAACAAGTATTTACTTGAATTACAGGACTTAAAAACCTTCTTCACTACCAAGAAGGGTATAGTTAAGGCTGTAAACGGTGTTACCTACCATGTTGAGGCGGGTAAGACCTTGGGAGTAGTAGGAGAGAGTGGAAGTGGTAAGAGTGTTTCTGCAATGAGTATCCTTAAGCTCCTTGATGGCAATGGTAAGATTGCCGGTGGTAAGATTATATTTGATGGCAAGGATTTGGCAGGAGTATCTATAAAAGATATGTCAAAGATAAGGGGAAATGATATTTCAGTTATTTTTCAGGAGCCGATGACCAGCTTAAATCCTATATTTACAATAGAAAGACAGGTTGCAGAACCTTTCATCATTCATCAGGGAATGAGTAAAATTGAGGCTAATGCAAAGGTTGTGGAGATGCTCAGCGCAGTTAAAATTCCTAATCCTGAGGCTGTGGCAAAACAGTATCCGCATCAGCTTTCAGGTGGAATGAGGCAGAGAGTTATGATAGCTATGGCTCTTGCTTGCCAGCCTAAGCTCTTAATTGCTGATGAGCCTACTACAGCACTTGATGTTACTATCCAGGCTCAGATACTTAAACTTATGAATGAGCTTAAAAATGAGCGTGGTACATCTATTCTCTTTATTACACATGATCTTGGAGTAATAAATGAGATGGCTGATGATGTAGCTGTTATGTATTGTGGTCAGGTTGTGGAAATGGCACCTGCAAGGACAATTTTTGGTCAAGATGATTATAGTCATCCTTACACAGAAGGGCTTATGAATTCTATACCGAGGCTCGATACTCCTTCAGGTGTAAGACTTGAGGCTATACCGGGTGCAGTGCCTCATCCTCTTGATCTTCCAAAGGGCTGTAAGTTTGCCCCTCGCTGTAAATATTGTACGGAGAAATGCTTAAATGAGCAGCCTGAACTTGCGGAAGTAGAGGCAGGGCATCAGGTAAGGTGTTTCTATCCTGAAAAGGGGGCGAGAAATAATGGAAAATAATAATGAAAAGAATGTGTTACTTCATATAGAAGATTTGAAACAGTATTTCCCTATAAAAAAAGGATTTGGAGAAAAACAGCGTTATGTAAAGGCGAATGACGGTATTTCCATAGACATAAGGGAAGGCGAGACTTATGGTCTTGTTGGAGAGTCAGGCTGTGGTAAGTCTACCCTTGGGCGTGTATTATTACAGCTTTACAAACAGACAGCAGGTCGTACTATGTACTATGGAAGAAATATTGATGACCTTGCACCTGCTTATGTAGCTGAAACTCTCAAAAAAATACCTTCACTTAAAAAAACTTGGGAAAGGCTTGTGACAGAGGAAGAGGATGCTTATAAAGCAAAAGAGGCTGCAACCTCTGATGAAGAGAAGTTTGAAACTTTAGAGAAGTATAATGAGGCAGTCAGAAAAACTAAAGAGGCTTATCTTGACATAGTTGAGCTTGTAGGAGGCTTTTTTGTACTTGATGATCTTTCAGAGGTTTCAGACTTGCTTGTTAAAGAACATACTCATGCAGCAGCAATTTTTGACTCTAAGGAAAAGGAAGATTTATATCAAAAGCAGTATGATAAAAAGCCAAGAGAGGGTCTTCGTAATAAGATAGATAAACTTCGTGAAGTAAGGACAGGACAGGAGCAGGAACTTATAAAACTTCGTAAAATCTTAGATGATAAGAGGAAGGAAATCAGTTCTAATCCGGATTTTGAAAGGCATGAGGCTTTTAGGGATGGAGGAATAAATCTTGCTAAGTTAAAAGAAAATGAAATAAGAGGACTTAGAAGAGATTTACAGCTTATTTTCCAAGATCCTTATTCTTCACTTAATCCAAGAATGACAGTTGGTCAGATTATTGGTGAGGGTCTTCTTGCACACAATATTTTTACTGAAAATGATGAGAAAATGCAGGAGTATATCCTAAAAATTATGGAAGAATGTGGACTTGCTCCATATTTTATACATCGCTATCCACATCAGTTTTCAGGTGGACAGCGCCAGCGTATAGGTATTGCTCGTTCGCTTGCACTTCGTCCTAAGTTTGTGGTATGTGATGAGGCGGTTTCGGCACTTGACGTGTCTATTCAGTCTCAGGTTATTAATCTCTTAATTGATTTGAAGGAAAAGAGTAATCTTACTTACCTTTTCATTTCACATGACCTTAGTGTAATTAAGTATATAAGTGACAGGGTTGGTGTAATGTACCTTGGAAGTATGGTAGAGGAGGCTGACACAGAAGAACTCTATGCACATCCAAGCCATCCTTATACAGAGGCTCTGCTTTCTGCAATTCCTACTACAGATGTAGACAAGGACAAGAAAGAAACTATACTTATAGAGGGAGATATTCCAAGTCCTATTAACCCTCCAAAGGGTTGTAAGTTCCATACCAGATGCCGTTACTGCACAGAGATTTGTAAGCATGTAACACCTGTATTTGAGGAGGTTGCACCGGGGCATAGAGTTGCCTGCCATCATAAACTTGGTTTATATGGAGAGAAAAAATAATGTTTTTTCAGAAAAAACTAGAACGAAGTTATGATACTCTTAGGTATCTTGGTGATGAAAAGGGAAAGGAAACTGAAGAAGAGCTTAGAGAATTTGCGAGAACTGATAGGCTTGAAGTTAAAGACATACTGGCAATGATAATCGCTGCACTTCTGGTTTTTGGTCCGGTGTTTCTTATAATCGGAATTATTATGTTTGTATTGACACTATAAAATTAGAAAAGCTCGTCTTACTGTAATGGTGAGGCGGGTTTTTTGTTTATATAGTAGAGAAATAAGATAGACAACTTAATATCAACTATAGCATAAAGCAAATTATTGACTTATAGTACCATATATAGTACTATAAAAATAAGAAGGGAAGTGATTTATTGCCAACAGTAGAAAAAATAATTGAAAAAATGAAGAGACAGGTGATTTAACAACAATAAAGCAGGAAAGTCCATTAAAGAAAGCTTATGTTGTAGATATTTTAAATAGAATAGGAGAATAGTGTAATGAATGTAAATGATTATATGAAACTGCCATATACCAGATTAGTACAGGAAATCAACGATGAAAGTGGACATTATTTTTATGGTAGAATATTGGAATTTGATGGTTGCCAAAGTACAGGAGATACACTCGAGGAATTATACGAAGGACTTAAAGAAGCTATGGAGGGTTATATAGAAGTTAAGCTTGAGAATGGTCTGGAGATACCGATACCTGAGAAAACAGAAAAATATAGTGGAAAATTTAATGTGAGATTGCCAAAATCATTGCATCAGAGGCTCTCTATTGAAGCAGAAAAAGAAGGAGTTAGTCTTAATCAGTTGGTATTGTATAAGTTGGCATTATAGCTGGTATGCTGTATAATTGTATACAAAGATACAAATAACTGTTGACAGGAAAACTTCATACATTTATACTGTAAACAGATTTTAGCCCAAATTATTCTACTGTATTATGCGGAATAAGAGGTCTGTGACCTATGGTGTGAATAATTGGGTTTTAGGATTTTTTCTTGTTATTCAAGATTAAAATTTCTTATCAGAAGGGAGAAATATTATGTCATATGTTGACGAGATATTAGTAAAAGTTAAAGAAAAGAATGCTCATGAGCCTGAATTCATACAGGCTGTTACAGAGGTGCTTGAGTCTCTCAGACCTGTTATAGAGAGTGAAGAAGATAAATATAGAAGAGATGCAATTTTAGAGAGAATGACAGAGCCTGACAGAATAATAACTTTCAGAGTTCCTTGGGTGGATGATAAGGGACAGGCTCAGGTAAATAGAGGATACAGAGTACAGTTTAATAATGCTATAGGACCATACAAGGGAGGACTTAGATTTCATCCTTCTGTAAATCAAAGTATAATCAAGTTTTTGGGTTTTGAGCAATGTTTTAAGAACTCACTTACCGGTCTTCCAATAGGAGGAGGTAAGGGTGGTTCTGACTTTGATCCTAAGGGAAAGAGTGACAGAGAGATTATGGCTTTCTGCAAGAGCTTTATTACAGAGCTTTACAAGTATATTGGTAAAGATGAAGATGTGCCGGCTGGTGATATAGGTGTAGGAGCAAGGGAAATTGGCTATATGTATGGTCAGTATAAGCGTATAACAGGACTTTATGAAGGAGTGCTTACAGGTAAGGGACTTAGTTATGGCGGTTCTCTTGCAAGAAAAGAAGCGACAGGTTATGGACTTGTATATATTACTGATGAAATGCTTAGGTCAAACGGCAAGAGCCTTGAAGGTAAGAGAGTTGTGGTATCAGGCTCAGGTAATGTGGCTATCTATGCTATACAAAAAGCCATAGAACTTGGTGCTAAGCCTGTTACAGCTTGTGATTCCACAGGCTGGGTATATGATCCGGACGGAATAGATGTAGCTGTACTTCAGGATGTAAAGGAAGTTAAACGAGCAAGGCTTACAGAGTATGTTAAGGCTAGGCCAAATGCCGAGTATCACGAGGGTAAGGGAGTATGGAGCGTGAAATGTGATATAGCTCTTCCTTGTGCAACCCAGAATGAACTTGACCTTGAAGATGCTAAAGCACTTGTAGCAAATGGCTGTTTTGCAGTATGTGAAGGAGCTAATATGCCTACAACTTTAGAGGCAACAGAATATCTTCAGAAGAACGGAGTATATTTCCTTCCGGGAAAAGCAGCTAACGCAGGTGGAGTTGCAACTTCAGCCCTTGAAATGAGCCAGAACTCAGAACGTCTTAGCTGGAGTTTTGAAGAGGTAGATGCCAAGTTAAAGGGAATTATGATAAACATCTTCCATAATCTTGATAAGGCAGCTAAGAAGTATGGTAAGGACGGCGACTATGTAGCAGGAGCTAATATCGCAGGCTTTATGAAGGTTTGTGAGGCTATGATGGCACATGGAGTGGTGTAAATTAGATTGAATAATTTAAGCACTTGTTTTAGAAAAACTTTTCTGAGGCAGGTGC
>NZ_JBQMXS010000012.1:0-59895 GCF_052173895.1 Catonella sp. | reverse complement strand
GAATATTATAATATATTTTGAATTTTCAGACAACGACAAAGTGCACAAAGTTTGGAAAGTTTAATGTACAGAATAGACAAAATTAAAATATTTATCAAACTTAGTCAAAAGGTAATACTTATATTTTAAAATTATGATTTATTTTAAACCTAGCCTTAATCTCGCTTGTAACAGGAAAATCCTCCGTATTATAAGCATCGTCTTTTATAAATAACTCCATAAGTTTTGAAACTTTAGAATCCTCTTTTTTTACTGTAGTTCTTCACAAAACTCCTTACGCTCAGCCATTTTTCTAAACATTACATCGTCAAGATATTCCCTACAAAAAAAGACCGTCATTTCTGACGGTCTTTCTATTATGCGTACTTTTAGATTATCTAAGCAATGAAAGAACACCCTGTGTAGACTGGTTAGCCTGTGCAAGCATAGCCTGACCTGCCTGTGTAAGAATGTTGTTCTTGCTGAACTCAACCATTTCCTTAGGAACATTTGTATCACGGATACGAGACTCAGCTGCCTGTGTATTCTCTGATACATTGTCAAGGTTAAGCACTGTAT
Source organism: Catonella sp. (assembly GCF_052173895.1). GTDB lineage: Bacteria > Bacillota > Clostridia > Lachnospirales > Lachnospiraceae > Catonella. The sequence goes on along the minus strand of NZ_JBQMXS010000012.1, from coordinate 59,337 downwards.
GCTCAAGACGGTTCTGAAGAGCACCGAGGTCAGATCTCTGGGCTGATACATTAAGTATAGCGGTTTTAATACTCTCTATAGCATCCTCTGCTCCTGACTGCTCCTTTACATCTACATCACTTACACCAATTTCACTTGCAGACATTTCTTTGATTTCAATATCAATTATCTGATCTTTAAGAGCACCTACATGAAGTTTCTTTTCTGTATAACTACCATCAATAAGGTTCTGGGTATTGAATGCTGTAGTATCTTTGATACGGTCTATCTCTGTTTTAAGAGCCTCCATCTCTTTCTGGATAGCTCCTCTATCTTCTTCTGTATTTGTGTCGTTAGCTGCCTGAACTGAAAGCTCATTCATTCTCTGAAGAATTGAGTGAGTCTCGTTAAGAGCACCCTCTGCTACCTGAATAAGAGAAATACCATCCTGAGCGTTAGCTGACGCTCTGTTAAGACCTCTTACCTGACTTCTCATCTTCTCAGAAATTGTAAGACCTGCTGCATCATCTGCTGCTCTGTTGATCTTAAAACCTGATGAAAGCTTTTCAGAAGACTTTGCCTGCTGTGCAGTTGTAATGCTTAACTGTCTGTTTGAGTTCATTGCTGTAAGATTGTGCTGTACTACCATAATAAATTCCTCCTTGAATTTGTATTCAGCGTCCTTGCTGAATAATTTTATAATATTTTTTCGAAAACTCTCCATCTCTCTAAGGCCGTACACTCCGTTAAATCAATTTCAAGTTTTACTTTCAATTTATATATCGGATAGTCCTAAAAAAACTTTAGCCTATTTTAAATTATTTTTTTTTGTCTAAAAAATAATTACTTTCTCCTGTATTTCCACTCATATTACTATAATACTTTGTAACTGCACTGCTGTTAAGATTATAATTTCTAATCCTATCCTTACTTTTAGAAACTTTAATATCGAATTGAATCTGATTTCTTCTTTCTAAAGTTTCTATCTCTACCCCTCTGTCTACCAAAACTCTGATAAGTTCCTGAAGTTTTTCTATCTTTTCCTTAAATACAGATGGATTTCCTTTTACAGTGTCTGAAATCCTCTTATAGATAAAATCAAATCCCTCATCTAACTTATTTATTTCTTCTATAAGTCCACTTTTTTCTGAGATTAATTCATCAAATTTTTCATTATCAAAGTCCTGTTCGCTCAACAGGGTTTCCTGCATCCTTGTAAGTTCTAAAATACTAGAGAGAACCCTCTCCTTCTTTACTAGGGAGTCCGTCATTAACTCAAGATAGTTCAATATTTCTGTATTCATTATGAATTCTTTGCCACCTTCATTACCTGAGCCCAAACATCTCTCATTTCTCTTATATCTTCAAGAGCCTCATTAAGTCTATCTATATCTTTTTTAACATTTGCAAGGAGCAGATTCCTAAGTATTCTTTTATAAACCAAGTCAAAATCCTTAGATACTTCATATTTGAAATCAAGTGTTCCCTGCAGCTCCCAAATTATATTCTGAGCCTTAATAAGATTGTTGTTGGCCTTTTCTATATTTTTTTCTTCTATGCCCACTGCTGCCTGATTACAAAACTTAATTGCACCATTATAGAGCATAAGTGTAAGCTCGGCCGGAGTAGCTGTACTCACAGCTGCCCCCTGATAAAGATTTGCTACATTCGCCATCTTGAGTCCCTCCCCTTATCTCTTACTTACCAAGCAGACTTGCCAAGCTATTATTCTGAGCATTCATCTTTGCCATAGCCTTTTCCATAGCTGCAAACTGCTTATAATACTTATCTTCTATCTTATTAATCTTAGCCTCCAAGGTGTTGTACTCTTTCTTATATGAATCTGAAAGCTTGTTCATTTCCTTATCATTGTAGAAAGTCATTGCAGATGAAAGGCCTGTACCCTTCATTGCATCTGTCATCTTGTTGTAGAGTGTCTCCATTATCCCCTTAAGAGCCTCTGCTGTCTCTTCCGGATTCTCTGTAAGTGCCTTCTTAAGCTTATCCTCTTTGGCAGAATATACTCCATCTTCAGAATCTCCATACATATGGAGAAGACCTCTCTCCTTATAATCAGTTGAAGTCATTACACCAAAACTTGCAAGGCTATATCTCTTACCACCCTTACCATCTTCATCAGCCCCAACATTAACTGAAGTCTGCATAGCTGTCTTCATTGCATTAAGCACCTTACCAAGACTTGTATCTCTTCTAAGCAGGGAATCTTTTATCTTCTTCTCCCAAGCCTCTACATCACCGGCAGACATTCCTTTCTTTTGTTCTGAAGTAAGTGGATCATATCCCTTTGCTGATCCTGCATAATAAAGTTCATTCATTTCCTTTAATATTGAGTTGTAATCCTTTAAGAAACTCTTAAAGTTGTTGTATACAGATTCAACATCGGTATTGGCATTAATTGTGGCACTCTTTCCGTTATCACCCAAATGATAGTCTGCAGTAGTTCCTGTAAGAGTGAGGTTGAGTCCATTAATATTATTAGTATTTGTAGATGTTTTATATTCAGTTCCATCTACTCTAAATATTGCATCTTTTCCCTCAACCTTTGTAACATTGGCAGAGCCTGCAAGTCCAAGTTTTTCTAAACCACTTGTCATCTCTACATCATTCTTAGATTCTGTAATCGAAAACTTGTTTGCCTCTCCTGTTTCCTTAGCTGAGAAATAAAATCTCTGCTGCTTTGAATCAAAATTTGCATTTAAACCGGCTTTTTTAGCTGCCTCAAGGAATTCTCCAACTGTTGTATCTCCATCAACAGTGAATTTATGTTCCTTATCACCTACCTTAAAGGTAATTTCCTCACCTAAATCAAAGCCGATATCTGTCAGTACGGAGTCTTTTTTTAGTCCTCCTTCTATGTCTTTGACTACATCTCCTGTAAGACTATGTGCTGAGGCAGTCTGCTTAACCTGAACCTTATGGCTGCCATTAACAGCCTCAGGATTTCCTGTTGCCTTAACTACATTTTCATCAGAACTCGTAACTTTCTTAGTTGTGTATGCTTTTCCAAATCTGAGTGCTGATATTTTATTCGTATAAAGTGAGTACAACTTACTATTAAGCTCTTTCCACTTTTCCTTCTTCCAGTCCAAAGTAGTACGCTTTCCCTCTACCTTGTTAAGCTTTAACTTATGGGCATCCATAATCTTTTTGATCATAGCCTCTGTATCCATTCCTGAATTTAATCCCGAAAGCCTAACTCCCATAACTCTTCCTCCTTATCTTTTCTCGTCCACTATTATACCTGCAAGATCCTTTACCTTAGCCAACATATCATGCATCTTTTCAGGTGGAATTTCCCTTATTATTTCTTTAGTAGATTCATCATATACTTTTATGGAGATTTTCTTAGTCTCCTTATTATATGAAAAAGCTAATCTCCTATAACCATTATTCTGTTTAATTTTTTCATTTGCCTGATCAATCACACTCTTTATACGGCGTTTTGCCTCAGCATCAGAAATCTCTTCCTCATTCTGAGAATCTGCCTGACCTGTATAACCGGTTCCTGCCTGACCCATAGCAATCACATCAATATCAAGATCAGTTTCTGAGCTTTCTCTAATAGGATAACCCGTATTACCACTAATATCTACACCTGTAGACTGCGGCAATACACCCGGCATCATCTTAAGACTCATTTGTTCACCTCCATGTAAACTTATTTTACAATCCATTGCTTTTAATAAATACTTTTAAACATAGAACACGCTTTCTACAAAGCATATCGGCAATAAAAACTCCAAACTTAACCCCTAATATCCTATTCAAAAATTTTATTGAGATTTTTCAATGTCTGCTCATTTATTTCAGATGATTCTCTATTTGAGTTCTGTATCTGTTCAAAAAGTTCTTTTCTATATATCGCCACACTCTCCGGTGCCTTAATTCCAACTTTCACCTGTTCGCCTTTTACCTCAAGTATGGTAATTTCAATATTATTACCTATAATAACGCTCTCTCCAGGCTTTCTTGACAAAGCTAACATACTTTACCTCCTCTATTTGTTCTTGCCTGCCTTCATCTTCAGTACTGAATCATAAATACTGAATTTAATAGGGTAGTTTTCATTATTTACAATAATCTGTACACCCTTGCAGTTATTTGGATTAATAAGTAATGGTGCTCTGAAATTAGCTGTTGTCTTGCTTGGATCTTCATGTGGTATGGTAATGGTTAAAAATGTAAGAAGTTCTTCATCTTTAAATTCACCAAGTGGCTTTAAAAGTTCATCTTCCACTATCGGCTCATATTTTTCAACAACTGAATATGGGCTTATAATAGGCAGTGCCAGTCCTGCAAAATCAAGCGACTGAAACCATGAAATAAGGCCTCCCGAACCGTTATCAATGTCATACATTATTGTCCAGCGTTTCATATCTTCAAATCCTATAATTCCATTTTCAAATGTAAGGATTTTATCTTCATCAATATCAACTTCTCCAAAAAATCTTGTCTGTGCAAGCATGATAACACCTCTTTCTCATATCACAATTGATTTTACCTCATAAGCAGAACTAAATTTTATCTCAAGAAATCAAGCAGAGTATTCTGTACTACCTTTGCTCCTGCCTTTAAGGACGCATTGTATATTACTGTCTGTGCATTGAAATTAATAATAGTTTCTACAAGGTCTGCATTTTCATTATTTGACATAAGATCTGTAAAATCATCGTTCTGTCCTGAGAGTCTTTGTTCAGTTAGATTTAACCTTGCATCACGACTTCCAAGGTCTGCAATAGACTTATTTACTGTATCCTGATAATTTCTTATGCTGTTAAGAGATTTTGAAAATCTCTCCTGCATTACCTTTTTCTTAAGAGTAAGTTCTGTACTCATCTGCTCTTTAAGCTGTTTAAGACTCTCAAGATCCTTTTCGTCTGTAGTATTACCAATCAGCCTATCTACTTCTTTTATCTTATTTTCTACCAAATTTACATCTTCGATACTTGCAAGGATACCGTCTAATTCTCTACCTAAGTCCTGTCTTAAGGCATCTTTAGCCTGAGTATTTACCTGAAGTCTCTGATTAAAGCTAACTTCATACTCAATATCCTGATCTTCCTTTTTGTAATTTATAATCTTATCTTCATCTTCTACAAGATTTCCTTCTTCATCAAAAGGAGTAGCCTTACAGTTAAAATAATGCTCAGGACGCACATCTCCTGCTGCAAAGTTAGTCTTATTGTATTCTACATTAAAGCTTTTTGCATTTTTAAGTTTTTCATAGGCCTCATCCGAAAGTATAAGTTCTCCTGTATCAGCTATGTATTTTGCACCACTTTCAGGCTTTTCATAGGCTTTTGGATCACTTGATGTAAGTACCTCTCCATTCTCATTTTCCGAAGTAATGTCAATATCATCCTCATTACCATCTTCATCTTTATATGTAAGTTTCGGAAAACCCTCTGATGCCTTATCCAACTTATTATATGAAAGCCTAAGATAATTAACTGTCTTATTTTCAGCATGTTCTGAAAAATCATTAGTTCCACCCGGCTCATAATCTTTTGCAGCAAAACCTCCAACTGTTCTTGTGCTGGTTTTTAATGCTGTTTTATCTAACTCTTCAGTTATTGTATACTGCCTACTCTTATCATCCTGAAGATAGGTAAGACTGGTATCCGTCTTATATCCCGTAAATACATACCTTCCTGCATAACTCGCATTACCTTCCTGATAAATCTGCTTTCTATACTGCTGCATAGTCTTCATTATGCTGGTACGGTCTTCCGGAGTAAGGGTATCCTGTGCCCCTTGGTCAGCAAGACTATGGAGCGTAGTACAGATATTTGTAACCTGTTTTAAGGCACTTTCAGTTACCTGTAGCCAACTTTTAGCATCGGGTACATTTTTCTTAAAATACTGTTTTATCTCTGTAAGACTGTTACGAAGTTTCAATGCCCTTACTGCCACTATAGGATCGTCCGAAGGACGCTGTATCTTTTTGCCGGTCTGATACTGCTCCTCTATATTCATCAGATTGACTTTATTATTATTTATATTTGAAATAGTATTATTAGTCATTATCTGGTTAGTAACTCTCATCATAGCTTTTGCCCTTTCTAGATTGCCATTTCATTTATCAGCTTATTATATATTTCATTCATTACCGTAATTATCTTTGCTGAAAGATCATAGCAGTTTTTAAATCTTACCATGTTCATGGCCTCTTCCTCTGTATCTACACCTGAAATAGATATACGCTGATTATCAATGGATTTAACTATCATGTTCTGATTTTTGCTAAAAGTTGCTGCAGTTTTTGTGTCCACACCTATATCTGAGGTAAGCGACTGATAAAATTCTTCCGGCTTTCCCTGATCAAACATAGTTCTATCTTTCTGAAGATTTTCTAATTTCTTCATCACATCTGTATTCTCAACTCCATTCGCTATTGAACTTGCTGCTGCCACAAGTCCCGGATTCTCCTTAAACTCCTTAGTTACAGAATAATTATGTGCAGTCATTTTATAATAAGTTTCATCTTCAGACGAAAATTCCTCTATTTCATTTCCATCTTCATCCTTAGTTCCGGGCACTTTAAATATATAATTATTTCCGGTTACCTCATCTTTGCTGTTAAATAAATCCCTACCCTTATTGCCTTCTAAATCCTCACCTGTTTTATGGATTTCATTAAATTCTTTTGAAAACTTCCTTATAAAATTATTCAACTGATCAAGGTAATAAGGTATTCCTTTAAAATCCACCTGTTCACCTATCTTTGCCACAACCTTGTCATCCTCGGTTATATCTTTTTGTATAGGCTTATCCTCTTTTAACTTAAAGGTATATTTAAACTTTGTCTTACCTGTATCCGGATCTTTTTCTACCTTTACATCAAAACCTGTGTATTCATATTCTTCACTTCCAACTGTAATCTTTCCCTTTGGAGGAAAATTCATATTTTCCACACTGTTTATATTAGTATCCTCAAGTGTAAGTTCCGTATCTCCTGCTGAGGCCTCTTTTACATGACATCTTAATGAACCCCTGTTATTACCATCACGCATTTGAAACAAAGCTCCAAGCTTTCCACCTAAATTATTATGGTGAGTAGCAAAATTTTGTCCGTCTGACCACTGAAGGTCATAAAGTCCCTCAACATCGTTCATGTTGTTGACATGAGTTCTAGGTACTGCCTCTATTCTATTTGCCTCATAATTATTTACAAGATAGCCACCGTTTACCTTAACTGTATAATGTGTAACTCCCGAAAGGCTGCCACTCATTCCCTCGCCTATTCTTTCTTCCTTAACAGTCACATTTGCAAGCTTTGAAAGCTTATCTACAATAAGATTTCTCTGGTCTCTAAGGTCATTGGCATAGCCTCCACTTACCTCAATAATATTTATTTGTTTCGTAAGGGTTGCAATCTGATCTCCGTACGAATTAATTGCATCTATGGTATTTTTTATATTAAAATTTACCTCATTCTGAATATTTTTTAAATTTTCAGAAAGATTATTAAAATATTCTGTAAGCGCATATGCTTGATTCACCATTTGTGCCCTTGCAGACTTGCTTGTAGGGTCTTTTTCCACTTCGGACATACCGTTAAAGAGGTTTTTAAAATTAGTATTAAATCCCCCTTCTTTTATCTCATTCATATAATTTTGTATTGCTTTTAAATAATATGCCCTTGAATCATATTCTCCATTTATAGTATTTGCTGTACGATATTTTAAATCATAATACTCATCCCTTATCTGTGTAATCTTATTGCCTATTACACCGGTACCTACCATACCATAGCGTTGTGCTATAGCTATTGGATCTTTAGCCTGACGGTTTAACTGCTGCCTACTATACCCCTCTGTCTTCGCATTTGTAATGTTATGAAAGGTAGTATTAAGTGCAGCCTGATAAGTATGAAGTCCTGAAGTTCCTATATCTAATCCAAAAAATGTTGATGGCATATCTATCTCCTATCTCTACTATTTTACATCAGCTCCCAAGTTTAATTATCAAATGTTCAAGAAGTTCATCTATTACAGTCACATATCTTGATGCTGCATTGAAAGCCTGCTGATATTTAATCATATGGGTAAGTTCTTCATCAGAAGATGCACCTATTACCTGCTGCCTCTGGTTTTCTACACTTGCTTTAGTAATATCTTGGCTCTTCGCCAACACCCTTTTTGTATTTCCTGCATTGGCAATCTCCGATGTAAATGAAGTATAATAATCCATTAGGGTATTTTTTGTAAGGGTATTAGGGTTTAGAGTAGAAAATTTATTATCCCATACCTTATTTAATTTTGCAGCTATATCCATACTATAATCACCGGTATTGGTATTATAACTTAAAGGAATAAGTGAAACATTCTCCTTAATTTTTTTATTTACCTCAAGTTCTCCCATTGTATACATAGAATACTTTGAGCCTTCGTCCTTCGGATCATAGTTTTCTTCGTTATATACCATAACCTTGCTACCATTAACCTCTATTTCCTTATAGCGTGGCATGCCCTTTCTTTCAAAGAGAGCATTACCTGGAGTCTTTGAGCTGTCCGAACTTACCGGAGCCTTCTTTTTATCTAAGATAGATACCTTGTATCTACCTGTAGGACGGCCGAGTGCATCTCTTTCTTCTACCTTGTATTCATCCAAATCATTCACATCTACATCCGGAATTTCATCTCCCTCTAATATCTTACCTTCTGAATTTCTCCATACAGGCGTACTTCCATCTGTCCATGTAGCCGTAAGATTAGGTGCAAGCACATTATTAATCATGGTAGTCAGTCCATGAATTAACTGGTCAAACTGTGCCTCTGTATTAGTAAGGAGTGACGGTGCTACCTTATTGTTATAATTTAACTTAGCCTCTTCAAAAGCCCTCATAGCCTCAATATAATATTCATCTTCTTCACCATTTTCATAGTCCTCCGGCTTTGGCTGTACCGGAATATCTGTATATCTTCCCTGAGTACCTCTGGAGAGAAGAAGTCCCTTAAGCGAACCTATGTCTGTATCTGCAGCCGCTGTAGGAGGAGTGGAAAAATTAAATACTTCCCTAGGTTCTCCCTTTTCATTCCTATCAAAATTCCATACCGGTGTGTAAAGATTAAGGCTATCATCTGTACTCTTAAGACCTATCTCATTTATTCCAAATTCGGTTACAAACTGAGTACCTTCTACTGTTACAAGAACAGTGCCGTCCTTTACTTCCTTGTAATCCATCTTGACATAGCCACCAAGTTCATCAAGCAACTTATTTCTCTCATCCCTGTAATCATTAGCAGAATATCCTCCTGCCTCTTCTTTACGGATAAGCATATTAAGCTGATCTATCCTTTTGCCTATTTCATTTACCCTGTTTACTGTATTTTTTATCTTAAGATTTACATTCTGTCTAAAGCTCTTAAGCTGATTTACTATGTTTTGGCAACGCTCAATAAATGTACCGGCAGTTTCTACTAAAGCAGTCCTTGCAACTACACTTTCAGGTTCTTTCTGGAGTTCCTGTACAGACTTCCAAAGCCCCTGCATCGCACTCTGAAAAGTAGTTCCATGAAGTTCTCCAAAAAGATTTTCCACCTCTGCAACTACTTCAGTCTGAGCCTGATAAAATCCCTGCCTACCACTCTCTCTTCTATATGATCCATCTAAGAACCTGTCTCTTAGCTGTCTTACTTTTGCAATAATAGATCCATGTCCTGTCTGGTCAAGCCTCTTCACAGTGGCAGCTTTTTCATATTCTTTATCAACCGTAACCACCTGTTGACGAACATATCCCTTTGTATCTACATTCGTAATATTATGTGCAGTTGTATTTAAGGAATGTTGGGCTGTATTAAGTCCCGAAACTCCTACACCAAAACTTGTCATTAATCCCATATCTTATCTCCCGACCCATAATTATAATTCTTTGCCAAAGTTATATAGGGCTAACTCTGTTAAATAAAAATACTTTAACTCTTAGCATCAAATATACCCTTGCTCATCCCCTGTACTTCTACTTCTGAGGCAGTATTGTACTGCCCTAATCCCGGTGAACTTCTAAGACTTTGTATCAGATTAATGTCAAAATCAATCATCTCCAGCGACTGTTTTATAAGCATCTGATTCCTTTCATTCACCAAATCTAAAGTTTCTATAGTACGCTTAAGCTTATCATGAAGATTTCTCAACTCTTCCTGCTCTGTCTCCTGTCCTTTAAGTAAATCTATGATAGTAATAAAATTTAATTCACTTTCTTTTTTATTCATTACTATCCCTATATTACGAATGACCTCCTGTCTTTTCTTTTCCAGCTTACTGATTTTGCCTACTAACTCTTGTTCTTCTTCAGTAATGCCAGTTAAAGACTGGAGGTCATTATTTACGATTATTTGGGTTTTCTTCTCAGCAATGGGAATAATCTCACTGTATATCTTCTCCTCATCACTAAGCACCCTAATTAATTCTTCTATTAAGCTTGCCATATCTCCTCCGCTCAATCCATATGATTATACTGCAAAATAACCCTCTACGAGTTTATCAGCTATATCTTTACCTGATACGGCATATGTACCTTCTTCAATTGCAGCTTTAAGCTTTGCAACCTTGTCTTCACGAATATCTGAAATATTGGCTACAGCTGTCCTTGCAGTCTGAAATGTCTTAGCTGTACTTGAAATTTCAACAGTATCATTAACTCTATTCATCTTAGATACAGCCTCAGCCTTTCTCGCCTTGCTCATCTTATAAGCATTTGCAACCTGTCCATAGTTATCTACTCTCATACTCTCACCTTCCATCTGTTATGGTTTAAATAAAATATTTGCCAATGAACAAATCTTCCTACCAATTTAATTAGTATCTCTGATTTATTTATCGGCAAACTTTACAAATACTTTAGTAATAAGAAACAAAAATCACAAAAACAAAACTTTTTACTTATTCAGTCCCTCAAAATCCAAAGTTGCAAAATAATCCTCAATTGTTTCTGCCCTTCTTATACACTTTATTTCTCCACCTTCAGTTTTTAAAAGTTCAGCTGACCTAAGTCGTCCGTTATAGTTATATCCCATACAAAAACCATGTGCTCCGGTATCATGAATTACCAAATAATCACCCTTATCAATATGTGGGAGCATTCTGTCTACTGCAAATTTGTCATTATTTTCACAAAGTGAACCTGTAACATCATACTTAAACTCTTCTGCCTCATCTTCTTTTCCAAGTACTGTTATATGGTGATAAGCTCCGTACATAGCCGGACGCATAAGATTGGCAGCACAGGCATCTACTCCAATATATTCTTTGTAAATATGCTTTTCATGTACGGCCTTGGTTACAAGATGTCCAAAAGGAGCAAGCATAAATCTTCCAAGTTCACTAAATATCGCTACATCTCCCATGCCGTTTTGCACAAGAATTTCATCAAAGGCTTTTTTTACTCCTTCTCCTATAACAAAAATATCGTTTGGCTCTTCAGAAGGCTTGTAAGGTACTCCAATCCCTCCCGAAAGGTTCACAAAGCCGATATGCACCCCACATTTTTCCTTAAGCTCCACTGCAAGCTTAAAAAGCTCTGCAGCAAGCATAGGGTAGTAATCATTTGTCACAGTATTGCTTACTAAAAATGAATGGATACCAAATTCTTTTACTCCAAGTTCTTTAAGCCTTGTAAAGGCCTCAAACATCTGCGACTTAGTCATTCCATATTTAGCATCTCCGGGATTATCCATTATGTCGTTACTAATCTTAAATACTCCACCAGGGTTATAACGACAGCTTATCTTCTCCGGAATACCTGCACATTCCTTAAGAAAATCTATATGTGTAATATCATCAAGATTAATTATTGCTCCCAGTTCTCTTGCTTTTACATATTCTTCAGCAGGAGTAACATTTGAAGAAAACATTATTTCCTCGCCTGTTATGCCACAAGCCTCTGAAAGCATAAGTTCAGTAAGAGATGAACAGTCTGTACCACACCCCTCTTCCTTAAGAATATTTAAAATATATGGATTAGGTGTTGCTTTAACTGCAAAATATTCTTTAAATCCTTTATTCCAAGAAAATGCCTTTTTTAAATTTCTTGCATTCTCACGAATGCCTTTTTCATCGTAAATATGAAATGGGGTAGGATAGGTTTTTACTATCTCTTTCACTTCGTCTAAGTTTACAAATGGTATCTTTTTCATAAAACCTCCCATTGTCGGTATACTTGTATACAATATCTATATAGTATTATAAGATGGGAGTTTTGTCAACCTGTCGGGATGTTTTTAATGTTATTAAATGATACAGGATTGCTTCGGCTTCACCTCCCACAATCCTTGCAAAAATACCCCACCATCTCATCATAGAAATGGCAGGATAGATTTATTATCTAAAATTTATTTGGTAATTCCCTTCTCTGCAGCCACCTGATTTACCTCTTCAATCATAGCTGAAAGTCCGTTGTTCTCATAGTTTTCATACAATTTGTCAACCATTTCACTAACAGGCTGTGTATCCATCATAATCTGCATAAAATCATCATTGACATTAAGCACAAACTCACTCTTAAGCGGTGTGGATAAGAAGAGTACGTTGTCATAATATTTTGGAAGTGTTCCGTTATTTACAGCATCCATATGTCTGTCTTCACTGAGCTGCCTATATTCCATAGGAATACCTGATGGATAACTCATATCCCATGAAGATGGTCTCCACATACCAAGACTGTTTATAGTAGTATTAGGATTTGTAAATTTGTACTTAGTTGCAATATTAACTCCTTCTCTAGCCACAACCTTTCCATCTTTTACATCATAATCCTCACCTTCTATACCACAGAACATCAGTCTCCTGCCTTCTTCTGAGTAAAGATAATCATAAAGTCTGCATATAGCTGCCATCTTCTCATCATCTACCTTAGATGAGAAATAACTCTCACTCCAAGCTTCTGTATCTACAAAGTAATGTTTCTTACCGTCACGTCCCGGATAAAGCTTAGCAATCTTAACATCATCTATGAACTTGCGATCAGGATAAAGTTGTTCATAATCTTTTACCATATTGTTGTAAAGTCCTGTAGGTCCTGCCCAGGCAAATGCTACTGCTGCACTTTCACCTTTTAAGAACTTCTCTTTACTTGTCTCAAGCTTAGCAAGTGCTATATCCTTTTCTACAACTCCTTCTGTATAGTACTTTCTTGCAAGCTCTAAGGCTGATACAAGGCCTTCCTTATCTGCCAAATAACTTGGCATAAATTTTCCTTCTTTATTTACTACCCATTTTTTCTCAAGTATACCGCCGTAAGGAAGGATGAAGCCCGCCAAAATACTTGGATTCACCTGAGTCATACCCGATATATTCTTTTTCTCAGGATCTGCCGCTATTATCTTTTTAATCATATCAGCAAACTCTTCATAGGTCTCAGGCTCTTTGGTAACTCCTGCCTTCTTTGCAAGATCCCATCTGTAAGCTATGTTTCTGTCAAGTACACTGTAAGAAATATCCTTGTAAGTACTTCTTGGTATCATATAGTACTTTCCATCTCTCATTGCTGCCTGAGCCCTTTCCATCTTAAGGTACTCTGTAAGGTTTGGATAAGCTGATAAATCATCAGGCAAGGCTCTGATTGTACCCTGCTCAATCCAGTTTCCAAAGAAGGCTTTTCCTACAAAATCACCTACAAAGATATCAGGAAGCTGTCCGTTGGTTGCCCAAAGCTGAACTTTCTGTTCAGCATCATCCCAGGTTATGTTCTGTGGAACAAGATGTACTCCTGTCTTCTCCTCAAGAGTCTTTAATATAGGATCATTAGGATCTGAAAGTCCATCATCAACTCCCCAAATAGCCACCGTTACATCTACAGGCTTTGCACTGTCAGTATCTGTACTGCCCTTTGAGCTACTTGTAGTACTCGCTACTGCTTTACCTGACTTTTCTGCCGGCTTATCATTGTTTCCACCATTACCGCAACCGGTAAGCATTGATGCTGCCATTGTCATTCCTAAGAAAGCTGCCAACAATCTTTTGTGTTTTCTCATCTCTTTTCTTCTCCTTTTCTTTACTAATTCCCTTTATAGAAACACTGCTTTCAGTGTACTATTCCTTAATTGAGCCAATCATAATACCGGATACAAAATACTTTTGCAAAAACGGATACAGGCAAAGTATAGGTAACATTGTAACAACTATAGCCGCCATCTGAACAGATTGTATAAAAATCTTCTCCTGTGTAAGCATCGACTGTGCCTGCGTTGCAAGCTGAGTATTGAAATTTACCAGTACTTCTCTTAAATAAATCTGTAAAGGCTTTATATTCTTATTGCTTATATAAAGGAAGGCAGACCACCATCCATTCCATCTTTCAACCGCATAAAAGAGGGCAAAAGTTGCCATAAACGGTTTTGATATGGGTAAATATATTCTAAGAAGTATAGTTAGTGCATTGGCACCGTCTATACTTGCCGCCTCCGAAAGCCCTATAGGCAGACTTGCAAAATAATTCTTCATTATAATTACATAATAAGTATTTAACATAGTCGGCAGTATCATTGAGAATACATTATCTACCAGCTTAAAATCACTTATTACAAGATAGGTAGGTATCATCCCTCCCGAAAAGAACATTGTAAAAAGAATAAGGCTTAACAAAAACTTTCTTCCAATAAGTCCTCTTCTTGAAAGTACATAGGCTGCAATAATGGAAAAAACCATATTAAGTGTTCCACCCACTACAGTAACAAAGATAGTTACCAAAAGGGATTTGAAGAAAAATATATCATTCATTATTGCCTTATATCCCTCTAAGTCGAACACATATGGCAAAATATACGGTGAATGTTCCACGCTGGCTTTTGTGTTTGAAAATGATACGATGAATACATTGTAAAACGGATAAATTGTTATAAGAGCTAATATTCCAAACAATACATAAAGTATGATATCGAAAAGCTTAACTGTTTTTCTCTCCTTCATTAGAATAAGCCCTCCTCTCCCATTTTGGTAACCGCCTTATTGGCAGTAAGGAGAAGTACCACTCCTATAACCGATTTAAGAAGACCTACAGCTGTAGTATATCCAAAGTTTGCACCGGTTATAAAGGATTTTCTGTATACATAAGTATCAAGAATATCACCTACAGGATATACAGGTGCCGAATAAAGGTTAAATACCTGATCAAAAGAAGCACCACTCATTATTCCTCCTATCTGAAGGATGAGCATTGTACTTACTATACCTCGGATACCCGGCCATGTGATATGGAGTATTTTCTCAAATCTGTTTGCACCATCTATTTCTGCCGCCTCATAAAGTTGCGGATCTATGCTGGTAAGTGCAGCCATATAAATAATTGCATCCCAGCCAAATTCCTTCCAGATATTGGATATCCAGATAAACGGTCTGAAATAAGCCACTGATGTCAGAGGTGCTACCTCACCCCACCCAAGTGCTCCAAGAGTCTGGTTAACTATACCGTTTGATGCAAATATATTGATTAGAATACCTGAAAGTACCACCCAGCTTATAAAATGCGGGAATGTAAATATAGTCTGAAATAACTTTTTTACCTTCGGAAGCTTAATTTCATTTAATAAAACCGCTACTATGATAGGTACCGGAAAATGAAATAAAAGTTTACCAAGACTGAAAATAATTGTATTTTTGAATGCCACTCCAAATTCTCTGTTGGCAAACATTGCCTTAAAATGCTTAAATCCTACTACGGGACTTCCCCATATACCCTTATCAAATCTAAAATCCTTGAATGCAAGTGTAATACCGCCCATTGGCAGATAGCAAAACAATAAGTACCAGACCAATACCGGTATAATCATTGCATAAAGCAGCCAGTCATTTCTTAACTTTTTCTTTATCTCTGAACTGCTGTATTTTACCCTTCCCTTCTTCATTTCTCTTCCTCACTTTTTCCTGTTTTCTTTTTGTAGTCTAAGTATATACTCTATTAATAAATAAAAAAATGTTATTTTAATATCAATTTTTTGTTTAATTTTATCTAAATCATTGTTTTTTACATTTTTAATGTTAAAATATGTAATATTGTTATGTTTAACTAATAATATTACATATTTTTTATATAAATGATGCTGTATCATTATACTATAAGTATATAATTTGAAAGGTTATTAAAATCATGCCTCAACATAAATCAAAATCCGTATTAAAGCAGTTTCACTTCGTCATTATTTGCTTTATTGCACTTGGAATAGGTCTTTTTGCTCTAAGCTACAGTGTAATAGACAGGCTGATAACCGCAAATGCTTCGGCTTATGCAAAAAGTACTGCTGAAAAGTTTGAAAACGAAGTGAATTTTCTTATAAAAAGAGCTGATACAATATTCACCACACTGCTTTTTGATAACAACATAGAAAGCCTGATGCTTTCGCCATTTTCCGGTAAAACCCCTGATTATATACGGACTTTACAGGTTCAATTCTCCTCTTACTCTGTAATGAACAAGGATATAACCGATATTGCCCTTGTTTCAGACAAGTTTGCATGGTCAAATTATTATGATAAAGCCTCACTCAGAAAGTTTTCAAAGGAGATGGACGGAATTTACAACTCTCACTGCTTTGGTCTGAAACCCTCTTCTATTTTTAGTATTACCTTACATGAAAAAGGAGCCTGCAAACTGCTTTTCGGACATAATATTTACAGCATGAAGACCGGCATAAACTACGGAAAACGTCTGGGTTCTGCCTTTCTCTCATTAGATTTGAATAAATCAAATCTTGTACCGCCTAAAGACAATAAAGTTTTTACTTATTTTATATTGCTTGATGATAAAGGTAACAGTTTTCCTTTCAATGGAAGTTCAGAGATTAACAGTAAGATACTTCGGGAAATTAGGACTGCAGAAAATGATACAAACTCAGAACTCAAATTGTTTAACACAAATGATTATCTCATATACACGTCTCGAATTCCAGGTACGGGACTTACTGTAATTACAGCTCTCGGCAAACATTCACTTACCAATGAAGTACGCGAAACTGCCTTTATAATAATTGCAGTTTCTCTTGTTTCATTTGCTATAATAACCCTGCTTATGAGAAGTATTTTACGTAATATATTAAGCCCTCTTAAGACTCTTTCTACACATATAGAAAGCTTAAAAGAAATAAGCCCGGTTTCCGGGAAAATCCCTGTAAAACTTGAAGGTTGCACAGAAATAAAACTGCTGTCAGACTCCTTCAATGATATGATGCAAAGACAAAATGAGCTAAGCCTTGAACTACAGGAAGCCACAGTCAGCCTTTATGAATCGAAACTAGGTAAAAAACAAGCCGAATTAAATTTCCTAAGAAGTCAGATAAACCCTCATTTTCTATACAACTCACTTGAGTCAATAGCTGCTCTCTCATTGGAAAAATCAGTACCTGAGATTGCAGAGGCTATAGCTGCTCTCGGCAAGCTTTTCAGGTACAATATAAAGGGTGAAAGCATAGTTGATTTGGAAAAGGAACTTGAAATGATACGCTCTTATCTTACTATCTGCAAAATACGATTCCCCGAAAAACTGAATGTAATTTACAGCATAAGAGAAAATACTCTCACTGTGCCTATAATGAAATTCATCTTGCAGCCTTTTGTAGAAAATGTGCTAAAACACAGCGTAGAAGCGGGAACAAAAACTATTACCCTTTATATCGGGGCAAGGCTTGATAAGAACTATCTCATCATAAGCATATATGATGATGGTAAGGGCATATTGCCTGAAACCCTTGATAAATTGAAAAAAATTGTATCTGCGCCGCTTTCATTTAATGAAGAGGAATGGCAGGGGCATATAGGACTATACAATGTAGCCAAACGGTTGTTTTTATACTATGGAAATGATTGTAATATAGAACTTAACAGTGAACCTGAGAATGGAACTAAGGTTGTTATAAATATTCCCGTACAAAACGAGAAAGTTGAGGAAATTAATGTTAAAAGTAGTATTAGTTGATGATGAAATCTCGGTATTGAACCATTTGCAGGCAGCTATTCCCTGGAAAGAACTTTCTATGGATGTAGTATGTATAGCAAACTGTGGGAGTGATGCCTTAACATTTTGTAAAAATAATAAAGCAGATATACTTATCACAGATATTCGCATGCCCGAGATGGACGGGCTGACACTAGCCAAAGAAATAAGAAACTCACAACCTGAAACACAGATTATTATTCTCTCAGGCTATTCTGACTTTAGCTACGCAAAGCAGGCTATAGACCTGCAGGTATCAGGATATTCTCTAAAGCCCATAGACGTAACTGACTTAACCGATACTCTAAGAAAGGCTGCCAATAAAATCCTAAAGGCAAATAAGTCAAATGGCGATTATCTGCTTGATGCCATTGAAGAAAACGATGTTGAATCAATCAAATCAATACTTGCAGAACTTTCCTTAAATACAGACAGGCTTTATCTGACAGCCTCTATGAATGTACATAATATAGGTGACAAATTGGGGGCTGATTTTACTCACAAACTTGGAAAGCACAACTATCTCTACATTTCAAATACTCCCTTTTCATATCTTGAAGCCGAAAAAATAATAGCATTTACCAAGGACATGGGAGGAATAGGAATATACAGGGAAGCTGTGAAAACAGAAGATTTAAGACTGATACTTGATGAAGTTATGTCTATGGCTTTTCAGTTTTTTGTAAATGGTACACCAACTCTTTGTACCGGCACACCTAACCCACTGCTCACCGAAGAAATGTTTGGAAAATTAGAGGAATCAGGTAAGGCACCGGATAGCTTAAAAGACTTTCTTACAGAACTTTCAGCCGCAAACTGTTCCCTGCTTTTTGATATGAAGTCAGCTTTCAGATTCTACAATAAACTTGCTTCCTGTAAATATATACAAGCACCTTATAGTCCTGACGAAATTATCATTTATGGCTATACCCAGCTTCTTGTAAACTTTAAGACATTTTCAGAAATGCTTATTAAAACTGCTGAAACCATACAGTTTAGTTCTGTTCCTGAACTTAAAGCAAATGAAGGTTCCGGCAACAGCTTTTTATCAATTCTGAAATATATTGAGAAAAATTATCAGGAGGATATTTCTCTTAAAATTATTTCAGAAGAATTTCATTTAAATGCTAACTACATAAGCCAACTTATTAAAAGTGAAACAGGGCTAACTTATACTCAATATCTGACTGAACTTAGAATTGGGAAAGCAAAGGATTTACTGAAATCAAACTCTATGAGTCTTGCTGAAATAAGTGAAGCTGTAGGATTTAATGACTATTTTTATTTTATAAAGAAATTTAAGAAAGCTGTCGGAGTTACTCCAGGGAAGTATAGGGATCGAGAAAAATGTGTTAATTTTTATTGAAAAATACGGAAAAATGTGTTAATTTATTATAATAAACACAGAAAAATGTGTTAATTTTAAAAGGCGGTGGTTTGCATATGAAGCGGAATGCCATACAAGAGTTGATAGCTTGGAAAAATAGCGAAGAACGAAAACCCATGGTTCTAAAAGGTGCAAGACAGGTTGGTAAAACATGGATAATGAAAGAGTTTGGCAAAACTTATTATAACAGTTATGTGTATTTTAACTTTGATGAAGATGATGAACTTAAGTCTATTTTTGAAATAAATAAAAATCCACACCGAATAATTGAGTTATTATCCATGATTTCCGGTACAAAAATAACAACCGGAAACACTTTAATAATTTTTGATGAAATTCAGGAATGCCCTGAAGCCCTTAATACACTTAAATATTTTAAAGAAAAAGCTAACGAATATCATGTAATTGCTGCCGGAAGCCTGCTTGGAACACTGCTTGCAAAACCAAAGTCTTACCCTGTGGGAATGGTTAATCTTCTCAATATTTATCCACTTACCTTTGATGAATTTCTTGAGGCGGTCAGTCCTAATCTATATGAATATTATAAGACTGTTAAAAAGGGACAGCATATTGAAGATATTTTTCATAACAGTCTGTCAGATATATACAATAATTATCTTATAATAGGCGGAATGCCCGAATGTGCGGTTTCTTGGTTAAAATATAAAGATCCTGCCAAGATAGCAGGTATTCAACAGGAATTAATCGAGCTTTATGAACATGACTTTTCCAAACATAACGGCAAGGTTAACAGCGGTCGTATACTTATGGTTTTCCGCAGTATTGTCTCACAGCTTGCAAAGGCTAATGAAAAATTTATGTATGGAGCAGTTCGTGACAGCGGTAGGGCAAGAGATTTTGAAGAGGCTATAGAATGGCTGGTTTCTGCCGGTATGCTTAATAAAGTTAATAATGTTTCTAAAATGGAACATCCTCTTTCTGCCTTTGACAAGTTGAATCAATTTAAGCTTTTTGTATTTGATACCGGACTTTTAAAACAAATGGCAGGAATAGATAATAGTGCAATTCTTTTAAAAACAGATTATCAATTCAAGGGAGCTTTAACTGAAAATTATGTATTACAGCAACTTCACGGACAATTCGATGTAGAACCAAGATATTTTTCAGATAAAGCCGGAGAGATAGACTTTGTGATGCAATATGGTACTGATATTATTCCTATTGAAGTAAAGGCAGGCGAAGATAAGTCTGCTCCGTCTTTTAAAAGATATGTTGCAGATAATAAGCCAAAATATGCTTTAAGGTTTTCCAAGAGAGGATATAGGAAAGATGGTGGGATAATTAATGTTCCGTTATATTTAGCTAGTAAGATTAGGGAGATATTGTAGTCCCATCATTTTAATGCTACAATTACCCTATACTTTCCTAAAGGAGGCAATATGAAAAAGAGAAGTTTACCTATATTAGCCCTATCCATACTTTTAATAACAGCCGCATTGTACACAATCTCTGCACTTGCAGCCACACCAGTGCTCAATAAATCATCTGTAAACCTGCATATAGAGCAGGGATACAGCCTTAAAATCAGAGGGATTGATAAGAAATTAACACTTAAATGGTTGACAGGGAATAAGAACATCGTTTCTGTATCAGACAAAGGCTCGGTTAAAGGGCTTGCAAAAGGAAACTTTGGCAAAAATAAACCTTAAATCCACAGGAAAAAATGCCGTTATAAATGCTATACATTTAGAAAAAACTTCTACACTGGATTTTACCTCTGACAGTAATGAAGCACTTTGTAATATCTTTGTACTTGCAAAGTCAGATATCAAAATAAGTGGAAAAAATAAAAATAAAGACGTGATAGCAATTAAGGAAACTGCGGAAGAAACTACTATAACTGCCGATAAAAATATCGACCTTTACACAGATGCAAGGACTACTCTTGTAGTAAACAGTGGAGCTAAAGACTTCAGGATAACCACATTAAACTATAAAACGCCTATAACTGTCACAAATAATACTGACAGTGCTCTCACTGTTACTACTCCATCTGTAGAAAAAAAGGTGGAGGCAGGTGAAACTCATACTGTGACGGGTAAGAATTAAAGTTTTTCAATATCCCCCACAAGCTCATTCACCTCTTATCAAAGCTGTAATTACTATCGAATGAATAAGCAGCTTCATAACTATGCCGCTTCTGCCTTGTTTTTCGTTGTGGATAAAAAGATTAGTACAGTGCCTACAACCGTAATCACAGAGCCTGCTATCATCATTCCGTTGGTCCCATACCTATCTATAAGGACTCCACCAAGCATCGAAGCAAACACTATACCCAGTGTATTTGCCATGGTCATATATGCCTGTCCCTTAACCCTGTCGCTTTCTTCAACTGCCTGATTTGCATAATAAACTGTCGCAACCACAAAAACAGCAAATCCAAACATTTGACATACTTGAACTACATATAAAGACATCATATCCGGAGCTATAAGAGTGAGTATTATCTTAAGCATGATGCCGACACTTCCAACCCTTACCCACACACTGCTGTCACGCCTTGCAAGCAAGTACGCAAAGCCAAACATCACCGGTATTTCAAACATAGCAGCCAAAGAAAGGCAGACTCCCATATTTACACTGCCTCCCCCCTTTAATACCACTATCTGATATAAAAAGGTGTTTATAAGATTATGCCCTACATAGGCACAGATTGCTCCAATCAAAAACAGAGCCACCTTAGGATATTTAATAAGAAATGCCTTACTTTCTACCTTATGCTCAACTTCTACAGGCATAATCCTCACTGCCTTTCTAAAAGGAAAGAGCAGGGTGCCAATAACTAAAATAGACACAGAAAGTATAGTAGCTAAAGGCACAACTCTTAAATCATCTCCCTTGGCAAAGAGTCCCATAACACTTACGAAAATAGCATAAAACAAAGATGCAGTGCCCCTTGACGCCCCATAATTAATCTTCTTACCTTGATTCATCATTTCCATTGCAAGAGAATTGGCAAGTGGAACCATGAGTTGCAACAGGGCTATGAGTGCTCCAAAAATAACACCGATAACAATTACAAAATTATTGTTTAATAAAAGTAAGATTACTGCCAAAACAAGCTGAACTAACGCTATAGCAGTTAAGATACTCTTTACTGATTTGCTCTTTTCCCTATCTGCATAGCCGGATACTATTGCCTGTAAGATTGCAGAAATTATACAGCCCATTGCCGAAATCAGTCCAACTTCGGTATTAGAAAAGCCTTTTGCCAGCAAAAATACCGATGTATACCCCATAAGAGGGGCATACATCGTCCAAAGTCCTATTTGTACTGATACATAATTAAGTGTCAGATTCTTCTTTTCTTTCATCTTTCTTTTACCAGCTTTTTAAAAACTTCGCCTCTTTCTTCAAAATTTTTGAAAATACCATAACTAGCTGCTGCCGGACTCATTATACAAGATTTACCCTTTTCTGTAACAGCCTTAGCAAGTTTTACAGCCTCGCTAAGATTATCAACAAGATGTAGTCTTTCAGAATTATTTAGTTCCATGTAACCCATCTTTATTTCTTCTCTTATTCTCGCTCCCGTTGTTTCCATAAGGATAATATTCGGCACAGACGAGGTTTCAAGATACTTAATTAAAGGCTCGTAGTCTATTCCCCTGTCCATTCCTCCTATAATTATAGTATCAGTGTCTTTTATAGTATTTATAGCCTCTATCGCCGTTGCAGGAATTGTAGAAATCGAATCATCATAATACTTAACTCCGTCAATATTTCCTACAAATTCAAGGCGATGTGGCAGAGTTTTATAGTCTGTTAAAGCTTTAACAAAGCCTTCTTCCGACACTCCCAAATCACTGCACACTGCAAATGCCACTGCTATATCAAAAAAATTATGAAAGCCTTTTAGAGCTATACTATCTTCATCTATCCCTAGGGTATGATTGTTGTACGAAATGAAATTTTTTTCTACAAAAGTAGTAATGTGCTCATCCATTTCAAGTGCCTTATCATCACGATTAAAATCATAGATTACCGTAACAGTAGATGCTGTCTCACCCTCTCTTGGAATAACTCCACTTCCACAGTAAAGCCTGTTGCCTCTCTTTTGATTCTTATAAATATTTTCCTTAGCAGCCCTGTATTTTTCAAAACTTCCATAGTGGTCGAGATGTTCCGGAAAAACATTCAGATACACTCCAATATACGGCGAATATTTGCCATATTCAAGCTGATGGCAAGAAAGTTCAAAGACTATCTTAGTATCTTCCTTTATCTCATCTATAAGGCCAAAGGCAGGAATCCCAATATTGCCAAGTAAGAGGGCATCAAATCCATTTTCTTTTAATTCATGATAAATAAGGGTTGTAGTCGTACTTTTTCCCTTAGTACCCGTAATACCAATAGTTTGATTTCCATACACCTTAAGAAAATACTCTGTCTGCGAAGTTATAACTGCTTTGTATTCATCAAACGGCTTAGGCAGAACCACTCCGGGACTTTTTAATACAATATCAAACTCATCTATGCAGCTAAGATAAGAATCCCCTGTAACACTGCGTATTCCCTGTACATCAACTTCGTTCCTGTCAGCGACAGCAACTTCCTTAGCCGAACCGGCTCTAAGCACCGTTTCAAGGTTCAGTCTTCCTTCTCTGCCAAATCCCAGTATAAGCACCTTTTTATCTGCAATTTCTTTTTTTAATAATTCAATCAATTTATTTTCCATGATTCTGCCTTCTCTGCCATCTTATTTAATCTTAACAGCCATTACCTGACTGTCTTTAACAGCTATCATCTTATGCTCTACACTGCTTGGAACTTCTGCCAGTTCAAAACTTTTTAAAACAATATCTTCCTCCGTCTTAAGCAAAATTTCACCCTCTATCACAAAGATTAAAATCTCCGATTCATTTTTATACTCAGGAACTTCATTTCCTGCCTTCAAAGAAAGATGCACCACCTCATACTTTTCCTTACTTGTTACAATCCTACCAAGTAAAGTATTAGGATCTAAAAAATGCTTTTCCATAGTTATTTTTCTCCTGTTTTTGTTAACCAATTTTCATTTCTTCCTAAACCTGTATTGCCACAATATATATCCACCTTAAAAACTGCCATAGCTTTAACAGATTATATATATCCGACAAAACATTATGGCAGTTTTATCTTTTTAAAGGACACCTGTTTCTTTTCATCTCCACAGATGTCCTTTAATAAATAATTTTATAGTAAATAACATCTTCTTGTACCATGTTATCACTAAAAACAGTATTTTTCAATGTTTAAACTAAAGCAGCAATATAATAATACTAGACATTATCCATATCTTGATATATAATATTACCGGTCTATCTGCCTGCATCATTACGAGTAGGACAAGACCAAATTGTAACTATAAATCGACTGGTATCAAAAAGAACCGGATCGGAGGAAAATCATGAACAACACTTATTCGAACAACACAAAAAATATTGCTTTAATCGGAGTATTAGGCGGACTTACCATCTTTTTAGGTCTTACTCCTATGGGTTTTATTCCAATAGGCCCTACCGCTGCTACTATTATGCACATTCCCGTAATTATCGGGGCAATTATGGGTGGTCCTGTTGTAGGTGGATTTGTCGGACTGATATTCGGACTTTCAAGCCTTTTTAATGCAATTATGAAACCCACAATAGTATCTTTTGCTTTTTTAAATCCACTGGTTTCCGTACTCCCTAGAATTATCATCGGGCTTGGAACTGCTTATATTTATTCTTTTGTTAAAGCAATAAGCAAGAAACAAACCAAACTCTTAATTGCCGTCATTTGGGTCGGAATTTCTCTGTACTTGGGCTATGGTATCTTTTCAGCCATACAACAAGCTAAAACTACCTCAATCATAATAAATACAGTCCTTTTATCAATAGTATTGCTTACTATGTTTTTCAGTCTGAAAAAACTAAAAGAAGCCTCTATTGACATAGTTATTTCTGCTGTTGCCGGAACATTGATTAATACTTTATTAGTACTAAGTTTAATTTATTTTCTTTATGGAGAACAGTTTGTATCAGCACTTGGCAAAGATGTTTCAACAGTAGGACGGACAATTCTTACTATCGGTATAATCAACGGTATTCCTGAAGTAATCATAGCTGTCATACTGGTTACAGCAATCGTCAATACCTTAAGAAAAAAATATAAATAATGCTTTTATAAACAAATTAAACAGAGCAGCTGCCAATTAAAACATTAAAAGGCAACTGCTTTTTTTATCTTATCCAAAATTAACTTAGCCAGTTCAATTTTTGTCATTTCCTCAATATTTTCTATATTTTTATGTTTATCAATAATCGTCACTACATTGGTATCTGATTGAAAACCCGCATTTTCAGCCTTTATATTATTCACAATAATCATATCCAAATTTTTAGCAGTCAGCTTTGTCATCGCATTAGCTAATTCATTTTCTGATTCTGCGGCAAAGCCTACCATAAACTGATGTCTCTTTTTTGCAGCTACTGACTTTAAAATATCCGGATTTCTTTCAAATTCAATTTTAAACTCACCACCTATTTCCTTTTTAATTTTTTGTGAATGATAAACTTTGGGGCGATAATCTGCCGGTGCTGCCGCCTTTATTACAATATCAGCATTCACAAAATTCTCCAAAACCGCCTGATACATATCAAGAGAAGATACCACCGAAATAAATTTACTTACTTTTGGTTTCTTAATAGCAGTAGGACCGGAAATTAAGGTCACATTTGCTCCTCTTTTTTCAGCCTCTTCTGCCAACGCATACCCCATTTTTCCACTAGAATAATTAGTTAAATAACGAACCGGATCAATAGCTTCTATTGTTGGTCCCGCAGTCACTAATACATTCTTCCCCAATAAATCCTTTTTTCTAAGCCTGTTGTCAATTTCCTCTACAATCTCGGTAGGCTCTAACATCTTGCCGTTTCCCACATCATTACAAGCAAGTAAATCAGACTGAGTTGCTAAAATTGCAATTCCTCTCTCTTTCAATGTATTCATATTTGCTTCGGTTGCCGGATTATTTAACATAAAGGTATTCATTGCCGGTACTATCATAACAGGAGAACGGGCGGCTAAAAAAGTGGCAGACAAGAGATTATCACTGATTCCATTGGCAAATTTAGCAATCGAATTGGCACTGGCGGGTGCAATCACAAAAATATCTGCCCATTTTGCCAGACTTATATGGCTAATTTCAGCATTCTGTGGATATTCTTCAAACATATCTGTATAAACTAAATTACGTGACATTGTCTGAAAAGTCAGTTTACTTACAAATTGTTTTGCAGTTTCTGTCATAATCACTTTAACATTTGCCCCCTGTTTACACAGTAAACTACAAATTTCAGGAGCTTTATATGCCGCAATACCGCCTGTAACACCTAGTAAAATTTTTTTATTTTTTAACTCCATTCCCTTCTCCTCTTCAACCCTATATTTTACACACCCGTCCGGATAGTCCCATTCTTAAATAAAATATTCTTAATCTAACTTAGTGCTTATATCTGTCTCAAAAAACTGTTTCAGTGCTGTTTTAAGATAGTATGTATCCTTTACTCCTCCACTCTCATAAGGAGAATGCATAGCCCATTGAGCCATACCTATATCAACTGCATTTAGCGATACCTGAGTGTTTGAAATATTGCCGAGGGTAGAACCTCCTGCAACATCTGAACGGTTGGTAAAGGTCTGTACCGGAACTTTCGCCTCAGCACAAATATCCTTAAATACTGCTCCTGAAACTGCATCCGTAGTATATTTCTGATTTGCATTATACTTAATAACAACCCCCTTATTTACCATAGGTCTGTTACAAGGGTCAGCCTTTTCTGTATAATTAGGATGTATGGAATGGGCATTATCAGCAGATACCATAAAACTCCTTGCAACCGCCTGAAGATAGTCCTCCTCATCTCCTCCTAAGGCCTTATTTACACGAATTAATATATCTTTTAAAAATGTAGATGCCGCTCCCTGTTTCGTTCCGGATCCTACTTCTTCGTTATCAAAAACGCAGTGTACCGCAATGCTATTTTTATTTTTTGCCTCAATTATGCTCTCTGCACCGGCAAATACGCATTGAAGATCATCCAACCTGCCTGCTGCTATAAACTCATTATTCGCTCCCCAAATAGTTCCTTTCACTCTATTAGTTAAGAAAAGATCTGTATCTAAAATCGCCTCCTTATCCACTCCAAGCTCTTTCGCTACTATGTCAAGCAGGCTTATTTTAGAAGAAAGTTCGGCAAATACAGGCTGTGTATCTTTCTGAGCATTATACTTATATCCGTCATTAACCTCACGATTCATATGTATTGCAAGGCTCGGCATCATAATTATATCCCTGTCTATATGAAGTAATTTTTCCTCTATCTTCTCCCCATTCTTTATTATAACTCTGCCGGCTATACCAAGAGGTCTGTCAAACCAAGGTGCTATAATCATTCCACCATATTTTTCTACATTTAATTTAACAAAATTATTTTCTACCGTAATCTCAGCATTTGCCTTAATCTTAAATGTAGGCGAGTCGCTATGTGCCGATGTAATATTAAATCCCTTAAAATCCCCCCTCGGTACTCTAAATGCTATAATAGAAGAATTATTTCTAGTTACAAAATAATTTTCACCCTTATTTATTTCAAATTTTTCTCTCTCAAAAAGCCTTTTAAATCCTACCTTTTCATACATCTTCCCCAAGCTATCTATTACATGAAAAGGACTTGGATTAGCATCCAAAAATTTAATAAGCCTTTTGGAACTTTCTAAATATTTATCCATATTAATTTCCTTTCAAAAGTTATTCTATCATCATCTTACCAAAACTCTTTTTGTCATTCAAGACTTGTTAATATTTTAACTATCTATGAAAATTTGATGTATTCTCTTGAAAATATTTAAAGAATTGATATACTTATAAGCAGGATTGGGCAACTTGAAATTTACTTCATTAATAAAATGTGGGGTGTTTATATGAAACTCAAAAAACTGTTTATTGCCTTTCTTATTTCTTGTATCTCTTTGAATATTACTGCGTGTACAGATAGTATTGTAAGACCGGCAATAGATGATACCGAAATAAGTCTGTGGACTTACCCTATAGGCGATTGGGGAAATAAAGATACAGTTGCTGAACTGATTAATGATTTTACAGAAATTCATCCTGAAATCTCAGTTAAAGTAAACTTTTTAGATTATAAATACGGAGATACAGAAATAGCTGCCGCTCTCAAGACCGATCAATCTCCTGATATAGTAATGGAAGGTCCTGAACGGCTTGTAACCAACTGGGGTAAACGAGGGCTTATGGTTGATCTTACAGATTTGTACACCGATGAATCTAAGGACATTTACGAAAATGTAGCACTTGCCTGCCGTTCAAACGATGGAAAGTATTATGAATATCCACTATGCATGGCCACCCACTGTATGGCCATAAATAAAAAAATCTTCCAAAAAGCAAATGCCTTAAAATACATAAACACTGTCAATCATACTTGGACTACAGAAGACTTTTTTAAAGCTGTAGATGCTATTTATCAGTCCGGACATACCGATGTCCTAAATATATATTGTGACGGTCAAAGCGGAGACCAGGGCAGCAGAGCACTGATAAACAACCTATATGACGGCTCATTTACTGATAAGTTCCACCAGTCATATACTATAGATTCTACAAAAAATGTAGCTGCATTAAGTGCCCTTATTTCCAGAAAAGGAATTTCCATCAATCCTAAGTTAAATAGTAGTGATGAAATCAAAAAATTTCGTACCGGAAAACTTGCTATGTCTATATGCTGGAATTCTTCAGCACAAAATGACAATTCTATGAGTGCTCCGGGTAGAACTACCGAACTTGATGAAATTATACCTATGAAATTTCCTTCTCCCACTGGATCATCTAAACTAGTAAGTGGAATTTGGGGATTCGGAATTTTTAATAGTGGCAACGAAAATAAAATAAAAGCAGCCAAGCTCTTCATAGACTACATGGCAAACAATCCAAAAGGAGTAAGGAAGGCTGTAAAAGCCTCACATTTTTTCCCTGTACATAAAGAATTAACCGATGTTTATTCTGATTCTAAATTTAATAATACCATGACTTTATTTTCAGAACATTTTATGCTTTCTATGGGAGATTATTATCAAGCAACCCCCGGTTGGACTGAGGTTCGCTCTCTTTGGTGGAAAACTTTACAATCAATTGCAAAGGGTAATGACATAAGAAAGGCTCTTACGGAATGTAATTCTAAGGCCAACAAAATAGTTGAATCTATATCCGGCAGTTTGCCAAATAACTAACTACAATACAAAATGGACGGTGTATCTCTTAATACACCGTCCATTTTACCACTACTTACTCAATACTAATTATCGTTCCTGCCCTACCCTTTATTCCAAGTAAAACTTTGTCTAAAGAAGTTATTATAGCTTTCTTTTCTAAGCCCGTAGTTACAAACTCTACTGCTGCCTCTATCTTAGCAAGATCAAGCCCCTTTTCAAAATTTCCCTCTTCCATATACTCTCTTGCCTCTTTTACAGTTATATGAGAAAGCGACATTTCCTCAGGAGTACCTTTATGCACAACCAGATTATCTTTATTTGTAACAAAAATAATTTCATCTGCTCCAAGCATCTGCCCTAACCTTGCAGCCGTAAAATCTTTTTCTATAATAGCACTTGCTCCCTTTAAGGCTGTCCCCTGCTGCATAACAGGAATACCTCCGCCACCGCATGCAATTACAACCTGATCTGCCTCGGCGAGCGTTCTGATTGCATCTATTTCATATATATCAATAGGACGAGGTGATGGAATAACTCTTCTAAATCCTTTTTCTTCTTTAACAACAAAATTCCCCTTATTTACCTCAGCATCAGCCTCATCCTGATTCATATATCTTCCAATCACCTTACTAGGATTGGTAAATGCCTTATCAAAAGGGTCAACTCTTACCTGCGTTATGATAGTACATACCGTCTTATAGATACCCCTATTAAGTAGTGCCTCCCTTATACCATTCTGTAAATCATAACCTATGTAGCCTTGACTTAATGCTCCACATACTGACATGGGTGCAACCGAAAATTCCGGCTCAAGCCTAGAGTATTCCGTCATCGCAGTATGGAGCATACCTATCTGTTCTCCATTACTATGAGTTACTACAACTCTGTACCCTGCCATAACTATATCTGCTATTTTTTCAGCAGCTGCCTTAACATTTTCTTTTTGCTTAGGTATGGTCTTTCCAAAAGCATTTCTTCCAAGGGCTACAACAACTAATTTTTTCTCGTTTTCCATAATCCCCTCCACATAAAACTCTTGCACTATAAGCTCTTCTTAAGGCGTGGTAAAACATTTGCAAGTGCAGTAAGCACAACAAAAAGCAGTATACTGTCTAAAGGTATCATTATTATATTTTTTATAAATCTTGCCGGTAAGAGAGCCATAAATCCCTCTCCTCTTTCAAATGCCATAAGATAAGTTCCCATTCCTGCATTAATAAATATCTTAACTATACTTTGAGCAAAAACTATTCTCATAAGGCTTACAGGTTTTTTATACAATATAGCACCAAATATCATCCCTGCAAGTACCGCCTGCGCTGTATAACCAATACTGAACGAACCGGTAGGTTTCATTATAAATTTGATTACATCCATAACTCCACCATATATTCCACCTACAGCAGGTCCAAATAAAAAATCAACTATTCGATTCGGTATCCATGCATAAGTAACAGTAAATGGCCCAAACGGAATGGTAGCAAACATCTTAAGTATGATGCCTAATGCTCCCATAAGCCCACATAAAATTACCGTCTGCAAGTTCCCAAACTCCTTAAGTGACCTACTAAAATTACTTGGTAAGCCGGCTGTTTCCCTTACAAAGTTCACAGGAAACCTTACAATCCCCTGTAGCTCTGCCAAAAACACATTCATTTTTACTGTTTCTTTTTCGTTCATCCTTTTAACCTCCTTTGCAGTTTATCCTTACTACAAAAGAGCATAGCTAGGGCTCACTCTTATGTAACAGCGGGATGCGGAAACTCCATCGCAAGCCTTACGCTCTTCGTTCCATTGACAACTCCCCGTCCAATAGACACTTTACGCTGAATTTCCTACTCTGCTTTCAAATTTTATTTATACCGGACTTTATTCGGTACATAAATTAGAGTATAAAATAGAAACTATTCTCTGTCAAGCAAGTAAAATCTTTCTCCACTCTTCTTCCTTAAAACCTATCAAAACCTTATTTTCAGTAACCATAAGAGGTCTTTTTACAAGCATACCATCAGATGCCAAAAGTTCTATCTGTTCTTCCTCAGACATAGAAGACAGCTTATCTTTCAATGCCATTGATTTGTACAGCTGTCCACTTGTATTAAACAACTTTTTAAGCGGCTCATTACTCATTTCATAAAACTTCTTAATTTCCACCTCGTTAGGGTGTTCTTCTTTAATCGCCCTCTTGTTAAACTCTATTCCATTTTCTACAAGCCATTTTTCCGCCTTTTTACAGGTACCGCACCTATCATAACATATAAATGTATTCATATTTTCTCCTTCATATTGTCTTATAAAGCACACTTATTCTTCATAAGGAAGATGATTAAAATTTCTCCTTAAATGAAAAAAAAGCCCCTACCCGACAGACTATTCTGCCAAACAAGGACCTCTGAGTGCGTCTTCAGGGGCTCGAACCCTGGACACCCTGATTAAGAGTCAGGTGCTCTACCAGCTGAGCTAAAGACGCATGTTCTTTTGTTGAACGCAAGAAACATTATATACTAATTTAGCCAAAAATGCAAGAATTTTTTTAATAAAATCTTTCACTATTTTTCTTATAAAATTTCGTATTTTATTGTGCATTTTAATTAAAGTATCTTTTTCGCCCTTAGTTCTTTAAAAAAATCACTCATCATCTTTGAACATTCTTCTTCAAGCACCCCTCTTGTCACCTCTGCCTTGTGATTAAAACGCTCTTCTTCAAGCAGATTAAAAATAGATCCTGCACAGCCCGCCTTTTTATTCATAGCACCTATGACTACCCTCTTCACCCTTGACTGTACTATAGCACCTGCACACATCTGACAAGGCTCCAGTGTCACATAAAGTGTACATTCCTCCAATCTCCAATCTCCAAGCCTTTTACAAGCCTTCTTTATCGCCATCATCTCCGCATGAGCCAAAGAAGTATGGTCGGTATTTCTCCTGTTATAGCCCCTTGCAATAATTTTTTCACCAAGAACTATCACACAGCCTATTGGAACTTCATCCAGTTTTTTTGCTTTAACGGCCTGCTTTATAGCCTGTCGCATAAATTTTTCATCTTCTGTCATACTTCTTCCTTTCATTTTTAAGCTTAACCCAAAATCAAATATCATTATAAATTTACTTTTCTTAATTTTCTGTATTGACTATTAGCCTAATATCAGATAATCTTTAAAGTAATGTTTTTAATCTTACCATTATAGATAGGATAGGTGATTTTCATGAAAATTGCAATAATTACAGATAGTAATGCAGGAATTAATCAAGCTAAAGCTAAAGAACTTGGCATGTTTATACAGCCATCTCCATTTTTTATAAATGATGTGCTCCATTTTGAAGGTGTGGATATGACTCACGAAGACTTCTATGCCGCTCTTAAAGATGATAGTATAGATGTAAAGACTTCTATGCCTTCCCCCGGTGATATGACTGATATGTGGGACGAATTATTAAAAGACTATGAGCAGGTGGTATTCATACCTATTTCAAGTGGTCTTTCAGGTTCTTATTCAACTGCAGCCATGCTCGCAGAAGATTATGATGGAAGAGTTGAAATTGTTGATAATAGGAGAGTTTCCATTACACAATACCAGTCCGTACTGAATGCACTTGAACTTGTAAAGCTTGGCAAAAATGCCAAAGAAATTAAGGAGTATCTTGAAAAAACTGCTGATAGGTCATCTATCTACCTTTCACTTGATACACTGAAATATTTAAAAAAGGGTGGGCGTATTACTCCTGCTGCCGCAGCTATCGGAACTCTCCTTAACCTCAAGCCTGTACTCCAAATTCAAGGAGATAAGCTGGATGCTTATGCAAAGTGCAGGGGCAAGGCTCAGGCAAAGAAGACCATGATTGAGGCCGTAAAAAAAGATATGGATACTCGTTTTAAAGAAAGTGTAGCTAAACATAACTTTCATCTTGCACTTGCCTACGGTGGTAATATAGAAGAGGCTATAGCTTGGAAAGAAGAGTTAAAATCCATTTTCCCTGATTATGACCTTGAACTTCATCCTCTCTCCCTTGCAGTTGCCTGCCATATAGGAAGTGGTATTTTAGCAATTACCTGTACTGAAGGAATGGACAGTTCACTAATTTAATAAGCATACAGCCACTGTGATTATTTAACAGTGGCTGTATTATTTTATAATATTATTCACCATTTTTTCACTCATGCCTTGATTTTCTACTAAAAATAGCTTAACATTATAGCTTACAGATAGAAAAATATGAAAGGAAGTATTACAATGAAATTTGGTGAAATGCCCTATACAAGAGCAGATATTGAAAATGCTAAGACAGACTTCGCAAAACTTATGACAGACTTTGACAATGCAAAGTCCGGTGAAGAACAGTTTGAAGTACATAAAAGATACTATAAAATTGCAAATCATCTATACACGCAAATGACACTTGCTGAAATTCGCCACTCCATAGATGTTACTGATGAATTCTATAATAAGGAAAATGACTATTACGATGAAAACCGTCCTGTACTGCAGTCCTTATTTGTAGATTACGGAAAAAAACTATACAACTCAGAGTATCGAAACTTCTTAGAAAGTAAGATTGGAAAAGTGGCTTTTAAAAATCTTGAGCTTGCAATGAAGGCCGTAGACGAAAAAATAGTACCTCTTATGCAGGAGGAGAATGCTTTAAAGAGCCGTTATGACAAACTCCTTGCTACTGCTGAAATTGACTGGAATGGAGAAACACTCAATCTTTCACTCATGTCACCATACCTTAATAACTCTGACAGGAAAATTCGTGTAGAGGCTTGGAAGAAATATACAGAATTCTTTAGTAATAACAAAGAAGAACTTGACGATATATATGACCAGCTTGTTAAAAACAGAACTGCACAGGCAGAAAAACTCGGTTATGAGAACTTTATACAGCTTGGCTATTTTAGAATGAATCGCAACTGCTACGGCAGAGAAGATGTCAAAAACTTCAGAGAGCAGGTAAAGAGAGATTTTGTGCCATTTGCAGAAAAATTACATGATAGGCGTAGAATCAGGCTGGGACTTGACAAACTCCACTTTGAAGATGAGGGAGTTTACTTTAACAACGGTAACCCTGCACCAATCGGCACTCCTAATGACATACTTATGGCAGGCAGAAAGATGTATAATGAGCTTTCTCCTGAAACAGCTAAATTTATCAACTTTATGTGCGATAACGAACTGTTTGATGTATTAGGAAGAAAGACAAAGCAGACAGGAGGATATATGACCTATCTTCCTGATTATAAGTCACCTTTTATCTTTGCAAACTTCAACGGAACAGCTGATGATGCAGATGTAATGACACATGAGTGTGGACACGCTTTTCAGGGATTCTGCATGGTAGATTACCCTATAAATGAACATGCTGATATAACTATGGAAACTGCTGAAACCCACTCCATGTCAATGGAATTCTTTACAGAACCTTGGATGAACCTTTTCTTTGGTGATAGAAAACAGGATTATATAGATATGCACCTTGAATCTGCTGCCGCTTTCATTCCTTATGGAACTATGGTGGACGAATTTCAGGACATAGTATATTCAAACCCTGGACTTTCTCCAAAACAGAGAAACGAAATATGGAGAGAACTCGAAACCCAATATAAGCCTCATCTTGATTATTCAAGAAATGAATATTATAACAACGGAGGTTTTTGGCAGAAACAGCGTCATATCTATGACTCTCCTTTTTATTATATTGACTATGTTCTTGCTCAGACCAATGCTTTTCAGTATAAAGTTATGATGGATAAGGACTACAAGTCTGCCTGGGCAAGTTATCTCAAACTATGCAATCTCGGTGCAAAAGACTTTTTTACAAACCTCATAGCTCAAGTTGGGCTTAAAAGTCCATTTGAAGATGGAACTCTAAAAGACATGGTAGAGAAATTACAAACTGCACTTAAATTATAACACCTAGTTAGGCTATAGCCTTTTCACTTTAACAAGACGATTAATTACTTAAACCACTCATTTGGTAAAAACAATTTTGATTTGGAAAAGTTAAAATCAAATTTAGAGAGGATATTTATTAGTATGAAAAATGAAAATAATCAAGAAAATGGTCTTGATCCATTTGGACGGGACAACGAGAGAAGTACTTTCTCCGGCAAACTCGGTTATGTGCTTGCAGTAGCAGGCTCTGCTGTAGGCCTTGGAAACATTTGGCGTTTCCCTTATCTTGCAGCTAAATACGGCGGAGGAATCTTCTTACTTGTATACCTCATCCTTATGGTTACATTCGGATATGTACTTATCGTATCAGAAACAACACTTGGAAGAATGACCCGAAAAAGTCCTGTCGGAGCTTTTAGTTCTTTTGGAAAATCACTTCCCTTTAAGATAGGCGGCTGGGTAAATGCTATCATACCAATGCTTATAATCCCTTATTATAGCGTAATTGGTGGTTGGGTATTTAAGTATTTATTCGAGTATCTGCGTGGAAGTACAGATGCTCTTGCTAATGATAATTATTTCACAAACTTTATTACAGCAGGTTCAAGTGTAGAGGTTTGGTTTTTAATCTTCTCACTCGTAGTATTGCTCATAATAGTTGCAGGAGTGGAACATGGTATTGAAAAGGTGTCAAAGATGATGATGCCTGTCCTCGTTGTACTTGCCATCATAGTTTCTATCTACTCTGTAACAAGACCGGGAGCTTTTGAGGGTGTAAAATACTTCCTAATCCCTAATTTTAACAATTTCTCTTGGATGACGGTAGTTGCAGCTATGGGACAGATGTTTTACTCCCTCTCAATCGCAATGGGTATTCTTTATACCTATGGATCATACATGAAAAAAGATGTAGACATCGAGCAGTCCACATCTCAAATAGAGATTTTTGACACTGCCATAGCATTTCTTGCAGGACTTATGATAATACCGGCAGTATTCTCCTTCTTTGATGGAGATCCTGAAAAACTTCAGGCAGGTCCTTCACTTATGTTCATTACTCTCCCTAAGGTCTTTGCAAGTATGGGGATGGGTAGGATAATAGGTATCGTATTCTTCCTCCTCGTATTACTTGCAGCCCTTACAAGTGCAATCTCACTTGCCGAGTCCTGTGTATCTACAATACAGGATCAGCTTGGCTGGAAGAGAAATATCGCCAGTGTGGTTATAGGTATCATTATTGTGATGCTTGGCTCTCTCTCTGCTTTAGGCTTTGGTATGCTTGATTTTGTAAAGATACTCGGAATGTCTATATTAGACTTCTTTGACTTCCTTACAAACTCACTTATGATGCCGATAGCAGCACTGTCTACCTGTATACTTATAGTATATGTAATTGGAGTTGATAAGATAATAGAAGAGGTTGAACAGTCCTCCAAATTCAAGCGTAAGGGACTTTATAAGTTCTTTATCAAATATTTAGCTCCTGTATGTATACTTGTAATCCTTGCAAGTTCACTCGCAAGTGTATTCGGTATCATTAAATTCTAATTTTTATAAAATAAGAAGAAAGCCACTGTAAGTTTTGTTTACAGTGGCTTTCTGTTTTATTTACTTTCTTTTTTCTAATATTCAATACATTCAAAGACATTCAATCTTTTTATTTTACTCATCTTCTTTTCCAACTTTTTTAGCAGTTTGCTCTATATTTTTAATTTCTGCTAAGTAGTCTTTTTCAACAGGAGAAAGATTTTCAATACGGTACTTTTCATATTCTAAAAATGCCTTTTCCATTGCTTGTTTATGACTAATCTTCCCTGTATCTTTCAGTACATCTTCCCCTGTTGATTTAAGAATGTTATCTAAAGTTTCTGCATAATCACTCATGTACATGGGTTTATGCCTCATAGCCTGCATTTCTGCAATTTCAAAGTATCCTGATACAAGTCTATTCAATATCTTTAATTCATCTTCTGTAAGATAATTTTTCGCAATACTAATATCTTTCTTTATTGGAAAAGCTCCTGAAAAGGTTGTAAGCCCCATAAATTCTTTCGTACTATCTGCTCTTTTGTAGATTACTTCTGCCGCTGTTTGTCCATGAACTGCATAATGCAATTTATTTTGTACCATCTTGAAAAATGCTATGGATTCCTTGCTTTTAGGATTATAGTCTATACTTGTTGCATATAAATCTAAAACCTGTCTATACATGACTTTTTCCGATGAACGAATATCACGAATTCTCTCTAAAAGTTCTTTCCAGTATGCTCCACCTCCCAAACTTTTAAGTCTTTCATCA
Source organism: Catonella sp. (assembly GCF_052173895.1). GTDB lineage: Bacteria > Bacillota > Clostridia > Lachnospirales > Lachnospiraceae > Catonella. The sequence goes on along the minus strand of NZ_JBQMXS010000012.1, from coordinate 21,556 downwards.
TCCATTATAAAACCCTTAATAATATACTCTTTCAATCGCTCCGTAGCCCACCTTCTAAAATCCGTAGCAATCTTTGATTTAACTCTATAACCAAGAGAAATTATCATATCTAAGTTATAAAAAGGAATATTTCTTGAAACATTGCGATTACCTTCTTTACGAACCTGTCGGAAATCCCGACAAGTTGAATTTTTATCCAATTCACCCTCATCATATATATTTCCGATATGCTCTACAATATTTGTTCTTGATGTTTTAAAAAGTTCTGCCATCTGTTGTTGGGATAACCATACGGTATCATCAATAAAATTAACCTCTATTTTAGTATTTCCATCATCAGCAGTATATATTACTAAATCTCCATAAATTTTTTCTATTTCCTTACTCATCTTCAAACTCCTTTTTTCCATAATCCGTTACAGCTATCTTTCATATTTGTATCCTTAATTATAGGTTTACGCAGTTATTTAATTATCATACCACTTCAATCATTATTTTGTAATAAGAAAATATCCACAGCTAAATAAACAGGAATAGACCGTAACAACTAAGCTACGGTCTATTATTTTTATTCATTAATATTTCTCATTCCCTCTCAATAATATATCTTTTATTCATAAATATCTTCCATAATGCAATATTTAATCCTATGGTAACAGCTATTCCTAAGAGTTGTAATGGGAGTGTTGTAAGTAAAATTATATGCCCTAATCCAAAAGCACCAAGTACCACAAAGTTGATAACAAACATTAGCATATTGTATCCTGCCTTGTGTGTAACTGCTTCTTCAGAAAACGGCAATGTCCAAGTAGTAAGGCGTATCATAAGACTTGTTATAAATATAAAGCCTAAATATGCTATAATTACATCAGGCACTGCACTAATTCCGCAAATTGTCACAAGTCCTGCTGACAAAATCAAAAAGATAGGTGTAAGATAGCCAAACAATACTACTTTTACCCCTGCCCTGATACATTTACTAAGATTTTCTATCGGAAGTACCTGATAAAATAAGATATTTTCCTTATTCTCAGACTGCCCTATAATATTATAAATCGCTGAAGAAGTCAGTCCTACAAAGTAAAGCAGAGCGAGTCCCCATCTTCCCTCTCTTATAGTTTCCATTACAGCATCGAAACCGCCTTTTCTCGAAACCTGCGACAACAACATGATTATCGGTAAAATAAACACATTAGCCAACTGAGGATATAATTTAAGTTTAATATCTCTATTTCTTGAAATCTGTATAAGCACCAACTTCATAAAGGCATTTTCCTGCTCATCCTTTGACAGTATTTTGCACATAAGTCTTGAAAATGAAGACAGTGTTTTACTTTCCTTTGCTGTTTCAGTCAGCTTATCAAGCTCCCCTTCAAACTCAGGCATTATTTTTTTATGATATATTATTTCCATTAAAACCACAGCTAATACGGCTACACCTGTAAGTACATAATAATACCAAGCTGATGATACTCCAAACAATAGCTCAAATATAGCCGCAAACCAAGCTGATGGTAAGATGAAATAAAATGGCGAGAAACTAAGCTCTGCCTTTGCAAATTCTGCCATATCAATCACTCTCGGCACAATCTGATAGGCTAATATCATTGCTATTGTAATAAAAACCTGAAAACCGCTCAGTATATCCTTAAGTCTTTCCCCCGAAAAGGTCTTAAGCAGAACATAATAAATTAATCCTGCCAAACGCAGACAAAATACAGTAATCACCGTACAGATAGCCGCCAATAATAGTCCATACAATACTCCATGAAATATAAATGCCATTATTATCGAGGGCAGTATCATTGAAAATCCAATTATCCCTATGTAATATGCTATATGAATATTTTTGGCTACATTCATCTCATTATGCCCTATCGGGAGTGCTCCATAAAATGCCTTTTCAGTTGTATCTAAAAGTACAGCCGAAAACTCATTTATATATACTGAAAACAGCATAAAGATAAGTCCTGCAAAAGCCAATATGTTTGCTCCAAATATATTATTCATTATCTGCATGAGAGCAATCAAAATTCCCACAGCAAAATATGTAATACATATAATCAGCGTTGACCGCTTTGCTTCTTTTCGCTCATCATTAACACGCTTTTTTACATTGATGCTTTCTCTTCTGTTGTCCATAATCAGCTTCAGTTTAAGTATTTCCCGAACCTGTCCATAATTTAGTTTAGAACTTAAAAATGGCTTTACTAACTTATCAAAAACCTTTAATGCAAACGGCTCATTACTCATTATATTCAACAGTCTCACCTCCTGTAAGAGTATCCACAAACTTAGCTGCGAGGTCATGCTGAGAATTAAATCCTGTAAGACTGTTAAATATATCTTCCATGCTGCTTCCGCCCATGTCTTTTTTCAACTCCTCGAACGGTGAATCAGCTATTACAGCTCCATCCTTAAGAAGAATAACCCTGCTGCTCATCTGCTCTACCACTTCCATAATGTGAGATGAATAAAATACTGTCTTTCCTTGTCTTGTAAGTGTTTTAAGTACCTCTTTAAACACTGCCACACTATTTGTGTCCATTCCGTTTAATGGCTCATCTAAGAATAAAATATCCGGATTATGAATCAGACTTCCTATAATTGCAATCTTTTGTTTCATTCCCTTGGAGTAGCCTGAAATACGAGTTGTGAGGGCATCATTAATCTGAAATATCTCTGCTAACTCCTGCATTCTGTCACGCCAGTTATTAAGCTCGTATACAGAAGATAGGAAAGAGATATATTCTTCTCCGGTAAGACTTTCATACAGCGAAAGTATCTCAGGCACATATCCAATTTTCTTCTTATAGCTCACTAAGTCTTCCTCAATGTCTTTTCCAAAAATTTCTATTTTGCCTGAGTACTTTCCAAGAATACCTAACATAAGTTTTACAGTAGTTGATTTTCCACTTCCATTTGGCCCTATATAGCCTATAAGTTCTCCCCTACCTACTTCAAAACTTACATCATGCAGTACATGATGCTCACCGAAACTTTTATTTACATTTGTAAGTCTGAGTACAGTATCCATATAATTCCCCCTGTGATAATTTTATGATATCAACAGTCTATCACATAATAATTTAATTATTATGTGATAAATTATAACATTTTCTTTACATTTTCAGAACATATTCTATGCGTGTTGATTTTTATGCATATCAATGCTATACTTTATATTATCAGGAGGATTGATATATGCCATACAAAGCAAAAGAATTGGAAAAATTATGAAATAACCCCTACACATCACTCAAAAGGAGGTTTTACCATGTTATCAAGTTATCCTGCCTGCTTTATAAAAGAAGAAAACGCATATTCCGTTATTTTTCCTGATTTAAACTATCTGGCAACTTGTGGTGATACTTTAGATGAAGCTATTACTATGGCAATTGACTGTCTTGCCGGCTATTTATACTGGCTTAAGGAAGATGGTGAACCTGCCCCAGAACCTACACCTATCGATAAAATTAATTTAACCGACTGCATGAAGGAATTAGAAGTTTCCGACTACTCTCTTAATGAAAGTTTTGTAAATTATGTTACCGTAGATGTTTTAGAATATGCTAAAAAGCATTTTGAAAAATCTGTCCGAAAAACTCTCACCATTCCTAAATGGCTTAATGATAAAGCTATAGGAATGGGAATTAATTTTTCAAAAACCCTGCAAGAAGCATTACTTCAAAAAGTTAATGCCTAATCTCCTCCAATATTTTCCTCATACAATTTTCTACAGAAGTAGTATCTGCTTTTACAACTACATCTGCATATTTTTCATAAAGCGGACATCGTTCTTCATAGAGGTCTTTTAAGGTTTGACCATCTTTTAGGGCTACTCCCCTATCCTTTAGATTGCCAAGCCTTTTTTCTACCTTTTCATAAGGTAGTTTGAGATAGACTACAGTTGATATTTCTTTTAAATGTTTCATAGCATTTTTACAATACACTGCACTTCCACCTGTTGCGATAACTGATTTCTCACAGTTAAGCCCTGCATTAATTTCATCCTCTACCTTAAGAAATCCCTCAATACCTTTTTCTTCTATAATTTCTGAAAGAAGTTTACCTGTTTTCTCCTGTATCACAAGGTCACTGTCTACAAACCTATAGCCCATTACCTTAGCAAGCACTACTCCTACAGTACTTTTTCCTGCCCCCGGCATTCCGATTAGGGTTATATTACTCTTCATTTTATTAACTCCTACATATTTTATCTTATTCCTGTTTTATGTTTGCCTGTACCTGATTGTTTTTTATTAGTGAATTGCTTGTCTGCAAATTTCTTCTTTTGTAAACTTTTAACGGTATCTTTACTTATCCTAACTTCTTTATCGATAGCCTGTTGTTTATTAAACGGCTTACTTTCTTTTCTAATCGAATATCCAAAAGTACCAAGTTCCTTACCGAGTTCATAGTATCTTCCATGTGAATAAGCTATCAAATCTGCCTTCTTAAGATTAAATCTACCTTTTTCGTCAAGATATTTTTCAGCAACCCTTACATTTACAACATCAGCTAAAAAAAGACTATGACTTCCAAGTTCCATAATCTGCCTTACTTTACATTCAATATTTATAGGGCTTTCCGCTATAGCCACAGCCTTTATCTTCTCTGATGAAAGCTTGGTAAGCCTCATTTCCTTAAACTTATCCACATCTCTTCCGGACTTAACCCCACAATAATCTGTTGCATAAGTAAGCTCCTTAGTTGTAAGATTTACAACAAACTCCCCTGTCTCTTTTATAATATCATAGGAATATCGCTCAGGTCTTATAGATACAGAAAGCATGGGCGGATTGGTACATACTGTGCCTGCCCATGCAAGAGTTATAATATTGCTTTTTCCAAATTTATCCGTAAGACTTACCATAACTGCCGGTAAGGGGTAGAGCATATTACCGGCCTTCCAAGATACCTTTTTTTCATTGAAATCTTGCTTTTTATTGGTATCATTATTATTTTTTCTGTCAACAACCCTACCCTTATTTCCCATTTTCTTTTTTTTCATATTACCTTATACCCATATATATTTATTTTTGCAAATCATTCTTTATCTGAGTTGTAGATATTTCAGGGGTTCTTGGAAGGTATACAACATTACAGTATTCCTTTAGAAAATCAAATTTTCCCCTCCAGTCATCTCCCATAACAAAGGTATCTGCCTTATACAGCTTAACATCTTCAATTTTTTGATCCCACCTCTCTTCAGGGATTACAAGATCCACATAGCGAATGGACTCAACCAGCTGTTTACGCTGTTCGTATGAAAAATAACATTTCTTACCTTTTTCATTCCAATTAAATTCATCTGTAGAAATCGCAACTATCAGATAATCTCCATACTCCTTAGCCCTTCTCAAAATATTTACATGACCATAGTGGAGTAGGTCAAAAGTTCCATAAGTAATTACTCGTTTCATTTTCCTTCTCCTTCCATTTCCATAAGCTTTCTTACTTCCTCATAAAGTCTTTTACCGGAATTATAGTCACTTTGTATAAAGAAACTTTCATATCTGTCTTTATATTCCTCTTTAATCTTGCAGTCATTTTCTATGTAATTACAAAGTACATTTATAAGCTCATCTGCTGACTTGCATATCTCTCCAAATCCTATATTTTCATAGTCAAAATTGGTCACACGCCAATAAGGAAGTGCTGTATCCTGATAGTATACTACCGGCTTTCTCATATAGGCAAAGTCATACTGCACACTGCTAAAATCAGTTACCATAAGATTACTCTGCCTCATTATGGTTACATAGTCCATACCCTCTGTAGGACTAAGTGCCTCTACTACATCTGTAGTCTCAAAATCTATCGTTTGAGCCTCAAATTTAGGATGGAAGAAGAGTTTTATCTTATAACCCTTTCTTCTTGCTGTATTCAAAAGCTTTTCATCTGTAAGAACCTTATTGTAAAGCAAATAAAAACTACTTTCCTTAAATTTAGGATTGTATTCAGTTTTTCCATTTGGAGCAGTTTTTCCAACCAGAGCCGGTCTCCATGTAGGAGCAATCAATATCTGATTTCTGCTATCATCTATTAGGTCATCATATCTTGGATTGCCTGAAGGTATAATCTGCTCCTCCTTAAAGCAATTATCCTCATTAGTATAAAGCTCTCGCTCGTAATTAGACGCAACCACAACTGCTGCAGCATTACTTCCCATCTGCGCATAAGAAGAACTTCTTGTTATAGGATAGCCATGATACATTCTTATTACCTTAGGATTTAATAAGTCCCTAAAATATACTAATTTATCTTTTTTAAATCCAAGTTTTAAAAATGGTGGTATATGCGTCATAAATATTACTTCTGCAAACAAGGCATAAAAAGCTCCTTCATCACTTCCGGGCTCTACCACTTTATAGCCTTCTCTTATAAGACGTTCTCCATCTTTAGTATTTTTTTCGATGTAATATACCTTTTCAATTCCATCATCCTGAGTAGCAGCATACCTTATAGCATATTCTCCATTATCTCCAGCCTTATAGCTTTTGTCATAATATACCCAAATATGCCTGTTTTTCATCTCAGGTAAGGCTTTTCTATATGCTTTTCGCCACTTAAGAACAAGAGCAAGTTCTTCTTTTTCTTTTGAGTCTGCATCAGCTTTATTAAATTTATCCTCTATATACTTAACATAAGCATCCTCTGCCTTACCCCTTGCCTCTTCATCTGCCTTTGTTACAAGGATGGCATTTCCATTAAGCCTTGCAATATGCCCATCGAAATACCAGTATTTAATTTCGTTTCTATTCTCTAATTTACTCTGCCAGTTATCCTCAAAGAAAAGTTTAAGCGAATACTCATCCCCAAAAATTGAAAGATGCAGAGAAATTTTCTGCGTTTCTACATCACTTAATGGTACAAAACATTCATAAGCATCTCGCCTAAATATTTCTTTATCAAAAAAAGTGGTTATAGCCGCAAGTTCTGTAGTTTTCTTTACCTCATATTCTAAAAATTCTCCATTATAAGTATTTACAAATCTAAATTTACACTCTTTCCAAGGCAAATAATCCGGAAGACTAAACTTTATAAACAATCCGAATTTACCCTGTTCTTTTCTACATTCCAGAGTATTAATAAGAGGATGTAAACCGTTTATCTCATTCACTATACCAAATTTTGAATTTTTCAATCTTATTAAACCCTTGGTTTTAAGCCTTTTATACTCAAGTTCGAGCTCTTTATCCTGATTTCTTAATATTGCAAAATATCTTCTCAAATTTCTATCTAATTTAAATGCATTAGAACGCATAAAGAGAATTTCATCACTTACTAAGCTCATTCCTTTTCCAACTTCAGAAAGATATTCTTCTCTTTCTTCATCACTTTCAAAGACAAGCTTTACATTTTCATTTTTATTAGATAAAAATCTTGTACAACTAAGATATAAAAAACCAAACTGTGCTATTTTTGACAGTTTACCATTCTTAATAAGGCTTTCAAGATACCCTCTCGTAGTTGCAAAATACCATTCCTTCTTATGACTCTGCTCCGTTTTAGGCGAGCTTTCATCAAGTCCTCTACCTGTATTATAGCTTATATTATTTACAACAATCCCCTTCGGAGACTTCTCCAGATACTTAGTTGCAAAAAGTTCAGCCTTACAATAACTTAGATTTTCATCTAAACATAGATTATTGTTTTTAATTATATATGTACGACAAAGTGCCCCTATTAAGAGCGGAGCACTTTCTACATTTTCAGATACATCATACAGGTAAGCCTCTCCCATATTTTTTTTTAAATGAGCAAGTGGCTTTCCATTTTTTGCAATTATTCTTCCTGTTGCATAACCTAGTTCCGAATTTTCCTTTAGCCTGTCCCTTAGTTTTAAAAAATAATCATCTTCAAATACAGCATCCGTATCATAAAATGCTATAAACTCTGTCTTAGCTTTTTTTAACTTTTTATTTATTTCTTGTGGTTCTCTATTAAGATCTATCATCAAAATTTTAGAGTTTTCAAGTAGTTTTTTAGTTATCTCTTTCTTTTTTTTTCTATAAATGCTTTTTGAATAAGGTATAAGCCCACCCTTTTTAATGGCAGCCAATACCCCTTTAATCTTCATTATAGAATCTCCTCCAATCTACATACACAAAGTTTAGGGTCATATTTTTTTCCACTCTCAGATCGTACAAGCTCAATTATCTCATCATCCGTAAGTGCCCCTACAATTTCTTTATGTGTTTTTAAGTAATAAATGTCATAAATTATTTTAAATATTCTGATTGCAAGCGAAACTTCCTCTCCTGCAGTTCCATATTTTTCTCCACTTCCATCCCAATTTTCATTTATTGAATACAAATCTTCTGTTGAAATTATATTTCTTTCTGAACGGCTTATAATGTTTAAGATAACTGCAGTATTTTCAAGAAGTTTTCTTGAAAACCTGAGATTATGTAAGTTTTCTCCCTTCATATTCCATTCAGAACGAGGTGTTATAAGTTTTCCAATATTTACATATGTAATTAATTTATTCAACTGTTTATCTGTAATCGGATCTACATCACAAATCTGTTTAAATCTATCTGCCAAAGTCCTCAGTTTCTTATCTTTTATAATCTCTTCGGGACTGATTTCATAGAGTTTACCCAGTATGTTTTTAAGGAAAATTTTTCGATTTTTCTCCCTCGATGCAGATTTATTAGCATACATCATGTCATCTGCCTTTTTTATTACTTCACAGAAATCAGTCTCATCCTCTATACTCTCTTTTATAGCATATCCCATAGCTATAGATGGTTTAACTCCATCATATTTTTCAGTATCCAGCTTTTTGTTAATTCTTTCTATAAGAGCCGTAGCTGTTTTAGCATCAGTATTTGTAAAAAGAATTGCAAACTCATCACCACCAATTCTTGCTACCATATCATTACTTCTGCAGCAACTGGTCAAAACAGAAGAAACCTTTATTATAAGTTCATCTCCTTTAGCATGGCCAAATACATCATTAGTGAGCTTAAGTCCATTTATATCTGCCATAAGATAGCATATCGGATAACTCTCAGGAATAGAAAGTAATTTCCCCATAACTTCATTAAAATAAGCCCTATTAGCAACATTTGTTATCTCATCATACCTTGATCTGTAAAGGATTTCCTTTTCACGCAGTTTTCTTATACTAATATCCCTTGCTGACATATAGATATATTCATTGCTAGGAGTTTTTATATAAATCATAAAGGCCTCTATAGATATATTAGCAGCATCTCTTGTAATTACTTGCATTTCTGCCTTAATAGTTTCACCTTTTTTTACTCTATCAAAAAGTTCTTCTATATCTATCTCCCTCTTAATCTCATAAGGTTTTAACTCCATTACATACGAGATAAAATTAGTACCTATCAGCTCTTCTTCCCTGCGATAGCCCAACATCTCCATACCTGCCTTATTGACATTAGCTATCTTATTATCTTTTATAAGAAAAATAGCCTCACTTGAGTAGTAGAACATTGTACGAAAATGCACCTCGTTCTCTTTAAGTTCCTCAAGCCTCGTTCTCAATTCTTCGTTCATCTTATTAAATTTATCATCACATCTATAAAGTTCAAAAATAAGCCTGTTGCTATTTTTTATTGCCTCTATAATTTTATAGACAGCTGTCGAAAAAACAGGATATACAATCATCAATACCACAATGGGAACTAACGGGCGTTTAAGTGCATTCCCCGGCATCATAAAAATACCTATATCACTTATAACTCCCGTAAGAAATGACATTAACGCAAAATCCTTTGTTCTTATACCTCTACCCTTATTTTTTGCATAAGATAAAAAGAACATCTCAATAATATACATTACCATTATACCTATAACCGGAATAACTGCGTTACCTGTATATTTTAATGTCCTTATCACCGCTGCTACTAAAGTGGTAATTGTAGCAGCTATTGGTCCATATATTACAGAGAGGTTAAGTATAACCTCTCTTGCATCGTATATAATTCCACCATCAGCAGCGTTTCTCATTGTTGTGATACTGTCCAAATATATAAATATTGCAAATAATATTCCCTGCATTACCTGAGTCAGTATACTTGAAGAGAAATCTCTCTCTTTGAGCTTATTGCTAAAATCTTCTCTAGACTTTAGGTCACATAATTTCTTAAATCTATTATTAAAACTAAGATACTCCTCAATAACTACCGAAACAAGCAACAGGACTAAGATAACACAAACCTTTGATATAAGTCTAACAAGCTGTTCCATATAATTTCTCCAAAATTAAGATTTACATAGGCACTTTACAAAGTTTCCACTTTAATCAAATTAGTACTTCCTGAAACCCCATTTGCAATTCCGCCTGTAATAACCAACTTGTCACCTTTACTAAGCTTAAGCGTATCTTTTGCAACTTGTTTAGCTGAATAAAAAAGTACATCTGTTGACTCAAATCTCTCACACATCTTAGGAATTACTCCCCAAGACAGTGCAAGCTTACGCCATGTCTTCTCATCTGTACTAAGACCTATAATATCAACCGGACCTCTAAACCTAGACACAAGACGAGCAGTCATTCCTGATATTGTACAAGCCACAATTGCCTTAGCATTGATATCTATTGCCATTCCACAAGTTGCATGGGAAATAGCATCCGGCTCATTTTTAATATAAAAATCACTGGTATAAAATCTTTTTTTATAATTTATATTACCTTCTGTTGTTTCTGCAATCTTAGCCATTGTCGCCACTGCCTGAATAGGATAATGTCCTGCTGCAGTTTCTCCTGAAAGCATAATTGCAGAAGTTCCATCATATACTGCATTAGCAACATCAGAGGCCTCAGCTCTGGTAGGACGAGGATTATTTATCATGGACTCAAGCATCTCAGTTGCAGTAATAACTCTCTTTCCAAGCATCCTGCACTTGGTAATAAGATCCTTCTGGATAGCTGGCAGCCTTTCAAATGGTATCTCCACTCCCATATCTCCCCTTGCAACCATAATGCCGCTACAAAGTTCGCTTATTTCCTCTATATTATCATAGCCTGATTGATTCTCAATTTTTGCAATAAGACTTATATCACCGCCTCCATTTGCATCTAAGAACTCATGCACATCAGCAAGATCCTGCTTTACAGATACAAAAGAGCAGGCTACAAAATCTATATCATTTTCTATTGCAAAAAGCAGATCTTCCTTGTCTTTATCTGATAAATATTTTTGGTGTATGTGCTTACCCGGAAATGCCATGCTCTTCCTGTCTGAAAGCTCTCCACCTATTACTACTTCACACTCTATTTCATCAGCTGTTGTATTAACCACCTTAAGGTCAATCAGTCCATTATTTACAAGAATAGTATCTCCCTTATTCAGCTCTTTAGCAAGGTCTTTATAGCTTACAGAAACTCTTGTACTATCTCCTATTATATCTTCTGTTGTAAATATGAACTTCTCGCCTTCTTTAAGTTCTACCTTATGATTTTCAAATACGCCAATCCTATATTCCGGTCCCTTAGTATCAAGCATTATTGCTATTGGAAGATCCAGTTCTTTACGCACTTTCTTAATAGTTTCGACCCTATTCTTATGATCCTCATGTGTACCATGTGAGAAATTCAGCCTTGCAACATTCATGCCGGCCTTACAAAGTTTTCTTATCATTTCTTCACTCTCGCTAGCAGGTCCAATAGTACAAATAATCTTCGTCTTACGCATATATTTCCTCTCTTTCTTATCATACAACAATATGAAGTACCGAAACTGCTATAGTAAAATATACTGTCAAAGATACTGCATCTACAATAGTAGTAATAAGTGGACTTGCCATAACAGCAGGGTCAAAACCTATCCTTTCTGCTACTAAAGGAAGTACACAACCAATAAATTTAGCAAAAACTACAACTACTACAAGTGTAGAACAAATTACAACGGCTACAGGAAGTGCTAACCTGTCTACAAGTAAAAGTTTTACAAAATTAGCTCCGGACAATGTTATTCCGCATAAAACAGCAACTCGTATCTCCTTCCATATAACCTTAAATATTTCCTTAAACTCTATCTCCCCTATCGAAAGTCCACGAATTACAGATACACTTGCCTGAGAGCCTGCATTTCCTCCTGTATCCATCAACATAGGAATATATGCCGTAAGGATTACATAAGATGCGAGCGCCTCTTCATAACTTGTTATGATTGCACCCGTAAATGTAGCTGATATCATAAGAAGTAAAAGCCATGGCATTCTCTTTTTATAAGTCTCAAGAGTAGTCATCTTAAAATAAGGCTTATCGGACGGAATCATAGCTGCCATCTTCTCAATATCTTCTGTAGCCTCTTCCTGCAAAATATCCACTACGTCATCTACTGTAATAATTCCAACCATACGGTTTTCATTATCGACAACGGGCATCGCAGTAAAACCATATTTCTGAATTGTAAGAGCCGCCTCTTCCTGATCCATCTGAGTATTGATGCTGATTACCTTTGTATTCATAATATCACCAATCAGCTCATCAGGTTCTCTAATAAGAAGATATCTAAGTGCCACTGTTCCTTTAAGAATACGCTGATTATCAACTACATAACAAATATTAACGGTCTCAGAGTCAAGCCCTCTTCGCTTTATTCTAACAATGGCCTCCTCAACAGTCATCTGTTCCCTAAGGTCTACAAATTCGACTGTCATTATACTTCCTGCACTGTCTTCAGGATAACGCAGAAGATGATTTATATCTGCCCTTGTTTCAGGACTTGCTTTTGAAAGAATTTTCTTAACCACATTAGCCGGCATCTCCTCAAGTAAGTCCGTAGCATCATCTGCCATCAAATTTTCAATTATATGTGAGGCCTCTGTATCCGACATTGACGATATGATATACTGCTGATCATCTAGCTCCAGATTCGCAAATACATCTGCTGCCATGTCCTTAGGCAAAATTCTAAACATCTTTAAGGAGTCTTCATCCTCCATCTCGTCCATGACAAAGGCCAAATCTACTACATTCATGTCCTCCATCTTTTTTCTGAGAGCCTTGTAATCCTTATTTAGAAGTAACTTTTCAAGCTCTTCCCTATAGTTTTCTTCTAAAATATCATCCATGCCGGCCTCCTTGTATATCAGATTATTATTCCTTCAAGATGGTCACATTCATGCTCTATAATTTCTGCAATATAACCACTATATAACTTGACAAATTTCTTAAAATTCTCATCATAATATTCAACAGTTATATTTCTATGTCTGATAGCCTTTCTTTCACCTTCCAGACACATACAGCCTTCTTCTGTCTCGTAAGCTCCACTTTTTTTAATAATTTTAGGGTTCAACATTACTGTCATCTGATTGCTGTTTTCAGGCTGAATTGCTATAACAGCTTTGTTTACTCCTATCATGTTGGCTGACATTCCTACACACTCGTCCGCATAAGCTCTTAATGTATCCTTAAGGTCTTCAACAACTTCCATATCATCTTTTGTCATAGGCTCTGACTTAAGCCTTAAAAAAAACTGATCCTTAACTAATTCTCTTACCATAAACTAATTGTCCTTTTCTTACTTTATCACAGTTTTAACAGCTTTAACCACATTATCCACAGTAAAACCAAATTCTTTAAATAATACCTCAGCAGGTGCAGATGCACCAAATCTGTTAAGGCATACTGTCTTGCCGTCAATTCCTACATATTTGCCCCATCCGAACTCAGAAAGAGCCTCTACCGCAACTCTTGCTCTAACTGTCTTTGGAAGAATACTTTCTTTATAATCATCTGACTGTTTTTCAAAGATATCCATACAAGGCATCGACACAACTCTAACATCAATGTTCTCCCCTGCAAGAACTTCCTTAGCCTCGATAGCAAGACTTACTTCTGAGCCGCTTGCCATAATAATTGCATCAGGTACATTTTTAGAAGAATCCGCTACTATATAACCTCCCTTAAGAGCCTCTTTGGAAGAGCCTTTAAGCCTAGGAAGATTCTGCCTTGTAAGCACAAGGGCAGTAGGGGTTTTTTTAGAAGTTATTGCACTGTACCAAGCTGCTATTGTTTCAAATGCATCAGCAGGACGGAATACATTAAAATTAGGCATTGCTCTAAATTCTGCAAGCTGTTCGATAGGCTCATGTGTAGGGCCGTCTTCACCAACACCTATTGAATCATGTGTAAGTATAAAAGTAAGAGGTATCTCCATAAGTGAAGATAATCTCGCCATAGGCTTAACATAATCACTAAAAACAAAGAAGGTAGATACATAGGCCCTAAGCCCTGAAAGTACCAGTCCGTTCCCAATAGCTGTCATCGCAAGTTCTCTTACACCAAAATGCACATTTCTTCCGGCATAATTTTCTGCAGAATAATCTCCGGCACCATTTATATAACTCTTATTGGATGGTGCAAGATCCGCAGAACCTCCAAAGATAGAAGGAATCTTTGATGCCAGTTTGTTTAACACCTTGCCCGAAAGATTTCTTGTGGCATCCGCCTTATCATCACAACTCCAAAAATCTTCATCATCAATCAGTCTAGATGCTATACTCTCATCCTTAAATTCACCCCAAAGGTTCTTCATTTCAGGGAATTTTACGCAGTATTCCTCAAAAAGTCTGTTCCACTCTTCTTCTTTCTTAGCAAGCCCTTCTGCCTTTTCCTTATAATGTAAGTACACCTCTTCAGGTATGAAGAAAGGTTCTTCGCTTGGCCAATTAAAGTTTTTCTTCATAGTTACTATATTCTCAGCTCCAAGTGGTGCTCCATGCGAATCTGCCGAACCTTCTTTTGGAGAACCGAAACCGATCTTAGTATTTATTTTAATGAAGGAAGGTTGTTCTTTATTTGACTTTGCCTCTTCTATAGCCTTACCTATTTCAGCAGTGTCATTACCGTCCTTAACTTCAAGTATCTGAAATCCCATAGCCTTAAATCTAGCAGGTACATCCTCAGTAAAAGCAATGTCTGTATCGCCTTCTATGGATATTTTATTTGAATCATAGAGTACAATCAGCTTATTTAATTTAAGTGTACCTGCAAGTGAAAATGCCTCATAATTAATACCTTCCATCATGCAGCCATCTCCACCAAGTACATAGGTGTAATGGTCAACTACATTATATCCCTCTTTATTAAACTTAGAGGCAAGATGAGCCTCTGCCATAGCCATTCCCACTGCCATAGCCATGCCTGCTCCAAGAGGTCCGGTAGATGCCTCTACACCTGCTGTAACACCGTACTCAGGATGTCCGGGTGTTTTAGAATTCCACTGGCGAAAGGTCTTCATATCATCAAGAGTTAATCCATATCCAAAAAAATGAAGAAGAGAATACAAAAGCGTTGAACCATGCCCTCCCGAAAGAATAAATCTGTCTCTATTTTCCCAGTTAGGATTCTTAGGGTTGTGATTCATATGATTCGCCCAAAGCTCATATCCGATAGCTGCTGCTCCAAGAGGAAGTCCGGGATGTCCTGAGTTTGCTTTCTGCACTGCATCTGCCGCCAACACTCTTATTGCATTTACTGACATATTTTCAATATTACTGTTCATTATTGCCCCCTAAATTTATAATTAAATTTATCACAAAACTATCTGTTGATTATTAAATCCTCTGCATACGGAAGAGTCTTAATCCAATCACAAAAAGTATGCCACTCATCAAGTTTATGAGCCTTTCTTGCATAATAAATATTAGATGCTGTTTCATAATTTAAGGTACAAGTTCTAAGTTGATTATAACTTGACGGTAACATCTGTATTAGATCATACCAATAAGTTCTATCCTTAGTTTCTACAAACTTCTTTCTAACTTCTTCCATGTAACCAACAAAATTAAGAAAATTCTTCTTGGTCTCCTCAGTCATATGATCAGTTGAAAAATCATCCTCTTCAAATGCTTTACTATGTATTTTATGCATGGTACTTGTGGAATTGGCGACAGTAGCTACTTTATAAGTGTCGTATTCTTTCCACCAATAAAGTGGTGCTGTAATGTCAACCGAAATAAATATCTGCCTAATAAATTTTCGATGATCCGGCCCTGCCTTAGCAAGCCTTCTTGCAAGGCTTAAATCATTATCTCCCAACACAAAACTATTATTTTTCTCATCATAATAGCTATCCATCCTATCCCACGAGTTCATAGGATTTCTTGCTCCACGTATTGCATTTTCAAGATTATAAACACAAGATCTATCAACTTTTATCATACTCTTCCCATCACTTTCACAATTAACATATACGTTTAGTTTACCACATTTTTAGCCTATATATCAATAGTTAAACAGACTCTCATCAAAAAACCTTGCTATAACCTGTTTTTTGCCTTATAATAGGAGACAATATTAAGAAAAATCCTACAGGAGATGCATGAAATGAAAAAAAATAAAATCATTCCATTTTCACTATTATTTACTGCACTTAGTTTTTTAGAACTATTCTGTATATTAAAATATTCAGATATTTTTTATTTTCCATTAGCCGTTGGGATAACTCTGCTTGGCTCTGCTTACCTTTTATTAACAGAAATTCAGACTATTATCCACAATTTTATAAAAGAACGAGACAGTGCAAATGAAACCACTGCCTTTGACCCTATGTCTGCAGAAAAAGAAGAAAACGCAAAACTTGCTAAGGCTACCTATGTTCTCGAAAAAAGAATCTTAAATCTTTTGGAAGAACGCATACTAATGCCGGAAGAAAATATGGAAAATTTAAGTTCTTTGCAAAGTGAAATAGTAAAAGCAATCAAAGCCTCTATAAAATATGACATGGAGAATACCAAACAAATTACTGAAGTTTTTTCAAACAATCCTGCATCCACCGACAATTCAATGTCTCCTGCTGATCTTGGCCAGATTCTTACCAAGTTTGATGCTCTTGCACTCGAACTTAAAAGCAACCAGCTCACTATGGATGCCGTTAAGGAACAATTACAGACCATTACCGACATAGCACGCCAAATTGCAAATAGCAGACAGCAGTCAGCCTTTGTTGAACCACCTGCTAAAGCTGAAACAACCATACAAAATCCTATTATTCAAGATAGTAGTATAGTAGAACCTCAAGCTGAGGAATTTTTACCTGAAACTGAAAATATAAGTGAAGAGACAACTATTGAAACTGACACTCAAGATGATATGCCAGAGTATATAGATACTTTAACCATAACAAATGAAAACAATAATAATATAACAACACCGGAAGAGATGCCTGAATTTGTAGATACCCTTTCAGCCTTAGATGCCGAACCTGAACCTGAACCTACTAAGCCTGAGCCTGCTCCTATTGCAGATGACCCTAACAAAAAAATGAGCCCTGATGATATCGCCGCTCTATTTACCTCAGCATCTGCCGAGCCTGAACCTGAACCTGCTAAGCCTGAGCCTGCTCCTGTTGAAGATGACCCTAACAAAAAAATGAGCCCTGATGATATCGCCGCTCTATTTGCCTCAGCATCTGCCGAGCCTGAACCTGAACCTGCTAAGCCTGAGCCTGCTCCTGTTGTAGATGATCCTAACAAAAAAATGAGCCCTGATGATATCGCCGCTCTATTTGCCTCAGCCAATTTGGAACTTGATTCGGAGCCTGCTCCAGCAGCTCCTAAAACAGCCATTGAGGCTCTTTCAAAGCCGGCACCTGAACCTGCTCCGGCAGCTGATGATCCGAACAAGAAAATGAGTCCCGAAGACATTGCTGCTCTGTTCGCTTCTGTCGGCCAGTAACCATAACTATAACTTGGAGAGAACATGAAATACATAGTTTTTGACCTTGAATGGAATCAGGGATATGCTTCAAAGGAAGAGTCTGAGAGGCCTCTTCCTTTTGAAATTATTGAAATCGGGGCAGTCAAACTTGACGAAAATTTTAAAACCATTGATTTTTTTCATCAGGTAATCAAGCCTGTTGTATATCCTGAATTATTTAAATATACCAGAGAACTAATATCTCTTACAGAAAAAGAGCTGGCACAAGGCACTGATTTTGTAACTGCCTGCAAAGAATTTCTCAGATGGTGCAGGAAAGGTGATCGTAACTATTCTTTCGCCACTTGGGGCTCTCTTGATCTTTTGGAACTTCAAAGAAATATGGCTTTTTATCATATATATAACGGCTTTTCAAGGCCATTATACTATTATGATGTTCAGTATTTATTTAATATCTTTACTGAAACTTATGATGAAACAGTTTTTTCTCTTGAAAATGCAATTAAATATTTAGATTTAACTAAAGATAAGGCCTTTCACAGTGCTATTTCTGATGCCGAATATACTACTAAAATCTTACAGCATATAAAAAATATAGACATTCGCCTATATCCTTCAGTAGATACTTATAAATTCCCTCTGAACAAAAATCAAGAGGTGAATCTAACTTATCCTGACCACAGGCTCAGCATTACAAGAGCATATCGCTCCAAAGATGCTCTAAAAAAAGCATCCGAAAAAGAGCCTTTCTGCTGTCATATCTGTGGTAAAAACCTTCGTCAAATAGTACCTTGGTACACATCTAACTCAAAAAACTATTATATTGTAGGAGAATGTAAAACTCATGGCTACATCAAAGGAAAGCGTCTTATTAAGAATCCTGATGCAAACCATTACTTTGCAATTTCAACACAAAAATCATTATCAAAAGAGCAAGCGATGATTATGCTTAAAAATTATAATAGTAGAAACCGACTTACCATTTAAGTCGGTTTCTACTATTAATTCTTCTTTTTTTACGCCTATACCTTCTCCTTGCTATGTTAGAAGGACGTCTATATACTAATAAATACCACACTAAACAAAGGATTATAAGTACAGAAACCACAATCATGCCGACTGCGAAATAATTTAATTTCTTTTCTTTACTTTCTTCGGGTACCACTTTAGGAATCACTTCATTTTTTTCAAAGGAATATGCTCTTGTACTGGTGTAAACTATGTCTGCACTACCTATACATTCACCACCATATCTATAATCCACACTTCCTATATAATTCTTACCGGCCTGAATTGCCTTAAGATCATTTTCCTTTATTTCAGTTATAACACCATTAATATCACATTTCTTAGGAACAGCCAAAGCAGCAACTCCCGATACCGTAAACTCAGCCGAAGGATCATTTTCAATAATATTTGTATATGTCTTACCCCCACTCTCATTTAGCTTAAGTGGAATCTTATCAGTCTGTAACATTCTAAATCGCTTAAATGCATAGTCTACAAGTTTCTTCGTATTTGTATACTGCACATCTTTGCTCTCAGCATTCATTATCACGCAAACTACATCCATCGCCCCTTTTTTTGAAAATGAAACCAAATTGAACCTCGCCTCATTAGTATAGCCTGTCTTTCCTGCATAGCAATATTCATATCCATATTGAGGGAACTTGACCGGATTAAACAACTGGTTTGTATTAGACACAGGGCGTTTTTCCTTCATTAAATTGGTCTCCGGAATAACATGAGTCCTAGTACCGGCTATTTCCCTAAAATCATCCATTTTTATTGCTTCTCTTGCAATCTTTGCCAAATCTTCCGGACAGGTATAATGATCCTTTTCATAAAGTCCACTCGGATTTTTAAAATGCGTATTAACACAGCCAAGTTCTTTAGCCTTCTCATTCATCATATCTGCAAAGTCTTCTATGCTTCCAGCCGTATGTATTGCAATTGCATTTGCCACCTCATTTGCAGAGGCTAACATAAGCCCATAAAGACACTCCCTTAAGGACAGTTTTTCACCCGGTGTCATTCCTATACTGGAACTTCCTGGTTCAGATGCATTGATGGCTTCTTTCGTAAACTCCACCGTTTCATCTAACGACTTAGCCTTCTCTATTGCAAGCAGAGCTGTCATAACCTTAGTTGTACTTGCAGGATACCATTTTTTTGTTGCATTTTTAGAAACAAGAACTGTACCTGTAGTAATATCCATAACTACTGCACTTTTTGCCTTTATTGACGGACACTTTGGCCAAGGTGCCTGACTCACTGCAAATGTCTTATTTATATTAAAAATCGAAATTACTAATGAAATTATCAAAAGCAAGGTTATTTTACTTTTTGCATACAATCTTCCCATAAATCTCTCCAAAATCTGTTAAATTCAAATATTCCTCTTACATTTAACCACATAAACCTAGGCTTTTCAAGGCTTTGAAAGTTAATTTCACAATAAATAGTAAATACTGTTTCATATTTTACATATAATGTCCTCCTTGACATTAGCTCATATTTGTTGTAAAAATCTTAAGTAGAGCAAAATCAACTTTAGTGAGGTTAATATGAGATTAAGAAATGTACCTGGTTCCAGAGAAGATATAGCAGAAAGCAGTTTTGTAATACAGGAGCCTGAAAAACATAAAGGAAAAATCAAAGAGCTTTTCCCCGGAAGGCAACCTCTTTTTATAGAAATCGGTATGGGCAAGGGGCAGTTCATCACCACTCTTGCAAGACTTCATCCCGAAATAAACTATATAGGGATTGAAAAATACTCAAGTGTGCTTGTAAGGGCTTTGGATAAACAAAATGAACTGGAACTTCCAAATCTTAAATTCATCCGTATGGATGCCGAAGATATCAACAATGTCTTTGATGAAAATGAAGTAGATGGTATCTATCTCAACTTTTCTGACCCTTGGCCAAAGGACAGACACGCAAAGAGAAGACTTACTTCAAGACAGTTTTTTGCAAGATACGAACTTTTATTAAAACCTGAAGGTAAAATCCAATTTAAAACTGATAATTCCTCTCTTTTTGATTTTTCACTAGAAGAAGTGGTTGCTACAAATTTTAAGGCCACTGAAGTAACTTATGACCTTCATAATAGCGAATGGAATGAAGGGAATGTGATGACTGAATACGAGGAGAAATTTTCTGCAAAAGGTAACCCTATAAAAAGAGTTGTGTTTATAAGAAATTAAATCCTTTTGCTATATAATCAAATTTTAAACAAAACTCTTAGTTATAGGGCTCACATTCATATTATTTCTATGCCTCATACTAACTTATTTTAATAATAATCAGCTATCATTTGCCTATATCGAAAGTTAAATTTCATATAGGCAAACTCTCCTTAATGACTATCTTCCCACAGCCTTACTCCGGTTTTAAGCCTTTCAAGGCCATCTTTCAAATTCTTTTTGGTGCAAGCTATATTCATTCTTACAAAGCCCTCTCCTACCTTGCCGTAGGCCTTGCCATCTATCAGATAAAGCCCTGTAGTCAGTCTAAGCTCTTTGGCAAAACCTTTACCTGCATTTTTAAGCCCCCTCACATCTATCCAAAATAAATAAGTAGCTTCCTTTTCTATAATCTTGATTTCAGGAATTTCATCAGCAATAAAATCTAAAACTATCTTTCTGCTTTCGTCCAAATATCCATTAAGAGCATCAAGCCACTCTGCACCACCTGTATAAGCTGCCACTGCTGCCTCTATTGCAAAAGCATTTGGCTCAGCCACCTCATCGGTATTAAGCCCTCTATTAACCTTATTTCTAAGTATTTCATTAGGCACCGAAACAGCCGCAGTATGAAGTCCTGCTATATTGAAGGATTTACCCGGACTCATACAGGTTATGCTTATTTCTCTTGCTGTCTCCGATACACTTGCAAATGGCA
>NZ_JBQMXS010000011.1:0-63275 GCF_052173895.1 Catonella sp. | reverse complement strand
AATCAAGACCATTGGTATTTACTTTAATTATATCCATTGTTTTTCTCCTTTATTTGTAACTGTTTATATCAAACGAGCGTGACACGAAGTGTCTGCGAGTTGGAAAGGCTAAACAGTTACTTTTATTTTTCTGCTTTTCTCACAGGCTTTACTAAAAAGATGTAAGAAGCAATCCAAATTCCAATAGCAATGAAGAGCAGGCCGTACCAGCTCTTAAGTGAAAACTGTGCTGTACCGACAAGACCGTTACCAACAAGACAGCCACTTGCCCAAACAGCTCCGAGTCCCATTAAGAAACTTCCTATAACGGATCTAATAAGAGTCTTAATATTTACTTTAACGATAGAAAACTCTTCGCTAAAGAATGAAGTTAAAAATGAACCTAAAATTATTCCTACTATAAAAAGTTTTGACCAACCGATACCCTCGGTTTCTTCTATAATCACTCAGCCACCGGCTACGGCAGGAAGTCCTGTTATATAGGTAAGCCAAGAAATAATAGGGGTTGAAATGGCAAAACCACCTTCTCTTCCGATTAATATACTTGAGTAAAATGCACTTGCCATAAGCAGTCCGATAAGTACTACAGCTAATTCTTTAGACCAGATTTTTTCAAAAAGGATATGTCTTATACCTGTATAGCTTGAAGGAAGCCTATATTTAGGTTTATGTTTTTTGTAATGCTTATACATTATAAAATAAAGTATAGGAACTATAACAATACAGATAAAAAATGGGGATATAGGTAGAAACTTAAGGAGTCTGTCCTTTGCAATTCCTACACTTGAAATATTTTTATTTATAAGCTTGAATATTCCTTTATCTGCCACATAAGCTGCTATTGCAAAACTGATTATAGAAGGAATTCCAACTATTCTTCCATCGCCTGTTTTTAATAATGAGGCAGCGGCACAGCCGTTTGAAAGCACAGCTCCAAAACCAAAGATTAAACTTCCAACAGCAATTCCAAGTAGTGAAAATGAATCGAAGAAAGGTCTGTCTAAAATTTCAAAATAGACCATTGCATAATAAAATAGGGCTTGTGTAAATATAACTGAAAGTATTAGGATGATATTATAATAGTTTTTTTCTACATATATATCCCTTATAGTACCGGTGGGGCAGAATCTGCTTTTCTTTAGTAAAAAGGCAAAAAGCATACCGGTAATTAACCCTAAACCGGTAATTAATATGTAAATCATTAATCTCTCCTTTCCGTATTATAAAAATAAGGCTACCTGTAAAGGAGAACTTTGCAGATAGTCTTATTATAAGCTAATAGATTAATTACTTATAAATCTAAAAGTAATTTACTGTACAGGCTTAAGTGCTCCATCAATTTCAGCAAGTGCCTTAGCACCACCCTCTATAGTAAAGACTTTGCTCTTGTCGATACCATTTTCAAGTAATATCTTGGTTGTCTTTTCAGCACCTCTCTTACCGGAGTTGCAAAGAATGTAGATATTCTTTCCATCATTAAGTTTAGAAGTAGCATACTCTTTCATAGCAGCCTCAAGAGAAGTATCCTCAAGAGGGAAGATTGGCTGCCACTCAGCACCTTCGATAGTTCCGGCTTTATACTTATCTTCTTCTCTTACATCAAGGATGTGAGCATCTGTTACTTTTAATACATCCTCAGCTGAGATATACTGATAATCCATAGTCTGTGAAGCAGTGGTACTTGTTTTGCTTGCAGCATCATTTTTCTTTCCACATCCGGTAACAAGGCCGGTTGCTCCAACTGTAAGTGAAAGTGCAGCTACTAAAGCGATTACTTTTGTCTTTTTCATTTTAGAACTCCTTTTTTATTTGTCAATTTATTAAGTGTAACAAGTTATATGGATAGCATAAGTGGGAAGATAAATCAAATAGAATATAACTATAAATAATTAATATATATTTATTTAGTCTATATATCAACTGAGTATATTGAACAAGAATTTGTAGGAGATAGGTTTTTAGTAGTATAGAATTAAAAATGATATGTAAATATTTATAATTTATCACTATTTATATGTAATTAAACTTCATAGAAAAGAATGTTAAAAAAATATCATTGTACCTTAAAAAGTACAATAGTTGCCTGCTTGAGCAGTTTTTTTGTATAAAAAGATAAACATTGTTAAAATCAGTTGACTTTAGATTGCGTGTAATTTATATTTGTATTCAAGAAGTAATTCAAGTATCAAAAGTAAAAAATTATGCAAGTTTACTTGCAGAAAATTTCTTTTGAGACGCAAAAATAATATTAAAACTTAATTTAACTAAGTGAAAGAGGTTAACGATGAGAGAAGAATGGAGAGATTTTACCCCTGGTATTTGGGAGAAAGAAATCA
Source organism: Catonella sp. (assembly GCF_052173895.1). GTDB lineage: Bacteria > Bacillota > Clostridia > Lachnospirales > Lachnospiraceae > Catonella. The sequence continues at coordinate 60,939 of NZ_JBQMXS010000011.1, read as the reverse complement.
ATGTGCGTGATTTCATCCAGAAAAACTACACACCATATGAAGGAGATGATACCTTCCTTGCAGGCCCTACAAAGAGAACTGAAGAGCTTTGGGCTCAGGTAATGGACTTAACTATGAAAGAGCGTGCAAAGGGTGGAGTGCTTGATATGGATACAAAGATTGTATCTACAATTACTTCACATGGTCCGGCTTACCTTGATAAGGACAAGGAAACTATTGTAGGTTTCCAGACAGATGTACCTTTCAAGCGTTCACTTCAGGTAAATGGCGGTCTTAAGATGGCTATGAAGGCTTGTGAGAGCAATGGTTATGAAGTAGATCCTCAGATAGTTGATTTTTATTCAAAATATAGAAAGACACATAATGATGGTGTATTTGATGCATATACAGCAGAGATGAGAGCTTGCCGTAGCAGCCACATCATCACAGGTCTTCCAGATGCTTATGGTAGAGGCCGTATCATTGGAGATTACAGAAGAGTTGCTCTTTACGGTGTAGATAGGCTTATCGAAGAAAAGAAGAAAGAAAAAGAGACAACCAGGTCTACAATGTATTCCAATATAACAAGACTTCGTGAGGAACTTTCTGAGCAGATTAAGGCTCTTAATGAACTCAAGGAGCTTGGTAAGATTTATGGTTTTGATATTTCAGGACCTGCACACGATACAAAGGAAGCTGTTCAGTGGCTTTATCTTGCTTATCTTGCTGCTGTTAAGGAGCAGAATGGTGCAGCAATGAGTCTTGGTCGTACATCTACCTTCCTTGATATTTATGCAGAAAGAGATCTTAAAGCAGGTAAGTATACAGAAGAGCAGATTCAGGAATTCATCGATCACTTCGTAATGAAACTTCGTTGCGTTAAGTTTGCCAGAACACCTGATTATAACGAAATTTTCTCAGGAGATCCTACTTGGGTAACAGAGTCTATCGCAGGTATGGGTATTGACGGTAGAACCATGGTTACAAAGATGAGCTTTAGATATCTTCACACTCTTTCAAACCTTGGTACATCACCTGAACCTAACCTTACAGTGCTTTGGTCAGTAAAACTTCCGGAGAACTTTAAGAGGTTCTGTGCTAAGACTTCTATTCAGTCATCTTCAATCCAGTATGAGAATGATGACCTTATGAGAGTAACACATGGTGATGACTATGCTATTGCTTGCTGTGTATCTTCTATGAGAATTGGTAAGGAAATGCAGTTCTTCGGAGCAAGAGCAAACCTTGCAAAGTGCCTCCTTTATGCTATAAACGGCGGTGCTGATGAGGTTAGCGGTAAGCAGGTTGGTCCTAAGTTCCGTCCTATTACAGGTGATTATCTTGAATTTAATGAAGTTTGGGAAAAGTTCAATGATATGATGGAATGGCTTGCAGGAGTATATGTAAACTCTCTCAATATAATTCACTATATGCATGATAAGTATTGCTATGAGAGAATTCAGATGGCTCTTCATGATAAAAATGTACATAGATGGTTTGCAACAGGTATTGCAGGTCTTTCAGTTGTGGCAGATTCACTTTCAGCTATTAAGTATGCTAAAGTTAAGGTTATTCGTAATGAAGCAGGACTTGCAGTTGATTATGAGATAGAGGGAGATTTCCCTAAGTACGGTAATGATGATGATAGAGTAGACTCAATCGCTTATGATGTGGTTGATGTATTTATGGGCTATATCAAGCGTAATCATACATATCGTGATAGCGTACCTACAACTTCTATTCTTACAATTACATCTAATGTAGTTTATGGTCGTGCAACAGGCTCAACTCCTGATGGTCGTAAGAAAGGAGAGGCTTTTGCTCCGGGTGCTAACCCAATGCATAGGCGTGATACTCACGGAGCTATGGCGAGTCTTAGTTCAGTAAGTAAACTTCCATTTAAGGATGCACAGGATGGTATTTCAAATACATTCTCAATTATTCCTGACGCACTTGGTAAGGGAGATAAAGTATTCTTTGGAGATTCTATTGAGTTTGATAACAAGATTTCTTGTGCTTGTGAAGAGCCAAATGTAATCGTTCCGGAGGGAGAATAAAGCAATCTATCAGATGCTGCAGCATTTGTTGATGAATAAAAATAGTAAAAAATAACTAAATAGTGGCCTATAATAGGCAAATTGAAAGGAGATTTATTATGGCAGTTAGTGAAGCTCAGATTGATAACCTTGTAAACCTTATTGATGGTTATGCAGAAAAAGGTGGACATCACCTCAATGTTAACGTATTCACAAAGGATACTCTTCTTGATGCTCAGGCTCATCCGGAGAAATATCCACAGCTTACAGTTCGTGTATCCGGCTACGCAGTAAACTTTGTAAAGCTTACCAAAGAGCAGCAGGATGAAGTAATTTCAAGAACATTCCACGAGGGTGTTTAATTAACCTTATGGCTGCTGCATTGAGAGGGGTGCAGCAGTCATTTTTTTAAAGAGGTGACTATGGAAAATGAAGAGATTAAAGGCAGGGTACATTCAATAGAGACCTTTGGAACTGTGGATGGTCCCGGTACCAGGTATGTTGTTTTCTTAAAAGGATGTCCTATGAGGTGCAAATATTGTCACAATCCTGATACTTGGGAGTTTTCCGGCGGTACAGAGATGACATTGGATGAGATATTTGCAGGATATTATTCTAAAAAAGAATTTTATAGGAAGGGTGGCATTACCTGTACAGGAGGAGAACCTTTAGGACAGCTCAAGTTTGTAACGGCATTATTTAAGAGGGCAAAGTCAGAGGGAATACATACCTGTCTTGATACATCCGGAATCTATTATCCACTAAAGCCTGCTAATAATGGGAAGACAGAAGAGGAATATTTAAATAGCGGAGTTTATAAAAACTATGAAAAAAGGTTAGCTGATTTTGAAGAGTTATTTAAGGTAACTGACTTGGTGCTATTAGATATAAAACACTCAGACCCGGAGGGGCATAAGGAGCTTACCGCCAATCCAATAGAGCCTGTAATGGCCTTTGCAAAGGCTCTTGAGGCACATAAGATACCTGTATCTATAAGGCATGTGGTTGTGCCGGGGATTACTTTTAATAAGAAGGAGCTTCGTGGAGTAGGGGAGATTATGGCAGGACTTTCCAATGTAGTCGGACTTGAAGTACTTCCTTATCATACGATGGGGGTGAACAAGTATACTGAGCTTGGAATGACCTATCCGTTAGAAGGAGTTCCGAGTTTAACGAAAGAAGAAGCAGCAGCCGCAAAATCTATTATACTTCAGGCTATGCAGGAGAAACGAAAAAATGATGGCACAGTTTAATCTGTAGCCATCATTTTTTTATACTTTCTTGTAACAATATAATAGCATATAAGGTGAGTTAAAAACGTTATTATCCAAGTTACAGGGTATGAGAGAAATAAGGTATGGAGACTTCTAAATTCTACAAAAATAGTGTATATCCAAACTATTCTAAGTCCGCAGGCACCTATTAGCGAAACAATCATAGGTAGTATAGAATAGCCTATGCCACGCATAGCACCTACCATTACATCCATAAGACCGCATAAGAAATAGAACCTTGCAATGATGGAAAGTCTTGTAAGCCCATATCCTATTACCTCAGGCTCATTATTGTAAGCGGAGAGTAAAGTATTTCCGAATAAATATGCAAAGTTTCCAAGTACAAGCCCGGTTATGGTAACGATTATAATGCAGTTAATAAGTACTGCTTTTATTCGCTTAAATTTGCCGGCGCCAAAATTTTGACTGGTGAAACTGATACAAGTCTGATGAAGTGAGTTCATAGATACATATACAAAACCTTCTATATTACCTGCTGCTGTGTTGCCGGCCATAACTGTAGAACCGAAAGAATTGACAGAGGATTGTATAAGTACATTCGAAATGGAAAAAATACATCCTTGAAGCCCTGCGGGAAGTCCTATTTTCATTATATCAATACATTTATCGGGTGTAATTTTTATCTTATTTAAGTATAATTTTATTGAACCTGTCTCGTGCTTTAAGCAGATAATTATGAGCGTGCAGGACACTGCCTGAGATATAACAGTGGCAATGGCCACACCGGCAACTCCTAAGTGAAATACTGTAACAAGAAATACATTCAGTATTACATTTACTACACCGGCTATTGTGAGGTAATAGAGAGGGCGTTTCGTATCACCTACAGCCCTTAGTACAGCTGCTCCAAAGTTAAGGATAAGGCTCAGGGGCATACCCAAAAATATAATTCGCATATAAAGAGTGGACTGATCAATTACATCTTCAGGTGTTGCCATAAGTTCAAGCAGTGGTCTTGCAGCAAAGAGTCCGGCAACTAAAAGGATGATGCCGCCGACAACTCCCAGTGCGATGGAAGTATGTACTGTTTCTGAGACAGATTTTTCATTTTTTGCTCCCTGATATCTGGCTACGAGTACATTTGTACCTATAGAAAGCCCCATAAAGAGACTTACAAGCATATTGATAAGAGCACCGGTAGAGCCTACTGCGGCCAGTGCAGTCTTGCCTGAAAATCTCCCTACAACAATTACATCAGCAGTGTTGAAAAGCAGCTGAAGTATTGCGGAGAGCATAACTGGGATTGTGAATTGTATTATTTTTGAAGTTAGAGGGCCTTCAGTCATGTCCATTCTATAAGATTTTTGTATTTCTGCCATATTATCTCCTGTAAATTGTATAGTAGTAATAAATTATAATAGTACACTCTTGTGATAATGTCAAAGATTAATATAATGAAGCAGGTCTATTTTGATTGATTATTTTTTTGAGTTGTTATATACTTAGCCTAGATAAATTTAAGAGGAGGCAGGTTATGGAATATAAGGAAAAAAGGAAGGCCGAGAGACTTCCGGTAGATCTTATCCTTGGTGTATCTGAACTTTTTAAGCAGGATAATGAGGTTATTAAAAATGTAAATGCACCTATTGAAGTGTTGGATATTTCAAGAAGAGGAATAGGATTCCACAGCGAGAGTGATTTGCCACTTGAGTTTTATTTTAATGCGAGAATTCAAGTTACTGATGATTTACACTCTGCGTTTTATTGTGTGGTTAAGATTGTAAGAAAATCACAGATTGATGAAAAAACTTTTTCATATGGTTGTGAATTTGTGGGCTTTCCTCCGGTGCTTAATTATATATTCGATGATTTTGAAGAGAAGATTGCTAAGAAAATGGGTAAGTAAGTTATTGTCTGCAATAGCTTTAATAGATAAGCGTTTAAAAAATAATTATAAAAATTTTTTATAACTGCATCAGCTTATATTAAATTACAATATATAAGTTGGTGCAGTTTTATTGACTAAATATCAAATTATGATAACATTAATAATTGGTAAAATCTAACAAAACTATGGTGTAAAGGAGAGAAAGATGAAGTTGTACAAAAAATTATTTGCATTTGTATTGATGTTAGCTTTGATGCTAACAAGTGTCAATATGAATGCATTTTCTGCGTTTGGACAAGAAGCAGAGGCGGTACTTACCGGCGTGAGTGTCACCAAGCCTGAACCGGTTCCTGCAAGTGGTGGGAAAAAGGCATTCAAATTAAAAGGAACGAACCTTAAGCTTAAAAATACCAAGGCTAAGGTTACTTTGAAAGACAACACAGAAGATATTGCTGAGATTAGTAATACACTTTCACCGGTGAGACCTGATTTGAACGTAGATGAAGTGTATCCAAATTTCAATGTTAATTTATTATTTCCTGCAAATGAGTCCACTGAAGATAAGATATATGTTGTAAGTTTTAGTGTAGATGGAGGTAAAACTTTTTATGACAAAAAGACTGAGTCGCATGAATCAGGGCTGTCAGTCGCACCTATAGAGATTACTGTAAAAGGAAATAGCTCAGGTCAGCAGAATCCGGGCACAGAGCCTGAACCTGAAAAAAAGCCTGTAGTTGATAAAATAACTATAGCTACTCAAATTGGTGAAATGGTTTCTTTATCCATAATTGGTAAAGATTTAACAGCAGCAAAATTCAAAGAAAAGGTAACTTTGGGAGATGGTTCACCTGTTGCAGGTTATAATGCTGCAAAATGGAATTATGTTCGTGATACTGGCTTTGCTCAGACTATACGTTTACCTGAAAATAATACAGAAAATGATATAAATTATAAAATATATATAAGTATAGATGGTGGTAATAGTTATCTTGACGATAAGGCTGTTGCTGTAACTGTTCCTAAAAAAGTGGTGGGAGCAGAGACAGAGATTATAGAAATCTCTGAACAGGGTGTCAATTTGATAGAAAAAAAGCTGGGCAAAGAAGGCGGAGATATAAATCTTTTTGTGTCTACAAAAGAAGAAACTACATATGACAAGATAAAGGCTAAAATTACCAGGATTGTAGACGGAAGTGAAGAGAGTACAGATGTATTCTGGCAAATAGGTGTAAAAGATAAAAAAAGTAAGTCTTTTAAATTTAATGCACATTTTCCTGAAAATACCGGGAAAAAAACTAAAGAATACAAAATAGTATTCAATGCAAAGGGTTCTGATACAGAATTTCAGACCGAGCCTGTACTTAAAGTAATTGTAGCAGGAACTGATGAAGGAAGTTCTGAAGATGAGATTATTATAAAGACTATCAGAGCATCTGTTCCGGGACTTCCAAAGGAAGGTGGAGTATCCAATATTTCTGTAATTGGAGAAAATATTGATGTAAATAAATTAGACGCAGCTATAACAAAGACAATTAATGGAGCATCTGCACCTGTAGAATTAAAAGTTGATAAGCAGGGAGGTGGCAGAGCGGCTTCCTACACTATAACTTTCCCAAAAGCAGAATCAGATAAGGTTGAGATTTATAATATAAGCATAGGTGGAAAATCAGTGATTGTTACAGTAGGCGGTAGAGTAAGTGGAAGTCTGCTTAATATACTGCCAAGCAAGGTATACACCAATAAAGATAAGACAATAATTACTGTTTATTATGATGAAGAAATTTATGCCGTAGCTGATGACTATAAGGAGCTTAAAGAAGGTATAACTCTTAAGGCAATTAGGGCAGGTAAAGTAACGGATAGAAGGCTTACAGAAGCAGATAATGTAACTATAGATGGTAATAAGGTAATTATAACCTTGGCTACCCCTTTTGATGGAGAAATTAACTCAAAGCTTGTAGTGGAAGAGAGGCTGTTAAAGAATAAAGAAGGCTTTGAAGCAAGAAAGATTAATCAGATTATTGATATAGCAAAGCCTATAGTGAATTCTTCCGTATTTACAAAGGGTGAAGTTTTAACCAAAGAAGGTGGAGATGTAGAGTTAAAGCTAATTGGTGAAGGCTTTGTGCAGAAGGTTGGTGGAGAAGATAAGCCTGTAAATACCTTAGTAAAAGTATTGGAAAATAATAAAGCCAAAACAGAGCTTTATGGAATTGTAACTGAAGGATTTAAGAAGAAAAACAGTGATGAGATTAAATTGACAACTAATACCGAAGGAACAGAACAGACTATAGCTTTCAGTCTCCCTGCTAATGATACAGGCAAGACCAAGACTTATTCGGTTATGGTTTCCTTGGATGGCGGACTTACATATAGTTCTGCGCTCGGTGTAAATGTTCTTGAAAACAGAGCAAAAAGACTGGTGGCTTCTATACTTCCAACAGAGATAAATGATGGAAAGCCAAGCCTCAGCTTTATGTCAATTACTTCCTATGGCACCCAGGGCGGTGGTAGCGGAGCAGTTGATATTACACATACTGAGACACCTAACGGTCAGGAAAGTAAAAAGACTTGGGTGACTGCTTTTGGAGCAAATTTTGATAAAAAGCTGACAAAGATAAGAGTTTTAGACAGAAACGGTATTATATGGTATCCACTTCAAAATGAGGGGACATCAGACAGCACGTCTAATTTCATTATGGTAAGCTCAGATGGTACAGGTATATTCGGAAATGGCAATACTCAGATGCTTGAAGTTATAGGTATGAACAACATACTTACAACTGAAACCTTTACTTATCAGGTGGCTATGGATGGCAAAAACTATGATGAGAATACTGTTGTAACTGTTACGGTACCTTATGATGGAGCACCTAAAAATACTAAGAAGGAAATGACTGAAGAGTTTATTCAAAATGTAAAAGTAAGCCATGTAACTAAGGCTGGAAAGGCTCTTGAGGCTGAAACAGTGGTAAGAGGATATTCATGGTCAAAGCTTAGGTCGTTTGGAATCAGAGATAAAGAGTTTGCTAATTGCACTATCCTTGGTTATAGAAAAAATGGAAGTAAAGAACTTACTCCTATTACCGGACTTTATGAAGAACTTGTTGGTAAACTTGAATCAGTAGAGTTTGTATATAATGAAACAATTCCTCCTACAGTTTCACCTTCTCCTGCAGTTCCGACAGAGAGCGGAACTCCTGCCGAGAACCCAACCAAGTCGAATACAGATGTAAAAGATATAGTTAAAGACAGTACTCTTCTTGGTACAACTAAAGATACAGTAAATCAGGAAAATACGAAAAACTCAACCTTTACTACTTCTAAAGAAACTTTTAGAATAAGTAAGAAACTGTTTAATTCTTTAGATAAGAACGATAAACACATAAAAATAACTGTAAAAAATGGTGAGATTTCTTTGTCGGTTAAGGAGCTTAAGAATGCTGCCAAAGGTACATCTTATCTTGGAATAGTTAAAAACAGCAACAAAAAAGATGTTAAAAAGTTAAGTTATAATAAAAAACTTTTCAAGTCTGTTACAGTAGTAGGAAATAAGTCCTATGAAGTAAAACTTGTTGTAAATGGTAAGGTGGTTACAAAAACTTCTTCAAAGACTAAGGTATATCTGAAGACAGATAAGGCACTTACAGGAAATATTTATGTAATCAACTTTAAAACAAGCAAGAAGATTAAGGCTAAGTATGATAAAAAATCTAAATCAGTTGTTTTTTCAACAAGTGAATTAGGAAAGTTTGTGATTGTAAAACAGGCAAAATAATTAAGACAAATTAAGTTTGGTAAGATAACCAAAAGAACAGACTGTACAAAAAACAAATGTACAGTCTGTTCTTTTATGCTCTCATATCAAAGGTGTATCTACTATAATTATTGCTATCAATTTCGGAAGGAATAAAGTCATTTATGAGATTGAACTCGCCGGACTTAAGTTTTTTCTCGTCTTCTTTTTCAGTAGTTTTTACTACTTCACTTTGTGGATTGAATCCCTGTTTAGACATAGCAGTATCCAGTTCGTCAAGATGGCTTGCTATCAGTTTTCCAGAAGTGTCATCACTTAGGAAAAATCTGGTAGAAACCTGTTCTCCATTAAGGTCGATTCTTATATTTATTCCACCTAAATTTGCCATATCAAGATGTAGTAGACAGGAAATTCCATCTTCATTACCAATTCGTTTTTTATGTTTATCGGAGTATACATACAAATCTCCGGCAGCAGTTTGGCCGTTCATTCTGATGGGCAATTCCACGAAGTTATACATCTGATTCATTTCATTCATAAAATTCATATTCTGTTTTGTCTGTCCAAGATCGGCAGAAAGCTTTGCAGAAGCGTTTCCGGAAGTGTTGTCTGCAAGAATTTTTAGTTTATCTATCTGCTCATTCATTCTTCTATAAAGATTGGCTATGGCCTCTTTTTCGTTAAGCTCTTCTGCGGAAAGAGTCCAGTCGGTATGTATAAGCATTTTCAAGGTTTTATGAAAATCATTTGATTTAAGCAGTGCCTCTTTAATTTCAATTGGCACACTGGTAGTGGTAAGGAGTGTTTTAATATGTTCGGCAGCCTCGCTGAGTGTTGCAGTTTCGGGAAGTAAATTAGTAAGTAAGTCATTTGAGATAGGGAGTTCTTTACTAAATAATTCAGCTATCTGCTTTGTCATAGGAGTTAATGCTTTTTGTTCAGTCTCAGGAAGAGTTTTTATAAGTTCGGAGAGTTCAGTTACAGTACAATCACCCTTAATAAGCTTTTGCAGTTTTGAAGCATCTACATCTACTTCAGCATTTTCAAATAAGGTAAATATTTCAAGCCTTTGATCCTCACTCAGTATATAAGAAACGGCAGTGTCTTTAGTTAAATTGGTATTGGTAAAAATAGTATTATCCGGAATTAAATCATTCCCGGGTAAATTGGTTTCTTCTGATATTAAATAATCAAGAAACATTGTAAAATCATTAGGAATAGCAGCAGGAGGATTATTTTCGTTATTGGCAACAAGGGTTAGAACCAGTTCATCAGGCTCTATTCCTATATTGAAAATATCAAGCATATTAGAAGCGAGATTGGCACTTTCTTCTATATTTCCATCAGAAAGCAGTCCTTTTATCATGTCTAGCATATCATTGAAATTTGATTCAGTAGCAGCAGTGAGTTCAGGCAGACCGTTGCTGTAGATTTCAAATAGTTTTGTACTTTCAGGGTTTACATCCAGTCCTGCCTTGTTCATTAGCACAAGGTTAGTCATAGATATGTCAGGATTTTTAAGAGACTGCCTAAGCATTCCATTTATCATCTGTCTGCTTATCGGATATTCATTTTTAAGAAGGGCAGTTACAAGTTCTTCATTTTTAGGAGAAAATGGCAGACCTGAGGATTCAAGAGCTCTGTAGACAACGTTTTCAAGATTGTTTCCTGTCTGAATGGTTTTTAAGGTGATTTGACCATCTTCTTTATTAATAACTTTAAATCTTGCCCCATCACCGATGGAAAGTTCTGCACTGTTGTCATACTTAGCAGTTAGAGTTTGTCCATTTTCAAATTCAAGAGTAAGCTCTCCGGGGGAAATATTTTTCACTTGACCGGAAAATACCTGTCCTTTTGACAGAGTATTATAATTTATATTGCCTAAAGCTGGACTGGTGCCTGAAGCTCGGCTTACTTCGTTGTTTCGACTTGTTTCTGCTGATTCTCTTCTGCCATTTATACTGTTATTTGGCAGTCTTGATACATCTATTGGCATAACTCCTCCACACATAATATTATATAGTTATATAGTTTATCGGATAAAATAGAAGATTTCTATAATATGATTTATCTTTACTAGGAAATTTTTATATTTAGATAGACAGATTCACATTTGACAGTTATAATAACTAATGGGGAAATGTACCCTATGTTTTGAAAGGATTTGGTGTTGACGCATGGATGCAATTAATTCAGAAACTCTTATGATAAGCAAATTATTGCCGGGATCTATAATAAGCCTAACTGCCAGAAAGGGCAGTCGTACTTATCGTTTTGAAAGCTTTGTTGTAGAGCTGTCTGAAAAGGATGACATTGATGTTGCTAAGAAATTAGAGAATGAACCTCTCTTGATTGAACCGATAAAGGTAGATGGTAAATTGGTAAGATTTGATAAAGAGGGAATTAGCTATTATTTTATAGGTAACCACAAAGGAAGACCATACTTGTTTGAACAGGTATATGTAGATAAGGTAAATTTACCGGTATATGGTACAGTTCATGCTATAAGGGCTCCTAAAGAAGGAAGAAGGTTTAACAGGAGAGATAATTTTAGAATCTGGCTTGGACAGTATTGTCACATAGCTCTTAGAGGAACTAGAGCTCAGCATGATGCTATGGTTAAGGACATAAGTAATGATGGAGTAGGGCTTATAATTAAAAAAGAGAATGAAGTAAATATAGGGGATTCGGTAGAAGTTCAGTTTAATTTTGAGAAATATAATGAACAGAAAGAAGATTATCAATTTACGCTACATACCTTAAAGGGGGAAGTAGTAAGAATAGTTGAACAAAATGATAAGGCTAATTTAGCTGGATGCAAGATAATAGATGGAAGGGAAGCTGTAGAGAAATTTGTTGCAATGAAACAGAGGGAAAAGAATAAGGTGGGGCGTAAGACTAATGACCTTATCAGTATGTTTGTGGGTAAGGATAGAAAAGAAGACAAATCATAGAATAAATATGTTTTTGTAATATATTTTGCCAAGAATTTTATAAGAAAGATAAGGAGATAATTAAATGTCAGAGAATGAAAGAAAACCATATAATCCGGCAGAGATTGAGCCGAAATGGCAGAAGTTCTGGGAAGAAAATGAAACTTTTAAGACAGATGTATGGGATTTTAGCAAGCCAAAGTACTATGTACTTGATATGTTCCCATATCCATCAGGGGTAGGTCTCCATGCAGGACATCCTGAAGGTTATACTGCAACAGATATAATTTCCAGAATGAAGAGGATGCAGGGCTACAATGTACTTCATCCAATGGGATACGATTCTTTCGGTCTTCCTGCTGAACAGTACGCTGTAAGTACAGGTAACAATCCGAACGGATTTACTGAGAAAAATATCGGCACATTTTCAAATCAGCTTAAAGAGCTGGGCTTTGACTATGACTGGTCGAAGATGATAGCTACTTCCGACAAAGATTATTATAAATGGACTCAATGGATATTTGAAAGACTATACGAGAAGGGGTATGCAAAATATGTGGATATGCCGGTAAACTGGTGCGAAGAATTGGGTACAGTGCTTTCCAATGATGAAGTAATAGATGGTAAGAGTGAGCGTGGTGGTTTTCCTGTTGTAAGAAAGAATATGAAACAGTGGGCTATAGACCAGGTTGCGTTTGCTGAAGAACTCCTTGAAGGTCTTAATGAAATAGACTGGCCGGAGTCTACCAAGGAAATGCAGAGAAACTGGATTGGTAAAAGTGATGGTGTAGAGGTTGATTTTAAAATAGTTGATGGTGGAGAATTCTCAATTTATACAACCTGTATTGAGACTATTTACGGTATCACTTTTATGGTTCTTGCTCCGGACGGGGAAACAGTTAAGAGCCTTATGCCAAGGATTAAGAATAAAGAAGATGTAGAAAAATATATAGCTGAAACTCTTAAGAAAAATGACATGGATAGGACAGAGCTTAATAAGACAAAGTCAGGCTGTGTACTTGAAGGAATATATGCTATAAATCCTGTAAACGGTAAGGAAGTTCCGGTATACATAGGTGATTTTGTACTTGCAAGTTACGGTACAGGTGCAGTTATGGCTGTTCCAAGCCATGACCAGAGGGATTTTGAGTATTCTGAGGCTCATAATATACCTAGAATACAGGTTATTGACGGGGGTGATGTAAGCAAGCAGGCATTTGAGAAACAGGATTATCTCGGCAAGGGATGCAAACTGGTGAACTCTGAAGAATTTAACGGGCTTACAGTGGAGGAAGCAAAGGAAGCCATCACAGAAAAACTTGTTAAAATGGGAGTTGCAAGAAAGAAGATAAACTACCATTTTAGAGAATGGATTTTTGCAAGACAGCGTTATTGGGGAGAGCCTATCCCGGTAGTGCATACAGAGGAGGGAGAAGTAAAACTTCTTCCTGAAAGTGAACTTCCTCTTGTTCTTCCTGAGTTAGAAGATTATAAGGGAAAGAATGGCAAGGCTCCGCTTGAAAATGCTACTGAATGGAAAGAGTATGACAAAAACGGAATAAAGGGTAAGCGTGAGACCTCAACAATGCCGGGTAGTGCAGGCAGTTCTTGGTATTATATGAGATATATCGATCCTAAAAATGATGATGAGTTTGCAAATCAGGAACTCCTTAAGCACTGGCTACCGGTAGACCTTTACATAGGAGGACCTGAGCATGCTGTCGGACATCTTATGTATGCCAGGATTTGGAATCGCTTTCTTTATAATGAGGGGCTGTCTCCTGTAAAAGAGCCTTTTAAGAAACTTGTACATCAGGGAATGATACTTGGTTCAAACGGAATTAAGATGGGTAAGCGTTTTCCTGAATTTGTAGTAAATCCAAGTGATATAGTGAGAGATTATGGTGCAGATACCCTTAGAATATACGAAATGTTTATGGGACCTCTTGAAGCATCCAAGCCTTGGAGCAAGCAGGGAGTAGAAGGTTCAAGGAAATTCCTTGGAAGAGTATTCTTCTATTTCTCAAATCCTGAGAATATTGTAAGACAGGGTGAGGAGGGCTATAACGAACTTTTAGAGGAACATAAACTTATTTATAATCAGACTGTTAAAAAAGTAACAGATGATTTTGAAACCCTTGGCTTTAACACAGCAGTAAGCCAGATGATGATATTTATGAATGCTGTTACAAAGGGTAAATGCCCACTTGAATATGCAGAAGGTTTTGTAAAAATGATTTCCTGTATTTGTCCACATCTTGGTGAGGAGCTTTGGGAAATATTCGGACATACCGGAACAATAGCTTACGAGAGTTGGCCAACCTATGATGAGGCAGCACTTGTAGTTGATACTGTAAAGATAGGCGTACAGGTAAATGGTAAAGTAAGAGGTACTATTGAAATAGCTGCTGAGGCAGAGGAAGAAGAAGCTATAAACAAGGCTTATGAGATTGCTTCTGTAAATAAGGCTATTGATGGAAAACCTGTAAGAAAGGTTATCTATGTAAAGGGAAAGATACTTAATATAGTGGCAAAGTAAGATTTTAATATTTGACAGGGAGATAATTTGTCTCCCTGTTTTTTTGTATATATAGTAAACTGCATAAAATTTTAAGTTGAATTTTACAGCAATCAATGTATAATAAGAGTGACAATATGCATTATTAGTGAAGATAAGGAGGGAAACATGGCAAATATTTTACCTGTATCTGATTTGAGAAATTATAATGAAGTTTTGAAGAATTGTCATAAAGGAGAACCGGTATACTTAACAAAAAATGGAAGAGGCCGTTTTGTGGTTATGGACATTGAGGATTATGAGCGTGATAAGGCGGAAAAGAAGCTTTTAATGAAATTATATGAAGCGGAAGAGGCAGTTAAAGATGGTGAAGGCTGGCTAAGCTTGGAAGAACTAAAAAGGGTTGTGGGGTAAAAATATGTTAAAATTGCGTATTAATCCGATTGTTGCAGAGGATTTAAAGAGTATTAGGGATTATATCGCTGAGGATAATAAAGAATGTGCTGTAAAGACCGTAAATGAGATTTATGGGAAATTTGAGAATTTACAACTATTTCCAGGGATGGGTACTGACCTTTCAAGGAGGGTAAGTTTTCGCACAGACTATAAGTATATTGCGTGGGAAGACTATCTGATTATTTATAAAATAAATAATGAATATTTGGAAATTTATCGTGTTATAAATAGATATCAGGATATAACAAGGATTTTAGATTGAGTTTTGGAGGAAAAATGTCAGATAAACAATATGAATTTAGTAATAGGCTTGCAGATTTGATAGCACAGGCTCATATGAGTGGGAATAAGATACATGAAAGTGATATAAGGGAATTTTTTGAAGATTTAGAGCTTGATGAGAGTCATTTTAATCACATATTTGCATATCTTAAGGCTTCGCATATAGCAATAGAAGGCTGTGAATCTAAAGAAGAAATTGAAGAAGAAGCAAAAAAATATGCTGAGGCAGCTAAGGCACAGCTTGAAGAAGCTGCAAGAGAGGGCTTGGAGAAGAAAAGTAATATAAAGGATACAAAAAAAACAATAAAATATCAGTCCGAATTTTTAAATATGTATTTAAATGAATTAAAGCATATAGAGAAGATGACATTAAAAGAAGAGCAGAATATTATGAAACTTCTTTTAGAAGGAGATGAAGAATCAGAAACTTCTTACATAGATAGAAAACTTCATAAAGTAGTTGAAATAGCAAGAGGCTTTGAATTAACTGAAGATTATTTTAAAGAATTGATAGAAGAAGGAAATATTGGTTTATTAATGGGAATCAAAGAACTTAAAGAAAAGCCTGAAGAAGAAAATCCTATTGAATTTATAGAAAGCAGAATAGAAAGTGCTATGCAGGATTTTTTAGAAGAGAGTTTAGAAATAGAAAGTACAGCAAATGCCATGGTTGCGAAAGTAAACTTCGTTAGCGATGCAGCTAAAAAAATGAAAGAAATGAACGGTTCATCACCTACACTTAAGGAACTTGCAAGTTATACTAATTTGACCGAAGCTGAACTAACTGATATCATAGAACTGTCCGGAGATAATTTAAAAAGCAAAGAGTGATTTGACCATGCTTAATAGTAGTCAAGACATCCAATCAAAAAACACTTGGAATATTAAGCAAAATTATTCACGAAATATCAAGAAAGCACATAATTAAGCCGCAGGCTTAGAATTATGTGCTTGCGCAGATATTTTGATGTAATCACATTTAGCCGAAGGCTAAATGCGTGAATAATTGAAGCGAGCTGTCAGCAGAAAGTTCTGTTGTTTTTGAAACACTTTATGCACGAATAATAATTATCATCCAGACATATACCTTGTTAATAATTTACATCATATACATACAGGAGGAAACTATGAGTACAAACCGTTATGACAGCCCACTTTCAGGGAGATATGCCAGTAAAGAAATGCAGTATATATTTTCGCAGGATAAGAAATTTACAACTTGGCGCAGGCTTTGGATTGCACTTGCAGAATCAGAGAGAGAACTTGGGCTAAATATAACTGAAGAACAAATAGCAGAACTTAAAGAACATGTAAATGATATAAACTATGATGTAGCTGTGGCAAGGGAAAAAGAAGTTCGCCACGATGTTATGAGCCATGTCTATGCCTATGGGGTACAGTGTCCTAAAGCAAAAGGCATCATTCACCTTGGAGCTACTTCCTGTTTTGTAGGAGATAATACAGATATTATTATAATGACGGAAGGGCTTAAGCTTGTTAAGAAAAAACTTCTTAATGTAATGAGCAAGTTAGCAGATTTTGCAGAAAAATATAAGGCGTTACCAACTCTTGCATTCACACATTTTCAGCCTGCACAGCCTACAACAGTAGGAAAAAGGGCGACGCTTTGGCTTATGGAGCTGAAACTGGATTATGATGATATATGTTACCTGATAGATAGTATGCAACTTCTGGGTTCAAAGGGAACAACAGGAACTCAGGCAAGTTTTTTGGAACTTTTTGACGGAGACCACGAGAAAATTAAAAAGATAGATAAGTTGATAGCTGAAAAAATGGGATTTACTGATTGTTTTCCTGTATCAGGGCAGACTTACTCAAGAAAAGTAGACTCAAGAGTGCTGAATGTACTGGCAGGAATTGCCTCAAGTGCTCATAAATTCTCAAATGATATCAGGCTTTTACAGCACCTTAAAGAAGTAGAAGAACCGTTTGAAAAAAGTCAGATAGGTTCGTCTGCTATGGCTTATAAGAGAAATCCTATGAGAAGTGAGCGTATTGCCTCTCTTTCCAGATATGTAATGAGCGATTTGATGAACCCTTATATAACAGCAGCAACTCAGTGGTTTGAAAGAACACTTGATGATTCTGCAAATAAACGTCTATCTATTCCTGAAGCTTTCCTTGCTATAGACGGTATACTCGACTTATATATGAATGTGGCTGATGGACTTGTGGTATATGAGAAGGTTATAGAAAAGCATATCATGGCCGAACTTCCATTTATGGCTACCGAGAACATAATGATGGATGCCGTTAAGCGAGGTGGAGATAGGCAGGAACTCCATGAGAAGATAAGAACTTTATCTATGGAAGCAGGAAAAAATGTAAAGGAAAGAGGGCTTGATAACAACCTGCTTGAACTTATAGCAGCTGAACCTTCCTTTGGAATTACTCTAGAGGAGTTAAAAAAGCAGATGGATCCGTCTAAGTATACAGGCCGCTCCAAAGAACAGGTAGAGGACTTCTTAAAAGATGTTATAAGACCTATACTTGATGAAAATAAGGCAGAGCTTGGACTTGAGGCGGAGATAAATGTGTAAAATTAATTTATAAGCCCCAAAACAGAACCGTCCCCCAAACGTTAGATTTTTGGTCTAACTCTTGGGGGACGGTACATCTTTCAACTTCTTTTATTCTTTTAGATTAAAACCTGTCTTTTTTATAATCCCTTAGAATAAACAATATATCAAACTATTATGTTTATTAAATAGTATACCCTTGCATTTAAATCGGTCATATTGTATTATTATGGGAAACATTTGTAAGCGAGAGGAAGAAAGTATATGGAAGCTAATATTACTCTTATAAAAGGTGATGGCATAGGACCTGAGATAGTAAATGAAGCGGTTAAGGTACTTGAAAAGATAGCCTCTGTATATGGTCATAAGTTTAATTACAATGAAGTCCTTATGGGAGGCTGTTCGATAGATATGTATGGAATTCCTCTTACAGATGAAGCTATAAAGACAGCAAAAGCAGCAGATGCAGTTCTTCTCGGTGCAGTAGGAGGTAATACGGATACATCTCCTTGGTACAAGCTTTCACCTGAAAAACGCCCTGAGGCAGGGCTCCTTAAAATAAGGAAAGAACTGGGGCTTTATGCGAATATAAGACCTGCTATTTTGTTTGATGAATTGAGAGCTGCCTGTCCACTAAAGGAGTCAACAGGTGGAAAATGCTTTGATTTTGTTATATTTAGAGAGCTTACAGGTGGACTTTACTTTGGAGAAAGAAATACTACAGTGGTAGAAGGAAAGCGTAAGGCTATAGACACCCTAGTTTATGTAGAAGATGAAATAGAAAGAGTAGCAAGGAAAGCCTTTGAAGCAGCAGCGAGAAGAAAGAAGGAGCTGTGTAGTGTAGATAAGGCAAATGTTTTAGATTCTTCAAGGCTTTGGAGACAGGTAGTTTCTGAAGTTGCTAAGGATTTTCCGGAGATAAAACTTACCAATATGTTAGTTGATAACTGTGCTATGCAACTTATAGCAAATCCTTCTCAGTTTGATGTAATTTTAACTGAAAATATGTTTGGAGATATACTGTCCGATGAGGCGAGTATGGTTACAGGTTCTTTAGGAATGCTACCTTCAGCCAGTCTTGGAGAAGGGAAATTCGGGCTGTATGAGCCGAGCCATGGTTCAGCACCTGATATAGCAGGACTGGACAAGGCAAATCCTATTGCAACAATAATGTCTGTAGCGATGATGCTTAGATATTCCTTTGGACTTAATAAAGAGGCTAATAAGGTGGAAGAAGCTGTTAAAGCAGTTCTTAAAAAGGGTTATAGAACCGGAGATATTTATAGCGAGGGTAAGAACTTGATTGGATGCAAGGAAATGGGAGATAGAGTAGTAGAAGAAATTTGTATTTGATAGATTTAACTGCTAGAGAAGATGTTTAGAAGACCTAATAAGAAAGGAATTTTTAATGAGAAGTGATAATGCAAGAGCCGGTATGAAACAGGCGCCGGCTAGGAGTTTGTTTAATGCCCTAGGTTTTACAGCGGAAGAGATGAAAAAGCCTATGGTTGGAATAGTGAGTTCGTATAATGAAATAGTACCGGGACATATAAACTTAGATAAAATAGTAGATGCAGTAAGGATGGGAGTTGCAGAGGCAGGTGGAGTACCTGTGGTATTTCCTGCTATTGCTGTCTGTGACGGTATAGCAATGGGGCATATAGGCATGAAATATTCTCTTGTAACAAGAGACCTTATAGCTGATTCAACTGAATGTATGGCTATGGCACATCAGTTTGATGCATTGGTTATGGTACCTAACTGTGATAAGAATGTACCTGGGCTTTTGATGGCAGCTGCTAGAGTAAATGTACCTACGGTCTTTGTTTCAGGAGGCCCTATGCTTGCAGGAAGAGTTAAGGGATGTAAGACCAGTTTATCCTCTATGTTCGAGGCGGTGGGAGCATATGCTGCAGGAAACTTAAGTGAAGAGGATGTACTTGAATATGAAAATAAGGCCTGTCCAACCTGTGGCTCCTGCTCAGGCATGTATACAGCAAACTCAATGAACTGTCTTACAGAGGCTCTTGGTATGGGACTTCGTGGCAATGGAACTATACCGGCAGTTTATTCAGAGAGAATAAAACTTGCAAAACACGCAGGAATGGCAGTTATGGAAATGTTCAGGCAGAATATAAGACCTCGTGATATAATGACAAAAGAAGCTATAATTAATGCACTTACAGTAGATATGGCACTGGGTTGTTCTACCAATTCAATGCTTCATTTACCGGCTATTGCACATGAAATCGGCTTTGATTTTGATATAGCCTTTGCCAATCCGATCAGTGAAAAAACGCCTAACCTTTGTCATCTTGCTCCGGCAGGGCATGCTTATATGGAAGATTTGAACGAGGCGGGGGGAGTGTATGCCGTAATGAAGGAACTTGCGGATATAGGACTTATTAATACAGAATGTATGACTGTTACAGGTAAGACAATAGGAGAGAATATTAAGCATGCTTATAATAGAGATGAAGAAATTATAAGACCTGTAAGTAATCCTTTTAGTAAAACAGGTGGTCTTGCAGTACTTAAGGGAAATCTTGCACCGGATGGAAGTGTAGTTAAGCGTTCTGCAGTTGTAGAAGAAATGATGGTACATGAAGGACCTGCAAGAGTTTTTAATTCAGAAGAAGAGGCAATAACAGCAATTAAGGGTGGAAAGATTGTACCGGGAGATGTGGTGGTTATAAGATACGAAGGTCCTAAGGGAGGACCGGGTATGAGAGAGATGCTCAATCCTACTTCAGCGATAGCAGGTATGGGACTTGGCTCTACGGTAGCCCTTATTACAGATGGAAGATTCTCAGGAGCTTCAAGAGGGGCATCTATCGGACATGTTTCACCGGAGGCAGCAGTAGGA
Source organism: Catonella sp. (assembly GCF_052173895.1). GTDB lineage: Bacteria > Bacillota > Clostridia > Lachnospirales > Lachnospiraceae > Catonella. The sequence continues at coordinate 40,449 of NZ_JBQMXS010000011.1, read as the reverse complement.
GGTCCTATAGCCCTTATTAAAGAAGGAGACATAATTTCTATCAATATACCTGAGATGACACTTAATATGAAGGTGTCAGATGAGGAACTTGAAGAGAGAAGAAAGACTTGGAAACCAAAAGACAGTGGAGAAATAACAGGTTATCTTAAGAGATATCAGGCTATGGTTACATCAGGAAATAGAGGAGCTATACTTGAAGTTTAAAAGACTTAATAGTAAAATAGATTGATTATAATGTTTATAATTTACCAAGATAAGAAAAGGAGAATTTATGGCAGAACTTAATGGATCACAGATTCTTGTTGAATGTTTGAAGGAGCAGGGGGTAGATACTATTTTTGGTTATCCTGGTGGAGCAGTACTTAACCTCTATGACGAACTTTATCGTCATCAGGATGAAATAAAACATATCCTTACTTCTCACGAGCAGGGAGCTGCACATGCGGCTGACGGATATGCAAGAGCTACAGGTAAGGTCGGAGTCTGCCTTGCTACAAGTGGGCCGGGAGCGACAAACCTTGTAACAGGAATTGCAAATGCATATATGGATTCAGTTCCTATGGTCGCAATTACAGGTAATGTAGGTACAAATCTTCTTGGTAAGGATTCTTTTCAGGAGGTTGATATAACAGGTGTAACAATGCCTATTACAAAGCATAACTTCATTGTAAAAGATGTAAAGAAACTTGCAAAAACAATAAGAAGGGCATTTAAAATAGCATCAACAGGTAGACCGGGACCTGTACTTATAGATATTACAAAGGATGTAACTGCTAATAAATGTGAATACAAAAAAGAAGAAATAAAGAAAGAAGAAAAGAAAAAGATAGTGGATAATTTCACTGATAAAGAGCTTGATAAGGCAGCAGAGATGATAGCAAAGGCTAAACGTCCTGTTATTTTCATAGGTGGCGGAGCTATTATTTCGGAAGCACATAAAGAGATAAAAGACTTGGTAGACCTTATGGATGCGCCTGTCTGTGATTCGCTTATGGGAAAGGGAGCATTTGACGGTACTGATAAGCGTTATATGGGAATGATAGGTATGCATGGCACTAAGACAGCGAATTTCTCAGTAACGGAATGTGACCTTTTGGTTGTTCTCGGAGCAAGATTCTCAGACAGAGTTACTGGTAATACCAAGAGTTTTGCAAAGAGAGCAAAGATTTTGCATATAGACATTGATCCTGCTGAGATAAATAAGAATATTAAGGTTGACCTTAGTGTTGAAGGTGATGTTCAGGATGTGCTTAAGGAGCTTAATAGGAAGCTTAAGCAGCAAGACCATGAGGAATGGATGGAGCATATAGCTGAGATGCAGTCGAAATTTCCGCTTAGATATAATGAGGCTGAACTTACAGGACAATATTTTATAGAAGAGCTTTACAGACTTACAAAGGGTGATGCAATCATTTCTACAGAAGTAGGACAGCACCAGATGTGGGCTGCACAGTTCTATAAGTATAGTAAGCCTAGAACCCTGCTTACTTCAGGTGGTCTTGGAACTATGGGATATGGTCTTGGAGCTGCTATTGGAGCCCAGATAGGTTGTCCTGATAAGCAGGTTATTAACCTTGCAGGAGATGGCTGTTTTCGTATGAATATGAATGAGCTTGCGACGGTAGCACATTATAATGTACCTATAATTGAAGTTGTATTTAATAACAATGTACTTGGTATGGTAAGACAGTGGCAGACACTTTTTTATGGCAAGAGATATTCACAGACCATGCTTTCTCAGGATATTGACTATGTTAAGCTTGCTGAAGCAATGAGCATAACTGCTTTTAGAGTAACCAAAAAAGAGGAAGTAGAGGAAGTTATAAAGAAGGCTCTTAAGGCTAAGGGGCCTGTATTTATAGAGGTAGTTATAGACAGGAATGAGAGTGTATGGCCTATGGTTCCTGCCGGTGCTACCCTTGAGGAGACCTTCTCTGAGGAAGATGTAAAGGAAAAGGAAGCTAAGGTTAAGAAGTAAAGATAAAAGTTAAAGAAACAGACTTGCATAAAGTAAGGGCTGTTTCTTTAACTATAACTTTGAAGCTGTCTTTAATTTGGTATTTGAATTATTATCCCCATAACTTTATGATGACAGCTCCGAATGATAAATTCTAAGCGAGCGCATTAGGCGTAGCGAAGCGGATGCCGGAGCGAGTCTGAAATGTTATCATTCGGAGCGTCAACTTTGCTAAATAATTTGAAAGCGACAAATTTTAATTTGGTGGTGTGAAGCATGAATTATATAAGACAAGCAAAAATTGATGATTTAGGAAGAATAGCTGAAATATTTGTATTTAATTACAGATTGAATTTTTATCCGATATTTCAAGAAGATACTTTCTATTTTGAGGAGTTAACGGTTTTTAATATGGCAGAAAGTTTTGTGAAAGAACTAGATAGTATTTGGGTTTATGATGATGGTGTTGTAAAAGGATTTATTCAAGTAGAAAAACGAGAAGTGAAAAGATTATTTGTTGAACCTGCTCTTCAAGGAAAAGCTATCGGGGCTGAATTATTAGAATATGGAATAGCAGAAAAGGATGTTAACTTTTTGTGGGCATTAGAAAAAAATATAAAAGCAATATCATTTTATAAGAGACATGGTTTTAGCTTGACAAATAAAAAGAAATATGAAGAAGATACAACAGAGTTTCTTGTTTGTATGGAGAGATAAATTTCAATTAGTAAGTGCTAGAAATAACTTGACTTTAGCGCACCAAAGCGATAAAGTATAAGAGTGATATTTGTGAATATTTTAACGATATAGAGGAGGGAATATTTATGGAAAGAGTATATAATTTTTCAGCAGGACCTGCGGTACTTCCTGAGGAAGTGCTAAGAGAGTGTCAGGAAGAAATGATGAATTATGGCGGAACCGGAATGTCCGTTATGGAGATGAGCCACCGTTCCAAAGCTTTTGAAAATATTATAAATACTGCGGAAGCAGACCTTAGAGAGCTTATGAACATACCTGATAATTATAAGGTACTTTTCTTACAGGGAGGAGCCTCACTTCAGTTTGCCATGATTCCTATGAACCTTATGAAAAACAAGGTTGCTGACTATATTATTACAGGTCAGTGGGCAAAGAAGGCATTTGCAGAGGCTAAGATTTATGGTGATGCGTTAGCAGTAGCTTCCTCTGCCGATGAAACTTTTTCATATATTCCTGATTGTAGTAATCTTCCTATTAGGGAAAATGCAGACTATGTATATATATGTGAAAATAATACAATATACGGAACTAAGTTCAAAACACTTCCGAATACAAAGGGTAAGACTTTGGTAGCCGATGTTTCATCCTGCTTTCTAAGTGAGCCGGTAGATGTAAGTAAATACGGTATTATTTATGGAGGAGTACAAAAAAACATCGGTCCGGCAGGAACTGTTATAGTAATTATAAGAGAAGATTTGATTACAGAAGATGTACTTCCCGGTACACCAACTATGATGAAATATAAAATTCATGCAGATAATAAATCGCTTTATAATACCCCTCCTGCTTACGGCATCTATGTATGTGGAAAGGTATTTAAATGGCTTAAGGCTCAGGGTGGACTTGGCGTGATGAAGGAGAAAAATGAGAAAAAAGCTGGTATTCTTTATGATTTCCTTGATAATAGCAAACTTTTTAAAGGCACTGTCAGAAAAGAAGACCGTTCGCTGATGAATGTACCTTTTGTTACAGGAGATGATGAACTTGATGCAAAATTTATAAAAGAGGCTTCTGCGGCAGGTTTTGTAAACCTTAAAGGGCATAGAAGCGTAGGTGGAATGAGAGCAAGTATTTACAATGCCATGCCTTTAGAAGGAGTGGAAAAACTGGTAGGATTTATGAAAAAATTTGAAGAAGAAAATTTGAAATAAATCAGCAGATAAAAGGGGAAAGAGTTATGTACAAGATAAAGAAACTGAATAAAATATCAGACATAGGACTTAAAGAATTTACAGAAAATTATAGTTTTGTAGAGGAATTAAATGAGGCAGATGCAGTTCTTGTAAGAAGTGCGGATATGAAGACACTGGAATTTGGTGATAATCTGCTTGCAGTTGCAAGGGCAGGTGCAGGAGTGAATAATATCCCCCTTGATAAGTGTGCAGAACAGGGCATAGTGGTATTTAATACGCCGGGGGCAAATGCAAATGCAGTTAAAGAACTTGTAATAGCAGGTATGTTACTTGCTGCAAGAGATGTAGTAGGGGGTATAGGCTGGGTTCAGGCTAATAAGGGAGCAGAGGGACTTTCTAAGCTTGTAGAGAAAGAAAAAAGTAACTTTGCAGGCAATGAAATAGAGGGTAAAAAGCTGGGAGTGATTGGACTCGGTGCAATAGGTGTTTTAGTTGCAAATGCGGCTAAGAGACTGGGGATGGAAGTTTATGGATGTGACCCTTATATTTCCGTAGAACACGCATGGAGTCTTTCAAGAGATGTAGTTCATGTAAAGACAGTGGAAGAAATTTATAAAACTTGTGACTACATTACAGTTCATGTACCTCTTATGGATGCAACAAGACACATGATTGATGCTGACAGCTTAAAGATAATGAAAGATGGAGTAGTTCTCTTAAACTTCTCAAGAGATGCCCTTGTAAAAGATGAAGATATAGAAAAGGCTCTAAAAGAGGGTAAGGTAAGAAAGTATGTAACCGATTTCCCAAATGAAAAGAGTGCCAATATGGAGGGAGTTATTGCCATACCGCATCTTGGGGCTTCTACGGAGGAGTCGGAAGATAATTGTGCAGTAATGGCAGTTAAGGAGATAACAGACTACCTTGAGAATGGAAGTATCAAGAATTCTGTAAATTATCCTAACTGTGAGGTGGCAAAGCTGACAAGTAAGGCAAGAATAACCATTTTACATAAGAATATCCCAAGTATGATTACAAAGTTTACAACCGTACTTTCTTCTTATAATGTAAACATAGAAGAGCTTGTAAACAAGAGCAGGGGGGATTATGCGTACTCTGTATTTGATATTGATAAGGAAGTTAGTGGAGAGATGAGGAAGGCTCTTAGTGAAATAGAGGGAGTGCTGAAAGTTAGAGCTATATAATTTAATATGTATTTGAGTAAAAAAGATGAGATAAATAATTTCTATGGATTATTTATCTCATCTTTTTTCTTTTATATATAAAAATTTACGGTGAAATCAAGATGTGTAAAGACTTAATTTAATATAACTTAACAAGTGTCTTGTCAGATGTAAACTTATGTGTTATTATAACATTCCAAAGAACACTTAAACAGTGTTGGAAAGGAATGTTATGGGAAATGATATTAAGTCTACGGTCAATGAAGTGAATTTATCCCAAAAGATAAGAGAATTGTGCAAAGAAAAAGATGCAGCCATATTGGCGCACTACTATGTTGATGGTGAAATACAGGATATTGCAGACTATGTTGGAGATTCATTTTATCTTGCAAATATGGTAAAAAAACTTCCCAATAAAGTAATAGTTTTTTGTGGAGTAACTTTTATGGGAGAAAGTGCAAGTATTATAAATCCTGATAAGAAAGTTTTGATTCCTGATATGTCAGCCGAATGTCCGATGGCAGGGATGGCAGATAAAAAAGAGATTATAGCTATGAGAGAAAAATATGAAGACCTTGCAGTAGTGTGTTATATAAATTCATCTGCAAAGACAAAGGCACTCTGTGATGTTTGTGTAACTTCTTCAAATGCCTTAAATATAGTCAAGGCTCTGCCGCAAAAAAATATTTATATGATTCCTGACGGCAATCTTGCGAGATGGATAGCCGGCAAACTGCCTGACAAGAATATTATTCCGGGCAGAGGTTACTGTTATGTACATCATGGAATAATGGTTGATGATGTGCTTAAGGCTAAAAAGGAGCATCCTGAAGCACAGGTACTGACACATCCTGAATGTCGTATTGAGGTATGCGAAATTTCAGATTATGTAGGAAGTACGAGTGATATTATAAGATTTGCATCTGAAAGTAGTTGTAAAGAATTTATTGTATGCACAGAAATCGGAGTGTCACATAAGTTAAATGCACAAAATCCGCAAAAAACATTTCATTTTATAAAAAAAGGTGTCTGTAACAGTATGCGCAAATTGACACTGGAAAGTGTGTATGATTGTCTGATAAATGAGAATACAGTAGCAGAGATAGACGATAATATAAGTAGGCAGGCAATACATTCATTAAACAGAATGCTTGACTTTGCAAGGATATAAATGGAGAATATTATGAGATTACAGACAGATGTACTTATAGTAGGGAGCGGGGTTGCAGGACTTTACTGTGCATTGAATTTACCTGAGAACTTGCAGGTTACTGTTATTACAAAGGCAAAGGTACATGAATGTGATTCTTATCTTGCACAAGGAGGTATCTGTGTTCTGAGAAACGAGGCAGACTATGACAAGTATTTTAAAGATACACTTCGTGCAGGACATTATGAAAACTGCAGAGAGTCAGTAGAAATAATGATTAAATCATCTCAGGCGGTTATTAAAGAACTTATAGATTTTGGAGTTGATTTTGCAAAGGATGAGGATGGGAACTTAATTTATACTAAGGAGGGGGCTCATTCAGTTCCACGAATCTTATTTCATGAGGACATAACAGGAAAGATAATAACCGAAACTTTAATCAAAGAGGTTAAGAGTAGAAGTAATATAAGTCTGTTGGAAGATATAACAATGATAGATATATTGACTTTTGAATATAAAGGGATGAAAATATGCAGGGGAATAACTGCCATACATTCTAAGGATTATAAAGAAAAATCATCTGTCAATTTTAAAGAGCCTTATGCCAATCTGATTACTATTGAAGCAAAGGATACGGTACTTGCTTGTGGAGGCTTAGGCGGACTGTATGAGCATTCCACAAATTATAGTCACATTATGGGAGATGCACTCGCAATAGCAATAAAACATGGAATTAAGCTGAAAAATATGGATTATATACAGATACATCCTACAACACTTTATACAGGGAAGAAAGGCAGGGCATTTCTTATAACTGAGTCTGTAAGGGGAGAGGGAGGAATACTTCTAAATGCAGACGGTAAGAGGTTTGTAAATGAACTTTTGCCAAGGGATATAGTAACGGAGGCTATTTTTACAGAAATGAGACGGAGCGGAGCAAAGTATGTGTGGCTATCTATGGAAAATATAGATAGAAGTGAAATTATGGGGCATTTTAAGCATATATATGAAAAATGCTTGGAAGAAGGATTTGACTGTACCAAAGAGCCTATTCCGGTAGTTCCCGCTCAGCATTATTTTATGGGAGGAATAGATGTAGACAGTTACAGCAGAAGTAGTATGAAAAATCTATACGCAGTGGGGGAAACAAGCTGTAACGGTGTACATGGACGAAATCGTCTAGCCAGTAATTCACTGTTGGAAAGTCTTGTATTTGCAAAGCGGGCGTCAAGTGACATAGTGAAGAACAGATGTAATAATGAGCCGATTACAAAACTTGATGAAACTCATAAAATAATTTATAATCTGCACGAAGAATATAGAGATATTGATGCCTTATTTGAAGAATATAGAAGTTTAATAATTAATGAAATAGAAAGGTCGAAAAATCAAAATGAACAAGATTACAATGGAGTTAAATGCGGATGAACTGATACTTCTTGCACTAAAGGAAGACATTACTTTTGGAGATATTTCATCAGATGCGGTTCTTCCAAATGCTTGTAGAGGTTCAGTGGAACTTATAGCAAAACAGGATGGTGTAATTGCGGGGCTTAAGGTATTTGCAAGAGTATTTGAACTGCTTGATAAAGAAATAGAAATAGAATTTATGGTAAGTGACGGTGATTTAGTAAAATCAGGGCAGAAACTTGCGATGCTTAGAGGAGATTTACATTCTCTTTTATCAGGAGAACGCACTGCCCTTAATTATTTGCAACATATGAGCGGTATTGCAACATATACTCGCTCCATAGTGGAAATTTTAGAGGGAAGTGATATAAAACTGCTTGATACAAGAAAGACCACACCTTGCAACAGGATTTTTGAAAAATATGCAGTTAAGGTAGGTGGCGGAAACAATCACAGGTTCAATCTGTCTGATGGAGTTATGCTTAAAGATAACCATATAGCGGCAGCAGGAGGCATAAAGAATGCGGTAAAGATGGCAAGAAATACAGTATCCTTTGTAAGAAAGATTGAGATAGAAGCAGAAAATCTCGATATGGTAAGAGAAGCAATAGAAGCAGGGGCAGATATAATAATGCTTGATAATATGGACTATGAAACTATGAAAGAAGCTCTTAAAATAATTGACGGAAAAGCAGAAACAGAATGTTCGGGCAATATAACGGCAGAAAATGTTGCAAAACTGGCAGACTTAGGTGTAAACTACATATCAAGCGGAGCAATTACACATTCCGCTCCAATATTGGATATTTCTATGAAAAATATGCATTCGGAGGAGATATGCAAGGTTTAAGAGGTGTTGAACGAAGAAATAAGATTGTAGATATACTTTTATCGTCATCAGTTCCGGTATCCGGCGGTACTCTTGCGTCTGAATTAGGAGTAAGCCGTCAGGTAATAGTGACGGACATAGCAATTATCAGAACTAAGTTTCCTGACTTAACGGCTACAAGAAATGGATATGTTTTATCGGGACTTATGGAAAATAGGCGTATTTTTAAGGTTAGGCATGACGATGCTGACATTGAAGAGGAACTTACGAGTATAATAGATTTGGGCGGTACAGTGCTTGATGTATTTGTGGAGCATAGGGTGTACGGTACTATCAGTGTGCCTTTGAACATAAGTTCAAGACGAGATATTGCCAATTTTATGAATGATTTGAAAAGCGGTGTTTCCACACCGTTAAAAAATATAACCCATGGCTACCACTATCATACAGTAGAAGCTCGTTCTATAAAAATAATAGATGAGATTGAGGCTATGCTGGAAGAAAAAGGGTATTTAATAGAAGCTATGAATTCACAAAATATTTGGAGTCCTAAGAGTTATAAAGAAGTATGACATTATTTTTTACTTGACATCTCCCATAATTACATAGATAATTATAAAAGTTATTTTGATTTACTAAGCATTTATAAACAGAGGTATATAATGGGAAATTTATTTAATGTAAATAATGTTTTTTTTCGGTTTATGGGGAAACTTTTCGATGTAGTGGCACTTAATATTGTATTTATTATTGTCTGTATACCTATTGTAACAATTGGACCTGCTATTTCAGCCCTTTATTATGCATCCGTAAAATCAATAAGGCGTGACAGAAGCTATCCTGTTAAGGAGTTTTTCAAAGGTTTTAAGCGTGATTTTAAGCAAAGTTTCATAGTAGGTCTCATTATGGTAATTGCAGGCATAATATTGTATATAGATGTTAAGTTTTCGGTAGATTTTATACAGAACAGTTTTACCTATATGAGGTATATTTATTTTATTATAGCAGCGGTACTTGCCTTTATAATGATATACATTTATCCGCTTATTTCAAGATTTTCTCTGAGATTATCCGGATTATTTAAGTTGTCATTTTATTTGTCAATCAGACACTTTCTTACTACCATTGTTTCAATAATACTGCTCTTTGGCGGTTTTGTATTAGTATATATTTCGGCGGGACTGGCGTTACTTATAGTACCTGTTACTGTAACTCTTCTAATATCAATTATGATGGAAAAGGTGCTTATAAAATGTATGAACTTGGTTAAAACAGATGATGACTATGAGAACAAAGATCAGTGGTATCTGGAGTAAATATACTTTATCAAAACTTTGTGAAAATATTATCATATAAAGAGGAGAAATATGGGTGAGGGAAAATTTGTTCTGCCAAGAGATTTTGCTAAAAATGTCTTTAATGATGAAGTGATGAAGGACAGGCTTCCGAGTGATGTATATAAAGAACTCAGGAAGACTATTGACAATGGTGAAGATCTTAATGAGAAGATAGCAAGGGCTGTGGCGCATGCTATGAAAGCCTGGGCTATGGAAAGAGGAGCTACGCATTTTTCACATTGGTTTCAGCCGATGACAGGTATAACTGCTGAAAAGCATGATTCATTTCTTAAGCCTGAGGGCAAGGGTGGAATTATAATGCGATTCTCAGGGAAAGAGCTTATAAAGGGAGAATCTGATGCGTCTTCATTTCCGTCAGGAGGACTTAGGGCAACATTTGAGGCAAGGGGATATACGGCTTGGGACTGTACTTCACCGGCTTTTTTGAAGGAAGATACTGCCGGAGTTACTCTTTGCATACCTACTGCATTTTGTTCTTATACCGGAGAGGCACTTGATGAAAAAACTCCTCTACTTCGCTCTATGGAGGCAATAAGCAAACAGGCTACTCGTATAGCAAAGCTATTTGGCGATGAGGATGTAACCAGTGTGAGCTGTTCCGTAGGGCCTGAGCAGGAGTATTTCCTGATAGATAGAAAAGATTTTTTAAAGAGGGAGGACTTATTATTTACAGGTCGTACCCTTTTTGGAGCTATGCCTCCAAAGACTCAGGAACTGGATGATCATTATTATGGAAATATTCCGGAACGCATAGAACTCTTTATGAAGGAGTTAAATGAAGAATGTTGGAAACTTGGAATCTATGCGAAGACTCAGCATAATGAAGTAGCTCCTGCACAGCATGAAATGGCACCTGTATATACAACAGCCAATATAGCAACTGACCATAATCAGCTCGTGATGGAGACTATGAAAAAGGTAGCAAAACGCCATGGGCTTGAATGTCTTTTACATGAAAAGCCTTTTGCTGGAGTGAACGGTTCAGGCAAACATAATAACTGGTCCATAGTTACAGATACTGGAAAGAATATGTTAGATCCCGGTAAAACACCACATGAAAATGTACAGTTTATGCTCGTACTTGCGGCTATCATAAAAGCAGTAGATGAAAATGCAGTACTTCTTAGGCTTTCCGCCTCAAATCCTGGTAATGAGCATAGGCTCGGTGCAGACGAAGCTCCTCCTGCAATTATTTCAATCTTTCTTGGTGACCAGCTTGAGGACTTGGTTAAGCAGGTAATAGAAACCGGTGAGGCAACTTCGAGTAAGCAGGGTAGAAAACTTGATATAGGTGTACATAGTCTGCCAAATCTTTTACTTGATGCAACGGATAGGAACAGAACTTCACCGTTTGCATTTACTGGTAATAAGTTTGAGTATAGGATGGTAGCTTCCTCTATGTCGATAGCAGGGGCGAATACTGTACTAAATACCATAGTTGCAAATGTATTTAGGAATATGGCAGATGAACTTGAAAAGGCTGAAGACTTTAATCAGGCGGTGCATGACCTCATTATAGATACACTTACAGAGCATAGGAGAATTATTTTTAATGGAAATGGCTACTCAGATGAGTGGGTTCAAGAGGCGAAAAGAAGGGGACTGCCAAATACAAAGTCAATGGTAGAGGCAATACCTTCGCTTGTAAGTGACCATACAATAGAAGTATTTGAAAAGGAAAAGGTATTAAACCGTACGGAGCTTGAGTCCAGAGCCGAGATACAATATGAAAAGTACACTAAGACTATAAATATTGAGGCAAAAACCATGATAGATATGGTAAGAAGGCTCTTTGTTCCGGCAGTAATTAAGTATCAGACTGTACTTGCAAAGTCTATAAATGAAATGGAAAAGACAGGCTTGGGGCTTGAATGTTCTATGCAGAAAGATCTTTTGAAGAAAATTTCTCTGATTCTTGAAGAAGCTAATAAAATCTCGGATGACTTAGAGATATTAATCATAGAGGCAAAAAAATTAGACGAGGGAAAAGAGCAGGCAGAAAGATTTAACGTGGAAGCTACTCCTATGATGGCAAGACTTCGTGAAAAAATTGACAGTCTTGAGGTGATAGTTGATAAGGCTTACTGGCCTGTACCAACTTACAGTGATATATTATTTGAAGTATAAAGTTGATATGAGTGCATAAATATTTATTGTTTATTAAATATTTATGCACTTTATCTAGCTATAAGGATGAGGTTTGTTATGAATATTTTTGACATATTATTTATTGGAGTAGGACTTTCGATGGATGCCTTTGCAGTTTCCGTCTGTAAAGGCTTAGCTGTTAAAAGGATGGACATAAAAAAAGCCCTGCTTTGTGGGCTTTATTTTGGAATTTTTCAGGCTTTGATGCCTTTAATCGGCTATATTTTAGGGAGCAGTTTTCAAAATGTGGTAAGTTTTATTGATCATTGGATAGCCTTTGTCTTACTTGGAATTATTGGGATAAATATGATAAAAGAGGCAAAATCCTGTGAAGTAGTAAATAATTCTATGGATGTAAAAACAATGGTAACTCTTGCTATTGCTACAAGTATAGATGCACTAGCCATAGGAGTTACCTTTGCTTTCCTTAAAGTAAAAATTGTACCTGCCATATCTATAATAGGTGTGATAACCTTTGTATGTTGTGTAGTAGGATTTAAGCTTGGCAGTATATTTGGTGAAAAACTAAAGGTTAAGGCAGAAATTGTGGGTGGAGTAGTGCTTATAATAATAGGAACTAAGATACTTATAGAGCATTTGTTTTTTGGGGGTTGAGGAGTACATTGCTAAAATAATGCATATTTATACAAATTTATGCTTTAAATATTCATTAAACTGTGTTATACTATGTATATAGTGGATTATATTAAGAATATTTATTCGAGAGAGGAGCTCAAATATGAAAAAAGCAATTAAATTTATTTCGGTATTAATCCTTGTATTTGCTACTATGCTCACAGCTTGCTCAGGAAATACAGATAAGACAGTATCTGAGACAAGTAAGACAGACAGTGTAAGTAAAACATCTGTTTCTAATATTTCAGGGGCAACTAAACTTGACCTTTCATCAATAAAGGGTGAGGGGGATAGGCTTGATAAGATACTTGCTGCAGGAGTTATAACTTGTGCAACCAGTCCGGATTTTGCTCCTAATGAATTTATGGATATAAGCAGTGGTGAAACAAAGTATGTAGGTTGTGACATGGATCTTGCACAGTATATAGCTGATAGTCTGGGGGTAAAACTTGAAATTGTGCCTATGAAGTTTGATGCAATTAAGGCAGCAGTTACAACGGGTCAGATAGATATGGCGATAGCAGGACTTGCCTATACAGAAAATCGTGCAAAAAATATGCAGCTTTCAGACCTTTTTGGTAACACAGATGCAGATGAGGGGCAGGGAGTTGTTATTCTTAAAGAAAATGCAGATAAATTAAAGACTGCTGATGATTTTGCAGGAAAGAAGGTGCTTGCGCAGAATGGTTCAGTTCAGCTTGACTTAACTATGGAACAGCTTTCTAAGGCTGATTGTACTCCTATAGCTGATGTGAACAACGGTGCTATGGAAGTTATGACAGGACAGGCTGACGGACTTACACTTGACCTTGCAGTAGCTAAGGTCTTGGTTGTAGCTCATAAGGAACTTGCAATAAGCGACTTTGGGTTTGAGTATGAATCAAAAGGAAATGTAATCGGCTGTACAAAGGGAGAAACCAAACTTGTAAATGCTCTTAATATGGTCGTTAAAGAAGTAAATGATAAGGGACTTTATAAACAGTGGAAAGATAAGGCGATAGAGCTTGCCAAATCATTAGGTGTAGAGGTTAATAACTAATGGATAAATGGTTTGAAACTTTTAATAAAATAGTATTTCTGATAGAAAATTATGGGACTTTATTTATAGTAGGTACAGGCTATACACTTCTTTTGAGTGTTATTACAGTTTTTTTCGGTTCTATTTTCGGCTCTGTACTTGCTGTACTTAAGAACAATAAGTTTTTGCCTATAAGATTTTTAATTACAGCCTATATCGAGATAGTACGAGGTACACCTATACTTTTACAGCTGTACATATTTAAGTTTATGCTGCCGGCAGCTATACCGGGGTTTAAGCCATCCACCTTTGTGTGCATACTTGTAGCACTTATCTTGAACTCTGCTGCCTATGTATCTGAGGTAATCAGATCAGGTATAGAAGCTGTAGATAAAGGTCAAACTGAGGCGGCAAGGTCGCTTGGGCTTAGTAAAAGGCAGACTATGTTTAAGATAGTATTGCCTCAGGCTGTAAGGTATATCCTTCCCGCACTAGGTAACGAGTTTATTATGATGATTAAGGAAACCTCTCTTGCATCTGTATTCTTTGTGGGAGATCTTATGACTCAGTTTCAGACTATATCAGGAGCAACCTTCCTTACAATGGAACCACTTATTATAATCGGAATAATTTATTTTGTACTTACATTCAGCCTCTCTAAAGGAGTAGCTGTGCTGGAAAGGAGGATGAAGGCAGGTGAACGCTAATCATAATGAATACTTAATAGATGTAGTTGATTTGCATAAAAGTTTTGGCGAGCTTCAAGTACTTAAGGGGGTAACTGAGCATATAAAAAAAGGTGAGGTTGTGTCTATTATAGGACCTTCCGGCGGAGGTAAGTCTACATTTCTTCGCTGTCTGAATCTCCTTGAAGTACCTGAAAAGGGTGAAATTTATTTTGAAGGAATAAATATAGCAGACAAATCTGTAAATATAGATATACACCGTCAGAAGATGGGAATGGTATTCCAGCATTTCAATGTATTTCCGCATCTTTCGGTAGGAGAGAATATTACTCTTGCTCCTACTTTACTTGGTAAGAAAAATGTTAAAGAAGCAAAGGAAAAAGCAAGGGAACTGCTTGACAGAGTCGGACTTCTTGAAAAATATGATGAGAAACCGAACAAACTTTCAGGCGGGCAGAAACAGAGGCTTGCTATTGTTAGAGCCTTGGCAATGGAGCCGGATGTAATGCTTTTTGATGAGCCGACCTCAGCCCTTGACCCTGAGATGGTAGGCGAGGTGCTTGCAGTTATTAAAAGCCTTGTAAGTGAAGGAATGACAACTGTAATAGTTACTCACGAAATGGGCTTTGCGAGGGAAGTATCCGACAGGGTGCTTTTTATGGACGGAGGCATCATAGCTGAAGAAGGAAGCCCTGAGGCAATATTTGGGAATCCTAAGAACCCTAGGACTAAGGACTTTTTAAGTAAGGTGCTGATGTAAATATTAACATAATAAGAAATATGATGTGGGTGTCAAAAGATAATAAGTTCTTTTGCAAGCCGGCTTGCACAGAATTTTTATACTTTTGACACTTTTATCAATATATAATTAAGGTCAGGCTTAGGCTTGGTCTCTTTTTTTGATATAAAATGGTTGTGTTTATATACTTATAATGATAATATATCTGTAGAACAAAAATTAGATGCATTTTGTAGAATGAGAAAAGCTTTAAATAAAGGATTGTTTGATGGGATTATAGCGAACAAAAGAGGAGAGAATATTGGTAAAGTTATTTAGAAATAAAAATTTCAATTATTTTATAAGCTCACTAATGATTTCGGCTATTGGAGATATAGTAGATGATGTTGCTTTTATGCAGCTTGTATATATCCTGACAAATTCAACTGTTTTGTCAGGATATATATTTATTGTTAAGATAATAATAACTTTTTTAGGAATATTCATGTCAAGCATAGCAGATAAATGTAATAAGAAAAAAATTATATTTTTCAGCTCATTTAGCCAAGCTATGGTATTAGCCATAATATATTTCATATATGTTAATAATAAATTGAACTTTGTTGTTATTATTATAGCCATGATTTTACAGACTATTTTTTGTACAATATCAGTACCGGCAAAAAATGCCTTGATTTCAGAAATATTATGTGATAATGAAATTGTTGAAGCTCGTTCTTTTATCAATATTTCACATAAATTTATAGAATTATTCAGCTATTTGATTTCAGGGACAATTATAGGTATAATAGGAATTGGTGGAGCTTTATTGTGCGACATTGTAACATTTATCATATCAGGAGTACTTATCTGCAAAATATTTATTCCGAATAAAATAAAAAATAATGGAAATAAACTGAATTTTATTGAGGATACATATGATGGGCTAAAAATTGTTTTTAAGTCTAAAATTATTTTTATAATAATGAGCATTACTTTTGTAGCGAATATGTTAGTTACACCAACAGAATCATTTATCAATATATATTTACAAAATAATAATGCAGGTAATGTTGGATATTCATTGTATATGTTTTCTATTTCTGTAGGTGGAATTATTGGAGGATTTGCTATTTTATATTTGAAAAAGTATTTTAAAATAAATATTCTTATGATGATAGGCTTTATATGTGGGGGGATGGGATTGATTTTATTATCATTTGAGGAAACAACAAAAATTATATACTGTTTTGCAGCTTTAATAAACGGCATATCTTTTAGCTTGGTTTCGGTAATTAATTCATCTGTATTGCAATTAAACGCCCCTAAAGAGATGATTGGTCGAGTGTTTAGTTTGTTTAAGTGTATCTCATTTGTTGCAGGTCCTTTAGGGATATGGATAGTAGGACAGTTTGGTGAAATTTATAGTTTAAATAATATTTTTGGTATTATAGGTATCTTATTATTGATATTAGCACTTGCAGTATCAAGATTTAGCATTATAAAGAAGAAGTTATAGAATTAAGTTTAGATAATATTTGTTGTATTCAAGCATTTTTGTAATATCATTGCATACAGTTAATTACCCAAATCAGGAGATAAATGTTTAACTATGGATTGTAAAGATAAAATAGCATATATAATATTAGGTTATTTAAATGGTGAATATAATATAAAAGATTTTTGCGACTTATATGAAGAATATTATGAAGAGCTTGACGCTGATAAATTGCCTGTATCTTCAAGAACTTGGTTTAAAAATTTGTGGGAAATGTGTAGCAGATTCAATGATATTGAAGAGGATTTAAAACTGTATCCGGGTGTATATTTTACAGAAGATGAAATACGAAGATATATGCAGAAGTTTTCCGTAGATAAGTTTAGTGACAAACAATAGACTTATAAGCATTTGAAAAATTTTATAAATAGATTTTAATACATAGGCTTTCTATGATAAAATGTATTCATAGAAAGCCTT
The DNA here is from genome assembly GCF_052173895.1 of Catonella sp. Taxonomy (GTDB): domain Bacteria; phylum Bacillota; class Clostridia; order Lachnospirales; family Lachnospiraceae; genus Catonella. Next base: position 23,485 of record NZ_JBQMXS010000011.1, on the reverse strand, counting down.
TTATGATAGAAAAATAAGGAAAAAGGAGTCCATAAATGCTAAAAATAACTAACCTACGCAAATCTTTCCGAGAAAAATCAGTCCTAAAAGATGTATCATTTACCGTAAATGCAGGTGAAATAGTCTGTCTTTTAGGAAATAACGGAGCAGGAAAGACAACCATAATAAACTGTATATTAAAAATGATACGCCAAGACTCGGGGGAGATAAGGCTTGAAGGAAAAGACATACATAAATGCAAAAATAGTGAATATTTTAACAAAGTGAGTGCCTTGCTTGAATCAAGTACCAATGTATATGACTATCTAACAGGTTTACAGAATATAGAGTATTTCGCAGGATTATCTAAGATAGACAGTAAAAGTCCTGAAATAGCTAAGTATATAGATGATTTTGAATTACGAGAAGCTATCAATAAGCCGGTTGGCGAGTATTCAAGAGGAATGCAGCAAAAACTTGCTCTGATAATATCTCTTATGCTCTCGCCCAAGCTTTTGCTTTTAGATGAACCGACCTTAGGTCTTGATATAAAAAGTAAAAACTCGGTTATAGACAACCTGAACCGCTTGGTAAAAGAAAAAGGGATGGCAGTCATACTTACCACACACCAAATGGAAGTAGTGCAAAAGCTTAACGGCAGAGTTCTAATACTAAAAGACGGAGTAGTTAAGAACTTTTCTGAAAATATCGAAGATAAAAACCTAAGTTATATAGTTTCATATATTAAAGACGGGAAAATAGTGGAAGAAGAGGCAGAAGGAGAGTTTTCAGAAGTTTATGAGAGCTTTGCAAATGAAGAAATAGTAGAAATAGTGAAGAAAAAGAAAGACATGGAAGAAAAGGTAATGGAGGCACTTGATGAATCTAATTAAAGCTGAGTTTAGAAAAAGTCTTATCGAAGCGGTAAGCTATTATCCTGATTATATAGTAGGGCTGATTACAGATTTTTTTATCCTGCTGATTGTAATAAATACAGAGGGAAATACCACTGAAAAGGTATTTGGATATATATTGTGGATGCTTGCAAGCGGAGTTATTTCAGAAGCCTCTATGTGTATATCCACAGAAAAACAGCTTGGAACTTTGCAAAATATTATGATTAAACCGTATTCGATAGCACAGATTGTTACGGTAAAAACTGTGGTATGGTTTAGCATCAATGTTATAAAAGCTATAATAACACTCATTATTGCAACTGTATTCTTAAATATTGAACATCTGTTCAGAGTAGAATATTTATACATTACAATTTTTGTTTGTATAGGAATAATGGGGCTGTCCTATGTACTGGCCTCTGTAACGCTTATGTTTACAAAGGTGGCATCTTTTGTAAATATTATAAGCTACGGTTTTCTTTTTTTATCGGGAAGTATAGTTAAAATTCCGAATGTCTTGGTTTATACCAATCCGATATCTTATGGGGTAAGATATGCATCTTTAATTTTAAAAAACGAGATTAGATTTATAGATACAATAATATTTTTATCAATATGTGTTAGCTGGCTGTTAGTGGGATATTTAATTTTTAAGTTTATGTTTAACAGGAGCAAGCAGTTTAGGTGGACTTATTAAATTTGAGGGATAGTGCAATGAAAGATGAAGTTAATAAATGCGAAAAAAGTTGTGATATAATCAAACATCAAGCAATAACAAAAAAGGAAGCTCTAAATACATTTTATGAAGCTAGAAAGCAGATGGCTGATATACCGGAAATGTCTTTGGAGGAAATTAATGAAGAAATAAGTAAGACTAGGGCTTCAAAAAAATAGGTGATTAGTTTGGATTGAATAGTAATAAATACTGAAGTAAAAAATAATTAAGGAAAACTTATGAAAGAAATTTTAACAGTAAAAAATCTTACAAAAGAATATTTTGTAAAAACAGATAAAGAGACCGTAAAAGTAATAAAGGGCATAAATTTAAGCATAACAGAAGGCGAAAAAGTAGGTTATGTGGGACTTAACGGAGCAGGAAAATCTACTACTATAAAAATGCTTACAGGACTTATTAAACCTACCGGAGGAGAGATAAGTGTGCTTGGTTTCAATCCATTTGAAGAAAGAAAAAACTATGTGGAGTATATTGGAGTAATTTTTGGACAGAGAAATCAGTTGTTGTGGGATTTGAAAGTGGAAGATTCTTTCATATTTAATAAAAGCCTGTATAAACTCTCAGGTAAGACTTACAATGACAGAATGGATTTTATTAATGAATATACGGATATTGTTCCACTTATGAAAAAGAGGGTATTAGAACTTTCGCTAGGTCAGAAGATGAAATGTAATATAGCCTTATCTCTGTTACATTCTCCTAAAATTTTATTCTTAGATGAAGCGACCATAGGATTAGATATTATAGTTAAAAATGAAATTAAAAAACTATTAAATGAGGTAAATAGAGAATTTAATACAACAATGCTGTTTACCTCGCATGATATGAAAGATATAGAAGATGTATGTGAAAGAATTATAATTCTTGAAAAGGGAAATATTCTCCATGACATGGCTCTAAAGGAATTTAGAAAACTCTATGGTGGAACAAAAAATGTAACGATTTTATTGAAAGAGAAAGCCGATTTTGAAAAAATTATTTCTTTATATGAAAAAGAATGGAAAAATAAGTTTATGAATTTTCAGACTGATAGTGGAGAAAATTCTATAAATTTTTCATTTAATGAAGAAAAAATAAATATTTTTGTAATTATGGACGAATTAAAAAATGAAGAAATTAAGCCGGTAGATTTTACAATAAACAGTGACAGTTTAGAGGATATAATAAGAGGAATATATAAATGAACCCGTTAATAAAGTTAGAAAAATATCTGTCAATCATAGTTATTTCGATAAAAGCAAGTTCTGCATATAAAATAAAATTATTTTTCTATGCTCTTACAGGTATAACACAGTTTATAAGTTACCACTATTTATGGAGTTCCTTATATAATGATGGAAGAGAATATAATGGTTTTACAGGTGGAACAATTCTTACCTACTTTGTAGTATCATTTCTTATTCAGAGCATTATTCCAAGATGGATTGCCATGGAAATAGGCTGGGGAGTAAAAAGAGGAGAAATTATAAATGTATTTTTGAAACCGATTGGATTTCGAAAATACTATCTGTTATATGCTTTTGGAGATGTGATATTTACCCTAATATTTATGGGATTGCCGATAATGCTTATAGCATTTTTTAGTGATTCATTAGTACTTTGTGGAAATATTTTGTTGTTTATGTTTTCATTAATTATAAGTTATGGCATAGCATTCAACCTGTTTTATCTTGTCGGACTTATAAGCTTTGTGACAACCAATATTTGGGGGATATTTTTAACTTTTGACCTTGTAAATTTATTTTTATCAGGAGCTTTGCTACCACTTCAATTCATGCCGAGATGGTTGGTGATGGTTATAAAAATACTTCCGTTTAGATATATTGTAGATTTTCCGATTTCAGTATGGCTTACAGGAAAGGCTGATATTTATGAACTTCTTGTTCAAATATTGTGGTTTATTTTGCTTTGCATAGTCACAAAAATTGTATACAGGAGGGCGATTTCAAGGTTGGATATTTTTGGAGGCTGAGATGGGAATTTATATAAAATTATTTTTTACAAAGCTGTCTATGCTTAGAATTTATAAGAAAGATTTTTACTTAGGGCTTATTTCCTGCATAATAAAGGCATTAATAAGTATTTTCCTGATTGAATTTATACTGGCTAATTTCAATCTTGTAGGAGGTCTGAAAAATGAGCAAGTGGCTTATCTGTATTTTTTTATAGTTTTTATGCAGGCTGTATCAGCTATGATTTTTCCGGGAATTATCAGTTTTACAGGAATATATATAAGAGATGGAGAGCTTGATATGGTGCTTTTAAAGCCGGTAAATAAGCTGGTTTATATAATTTTTGAAAACATAGATATAAAAGAATTTCCGAATGTAATTGTAAATCTTGTGATATTTATTATATCAATATTGAGATTGGAAAGAGATTTGTTTACGAGTATAATGCTGTTTTTGTCAGTATTTTCAGGAGTGATTATAATTTTTTCAATTTGTCTTTTGATTAATATTTTAGGCTTTAGATATAAGGATACCCTAATGCCTATTAAATTTTTGTTTTCACTAATTGATATGTGTAAGTATCCTTTAACTATTTATAATCCGTTCATAAGGTTTATATTTACCGTTATAATTCCTATCGGCTTTATAAGTTATTTTCCGATTATACAAATGAATAATATAGCTTGGATATTTGCCTTTGGAATAGCAGTTTCGGGAGTATTTTTGATTGTTTCGGTGTACTTGTTTGAAAAAGCTTTTAGACTATATGAAAGTACAGGTTCTTAAAAAGAAGCAATAATTGGAAATAAGATAAACAGCTCATACCTAACTTTTTTTCGGATAAAACAAATGGATAAAAATCTGCAAATAGTTAAAATTGAAATGGAGATAGAATAAAAAACTATAATAGTATATAAATAGAGCTGAATGATAGATTCCTAAGCGAACGCATTAGGTTTTTCGTAGAAAAACCGGAGCGAGTCTGGAAATGCTATCATTCAGCTCTATTTAGCTAAGCTATATAGAAAAATCTCTAATGTAATTAGTACATTTTATATGAAATATACTTTATCTCCACACAAACCATATAAACAGGTATCCTGCTACAACAGCTGCAAGGGTAAATGGAACACCTATCTTCATAAAGTCCTTAAAGGAAACCTCATAGCCCTCTTTGCGAAGAAGTCCGATACCTGCTATATTTGCCGAGGCACCTATAGGAGTGATATTACCACCAAGGGTAGCACCTACAAGCAAACCGAAGAAAAGCAGATAAGGCGTGGTTCCCATTTCATTTGAAACACTTGCTATTACAGGCAGCATAGTAGCCACATAAGGTATGTTATCTACAAAGGCAGACACAAGAACTGACCCCCAAACTATAATTGTAAAGAGCAGGAAGAGATTACCACCACCGATATGGGTTATAATGTCTGCAAGATCCTTAATTATTCCCTGCTCCTGTATACCCCCTATTACAGCAAAAAGTCCTGCTAGAAGAGTCATTGTGGCATAATCAACATTTTTGATATTTTCTATCATAGTTTCTTTATCTTTAGTAGCAAAATATTCCCAAACCACACAGACTATACCCCAAACCATACATATTACACCGTTTGTTATTTCAGGCTTTTCCGAGATAAATGATGCGGCTACAAGGAAGACTATATGACCTATCATTGCTATGGTAGGAATCAAATCTTTAACTTCAGTGTATTCATTTGAAGATACTGACATTTTATCCTTACGGAACAAAATCATCATAATAGGTATGGTACATAATGCTCCGAGTTCGACTGCAAAGAAGATACCCGGCTTTCCCTGCATAAAGAAAAAGTGCATAAAGTCCATTTTAGCAGTACCTGCAAGCATGATGGAGGTGGTGTCACCGACAAGAGTAGCAGCACCCTGCAAATTAGAAGAAACAGCTATGGAAATTATCATAGCAACAGGAGAAATCTTAAGTTTCTTACAAATAGCAAGTGCAACAGGAGCAACCATGTATACAGTAGCTACATTATCTATAAAAGCTGAAATTATGCCTGAAAAAAGAGACATAAAAATAGTAGTCCACATTACATTGGGAGAAAGATTAAGTATGTGGTCTGCAATAAGATTTGGCATCTTAGATTGAATAAAATAATCTACGATTATGACAGTACCAAAAATCATAAGCAGAATATTCCAATCTATTACCTGAAAAAGTTCTCCAATTGGAAGTATGCCTACAGCTAAAAATATGGCAGCAGTGCCACAGGCTATGAAGGCTCTCCATTTTGCAGGTAGAAATATCATAAGAGCATACATAAGCACAAAAAGAATGATTGCTATTGTCTTTAACATTTTTACTCCTTTATAAAAATTTAATGATATTTAAGTATCATACACTATGATAAGCCGGACTTGCAATATATTTGACGAAAAAATTTTAGTTAATTGTTTACAATTTAAGATAAAAATATTATAATTAGTATGACTATTTCTTAATTTTACTAAAAAGATTAAAATATGTTTTCTAGTGTAAAAAGTGTTGCCTTATCCGGCATAAATGGAATTATTACCAGCGTAGAAGCAGATATTCGGAATGGATTGCCTTCATTTAATATGGTGGGCTTTCTTTCTACGCAAGTAAGAGAATCAGGAGAGAGGGTAAGGGCAGCTATTCTTAATTCGGGCTTTTGTTTAGAGCCTAAGAGAATTCTTGTGAATATATCCCCGGCAGATATTAAAAAAGATGGAACTTCATTTGACCTTGCAGTGGCAGTATCTGTGCTTGCGGCTAGTTTGGCTCTTGACCAAAGTTATCTCATTGAAACCGCCTTTGTAGGTGAACTTAGCTTAAATGGTGAAATGAAACCTGTAAACGGCATATTGCCTATGGTTTGTGCAGCAAAGGAAGCAGGACTTAAACGTTTTATTCTTCCAAAGTCTAATTACAGGGAGGCTAAGTTGGTAGACGGAATTGAGATTATAGGTGTTTCAAGTCTTTTAGAAGTTTTAGATTTAGTACAGAAGAAGGCAGAGAGAGGAATGTTTTTGGAGGAGGCTGAATATATTGAACAAAATAAAAAACTGCCTGATTTTTCAGAAGTACATGGACAAGATGGTATAAAAAGGGCATTGGAAATAGCAGTGAGCGGCATGCATAATATTCTTATGATAGGTCAGGCAGGCTCAGGTAAAAGTATGCTGGCCAGCCGTATTCCGTCTGTTATGCCTCCCATGTCGAGGGAAGAGAGTCTCGAAGTTACTAAAATTTATAGTATTTCAGGGCTTTTAGATGAAGGAAGAGGGCTTATAGAAAATCGTCCTTTTAGAGCACCGCATAATTCTATATCTTTGCCTGCACTTGCAGGGGGAGGAAGTAAGGTTAGGGCAGGTGAGATAAGTCTTGCTCATAATGGAGTTTTATTTTTGGATGAACTTCCGGAGTTTAATAGGCAGACAATAGAAGTTTTGAGACAGCCACTTGAAGAGAAAAAAATTACTATTGGAAGGGTAAATGGTACAGCCACATATCCATCAGATTTTTTGTTGGCAGCAGCTATGAACCCTTGTAAATGTGGATTCTACCCTGATAGAAAACTTTGCCATTGTAATGATATACAGATAAAAAACTATCTTTCAAGGGTGAGTAGACCATTGATAGACAGGTTCGACATAGTAACGGAAGTTAAAAGAATAAGTTTTGAAAGTATTTTTAATAAGCAGGAAAAGGAGATAGAGAGTTCGGAAGATATTAGAAAAAGAGTGTGTAAGGCTCGTGATATTCAAGAAGAAAGATTTAAAAAGGAAAAAATTCATTTTAATTCCCAGATGGATTCTAAGATGACAGATGAGTTTTGTAAGATAGATTCAAAGACTAAGAAATTATTGGAAGAAGCCTATAAAAATATAAATCTAAGTCTAAGGGGGTATTATAGAGTATTAAAAGTTGCAAGAACCATAGCAGATACAAGGGAAAAGAAAGAAGTAAGCGAACTTGAGGTAGCAGAAGCAATCCATTACAGAGAAATGATTGAGAGGTTTTGGGGATGAGAGATGAGCTACTGATGTTTTGGCTTTCGCTTGAAGGGCATACGGCAAAGATAAAATATGACATATTGGTTGCTAATTATGGTAGCTTGTATGAGGCGTATGAGGCTATAAGCAAAGGAAAATGTAATAAGATAAAGGGAATGGGGGAAAGACATTTATCAAGGCTTAAAGAGATATCGAGCAAATCGGAAATAATTGAGAAATATGAGAAAATGTTAGAAAAAGGAATTAAGTATATTAATTATTTTGATAAGGCTTATCCTGACAAGTTGAGAAATATATGTTCTGCTCCTGTAGGACTATTTTATAAGGGAGAATTACCGAGTAATCAGGAAAAAATAATAAGCGTAGTAGGCTCTAGAGATGCAACTGAGAAAGGGCTGTACTACGCAAGGAAAATGTCTGAGGAGCTTTCTGATAATGGAGTAAGTATAGCAAGTGGAATGGCCTTAGGTATTGATTCTGCAGCACATTTAGGAGCATTGCAGGGAGAAAAGGGTAAGACTTATGCAGTATTAGGTTGTGGAGTGGATATTTGTTATCCTCTTAATAATATTGAATTATATCTAAAAATTATAGATAAAGGTGCAGTGATTTCAGAATTTCCTATGGGTGTGCAGCCGATGAAGGCAAATTTTCCTCAAAGAAATAGGATAATAAGTGGCTTGTCAGACGGAGTTTTTGTAGTTGAAGCTAGAGAAAAGAGTGGTAGCCTTATTACAGCAGATATGGGGCTTGAACAAGGTAAAAATATTTATGCCCTGCCGGGAAGAAGCGAAGAGCCTTTAAGTCGAGGTACCAATAAATTAATACAGTTTGGAGCCAAGCTTGTAAATGATGTAAATGATATATTGGAAGATTTTGATTTTCCTGTTCTGAACACAAAACAGGAGTGTGTTCAAAATTTAACACTTGAAAGTGGAGAGAAAATAGTGTATTCTACCCTCTGTTTAATACCAAAACATATTTCTGAAATTTTAGCAGAGACAGGACTTGATGAAGGGGAACTTTTTAGAATTCTTCTTTGGCTGGAATTTAAGGGGTATGTAAGGAGAACCAGCTTTGAATATTATATAGCTGTTCCGATATACATATGATAAAGAGAGGTAGATAAAATGCCTAAATACTTGGTAATAGTTGAGTCACCGGCAAAAGCTAAAACAATTAAGAAATATCTCGGCACAAACTACGAAGTAATAGCATCTATGGGTCATGTTAGAGATTTGCCGAAGAGTCAGATGGGAGTGGATGTTGAGAATGACTATGAACCAAAGTACATAACTATAAGAGGAAAGGGAGAGCTGTTGTCTGCACTTAGAAAGGCAGTCAAAAAATCAGATAAAGTATATCTTGCAACTGACCCGGATCGTGAGGGAGAGGCTATATCTTGGCATTTAGTAAGTGCGCTGAAATTAGAAGAAGGCAAGTATAAAAGAATTACATTTAATGAAATTACAAAAACAGCTGTAAAAAATGCAATTAAATCCCCAAGGGATATAGATATGGATTTGGTGGATGCACAACAGGCTAGAAGAGTGTTGGATAGGATGGTAGGATATAGCATCAGTCCTTTACTTTGGAAAAAAGTAAAAAGAGGACTTTCTGCCGGAAGAGTGCAGTCTGCTGCCCTTAAACTTATAAGCGACAGAGAAGATAAGATAAATGAATTTATTCCTGAAGAATATTGGACTCTTGATGTACATCTTGGTGCTAAAGGAATAAAAAAACCTGTAATAGCTAAGTTTTATGGAGACGGAACAGGAAAATTGCCTATTTCATCAGGAAAAGAAGTAGATGAAATTATAAAAAGCCTGAAAAATGCTGATTATAAAATCACAGATATTAAAAATTCGGAAAGAATGAGGAAGGCACCACTTCCATTTACAACGAGTACCTTGCAGCAGGAAGCCTCAAAAAGTTTGAATTTTTCGACGCAGAAAACTATGAGAGTGGCACAGCAACTTTATGAGGGTGTTGAAATAAAGGGACAAGGACTTGTTGGACTTATTTCCTACCTGCGTACCGATTCAACAAGGGTTTCGGAAGAGGCGGACAAGGCTGCAAGGGAGTATATAGAAAAGTTTTATGGTGAGGCATATTTATCTGAAATACAGCCTCAAAAAAATAAATCAACAAAAATTCAAGATGCACATGAGGCTATAAGGCCTGCTCATACAGATTTATCACCTGTAGCAGTAAAAGATTCTCTTTCTAGGGATCAGTTTAGACTTTATGCTCTTATATGGAAGAGATTTATTGCAAGCAGAATGAAACCTGCTGTCTATGATATAAAGTCTGTAAAGATAACTGCCGGGAAGTACATTTTTACTGCATCTGCATCAAAACTTAAGTTTGATGGTTTTATGTCGGTCTATGTTGAGGCTGATTTTAAAAAGGAAGAAGATAGTATTTCCGGTAATATAGATGAAAACACTGAGCTTAAGTTTGAAAAGTTTGATGCTGCACAGCATTTTACCCAGCCACCTGCACATTTTACAGAAGCATCACTAGTTAAAGCTTTAGAAGAGCTTGGAATTGGCAGACCCAGTACCTATGCGCCAACCATCACTACTATTCTTGCAAGAAGATATGTGGCAAAAGAAAATAAAGCGATTTTTATTACTGAGATAGGTACAGTTGTCAATAAGATTATGAATGTTGCTTTTCCTGAAATAGTGGATGCAAATTTTACAGCAACGATGGAAGGCCTGCTTGATAAAGTTGAAACCGGAGATATAGCTTGGAAAGAAATTGTGAGAAATTTCTATCCTGACCTTGAGAGAGAAGTTAAGAACGAAGAAGAAAATCTTGAGAAAATTGAGATTCAAGATGAAGTTACGGAAGAACTTTGTCCGAATTGTGAGAGGAATTTGGTAATTAAATATGGGCCACATGGTAAATTCTTAGCCTGCCCCGGTTTTCCTGACTGTAAGTTTACCAAGCCTTATTTAGAGAAAGTTGGAATATCTTGTCCAAATTGTGGCTCAGAAGTTGTTATAAGAAAAACTAAAAAAGGTCGTCCTTTTTATTCATGCGAAAAAAGCCCTGAGTGTGAATTTATAAGCTGGCAGAAACCTTCTGAAATAAAATGTCCTGAATGTGGTTCTTATACTGTTGAAAAGGGCGGAAAGCTCGTATGTTCTAATAAAGAGTGCCAAAAAGTTGTTGTAAAAACCAAAACAATTAATGATAAATAATTATTAATGAAGAACAATACACGATGCGTGAGAAAATAAATTAATAATTTGAGCAATTAATTAATTTATCTTGATTATTAATACAATTATGTGGTACAATCTCTATACAACTTAAATTTATCTCTTTTATTAGAGAGCATCAGGAGGGGCTAGGAATGAGTGTTCAGTTATTGGATAAAACAAGAAAAATCAATAAGTTACTGCACAACAACGATTCTCACATGGTGGTCTTCAACGATATCTGCGGAGTGCTGAGCGAAATATTAGACTCTAATATTATAGTGCTTAGCAGAAAAGGAAAAGTTTTAGGGATAAAGAATAGAGAGGACATACCGGCAATAAAGGAACTTATTCAAGATGATGTCGGCTGCTATATAGACAGTAATTTGAATGAGAGACTACTTAGTATCCTGTCTACTAAAGAAAATGTTAATCTTACAACCTTAGGCTTTGAATTTGAAGGAGTAAGTGAGTATCAGGCTATTATCATACCGATAGATATAGCCAGTGACAGATTTGGAACATTGTTTATCTATAAGAAAAATGAAACATACAATATTGATGATATTATATTATCTGAGTATGGAACAACTGTAGTAGGGCTTGAGATAATGAGGTCAGTCAATGAGGAGAATGCTGAGGAGAGCAGAAAAATTCAGATCGTTAAATCAGCAGTAAACACCTTATCATTCTCAGAACTTGAGGCCATTACCCATATTTTGGGTGAACTGAACGGAAATGAAGGAGTGTTGGTTGCCAGTAAGGTAGCTGATAGAGTTGGAATTACAAGGTCTGTTATTGTAAATGCTTTAAGGAAGTTTGAAAGTGCAGGAGTTATTGAATCAAGATCCTCAGGAATGAAAGGTACTTATATTAAAGTGCTTAATGATGTGGTATTTGATGAATTGACTAAGGTCAATAATAAATGATGGAGCATTTATAAAAGCAAAGGGATTTGGTTTAAGACTGAGTCCCTTTGTATATTTTTAAACTAATTTTGGAATTAGGTTGTAATTTTATAGAAATATATTTATAATAGATGTATTAGGCTATAATTAATACAACCATATTTTAATATAGGAGTTTTTAATATGATTGCATCAGATGCATATAATTTTATTAATGTTTTAGGGAAGGCTGCGGATGCGAGTTGGCTTAGACATAACATGATTTCAAATAATATTGCCAATAATGATACTCCGGGCTACAAGAGGAAGGATGTTCAGTTTGAATCATATCTTGCAATGGAACTGATTAGAGGGGGAAACCTTAGACATAGAGTTGCAAATACTGATTTAAATAGACTTGACGGTACAGCTTATACAGATTATGCAAGCCTTAGTTATCGTGTGGATGGAAATAATGTAGACATTCATACGGAAAATACTTATCTTGCAGAGAATCAGATAAGGTATTATACGTTGTTAGATTCTATGACACAGGAGTTTTCCAGACTTAAGCTGGCTTTAACATCGGCTACTTAAAAAATTTATAAAAATAAAAGAGAGGTATTATAAATGTCGGTTTTTGGAGCAATGGATATAAGTGCTACAGGTATGACTGCACAGCAGCTTAGAAAGGATGTAATTGCACAGAATATAGCTAATATAAATACTACAAGGGATCAGAATGGACAGGTGTATAGGAGAAAGAATGTAGTATTTCAGGAAAAAGATGTAACAGGATTTTCTCAAATCCTCCTTAGAACAGCAGGAAGAGTTGGAAATGGAGTTAAGGTAACTAACATTTATGATGACACTAAAAGTCCGATTAGGATGGTGTATGACCCGTCTCATCCGGATGCGAATGAGGACGGATATGTAAGTTATCCAAATGTGAACACTGTTCAGGAAATGGTTGATATGATAGATGCAACCAGGTCTTATGAGGCAAATGTAACTGCTTTTAATGCTACTAAGAGCATGATTATGAAAGCTCTTGAAATGGGTGGAACACAGTAGAACTTATTAGTAATGGTTTAATAATATTATTTTGGAGATGAGGATAATGGATATTGCTGCAATAGGTAGTTTAGTCCCACTGAAACATATTAATGGAATTAATACAAAAAATTCACAGGCAGGTGTAGTTCAGGGTAGTGGAAGTGAAGGTTTTGAGAACATATTTAAATCTGCCCTAGATATGGTTAAACAGACGAATGATCTTACGAATGCAGCAGAGCAGGAAGAAATGAAATTTGCCCTTGGCAATTCTGACAATATAGCAGATCTTATGGTAGCACAGAGAAAGGCAAATATTTCTCTGCAATATACAGTGGCAATTAGGAATGCTGTTATGGGAGCTTATAGGGAAATAATGAATCTGCAGTTCTAATTTTACTTTAATACTGCTGAGGAGAAAATTGTAGATGAATACACTTTTAGAAAGATTGAGGAAGATTCCTGCCCGTTTTTTGGAATTTTGGAATAAATATTCGCCAGTACAAAAGATACTAATGCTTGCTGTTGGAGTAGGAGTTTTTCTTGCAATTATACTGGTGTCTTATTTTGTAACAAGACCGGTTATGACAACGCTTATGAGAGCAGAGAAAGCCTCAGATGCAGCTAAAATAAAAGACCTATTGGAAGATAATAGGATTTCTTATGAGTTGTCTGATGATGCGCTTACTATATCTGTAGACCAAAAAGATTATTCGAACGCCTTGCTTGTTTTGGCTAAGAATGATATTCCTTCGATTGGAATGTCTTTAGATCAGCTTTTTGACAATGGTTTTTCTACCACAGAGAGTGAGAAGAAGTTAAAGGCTAACTTATATAAACAGGATTGGTTAAAGCAGGTCTTGTTAAATATGGATAATGTTGAAGATGCTATAGTTTCAATTACTTCACCAACTATAGGGAATACTCTTTTTGCAGAAACCAAGGATACATCGGTGAGTGTAATTTTAACGGTGACCAGTAATTTTAAACAGGATAATGCAAAAACTATAGCAAATATACTTGCAGGAGCAGTAGGAAACGATAGTACAAAGGCTATTAGAATTGCAGACCAGAATGGAAATCTGTTATTCAATGGTGCTGACAATGATATATTTAGTGGTGGCATTAATTCCATAAGTGATTATGAGAAAAATGTAACCGGAGTTAAGAAAGAAGAAATTTATAAAATTCTTGTAGGACTTCCGGCTTATGATGATGCAAAGGTAGCAGCTAATTTTATATTTGATATGAATAAGATTAGTTCGGTATATACAGAATATACTCCGCCTGAGGGAGCTGAGCAGGGATTAAAGTCACATGACTATAACTATGAGGCTCAGAATTCAAATGGAAATGGTGGAATACCGGGTACTGACTCCAATAGTGAAACTGACTATATGGTTCAGTCAGGAGGGAATAATCAAGGAAATGTTTCCATAAAGGAAAATGATTATTTACCTAATAAGAAGGTAACTAATACAGAGGCTGCTATGGGAGCGATTAAGCCTAATGAATCATCAATTGCTATAACGTTAATATCTTATATCAACTATAATGAGTCAGAAATGAAGAAAAATGGCAAGCTTGAAGGAACAACTTTTGACGAATTTATGTTTGCCAATCAGGAAGCAAAGGAGCTTACTGTACCTGCGAATGTTATAACCTTGGTTTCGAGAGCTACCGGAGTTCCAGAGGCAAATATTCAAGTACTTGCTTGGCAGGTGCCGCTGTTCCAGCCGGATGAGACAGGAGGATTCTTCACATTCACTAATATACTTATGATTGTGCTCGCTGTTCTCATTGTTGCATTGCTTATATTTGTAGTGTTTAGAGGTCTTGCACCGGTTGAGGTTGTTGAGCTTGAGCCGGAACTTTCAGTGGAACAGCTATTAGCTACAACTAAGGAAAATCAGTCACTTGATGATATTGAATTCTCAGATAAGTCTGAGACTAGAAAGATGATAGAGAAATTTGTGGATGAAAATCCTGAAGCTACAGCTCAGCTGTTGCGTAACTGGCTGAGTGATGAATGGGGGTAAAGAATGGCTAAGACTTATGCTGAATACACAGGAGTGGAAAAGGGTGCAATCCTTATGATTGCACTCGGACCGGAAAAATCTTCATCAGTATTTAAGTATCTTAAGGATGAAGAGATAGAAGAGCTTACCCTGGAGATTGCCAATACGAGGAGTGTTTCCCCAGAAATAAAGGATGCGGTTCTAGATGAATTTTATGAAATTTGTCTTGCACAGCAGTATATTTCAGAAGGTGGTATTGGATATGCGAGAGATCTTTTGGAAAAGGCACTTGGTGCAGACAAGGCGCAGTCTGTTATTGGCAAGCTTACAGCAAGCTTACAGGTAAGACCGTTCGAATTTGTAAGAAAGGCAGATGCCTCACAGCTTTTAAGCTTTATTCAGGATGAACATCCACAGACTATTGCCCTTATTTTGTCATACCTGCCTACATCACAGGCTGCTGCAGTGGTATCTTCCCTGCCACCCGAAAAACAGCCTGATGTTGCAAGGCGTATAGCAACTATGGACAGAACCTCACCTGATGTTATAAAGGAAGTGGAAGATGTGCTTGAAAAGAAACTGAATTCTCTTGTAAATCAAGATTATACTATTGTGGGTGGCGTAGACAGTATAGTAGAAATCCTCAACACTGTTGATCGTGGTACAGAGAAACATATTATGGAAACTCTTGAAATTGAAGAGCCTGAGCTTGCAGATCAGATTCGTAGAAAGATGTTTGTATTCGAGGATATCCTGCTGCTTGACAATAAGTCTATTCAGCGTGTACTTCGTGATGTTGATAATAACGACCTTTCTATTTCTCTTAAGAATGTCAGCGAAGAGGTACAGACAGCTATATTTACAAACCTGTCAAAGCGTTTGGCATCTATGATAAAGGAAGAGATGGAATTTATGGGACCTGTGCGTGTTAAGGATGTTGAAGAGGCACAGCAGAAGATTGTTAATATTATAAGAAAACTTGAGGACTCAGGAGAAATTATTATTTCACGTGGTGGAGGAGACGAGATAATTGTCTAATATTATTAAAAGTTCAAGAGCTAGAGGCGAGACTGATGGTTTTGTAATAGATTCTAATTCAAGGGCAGATTCTTACTTTGCCTCGCTTATTAAGGCACAGGAAGAGAAGGCTGCAAGGGAAGCGGAAGAGAGGATGGAGCTTTTAGGAGAAATTGTTCCTGAACTTATGGTTAAAGAACCACCAAAGCTTACTCCGGAAGAAATTGAAGAAGAAGCTAGAAGGCGTGCAGATGAAATTCTTTTAGAAGCTGAAGAAATGAAACAGCAGGTAATGAGCCAAGCTATAAAGGAGGCTAAGATAAAGGAACGTAGTCTTAGAGAAGCAGCTACAGAAGCCGGTTATAGAGATGGATGTGAAAAGGCTCAAGCGGAGTTTAATATTAAGCTTGAAGAACTGGAAGAAGAGAGAAAAAGGCTTAGAGAGGAGTTTGAACTTGAAAAAGAAAGCCTGGAACCTCTTTTTGCAAGGTTGGTAATTGACTATGTTGAAAGGCTGACAGGGATAGTCGCAAAAGAGTATGAATCAGTGATATATAATATGCTTGTATCAGCTATAAATAATGCAGAGATAAGCCACAGCTATACAATTCATGTTCCTAAAGAGCAGTTTGATTATGTAAGTTCCAGAGAGGGTTATATTAGGGAGGCTGTTGGAAGTCATGCCAATATTGAAATAATAGCAGACCATGTACTACCACTTAACAGCTGCAAAATAGAGACTGATTCTTGCGTAATAGATGCAGGACTTGACACTAGACTTACAACCCTTGTCAATTCAATAATGTTATTGGCGGGAAGTAAAAAATAATATAATTAATGAGGGGAGGGTATAGTATTGTTAGACATAAATAAGTATTATTCCCTTTTAGAACAGCCTCTAGAGAAAAAATATGGTAAGGTCACAAAGCTTATAGGGCTTACAATAGAGTCTCTTGGACCTAATGCTAATATAAATGATTTATGTATAATTTATTCCAATAATAAAAAAAATAAGGGAACTTATGCAGAGGTGGTTGGATTTCGTGACAATCGTATTCTGCTTATGCCCTATGGAGATGTAGAAGGTGTAGGAGTAGGGAGTCTTGTTGAAAGTACAGGAGCTCCCTTTCATGTTGATGTAGGCTATGGAATACTTGGAATGGCTGTAGATGGATTGGGGCGTCCTATTGATGCGAGCCTTGATTTTGAGAAAGAAGATAGTTATTCAGTGGAAGCTATGCCACCGGATCCGCTTTCAAGACAGATGATAGAAGACATTTTACCACTTGGTGTTAAGGCAGTAGATACACTTTTAACTATAGGAAAGGGACAGAGAGTAGGTATATTTGCAGGCTCAGGTGTAGGTAAGAGTACTCTTATGGGAATGTTTGCAAGGAACACTCAGGCTGATATAAATGTAATCGCTCTTATAGGAGAGCGAGGTAGGGAAGTAAGAGAATTTATAGAAAGAGACTTAGGTAAAGAAGGAATGAAACGCTCAGTTGTAGTAGTTGCAACTTCAGACCAGCCTGCTCTTGTAAGAAAAAAAGCTGCTAAAACAGCTACTGCGATTGCGGAGTTTTTCAGGGATAAGGGCGAAGATGTTCTTTTGATGATGGATTCCCTTACAAGATTTTCTATGGCACAGAGAGAGATTGGGCTTGCAAGTGGAGAGCCACCGGTTACAAGGGGGTATCCGCCAAGTGTATATTCTGAAATGCCTAAACTTTTGGAGAGAGCAGGTAATGCAGAGAGAGGCTCTATCACAGGCTTATACACAGTGCTTGTTGATGGAGATGATATGAATGAACCAATAGCAGATACTGCGAGAGGTATACTTGATGGTCACTTCATTCTTTCAAGAGCCTTGGCTCAGAAAAATCATTATCCGGCTATTGATGTTTTACAAAGTATATCAAGGTGTATGTCATCCATTGCAACAGCTGAGCATAAAAAATTAGCAGGAATGATGAAAAATGTGCTTGCTACATATAATGGAGCAGAGGATCTTATAAATATTGGTGCATACAAGGCAGGAGCTAATGAAGATATTGATTTTGCAATAAGCAAGATAAAAGAGGTCAATGCTTTTTTGATGCAGAGTACGGAGGAGAAATTCTTGTTGGGTGATGAGATTGAAGGCTTAAGAGCAATATTTGCAGAGACTGAGTAGTGTTGAATAAGGTGGAGTATGGCAAAATTTAAGTATAGGATGCAAAATATTCTTGATTTGAAAAGTAAACTTGAAGACAGGCAGAAAATGGCCTTAGCTACGGCAAGGATAAATCTCAATAATGAAGAGGACAGGTTGAATGGTTTGTATGCAAGAAAAAAAGATTATGAAAATAGTCTTAGATTATCTTGTAATGGCAAACTGGATGTCAATGTTATAAAACGAGGTGTCTTAGCCTATGAAAGTATGGATTATTTTATAGGTTTGCAAAAGATTGAGGTTAAAAAGGCTGAGGGTAAGGTGAAAATTGAACAGGACAAGATGGTTGAGGCTATGAAAGAAAGAAAAATTCAAGAAAAACTTAAAGAAAAGGCCTTTAATAAGTTTGTAAAAGAAATGAATGATGAAGAAGCTAAACTAGTAGATGAGCTGGTAGCATATAAATATGGAACTAATAGAAATGAAGAAGAGTGGAGGTAGGGGCTGATATGGATGAGATGAATGACTTGGACAACTTAGAAGATACAGTGGAAGATAGTCAGCCGACAGGAAAGAAAAATAAGAAGAAAAAGAGTGGAGAAAAAGGCGAAGAGAAAGAGGGTATATTAAGTAAGATACTTACACTTATAATTGTGCTTTTTATAGTTGCAATATGGCTCGGAATATTCGCATTTCTTATTAAGTATGATGTAGGTGGATTTGGTTCTACGGTGCTTAGACCTATTCTTAAGGATATGCCTGTAATTAGTGAAATCTTGCCGGATATACCTGACGAACAGGCTGCAGAGGAAAATAATTATCCATATAAGAATCTTCCTGAGGCTATGGATAGAATAAAAGAACTTGAATCTGCACTTGCAGCTGCTAACGGAAGTAGAAAAGGTGATGCAAATTATCTTGCACAGCTTGAGGCAGAGGTTGCAAGGCTTAAGACTTTTGAAGAAAACCAATTACAATTTCAGACTGAAAAGGATAAATTTGATAAAGAGGTAGTTTTTAATAATAAAGCTCCGGACATAGAAGAGTATAAGAAATATTATGAAACAATCAGTCCTGATAATGCAGCTGAAATTTATAGGCAGGTAGTAGAGCAGCAGGAAATTGAAAGAAAATTAGTAGAGCAGGCAGAGATGTATAAGAGTATGAAACCTGAAGAAGCGGCTAAGATTCTAAATGGAATGGGTGGAGACCTAGATTTAGTTTCTAATATTTTACTGCATATGAAAACTAAAGAGGCAGGAGCTATTTTAGCTAAAATGGATACTAATATGGCAGCGAAGGTAACAAAAAAAATTTCATTACTACAAGGAAAATAGGGTTGATTTTCTCCCTCTTTTATCCGATAATATATATGAGGTGTATCTTACACTTAAATATTGAGGATAGGAGGGAGATTTTTTATGATGGCAGCACAGGTCAATTTGAATACTGTTTTACCATCAGCAAATGCTAAGGCGAAGGCACAGACTGGTAGTACTGATGCATCTTTTTCAGACATACTGAATAAAGAAAATAATTCAGCTATGACTAAAGCTAATGCAAGAGAATCAAAAGTTAGTAATGCTTTTGAAAAAAATTCAAAGGAAGGAGGGAATATACAAACTGCAAATGCTGATAATAAAGCTGTAAATAATGTGAAGGACAGAACATCTGATGATAAGGGTGGGGCTTTATACAATGTAAAAGACAGTACCTGTCAGGCGGATAAAGAGTCTGTAAAACAGATATTTACAAAAGAACTAAAAGATGATGGTAAAGAGCAGTGTGAAGGCATAGGGGCTTTAATGGCAATACTTGCTGGTCTTATAGCTGATATTTCTAATAAAACAGGGGCTGATGAAACTGTTATTAAAGATTTTATGATAGGAGCTGATTTAACATCTGATAATTTGCTGGACATTGATAGCTGGAAAGGGTTTGTTACTGAGATGAACGGACTTGATAATATTTCAGCTATCCTCACAAATAATGAGGCGTTTAAGGATTTAGAGGGGATTTCTGAAGTCTTAAACAGTTATCTGGATGATATGGAGCAAATGACTTCCGGAATGACAGAAGGAGTCGCAGATGAGAATCAGGTAATAAAAGAGCTAATTGAGTCTGAGAAAAAAGAATCGGTAAGCCTTGGTGAAATTCTTGCTAAAATGTTTGAGAAGTCTGAAACTGCAGAGCTTGTTACAATAAGGGAAGAAACAGAGACTGACAAGGTTATTGAACAAGATATACAAGAGTCGGCTGTAATGATTCCCTTAGTAGGAGATGTAAATGGGGCAAATTCGCAAGAACCTATGTTTGAGTTTGACGGTAATGATAAAAATTCAAGTGGAGATAAGCGAAATATATCATCAGGAGCTGTAGAAGTTTCAGCACAGAAACTTTTTGAAAATATTGCAGCAAATGTAAAGGAACTTGAAGGAACAGGGGCACTTCCGGAAGGAACAACAGCTAAGGCAATACTTGAGCAGGTTACAAATCAGATAAAGAATCTTCATGCTCCGGATAAGACAAGTCTTGAGTTTTTACTTACTCCGGAAACTCTTGGTAAAGTGGCTGTAAATGTGTCCGCTAAACATGGCATTATGCAAGCTGAGTTTAGGGTAGAAACAGCTGAGGCTAAGGCGGCTCTTGAAAGTCAGATAGCTACACTTAAGTTAAATTTTGAAAATCAGGGACTTAAGGTGGAGAGCGTATCTGTAATGATTTCAGAAAATGGAATTAGCAGAGAAAATAAGGGCAACAGTACCGGAGAAGAAGGAAAGAAAAATAAGAGAAATAGAAATTTTGCTATTGATGGAGAGGATGGAATTGAGATGGTATCAGTTTCACCGGAAGAGGCAATCAGAGCCTATACGGATGATGGAACAGGTAGCAATATAAATCTTGGAGCATAGCAAGATTATAGAAAGGCAAAATATGGCAGATTTTAGTACAAACTATAGTTCTACAAGAACTGATAAAGGTCTTGAGGCACAGATAAAAGATGGTGTTATCAACAAGACTAAAAATATAAAAAAAATAAAAACTGCTGATGAGATGAATAAGTTAGGTAAGGACTCATTTTTAAAACTCCTCTGCGCTCAGATGGAAAATCAGGATCCACTGCAGCCTCAGAGTAATACAGAGTGGGTATCGCAGCTTGCAACTTATTCAACTCTTGAGCAGATGCAGAATATGAATGCGACTATGGCTAATGCACAGGCTTTCAGTCTTATTGGGCAGGAAGTTGTGATGGCTACTAAGGGTGCAGATGGAAAAGAAACTACCATAAGTGGAAAGGTTGATTTTGTATCAATAAAAGGAAATAAAGCCTACCTTTCAATCGGTGGAAATATGTATCCGGCATCAGATTTACAATCGGTTATTAATCCTGAATATTTAAAGGGAAATGTAATTCCAAAGGTTGAAAATAAGAATCTGAAGTTTAATAAGGATCATCCTGGTGTTGTGAAGTTTAGAGTACATATGGGTGAGGGAATTGGAAAGGCAACTGCCCTTGGACTTAATATAGGTGGAAAAGATATTCCGGCTAAATACTTCACAGTAGATGAAGATGGACTTGTAACAGTTTATCCGGAGGCATTTAAGGACTTAAAGCCGGGATACTACAAAGTAGATGTTAAGTTTAAGAATGACTTTAATACACATAATAATACAAATCTTTCTCTGACGGTTACAGAGGGTGATGAGCCTAAGAAACCTGAAAATGATAAGAAGACTGAAGGAGATAAGAAGACCGAGGCTGATAAGAAAGCTGAGGGGGACAAGAAGACTGAGTCTGATAAGAAGACTGAAGGAGATAAGAAGACCGACTCTGATAAGAAAGCTGAAGAAGATAAGAAGACTGAGGCTGATAAGAAAGCTGAGGGAGATAAGAAGACCGAGTCTGATAAGAAGACCGAAGAGAATAATAAGCCGGATAATGATAAGAAGGCAGAAGAAAATAAGCAAAAAACTCCTTGACCTCATAAAGGTAGCATGGGGAAAGGATGAAGATGATATTAAATAATATTTTTTACTCCAAGCTGCCGAATAAGTTAAATATGAGGTGAGGTCATGAAATTAAATAATGGGAGTTTAGGCTCTATTGAACAGATTAGAGGAAGATATCTTGACCGAGAATTAAAAGAAAGCAAGGTTAAAGATAATGCTGTCTTTACAGGACATAGTTTTAGGGATATACTTATAAATGAGTCCGAAAAAGAAACGGGAAAACTAAGGTTTTCCAAACACGCAAACGAGAGGCTTGCCAGTCGTAATATCAATTTATCAAATGAACAGATATCAAGACTTTCAGAAGGAACTGACAGAGCAAGACAGAAAGGAATCAATGAATCGCTTATAGTAGTTGACGAACTTGCATTTATAGTAAATGTAAAGAATAATATGGTAGTCACTGCTGTAGGAGATAGTGGAGACAAAATTTTCACAAATATTGATGGAGCAGTAATAAGCTAAATAATTATTATATAATAAGAAGTTTACGATGGAGGTCATACATTATGATGAGATCACTTTTTTCTGGTGTTGCAGGACTTAAAGTGCACCAGACCAAGATGGATGTTATAGGTAACAATATAGCGAATGTAAATACAGTTGGTTTTAAGTCCAGTTCTACAGTGTTTTCTGATGTGTTTTATCAGACTACACAGGCATCTTCAGGCCCTAATAAGGAGACAAATGTAGGTGGTATCAACTCCAAGCAGATAGGTCTTGGTGCCAATGTAGCAGCTATTTCTAAAAATATTTCAGGAGCAGGTGGTTCACAGACTACCAATAATGCTTTTGACTGTATGCTTTCAGGGGATTCATTCTTTATAACTAAGAACGGTGGAAGGACTTATTTTACAAAAAATGGTGCATTTACAGTAGATGCTGATGGTACTCTTACCACTTCTGACGGTGCTAAGGTACAGGGATGGCAGGTAGATCCTGATGACCCTACAAAGACTAAGCCAGGTCCAGTGTCTAACCTTAATATAATGTCACCTGAGAATATGTATACAGACCCTGAGGCTACTAAAGCATCTTATATTTCAGGAAACATAGATAAGACAGATACTCAGATGGCATCAGGTTCAGCAGGGCGTACTTTCCAGATGAACTTCTATGATAAATTAGGATATAAGTATACAGCTAAGTTTGTAATTAAGCAGAGTTCTGTATCGGACAATGCCTATAATATAGAGCTTAAGGACATACTTAGAGATGGTAAGTCCATAATGTATACAGAAAAGAAAAATGATGATGGCTCAACAGAGTATACACCAACAGGTTGGGGAGCAAAACTAAGTAAAGAGAAACTGAATCCTACTGATGTGGGGCAAGTTGATAGTGTTGAGAATGGTCAGCCTAATTTCGGAGATGAATCCAAATTTAATATGGTATTTGATGGAACTACAGGTAAGTTTAAGACACTTGTAGAAGAGGGTGGATCTGATTATGATGCATCAAATGCAGGTGATGAGGCTCCGATTAAGAAATGGTATCTTAATATAGGTGGAAAAACTCCTAACCCATTTGAAAATATTGAGATGGATTT
>NZ_JBQMXS010000010.1:0-65785 GCF_052173895.1 Catonella sp. | reverse complement strand
TAATATATTCTTTTAGATTAGTCCTATTATTATATCTTTCATTTTCAAAAAATGAAGATGCACCTACTCCAAAACCAAGATAAGGAATTCTTTCCCAGTATGATGTGTTATGCCTCGAATAAAATCCCTCTTTAGCATAATTTGAAATTTCATACCTATTATAGCCTGCAAGTTTGAGCTTAGAAACTGTTAGTTCATACATCATTCTATCATCTTCTTCAGAAGGTAAATCCTTATTAAACGGAGCATTTTCAGCATACTTATCAAAAAATGGAGTGTTTTCTTCAATAATTAAGCTATAGCTTGAAATATGCTCAGGATTTAACTTTATTATTTCTTCTAAAGATTTCTCGTAAGTTTTAATATTTTGCTTAGGTATCGCACTCATCAGGTCAACATTTATATTATTAAACCCTGATTTTCTAGCCATTTCATAGCTTTCCAAAAAGTCCTCATAACTGTGAATCCTGCCAAGAAGTTTAAGTTCATCATTATCAGCAGACTGAAGTCCAAGACTTATACGGTTTATTCCGACCTCTTTATATATAGAAAGTTTTTCCATATTTATGGTTTTAGGATTACATTCAAGTGTAATTTCAGGGTAAAATTCATCTCTATAAATCTGAAATTGTGACCTAATTACATCTAATACTTCCTTTATATAATTGGCTTTAACTATAGAAGGTGTACCTCCACCAAAATAAATAGTATATACTCCATAATCGTCACCGACTTTTTTTGATACTTCTAATATTTCCCTCTTAAGTGATTCTATATAACTCTTCTTCTCATCTTCTCCTGAGGCCAAAGAATAAAAATCACAATAGTTACATTTTTTTGCACAAAAAGGAATGTGTACATAAATTCCGAGTCTTTTCAATTTTTCACCTATATAAATTCAATATTATATCTGCCTCTTAAACTTCTTCTCCACATCAGCCTTACTCATAAATATCATAGTAGGTCTACCATGTGGACAATTATAAGGGTTGTCAAGGCTCATCAGTTCCTCTATAAGAGCTTTCGCCTCAAGCAGTGATATGTTCATATTTCCTTTTATTGCCGCCTTACAAGCCATAGTTGCTATTTTAGAAAGCACTGTATCGGGAGTAACTTTTTTCCCCTCAAGCGAATACTGGTCAATAATGTCGAACAAAAGTTCTTTTTCACTTATTCCAAAAAGCTCAGTTGGAACAGCCTTTATAACATAATCATTTCCACCAAAAGGCTCTATTTCAAATCCCAGTTGATGAAGATACTCACTTATCTCTTCTACTATCTGCTTTTGACTGCTTGAAAGTGTCACAACAACCGGCGGAAGCAAATTTTGTGATGTTACTGCTTTTTCAGATATTTCTCTTACAAAACGCTCATACATTACTTTTTCATGTGCGGCGTGTTGATCTATCATATAAACACTTCCATCATATTCCATTATCCAATAAGTGCCAAATATCTGACCGATTATTTTTATATCAGGAAGAGCTTTTTTTGCAAATATTCCGCCTTTAAAATTATCGGCAGTATCATATACGGTAATCTCTTCCTCAAGCACTTCCGCTGCACCGTTTATAACTGTATTCTCAGTCTTTTCTACACTTATAGAGTCTGTTTTATCTTCCTTTACCTTACTTGCATTATCAATATGTTCAAAGGGAGCATATACACTCTGTCTGATAAGAGGAGCTGTTTCATCTCTTTTTACCCGTTCTTCCACAAAACTCTCCTGCTTAAATACAGGTTTCAGTTCTCTCTTCCACTCATCCTGTCTGCTCTTTTCAAAAGGCTCAGGCATAGGTATATCCGGAATAATGTATCCCTCAGTCTTTTCAGATTTTTCCTGTCTTACAGCAAGATTTAATTCTCTCACCAAAGGCTTTTTATCCGGTATCTGCCTTATACCCATATCAGGCAGCAGGTCTTTCTTTCTAAGGGCATTATCTACTTCGTGAAATATAAGTCTATATAGACTTTCTGTGTCACTAAACCTTACTTCTAACTTCGCAGGATGTACATTTACATCAACTAAAGAGTTGTCCACACTTATCAAAAGACAGGTAAAAGGAAAACGATGCTGCATAAGAAAGGATTTGTATGCATCTTCTATCGCCCTCGTAATTACTTTGTTCTTAATAAATCTGCCATTTATAAAGTAATTCTCATACTCCTTATTTCCCCTTGTTAAAGACGGCTTTCCTACAAATCCCCTTACTGAAAGCCCATTAATCAGCTCTCCATCAATATCAGGATTATTTACCGGAATAATATTCGCAGTAATTTCCTTACCATATATATAAAACAGCACATCCTTGAGACTGCCGTTTCCCATAGTCTGAAGTTTTACCTGACCGTTTAATATGAACTTAAACGCCACTTCGGGATGGCTTACCGCCATATGCTCCATTACCTCGCTTACATATCTCCCCTCTGTTGTAGCCGTTTTTAAAAACTTTTTTCTGGCAGGAGTGTTATAAAAAATATTTCTCACTACAAATGTAGTCCCCTCAGGAGTACCTATATGTTCATTAGCCTCCTCCTTGCCTCCACTTATCACATATCTTATACCGCTTATTTCATCAGCAGTCTTTGTAAGTACTTCCACTTCGCTGACAGCCGCTATGCTTGCAAGAGCCTCTCCCCTAAAACCGAGACTTGATACAAGTACGAGGTCATCAGCAGTTTTAATCTTACTTGTGGCATGAGGTAAAAAAGCTTTTTTAATATCGTCACTTCCTATTCCCCTACCATTGTCCGTAACTCTTATTAAAGATATTCCGCCATCTTTTATTTCTACTGTTATAGAATTTGCATCAGCATCTATTGCATTTTCAACAAGTTCCTTGACAACAGCCGCTGGCCCTTCTATAACTTCTCCGGCTGCTATTTTGTTGATAGTATCTTTATCTAATAAATTAATTATTGACAAGTTTTCACCTCGTTTCCGGCTAAATTCCTCTGCTCTTTACCTTTTTTTGCATAGCATACAGTTTATTAAGAGCATCTATCGGTGACAATTCTTCAAGTTTCATTTCCATAAGTTCTGCAATTACATCCTCGTTTTTAGACGAGCCAAAAAATGATAACTGGTTTTCATCCGCTTTATTAGGTCTTAACAATTTCTTTTCTTCTTTTTTATCCGGCATAACGCCTGTTTCAGAAAGAAATTCAATTACATTTTGATTTTTAATTTCACTTCCTCTTACTTCAAGCCTCTTAGCTTTCTCTAAAATATCATTACTGTCAAGCTCTGCGGAAAGTTCCTTAGCCCTTTCAATTACACTTTCAGGCACTCCTGCAAGACTTGCAACCTGTATTCCATAGCTCTTATCTGCTCCGCCCTTAACTATTTTTCTTAGGAAAACTATGCTGTCACCATCCTCCTTAACCGCTATACAGTAATTATTGACATTTAACAATTTCCCCTCAAGTTCTGTAAGTTCATGATAATGTGTAGCAAAAAGTGTCTTTGCCCCCAAAAGCCTTGGATTACTTATGTACTCTACCACCGCCCAAGCTATGGAAAGTCCGTCAAAGGTACTTGTTCCCCTGCCAATTTCATCTAATACAATCAAGCTGTCCTTAGTCGCATTTCTTAAAATATTGGCAACCTCTGTCATTTCAACCATGAATGTAGACTGTCCGCTTGCAAGGTCATCAGATGCTCCTACCCTCGTAAATATCCTATCACAGATACCAATATTAGCTGAACTTGCCGGTACAAAACTTCCAATCTGAGCCATAAGCACTATGATAGCAGTCTGCCTCATGTAAGTAGACTTACCTGCCATATTAGGTCCTGTAATTATTGAAATTCTATCATTTTCATTGTCTAAATAGGTGTCATTTACAATGAATCCGTCTCCACCCATCATCTTTTCAACCACAGGATGTCTTCCATTTTTTATGTCTACTACACCCTCTTCATTTATAACAGGTCTTACAAAATTCTCACTTCCTGCCACTACCGAAAGCGAAATCAATGCATCAAGCCCTGCTATTGCCTTAGCAGTCTTACTTATCCTAACTATCTCAGACGCAATCTCATCCCTAAGTTCAGAAAACAAATCATATTCAAGTGCCACAAGCCTTTCCTCAGCACCAAGTATCATATTTTCAAATTCTTTTAGACGAGGAGTTATATATCTTTCAGCATTGGTTAATGTCTGCTTTCGTGTCCAGTCAGCAGGAACTAAATCCTTATATGAATTTGTAACCTCTATACAGTATCCAAATACCTTGTTAGATTTAATCCTAAGATTTTTAATGCCCGTCCTCTCTTTTTCTTCGTTTTCAAGCTCTGCAACCAAGGTTTTCCCTTCTGTATTTGCTCTTCTAAGACGGTCTATTTCCTCATTATATCCCTCTTTTATTATCTTTCCTTCTCTTACTGAAAGCGGTGCATCAAGGTCTATTGCTCTGTCTATTTTTTCATAAATATCAGTGAGCGGATCTAGCATTTCATCAAATTCTCTAATCAACTCTGAGTCAAATTCAGGAAGTAAACTTTTTATAGCAGGCAAAAATTCAATAGAATTCATAAATGCCAACAAATCACGAGGATTTGCACTCTTATAACATATTTTCGCAAGCAATCTTTCTATATCATATACCGGATTTAAATATTCCCTTATTTCTTCCCTTGTAATTATATTTTCGCAAAAAGCCTCTATTGCATCCAATCTCTTTTCAATATTGTATTTATTTACAAGAGGTTGTTCCAAAAAATTTCTTAATAATCTTGCTCCCATAGCAGTTTTTGTCCTATCAAGCACCCAAAGTAAAGAACCCCTCTTATTCTTATCTCTAAGTGTCTCCGTCAGTTCAAGATTTCTCCTTGTAGAACTGTCAATAATCATATAGGCATTGTTTGAATAGGGTTTAATCGAAATTATATGGCTTAAATCATTTTTCTGAGTTTCATAAAGATAGGTAAGCACCATTCCTGCCGAGCAAATAGCCTTGTCCATCCCTGTAAGCCCCAGTCCGTCAAGCACTTCTACCTTGAAATGCCTCTTTATCATTCTTGCAGCAGAAGAAATTTCATAGTATCTTCTTTCAAGTCCTGTAATAACTAAATGCTGTTTTTCTACAAAATCGGCTGTTAAAATACCGGAAGCTATAAACTCCTCATTACAAACAATCTCTGCCGGCTCAAACTTAGTTATCTCATCAAGCAAAGACTTAGTCTCAACTAACTCAGTTACGAGAAATTCTCCGGTAGATACATCTACCAAGGAAATACCATAATCTTCATTTGAAGCCACAATTCCCATAAGAAAATTATTCTTGCTTTCCTCCAATGCCTCAGTATCAAGATTTGTACCCGGTGTAACTATCCTAATTACTTCCCTTTTTACTAGTCCCTTAGCAAGTTTAGGGTCTTCTGTCTGCTCGCATATTGCAACCTTATAGCCTGCCTGCACAAGATTATTTAAATATCTATCTACAGCATGAAAAGGTACTCCACACATAGGGGGACTGTTTTCATTGCTACCCGACCTTTTGGTAAGTGTAATTTCAAGTACCTTGGAGGCGGTCAAGGCATCATCATAAAACATCTCATAAAAATCGCCCATTCTATAAAAAAGAATACAATCACTGTATTCTTTTTTTATCTCGTAATATTGGCGCATCATGGGAGTAAGTTTTTCTACATCTATATCCATCTCAAGCCTTCCTATCTTTTACTCTTCCCAGTCAAATCCGGAGTGTTCATCCTTTTTATCTCTTAAAAGAAGTTCACTAAGTGCATCTTCTGCCTTTTTATTTTCAAACAGCACCTTGTTCATCTGCTCCACTATCGGCATATCTATGCTATTTTTATGAGCAAGCTTACTTGCTGCTTTTGCAGAATATACACCCTCTACAACCTGTCCTACCTCTGTCATAGCCTCTTCCATAGTCTTTCCCTGTCCTATAAGAAAGCCGGCATTATGATTTCGGCTATGAGTCGAGCAACAGGTCACTATAAGATCGCCAATACCTGAAAGACCTGCGAAAGTCTCCAGCTTACCGCCAAGTTTCATTCCAAGTCTTCCTATTTCTGAAATTCCTCTAGTAATAAGAGCAGCTTTTGCATTATCACCAAGCCCCAGTCCATCTATCACACCTGCAGCAAGTGCTATTACATTTTTAAGTGAACCACCCAGTTCAATACCTATTACATCAGGACTTGTATATACTCTAAATCTCTCAGACATAAATGCATCCTGAATAAGGCAGGCAATTTCTCTTGACCTTGCTCCTACTACTGCTGTAGTCGGCATTCCTATAGATACTTCCTCAGCATGGCTTGGTCCTGAAAGTACAGTTACTATTCCTTTATCTCCATTATAAGCCTCAAATTCACTTTCGATAATCTCTGTAAGTGTCATTAGAGTATCTTCTTCAATACCCTTAGCTACATTTACAACAGGTATCTTTCTGTCGATAAATGGTGCTGCCTTTTTAGCTGTCATCCTTACAAATGGAGATGCCACAGCAAAGACTATGAGTTCTTTATCCTTACAAGCTAAAGCGATATCATTAGTAATTTGAATGTTATCATCCAGTTTTACACCTTTTAAATTTTTTACTATTCTAGTAGAATTTAACTCGTTAAACTCTTTTTCAAGAGCAGTCCATAGAGTGAGTTCATGCCCGTTATTATTTAATAAAATTGTTAAGGCACTTCCCCAAGTACCTGCTCCCAATACCGTAATTTTCATACCAGAAGTACCTCCTCTTTTTATTTTTTCTTCTGTCCAAGTTTATTCTCAGTCCCTTTCATAAGCCTTTCAATATTTGGCTTATGTCTTGCAATACCAAGTATAGCATAAAGCGAGGCTACCCCCACTAATGCCCACTTCCCCTGATAAAAAAATCCTATTGTGACAGGAATGGAAACAAGTCCCACCATAGAGCCGACTGATACATACTTTGTTATGTAACAAACTAAAATAAATACAGCAAGTGGTATCATTGTCATAGGAAAGTTAAACACAAGGAATGCACCACCTGTAGACGCTATTCCTTTACCACCATGAAAACCGAGTACAGCAGGAAAATTATGGCCAAGCACAACTCCAAAACCACACAAGAGTACATAATAATCCGTACTTAAATAACCTATTCCATCACCGTTAAGTCCTGCACAGATAAAATACTTTACCAAAAGGCTTGGAATCACTACCTTAAGTATATCTCCAATCAAAGTTGGAAGTCCTCCCCTTAAAAATCCCAAAGTCCTAAGGGCATTGGTTGAGCCGATATTTCCGCTACCTTCCTGCCTTATATCAATATTATTAAGTTTTCCAACTATAAGCCCTGTTGGAAAATTTCCAAATACATAACCCAAAAGAATAACAATCACACTTAACATAACTGCTCCTATTAATGTATTTTTGTTGTGTCATCAGCACTTCTCTCTCTGATAATAAAACGAAGTGGCGTACCGGTGAAACCAAAGGCCTCTCTTATCTTATTTTCAATATATCTTGTATAAGAATAATGCATAAGTTTCTTACTATTTACAAAAACAATGAAAGTAGGCGGTTTTACAGACACTTCTGTAATATAATAAATTTTAAGTCTTCTTCCCTTATCAGTAGGAGGCTGTTGCATAGCTACAGCCTCTGCAAGAATGTCGTTCAACACACCCGTAGATACTCTAAGTGCATGATACTGAATAACCACATCTATAAGGTCAAACAGCTTGTTAAGACGCTGTCCGCTCACTGCTGATATAAAGAGAAATTCTGCATAAGGCATATAGGCTAAAATTTCTTTTAACTTCTTAGTATGCTCATTCATTGTCTTATCATTTTTCTCAATCAAATCCCATTTATTTACAGCTACTATTATGCCCTTGCCTCTTTCATGTGCTATACCTGCTATTTTTGCATCCTGCTCTGTAATACCTTCTGTTGCATCTATAACCAGTACAACTATATCTGCCCTTTCAACTGCGGATACAGTCCGAACTATACTGTAATATTCAATATCTTCCTTGATACGGCTTTTTCTACGAATACCTGCAGTATCTATCATTATGTAGTCATTACCATTTCTTCGTATTCTTGTATCTATTGCATCTCTGGTCGTACCTGCAATATCAGAAACTATAACTCTGTTCTCACCTAAAAGCCTATTTATAATAGAAGATTTACCTACATTAGGCTTACCTATTATTGCAATTTTAGGAGTATCATCTTCCTCGGCCTCTGGGCTGTCCTCAGGAAAATACTTAATTACCTCATCAAGCATATCACCTATTCCTGTCTGGTTTACAGAAGATATTGGAAAAGGCTCACCAAGTCCAAGGTTATAAAACTCAAATACATCAGCCTGCTGTTTAACAGGATTGTCTACCTTATTAACTACCAAAACTACAGGTTTTTTAGACTTTCTAAGCATCTGAGCCACCTGATTATCCGAGTCTACAAGTCCGGTTTTTACATCTGTTATAAATATGATTACATCTGCAGTATCTATAGCTATCTCAGCCTGCTTGCGCATATTGGCAAGCATCATATCACTTGTATTCGGCTCGATACCGCCAGTGTCTATCATTGTAAATGCTTTGTTAAGCCACTCCGCATCTGCATAAATCCTATCTCTTGTGACACCCGGAGTATCCTTTACTATGGATATTTCACTTCCTGCAAGTTTATTGAAAAGTGTGGACTTACCCACATTCGGTCTTCCTACTATCGCTACTATTGGTTTCAAATTTCACCTCTAAATCTATCTTATTTTATACTACTCTGTAATTTTACCTTATTGGTGAGTTTTTGTAAAGGTTGGAAGCATTATTCATTGAAAGTAAGTACACGCAGTACTGATTCATACTTACACCTTCTTCCTTAGACTGATCAGCCAGTAATTTATGCAAGCTTTTTGGCAATCTTAACTTAAATTGTCCGGAATAATCATCATAGGTTGAAGGTTCAGGAATAGTGTTTCCATCTTCCAAAGCTGCAGTAATCCATTCTATTTTTGCATCATTCAAATTCTTAACAACTGCTTCAATTGTATCACCAACCGTTATACATCCCGGAAGCTCCGGATATCTTGCCACAAATCCTCCTTCATCTATGTCTGGAACGATTTCCAACTTATATGGAAGCTTCAAGTAATAATCAATTGTCTTCATATAACATTTCCTCCTCAACTATATCTCGCACCATTTCAACATATATCTTTTTAATTGGTTCATGTTTAGGAATTGTAATCGGATTCTTACCTGATTTACGAAAAGTATAATGGCTACTTCCACTTCTCGGTGCATTCATAACATATCCATAGTATTCCAAGATTTTTTGTAATTCATTAAACCTCATATCTTTTGACAAAGATAATAACTTTTTTAAAAGTTTTTCCCATTTGGACATTGTAAACTCCTAACATTATTATAGTTGGTGTCGTATTTGGTGTCAAGTTTACCTTAAAATTTTAGAACCCACCCTGATTATAAGCCCTTGCTATGAAATAAGACGGCTCATAATAGGCACTGCAGTTATAATCATCAAGTTTATCGCAAAGCTTATTATTATAAACTCTTATAATTCCTTCAACTTCACTCTCATTCGGCTGCGCTGTATTATAAATCAGGCGTTCATAAACTTTGCCCATTTGGAGAGGAGTAGGTATTCTATCCACCAGTTCATAATTCACATCAGTCACATCTACATTGCCCTTTTCTAAACCATACTCACTAATCCACTCATCTTCTACATCCAAAGGATTTTTGGAATGAAGTACATTAGCCACACTTATAAGATGATTCAAATTTTCCTCTCCCAGCTTATTTACAACATAACTATTACGCTGATGAAGCCTTCTTGCTACACGCTCTATCATATAACATATAAATTTTACATCATCTCTTGTTATTTCTTCATCCGGGAAATATATATTTGTCATAATTCCTCACTTCCTTCAAAATTTAAAGTTTTCAAAGCTTCTTCTGTACAAAAAACTATCTGATGTGTAGGATATTTGAACTTAACCAGTTCCCAAAAGGCTGCTTTTGAAATATTGCCGTCTATATAATCTTCTACATAGTCCCAAACCTGATCATCTGCCATAGGTCCTTCTACAATATCAAAATTATGTTCTTTTCCTAAACGGCAGTTCACCACAAATTCCAGCCATTCTTCCGTCATAGTTTCAAATATACAAATTTTTAATTTAGAATTTTCTTTATATGTATAATTATTAACATATGATTTACCAGACTTAGAACTTGCCCACCTCATAGCCTGTCTTTTTATATTAGTACAGTAAAATCCATATCCAAAGTCTTTATAATGACTGTTTATTAATATTTTAGGATTTTGCACTATAACATTACTTCCATGATAGAGTATAATGTTTTTGTCCATATATTTAACTCTCCTGTTTTAATATACTACTTAGCTCTTTCAAAAGAAGTATAATGTACTTTCTAACGTACTTCAACATATTTTTATGTATAAATATAATTCTTCTCCCAGCTAAATAGTCCACATTCTATGGAGTGTTTAAAAAATGAGATTCCTATAGACTACCCATTATCCGGTAATCTACAGGAATCCCTTTATTTTGCATTATTTTTTTGTATATCCTATTCCAAATACAGCTAAACTTTTTGTATTAAATACCATTGCACCGCTTTCTTTATCATAGTAAGAACCTTTAGCCTTCCTTACTTTTCCTTTTTTGTCAAGGTAGAAAACATACAGTCCGTCTGCCTTTTCATTTTTCTTAAGGTTATAAGGAATGGAGGCTTTTATGCTTCCTTTTCCAAGAGCGTTTATATTTTTCTTTCCCTTTGCATAGCTTATGCTTATGTCGTAAACTGGTCTGTTTCCGGTAATCTTTTTAACATTTTTAGAAAGCTTTTTAGCAGGAGTTACATTTAATAAAATATTTCCCTTGCTCTTTTTCTTAATTTCTGAAAGGGCTGTTTTATCAAATTCCATTTTTGAAAGAGGACTGTCTATAGTGAAATTGTTAATTTTTTCACTTGTAAGCGTTTCTAAAGCACCCTCGGTAAGATTTACCTTTACTTTATCAGTACCCTTTGGCATATCTACTTTTACTTCAAGAGATATTTTTTCTGCTTCCTTACCGTTTTTCTTAGCTTCTTCCAAAGCCTTTGTAATTGTATCCTCTACAGTTTTTTCAGAAATTTTGGCCGTTGCTGTTTTGTTTTTTCCTTTTTTTGCTTCTATGCTGACTTCTGCTTTTTCAGGTGCAGAGGCTTTTTCAGGTGCAGAGGCTTTTTCAGGTGCAGAGGCTTTGTCAGTATTTTCTGTTTTATTCTTATCATCTTTTTCATTTTTTTGTGATGAAGAAGCTCCAATCCAATAGCCTCCGCCTATACTCTCACCCTGCATTATTTCTATTTCTGCTGATTTACTCGCAAAGGCGGTGTCAGTTGCAGTTATTCTCACTAAATATTTGCCCGGTGCCAGCGAAATAACTGCACCTTCTGAACAGGTTTTCCATTCAGTCGAAGTAGAAAATCTGTACTGCATTTTATCTGTTGTACCTGTAATTTTGCCATCTTTTCTTCCTGAAACACTCTCTTTTTCAGCCTTTAAGCCTTCTGGAGCTTCTGCTCTTGCTTCAATAGATAAGTTTTGAGGTTGGCTTTCAAGTTTTCCTTCATCTTCTTTTACCTTAATTGATAAAGCTTTACCAAACCACTCATCAGCAATGTCTGTTTTCCCCTCAGCAGGGTTATTTACTGTCTGCTCAATACCGTCTTTAGGAGTGATTACATACGAAAGATTAGCATCAAGTCCTGTAAGCTTGCCGGATTTAAAATCTCTTACTGCAACAGGCTTATCATAACGGGTATTTAAGAACTTTCCTGTTCCGCTTACTTTACCCTCATCAGTAATTGTACCAAACTTTCTTATTTTTCCACTATTTGATAAAGTTCCATTAAGGGTAAGGGTTTTGCCTTCCGGAATAGTAAGTACGGTACCTTCTGGTACTATAAGGCTTTCTTTATCTGTAACTGTTAAATCCCAGCCCAGTTCATGATCTCCGTATACTTTTCCTATATTTTCTTCAAATATAATTCCTTTCCAAGAACTTTCATTTACCCTGTTCCTAATATTAGTAGGTTTTGACAACTTTGGGTCTGTGTTTTGCTCTTTTCTATTGGTTAGGGCTTTAATTATAGCTTTACCATTCTCTCCTGTAGTAAAAACGCCTGCTTTAGGTTCATGTTCAATGTCTTTATTACATTTGCCTATGCCTATTCCATCTCCCTTATCGGATATTGCCTCAACTATTCCTCCTGAAATCTCTATAGTGCTTATTGAATCTAGTTCTTGTTCATCACCTCCGCCTATGCCTGCTCCTCTAAAGGAGCTTGAGGATATTTCTCCTCCTGTAATCTTTATATTTCCTGCCGGATCACTTGAATTGCTGCCTATGCCGGCTCCATATTCGGATCTGGCTGTTATCTTGCCACCTTTTATCTCTATAGTTCCTATTTCTTCTTCTGTTATATTGTTGCCTATTCCCCCGCCCGAATGGGCCTTGGCATTTATTTCGCCTCCTGTAATCTCTATAGTGAAGGGAGAACCTCCACCGTCTCCAGTCCTTAGACCACTTCCTATTCCTGCGCCTGATTCATTTTGACGGCCGTATTGTGGTATAGAAGCGACTTCTTTAGATGATGCGTCTACTTTTCCTCCTGTAATCTTTATGTTTCCTGTGTCCTTACTAAGATTTCCTCCAATGCCTGCATCACCATTATCTCCTTCAGCTATTATTTTGCCTGTAGAAGTTGTAACCTCTTTATTCTCTCCATATACGATTAAAGAATTTCCTTTAAGCACCGCTATTCCTTTTTTAGCATCAAGTTTACTATTATCTGCTAAAATAAGATGTACATTTCCTGCCATGTTAATTCTTTCATTTACTGTTACATCGCCTTTAACTACATACCATTTAGGAGCCGTACTGTTCGCATCTCCAATGGTTGTCATACCGTCAGTTACAGCAGTTACATCTTCTGTTTTCAGGGTCACTTGTTCATTTCTTTCCCTGTCCCAGTATTTTACCACCTCCTCAGCAAAGGCTTCCACCTTTATCTGGGTAAATACCACTGCAAATGCTATAATACAGGCTATTACAGCCCGTACCCCCCCCCTCAATTTTTTCGCATCTCTGGTTTTTGTATGCATATTTTCCTCCTTTGGTCTGAAAATTTTATATTACTATACTTATTTTAATATAATTTTTAAAAATAACAAGTACGAAAAATGTCATTTTGCTTGACAGAATTCGTACTTGACAAATGAGGAAAAGTGTGTATTTAGCATAAAGCAAAAGATCTTTATCTCCGCTGACAATATATAAAGCCTTTGTATCATATGCACAAGATAAAAACTTATTATCATCCGGATCTCTACATATATCTGTATGAGTAACAGGCTCTATTAGTTCCAGTTTTGTTATAAATGGATTTAGGATATCTGTCCTTTAGATGACATTGTTAGTATATCTGCATCCATATTTTTCTTCTTTCAGGTAAGAATTTCTTACTTTTGTTATATATAACCTTTGAAATCTATGCTGTCAAGCAAGAAAATAATAATATAGTTATAAAATAATTATAATGCCTCGTTATTTATTTCACAAGCAGAAGAGCCATCTTAAATCTTCCAACTGCTTTTACACTATGAAGAGCATTTTTATCAAACTTAAAATTATCACCTTCATTTACTTCGTAATCTATACCCTCGTAATTTATAATACCCTTTCCTTCAAGAGCAAAAACAATCGCCTCACCCGGAGCACGATGTTCCGAAAGATAGCATCCCTCATCAAATGCCATTATCATAAATTTAAGGTTATCCTGACCTATAAGGTCTATATTTGCTATACTGCCCTTCTCATAATCAAGTAAATTCTTTAATTTTGTAACCTCTCCCGATTTCAATACGCTATTCATATCTATCTCCTTTTCTAATAATATTTCTATATATGACAAACCGATTTCCTCACCGGCAGACATACCGCATAAAGTCTTGGGTGATACATAAAGCAATGCATTTTCATACATTTCTTCAGTATCTTCCTCATTTAAATGAAAACTGCCAAATCCATCCGTACCAATATAAAGCACTGAACAGTCATAACTTTCTTTGCTTATATCTGTACCGTTTCCAAGTCTGAAATATGTAATAGGAGCATCTGCCAACCCCAGTTTAGTTGAAATTGTGAGTTCACTCTTTACCTTATATTCCTCCGAAAACTTAAATCTACCACCTTTAATCATAAATCTCTCCTTATTACAATCGAAATTACGCTCTTTTTCTTTTCACTCTTACATTCTCCCACACTTATAATAATCTCTACATAAAATGCTTTTTCAATATCATACTTATTTAAAACTTCTTTAGTATTACTACAAATATATTTTAGTCTTAATAATTTTTCTATTGCAGTTGCAACACTTTATATTTTTTAAATCAACCTATAATTCTTTTTATCATATTCAAGTATACCCTCACTTTTCATCCTTGATATTTCTCTTGATAAGGCACTTCTGTCAATTCCCAAAAAATTAGCAAGTTCTTGGTTATTCATAGTTCGCTTACCCCCTATACCGTCCTCGCTAAACTCCTCTATGTAAGAAATCAGCTTTGCTCTGATACTCTTTTGTCCCATCACCCTTATTCTTTTGTCTTGAAGTATATTTTCCTCTGCTATCTGTCGCAACAAATTAGCAGTCATCATAGATGTAAACATGCATCTCCTTGCATAAGATTTAAATAAATTAGAGAATTTTAAAAATAGAATCTTCGAATTTTTTTTTGCGACAGCACTTGCAAGATACTTTTGCCCTGCTATACAGGAATTTGCACAGGCAAAAAATCCGGACTCCATTATAGTTCCCATATTTGTCTCACTTCCATCGTACTCAGGAATGACTAAGGACAGTTTGCCCGAAAGCACAACTCCTGCATATTCAGTCCGACTTCCATAAGATAAGATGATACTCCCGGCTATATATTCTCTAGTATATCCCTCAAGACATCTTACAACATGAAGAATTGCCTCCAAATCTAAATCATAAAACAATTTAGATTTCCTTAAAATCTCATAATACTGCTCTATTTCCAAATTCATTTATATACTCCTCGAAATACTCTCCACATTTTCTAAGTTCTCCTAATACAACCTCGATACCTCTTTCTGTCTTATACCAGTTATCCTCGCTTATTCCCTGAGTATCGGTAGGAACAACATATAATTTAGTATTATGAAAGAGATGTGAATAAGTCATAAATGCCCTCCTTGCGTGAAAAGCTTGCGGACAAATGATTGCACTTTTCACCTCTATCCCGTTATTTTCAGCTAATTCCTTTGAAAATATAGCATTCTCATAGGTATTAGTAGCCTTCTCTTCCATTAAAATATCTTGATCTGATACACCGTTTTTAACAAGCACTGCACTCAAAAATTCCGCCTCAGTCCTATAATTGCCTTTGTATCTCTCATCTGTAACCCTTTCATTTAAAAACTTCCCTATCTTATAAAAATACATCCCCGATGGAATTATCTTATTTGATAAACCTCTTTTATAAAGCTTTGCAGCCGTTTCAGCAAGTCCCCAATTTGATGAACCGGGTATGAAAATAATATCCGACTTTTCAGGCTCATCTTTTATAAAAATAAACTTAGTTATATCTTCTATGTTTTTCCTCATCAATTTTCTGCTCCAATCTGTGATTTATTATAATTTTAATTTAAATGACAATTATGGTCAATATAATTTGCAAATTATCTGCAAATATGCACAATTTATCTTGAATTATCCGTATTTTTTTAGTTACTTTTATCAGATTAACTGCTATAATACAAATATAGCTTTTATGTAGGCTAATATTTCAAATTTCTGAAAGGAGAATGGTTATGAAAGGTTATGCAATGCTTAAAATTAGATAAATCAGAACACCTTACATATAGAGAGGCAAATAAGCTAAATGAGGAAATATCACAAATAAACAATTCTTGTAACGTGATTTCCAAACACTATTCCACTCTACCTAACAACTGGTGGGATAGTATTTTAGTTAAATATCTATATGGCAGTATCGAAATTCCTAAAAAAGATGAGTTTGATAATGTTTTTGACAGTTTCTCCTTAGAGCACATTTCTATACGATCTGTCGAAAAGTTTATCATTTTTTCTTTGAAAATTCTAACTTTATTAAAATAGGACTTAAAGAAAAATAACTATAATAACCCCAGTCTAAATTCTTATAAAATTCAGACTAGGGTTATTTGGCTATGACTTATACTAAATCTTATTTTTTACTTAATCTTCTTTTCCTGCATTAGCAGCATTTTCTTCTACTACCTTTGCCTGTACATCTGCAGGTGCAGCCTCATAGTGGCTAAATTCATAAGAAAACTCTCCTATTCCACCTGTCATAGATCTAAGGTCTGTAGAATATCCCATCAGACTTGCCTGTGGAATATCATCCAAAATTTCTGTTCTTCCATCATAAAGGGTATTCATGCCACTTACTCTTCCACGTCTCTTATTAAGATCACCCATCACATCACCGGTATATTCATCAGGAACTACAACTCTAAGAGTAACAATAGGCTCTAAAAGTATAGGCATAGCCTGCATAAAACCATCTTTAAAAGCCTGTGTAGCAGCTGTTTTAAATGCCATTTCAGAAGAATCTACAGGATGGTAAGAACCGTCTGTAAGTGTAGCCTTAAGACCAACTACTGGATACCCTGCAAGAGGTCCCTTTGTTACACACTCTGCTATACCCTTTTCAATAGCAGGGAAGAAGTTCTTTGGAATGGCACCACCAAATACTGTTTCTTCAAAAATATACTGTTTGTCAAGGTCATCCGAAGGTTCAAAGGTAATATGTACATCACCATACTGACCATGTCCACCTGTCTGTTTTTTGTACTTATTCTGTACAGAAACCTTCTTTTTAATTGTTTCCTTATAAGGAATACGAGGCTTAAGAAGTTCAATTTCAACCTTATATCTTGAGGCAAGTTTACTTACTACAACATCAAGCTGCTGCTCACCTATACCATAGATAAGTGACTGACGATTGGCACTGTCATTTACAATCTTAATAGTTGGATCTTCATCTACAATCTTAGATAACGCACTTGCAATCTTATCATCATCACCCTTATTCTTGGTTACATACCTCATATATGTATATGGAACTGAAAAAACAGGTTTATCATATACCACTGGTACAGCCTTTGTCGCAATACTATCACCTGTAGCTATATCAAGTTTACCTATGGCACCAATATCACCTGCATGAAGTTCTTTCACCTCTATCTGCTCTTTTCCCCTAAGCACATAGAGCCTTGAAATCTTCTCCTCAACATCCTTAGCCACATTATAAATAGTAGAATCAGCCTTAAGCACACCTGAGCAAATCTTAATAAGTGAGAATTTTCCAATAAAAGGATCTGCTATAGTCTTAAATACCTTAGCTGTCATCTCTTTATTCTCATCATAATCAGCATGGAAACTATTTCCGGTCTTCTGATTAATACCTGTAATTATGGTCTTATTAGGTGATGGAAAATAACTTATAATTTGGTCAATAAGGTTTCTTACACCCTTAGCCTCAGTACCTGATCCCATAAGTACCGGAACAAGACTCGCATCACCAACACTTTTTCTAAGTGCCGTAGACATCTCAGCCTGTGTAAATTCTTCACCGTTAAAGAACTTATCCATCATATCATCACTGGTCTCAGCTACTGCCTCCAAAAGAGCATCTCTATAAGTTTGTAAATATTCCATTGAATAATCCGGTATATCTGAATCTATATAAGTGCCGTCGTCATTAAATCTACGACCGGCCATTTTTACCACATTTACAAAACCAACAAACTTCTCATTTTCACGAATTGGCAGCTGAAATGGTGCTACTCTTGTTCCATAAAGTTCCTGAAGAGCCTCCACTACCTTTCTGTAACTTGCATTATCATCATCCATATCTGTTACAAAAAACATCCTTGGAAGTTTATATTTTTCACAAAGATTCCATGCTTTCTCTGTACCTACCTGTACACCTGCCTTAGCTGAAATTACAATCACCGCTGCATCTGCTGCACTTACTGCCTCTTCTGCCTCTCCAACAAAATCAAAATACCCAGGAGTATCTAAAATATTAATCTTCGTATCTTCACTGACAATAGGAATGACTGAAGTGTTTATGGAGAAAGTTCTCTTCTGCTCTTCTTTATCATAGTCACTGATAGTTGAACCATCTTCAATCTTTCCCTGCCTTGAAATTACACCTGTTACAAATGCCATGGCCTCTGCAAGTGTAGTCTTACCACAGCTGCCATGGCCAAGTAGAGCTACGTTTCTGATTCTTTCATACTTGAAAATGTCCATATTTTTCTCCAATCTGCCACAAACTTATGTAGCCTGA
Organism: Catonella sp.; assembly: GCF_052173895.1. Lineage (GTDB taxonomy): Bacteria > Bacillota > Clostridia > Lachnospirales > Lachnospiraceae > Catonella. The sequence continues at coordinate 47,351 of NZ_JBQMXS010000010.1, read as the reverse complement.
ATTTTGGATTTATCACATATAGATATTGTACATTTTTTTATATGTTTTTTCAAGTATTATGTTAATATTTTACATAGCTTTACTTGTTTATTCTACTTTATTCGTATATAAATGTAGTATTTAGCTATGCTATTTCCAATTTTTTATTTCTCATGCTATAATGATAAATATTATCAGATAAAATATCCTCTGTAGAAACTACTGTATTATTTATACTCCGTACCATATCTTGCAGAGCAGATATGTCCTTATCTCCTTCATCACTGATTATAATGGTTTCATGGATTGAACTTGGAAGAATATATAAATCAGACTGCAATTTAGATGAAAGTTCTTCAAGAATTTTATCATACAAAATAACTCCGGCACCACCGATTTTTTTATTATTACAAATAATATACATTTCCTCTTCTTCGTCATATCTATCATTGTAAGGTATGAAATTTGACATTGGAATAATCTCAGCTTTAAGGAGCTTTGGAGTATTCTTTTTAGCTATATTCCAAAGCTCATCACCGGCAATTCCAAGTTGCTCTGCGACCTCATTTGTAATATGTACTACTCCAAAATCTCTTCCTATATCTGTTGCAACATAAGCAAAAATAACAGCTAAATCCATAATTTTAATAAATGGTCTGTCAGAAAGCCTAAGTTTATTCATCTCATAATTTACCAACTCAAAAATTATCCTATCCTGTATTAGATTAATATCTGTATAATCAGTTTGATAAATCTTCGGATAATCTAAATCTTTTAAAATACAGCGAAGTTCATCTACAATATTTTCAAGAGTATACTCTGCATTTTCTTCATATTCTTCATAAAAATCTTCAAGGTAAACTATCCTAGATACTTTTTTAGCCTTTTCCTTTGAAAATACTGAAAGTCCATAGCGATATACACCGTTGTTTTTAGCAACCTTCTTTAATACAACCTCATAATAAGGTTCTAATTTCGCAGACAAGCCCATTCTCACTGCCTCAATAAATTCATTATACTTCAAATTTCCTCACTTTCTTCCCATTTTTAGAATCAAATACAAGTAAATTATAAAGCATTAAAAAAATATCTACAACGGCATTTTCACTAAAATTTTACACTTATATTCAGCATTTTACACAATCATCTTATTTCATCAGCCTCTAATAACATTCCATAATATGTTCCTTCAGCCATCTTACCTCCACTTGCAACTACAACTCTCTCTACTTCATCATCAGATACCCCGGAAAAAGATATACTATGCCCTAATTTTTCAGCAACATCAACAACTATTTTTAAATATTCAATAACCTCTGCATCTTCATTTTCCTCTAACAGTCTGCTAATAGAAATAGATAATTGAACAGATGGAAGATTTTTCAATATATCCATAGACATTCCACCACTGCCATATCGTCCAATTCTAAAGCCAAAACCTCTTTCAAGCATTTCCTCTATAACAAAACTATATTCAGGCAAATCTTCCATCAAAATATTTTCATCTACTTCAATTATAATTTTTTTAACATTGATTCCAGCCTCTTCAACAATCGCATATAACTTATTTCTAAAATCATAATTTAAAACCAACCGCCTCGCAAGTGGTAGAACTACATTCTTATTCGGAAATTTCTTTATCTCTTCACAAACTCTTCTAATTGTATTTTCACCAAGTGCAAGTATCTGCCCTGTTTTTTCTGCAAAACTTATGAATTTCCTCGCTCTCCATACTCCCTTTTCTCCCCTATCCCATAACAATCTCAGCCTTACTGTATCATATGTCTTGTTGCTTATATCAAAAATAGGAGAGTACTTAATCAATATACTGTCATTCTTAATTGCATTAGTAAGGCTTGACTGTAATTCAATATTTTCAAGTTCTTTCTCAGACATTTCTTCACTATAATAACAGTAATTATCTTTTCCAAGATGTTTTGCCTCAGTTAATGCAGCCGTAACATTTTTAATAATTAAATCTGCTTTAACCCCATCTCTTGGTGCTACTGCCGCCCCAATACTTGTAGTTACAACCACCTGTCCAAATGAAGTTATAAAAGGAAATCTAAATGAAGTACCTATTCTCTTTATTTTTTCATTAAAATCTGTTAAATCAATTATATTTTGACTAAGTATCATAAATTCATCACCACTAAGTTTAGCCAAATAATCATTTTCATCAAGATTCTGTCTAAGTCTATGGCTAACATCCAAAATTAATTCTTCACATTTGGCATGACCCCACAAATCATCTATTTGTTTAAAATTATCCAAATCAACATACATAATTCCTATTGATTCTTCTTTTCTCAAAGTTTCCAAAATATGAGTAAGCATTTCGTTAAATGCTATGCCATTAGGAAGACCGGTTAAAGCATCTTCATAAGCAAGTTTTTTTATCTTATCCTCACTTGCTTTTATCTCTCTATATTTCATATTAAGCTCTTCTTGTGTAGTATTAATTTCACTATACACATTATCAAGAGCACTAAGTGTATCTTTTAATTTTTTTTCTGCATCTTTTTTTTCTCTTAATATCTTATTTCTTGAAAAAAATAAACCAGCTGCAATCACTGTCATAATGCCTATCACTGCATACAATAATGTTGTCAAAATATCTCCTCCTGCTTGAAACTTTTATCTATTAGCATTATAGCATAAATCTATCATAAATCTATACCTTGCTCTTAAACAATTCTTTAAGATTGGTATATCATCTTATTTTTGTACATTATGTATAATGTATAATTAAATTTTTGTGTAATCTGCAAGAAATTCCTATTAAGCAAGAAAACAGGGAGATTTTATCTTTCTCCCTGTTTTTATAAACAATAATTACTTACAAACTTTTTAATTATTCAGCCTCTGTAACTCCAAGGTACTCTAAAATACCCTTAGCAGCATTCTTTCCGGCACCCATAGCAAGTATAACGGTAGCAGCTCCGGTAACAGCATCTCCACCTGCATATACACCGGTCTTTGTAGTCTCACCATTTTCATCCTTAGCAACAAGGCAACCCCACTTATTAGACTCAAGCCCCTTAGTTGTAGAAGAAATAAGAGGATTAGGACTTGTTCCAAGTGACATAATAACCGTATCACATTCAATTATAAATTCAGAATTAGGAACTTCCTGTGGCCTTCTACGCCCTGATTCATCAGGCTCTCCCAATTCCATTCTTACACATTTACATCCCTTAACCCAACCATTTTCATCCTCAATAATTTCAACAGGATTGGTAAGTATATCAAATATAATGCCCTCTTCTTTAGCGTGATGTACCTCTTCCACTCTGGCAGGAAGTTCTTCTTCAGACCTTCTATATACAATGTGGGTTTCAGCACCAAGTCTAAGTGCAGTTCTTGCTGCATCCATAGCAACATTACCTCCACCCACAACTACTACCTTTGTACCTGGGTGAATAGGTGTATCATAGTTATCATCAAAAGCCTTCATAAGATTAGACCTTGTAAGGTATTCATTAGCAGAAAATACTCCATTAGCATTCTCTCCAGGTATACCCATAAACTTAGGAAGACCTGCACCGGATCCTATAAATACAGCATCAAAGCCTTCTTCCTCCATAAGCTCATCTATTGTAATTGATCTACCGATTACATAATCAGTCTTAATCTCCACACCAAGAGCTTTAACATTCTCAACCTCATATTTAACTACTGTCTCTTTTGGAAGACGGAATTCAGGAATACCATAAACAAGCACTCCACCTGCCTCATGAAGAGCCTCATATATAACTACATCACAGCCTGCTTTAGCAAGATCTCCGGCTGCTGTAAGTCCTGCTGGGCCTGCACCTACAACTGCAACTCTCTTACCATTTTTAACCTTTGCAGGCTCCGGACGAACTTCATTCTCACGAGCCCAGTCTGCTGTAAATCTCTCCAGTTTTCCAATAGATACAGCATCCCCCTTAATTCCTCTTACGCAGTATTTCTCACACTGTGACTCCTGAGGACAGACACGACCGCATACTGCAGGCAGTGCACTGTATTTACTTATAGTATCATAAGCCCCCTTAACATCCCCTTCTTTAACTTTCATAATAAATCCCGGAATATCAATACCTACAGGACAACCTCCTACACAGCGTGGATTTTTACAATTTAAACATCTTGTTGACTCATCCATAGCCTCTTCAAGATTATATCCATAACAAACTTCTTCAAAGTTTTTTGCTCTTACTTCAGGTTCCTGCTCTCTTACAGGAATTCTCTGCATTGGATTAACTGCCATTTTCTTATCTCCTTTATTAGCTTAACTTAGTCTACTTTCTGAGGATTAGGCGTAAGGCATCCAGATCCTTTGTGTGTATCGCCTTCCTGAAGTTTCAATATTTTTCTTCCCTCAACAGTCTTATACATACGCTGTCTGTTCATAGCCTCATCAAAATTGATAAGATGTCCGTCAAACTCAGGACCATCTACACAGGCAAATTTAATCTTATCTCCTACTGAAAGACGACAGGCACCACACATACCTGTACCATCCACCATAATAGGGTTCATACTTACAATAGTAGGTATACCAAGCTCTTTTGTGGTAAGACAGACAAACTTCATCATTATCATAGGACCGATTGCCACTACCCTTGTATACTCTTTGCCATGATTTGCAATGAGATCCTTAAGACAATCATTAACATTACCTTTAAATCCATAAGAACCATCATCAGTAGCAATATAAAGATTGCTTGCCCACTGTTTCATCTCATCTTCAAGAATGAGAAGATCCTTTGTTCTTGCACCTACTATAACATCAGCCTCATATCCTTGCTCTTTAAGCCATTTAACCTGTGGGTATACAGGTGCTGTACCAACACCTCCTGCCATAAAAAGAATCTTTTCCTTTGCAAGTTCTTCTCTTGGCATTGTGCAAAGTTCTGATGGCTGTCCAAGAGGACCTACAATATCCTTATAACCATTGTCATCTTCTTTTTCCATTCTCTTAGTTGATGCCCCAACTGACTGATATACGAGAGTAATGGTATTTTTCTCCCTATCATAATCACAAATGGTAAGGGGCACTCTTTCAGCTTTATCATCAAGTCTTACAATTACAAACTGTCCAGGCAGACAGGCCTTAGCTACATTAGGCGCCTCTACATCTACCAGCCAGATATTGTTTGCCAGGTAGCGCTTATTTACAACCTTAAACATTTTTTATCCTCCTAAAATACCATAAATTTTAATCCATCCCAATAATAATACCACAAATTCCCCAAAAATTAAACTATTATTAGAGTTTTTTATCAATAAAAGCAGGTATTCTACCTGCTTTTTAGTTAGTTTAGACTAATTTTTTCATTTATTTGTGAAATTTATTAACTTTTTCGTCAAATTTTTCATTGAATCTACAAAGATCCTTCCACCACACTCTTTTAAGTATCTTTCATCTCTGAATCCCCATAGAACTGATATACAAGGTATGCCTACATTAGATGCTGTCTGAATATCTACTTCCGAATCTCCTATATATATACTATTGTTATTATTCGCTCCAAGTTCCTGCATTGCCATAAACACCATATCCGGTTCCGGTTTATGCCTTATTTTGGGATTTTCTCCAATTGCCACCTTTATTCTGTCCTCAAAATATTTACTACTAAGCGACTTCACCGCTTTATCTATTTTATTTGATACAATAGCCACTTCAATACCATTGTCCCTTATCTTATCAAGCATTTCAAGTGTTCCTGCATATGGAGCTGTTTTGATATCAGAATGTTTGTTATAATATTGTCCTAAATCATAATAAAGTTTATCAATAAATTTCTCATCATATTTGAACTCTTTAGGCACTGCTCTCTCCACAAGTTTTCTTATACCATTTCCCACAAAACTTCTTATCTCATCTCTGGTTCTGATTGGAAAATTATTCTCGTTTAGTATGTAATTCATCGAATCCATAAGGTCATCTAATGTATCTAAAAGCGTACCGTCCAAATCAAAAATCGCATATAATTTAGCCATTTTCTACCTCCACATAATCATATCTGTTAAGGATATTACCGTCAAAATCTTTCCATGTAAATACCTTATTTTCATAGGTCATATAACCATGATGACTATTTTCTTTTGGTATAGAGGTTGAACCCGGATTCATATAGATATAATTTTCATAAACAGCACATTTAGGAACATGAGTATGTCCACAAAGTAAGATATCTCCCTTATTAAGTTTTGGTGGGTTAGCCTCACCATAAATATGCCCATGCGTAGCAAAAATATTAATTCCATCTACATTTATAAACGCATAATCTGCAAGGCAAGGAAATTCTAATACCATTTGGTCTACTTCTGCCTCACAGTTGCCCCTCACGCAGATAATTTTATCACTTAAATTATTTAACAACGCTATCACTTCCTTTGGATTATGTCCATAAGGCAAGTCATTCCTTGGTCCATGGTAGAGGATGTCACCTAGCAGAAACAGTTTATCTGCTCCCTCCTTTTCAAAACTTTTTACAATTTTTTCCGCATAATATGAGGATCCATGTATGTCTGATGCAATTAAAATTTTCATATAGTTGCCTTTCAAAATATAAGTTTATTTTTACAAAAAATTGAACTATAACAATTAAAGTTCAATTGATGACAAATATTTTTGACACCAACTTCATATTATCATAAAAAATATAATTTTACTATATTAACTATCGCATAGCATATTATTAGACAATTTTTTATTCAAAATGTCCGACATAATGCTATTTTCTTATCTCATGTTATACTATATAATAATTAATGTCAGATTAATTGTTTCCCTAAAACAAAATTTGAAAAATATATAAATTTATTTAAGTGAGGTAATTATTATGAAAAGAAAAGTATCATTTGTCTGTTTGGTTGCATTGTTATTAAGTTTTGCACTTCCAACCTTATCTTCTGCTAATAATGCAGATGGCCTTAAGCAGATTGCTCGTGGAGATAAAAAAGTCCACCACCCTATAAATGTTCATTCTACAACAAAATACTCTATTAAAATTATGTAATTAATACCATATTTTATTAGTTTCAAATATTTTTTCATAGTACGCTTTGATGCTTTTTGCATCATCATACATTTCGTATAATTCGGAAATATAAAACATTTCTTTACATATTCTGTCTGCCTCGGCTTTATTGCCGAGGTCTTCTTCTATTGTAGAAATAAAGTCTAATATATCCAGTAGCAAACCCTCTTCATTTTCTATAAATATTTTTTCTATCGCTCTTAAGGCAAGTTTACGGCATTTATCATACTCACCATTATTTTTCAATAATTTTATTAAATCTCTTTCTATAATTGCCGTTCTTGAATAATATGTTCCTCTATGACCTCTCTCCTTCTTCAATATGGTTTCTAAAAATTTTATAGCCTCTGCTAGACTTGTTTTAGCCTTTTCCCATACTATTAAACTTAATATCTCAAGTTCTTCTCTACTAAAAATATTTCTTTTTTCAAAGTCTTCCTCATTACAAAACATTAATTTCCAAAGTTTCTGTACATCGTCTTCATTTCCAAAAGAATTGTGTAATTTAGAAAAACCTATAATCTGCTCATTTATCGGAATAGTCATGTCTAATTTATCAGCTAGGTCGGCGTATCGTAATTCCGCCTCTTCATATCTACCGGTTGCTGCAAGACCTCTACACTCTGAATTTTTAATCAATATAGCATAATCATCAGTTTCGACTTCACTGCTATAATAAACTGCCCTAAGCCCCAATCTTTCTTTTAATAGATTCAAAGTAGTCCTACTTGGTGTATTTTTACCTGTTTCTGCTCTGGCATAGGTACTTACAGCACATATGTCTCCTGCTGCCTCTTCTATAGTAAGTCCTAATTCCATCCTTCGAAGTCTTAAAACATCGCTTAGTAAAAGATACTTCTTTCTTTCAACCCTCTGCAACTCCACTCTAAAATCAGGACAGACACCATATTCAGTAAATACTGATACTAAAGCATCTCTTTGAAAACTGCGAATTTTTGACAATCCATAAGACATTTCGTCCTCAACCAAATATTTTAAAATCTCCGGCACTTCTCTAATAGCATAATTTTTCACTAATATTTTCAAAACATCATGTTCAATTTTCAGCCTAATATCTTTACTCAGAAGTTTAATATCATGCTTTAATAATACTATTGCAATTCTTGGTATTATTTTTCCTTTTATCAAATCATCCTTCAATCTATTGCTATAATATTTATAAAAGGAATATAACTTCGTACCATCAGTCATTTCCATTTCATAAAGCAAATCATAATAATTCGTCAAAATATGACCTTCAAATATAGAAAGCAGTCTTCTGTCTTCAACGATTTTATCAATATCATTTATTGTATGAGTTAAAGACATTTTTATATGATAAAGAGCCTTACTCAAATCTTTATTTACAAATCTTTCAATTATATAATCTATAAAATCCCTGTACTGATATTGTATCTTAGTATTGATTTGTTTCAGCAGTTTAAATTTATTTCTTTTATCTATAAGTCCTTTCCAGTCATTATTTTCTATACTAAGCAGACAGCTATTATACCACTCATAAAATCTATGCACATCCTCCGGAACTATGAACTCAAATCTGTATGATGATACCCCCATTCTCTCAAGTAAGGTAATGAATGTAATCATATCCGGAATCATAATATCCGATTCGTAATTGCACCAAGTACTTCTCGTAAGGATACCTTTAAACACATCTGTCTGAGTAAGTTTTAAATTTTCTCTTATGTTTCTAAGTGTATATCCAAAGTTATCTGTTAAATATTTCACCATCATATCCCCATTAATAACAAAAGACTGCCGACCTAAGAAGTCTTCCTAAGCCAGCAGCCAATCTATAATCCTTATCTTTTATTACTTTGTGAGTTCTTCCATTTCTTCTATCACTCTCTCAAATACTTCAAGTGCAGAGTTAATAGGCTCTTTTGTAGCCATGTCTACTCCTGCTATTCTAAGGAGACTGACAGGATCAGCGGTACATCCACTATGTAAAAATTCCATATAATCCTTTAATGCACTCTCACCTTCTTTTAAGATACGGTGTGCAATAGCAACAGCTGCCGAATAGCCTGTCGCATACTGATAAACATAGAAGTTATAGTAGAAATGAGGTATTCTCATCCACTCGTAACCTATCAATTCATCACTCACCATATCTTCACCAAAATACTTTTTATTTAATTTTAAATAAAGTGCAGTGAGGTTCTCATGTGTAAGAGGCTCACCTCCCTCAGCCATCTCAGTTGCAGTTTTTTCAAATTCTGCAAACATAGTCTGCCTGTAAACAGTGCCTTTAAAACTGTCCATATAATGGTTAAGAAGATAGGCTCTTTCTTTATTATCCTTAGCATTTTTAAGCATATACTCCATAAGAAGTACTTCATTTGTAGTAGAGGCAACCTCAGCTACAAAAATCTTATACTGTGAATCCATAAAGTGCTGTTTTTCATTTGAAAAATATGAATGCATAGCATGTCCCATCTCATGGGCTAGAGTGAAAACATTATCAAGCGTTCCGTTAAAGTTCAAAAGAACAAACGGATGAACCCCATAAACTCCTGAGGAATAAGCTCCTCCACGCTTTCCTTCATTTTCAACTACATCTATCCAACGCTCTGTAAAAGCCTTTTTTAAGAGGTTTACATATTCAGTTCCAAGAGGCTCCACTGCCTTAAGTACAAGCTCCTTCGCCTCTTCAATAGTATACTTTACCTCATAATCTTTAACTATCGGCACATATACATCATACATATGAAGTTCATCAACTTCTAAGAGTTTCTTTCTAAGTCTTACATATCTATGCATCTTGTCAAGATTGTCATTTATTGCCTCTACAAGATTTTTATAAACTTCAGGTGATACATTATTACTGTCAACAGCAGCCTCAAGTGTTGAAGAATACTTTCTTGCTCTTGCATTAAACATAAGTTGTTTAACCTGTCCTGCATAAAGAGTTGCCCAAGTATTTTTGAAACTTCCAAATGTTTCATAATATTTTTCAAAAACTTCTTTACGCAAATTCCTGTCTTTGCTTTCCTCAAGTGGTACAAATCTACCATTTGTAATCTGTATTTTTTCACCATTCTCACCTGTAATCTCAGGGAACTTAAGGTCAGCATTTGAAAGAGTTGCAAAGCCTTCGTAAGGGAGTTCGGAAATTTCATTTGTTCCTGCAAGCAGTCTTTCAAGTTCAGGGCTTAAAGAATGCTCCTTCCCCCTCCTTACTTCTGTAATAAATACCTTGTATTTCACAAGTTCAGGCTCTTCTTTATAAAAATTCTCTATGACTTCATCGCTTACAGCTATGATTTCAGGTTCTAAAAAGGATAGTTTTTCAGAAATGCCTACTTCTAATGACATTGCCTTTGAATAAAGTGTCTGCCCCAAAGTAGCTGTGGTATCCACATCTCTCATTTTAAATGCATATCCAAATACAAGATGGCATTTCAAATTACACTTTTCAACCATTTCAAGCACCTGATACAGGTTTTCTGCACTCTCAGCTGCCTTGCCTAAAAACTTTACAATTTCATCAGCTAAACTTACAGCCTCATTTAGAGTTTTTTCCCAATCTTTTTCAGATGCAAATATGTCCTCAATTTTCCAAGTAAGTTCTGTGGCAACTTCACTTCTCTTTGGCAGTTTATTTTCCATTGGTCTGTCTCCTTAATATTTATATGAAATCTATTTCATCAATCTCCAAGTTTTTTAAGCTCTGCAAGTACCTTATTTAACTTATCCTCAGCATCCTCTAAGCTATTTCCTTTTATTCCTGCATAGAACTTAATCTTTGGCTCAGTTCCTGAAGGTCTTACACAGAACCATGCATCGCTTGTCATATCAAAATAAAGTACATTTGACTTAGGAAGTCCTGTTGTTCCTGTTTCACCTGTAGTTAAATCCTTAACAACATCATTTGCATAATCTCTTGTCTTAAGCACCTTATACCCTGCAAGCTCTGTTGGAGGATTTTTACGAAGATTATCAAGTATTTCATTGATACGCTTAGCTCCATCCTCACCTGCAAGAGTCATTGTATAGATGCCCTCTTTGAAGTATCCGTACTTCTCATACATATTTAACATCTGATCCCAAAGAGTAAGTCCTTTATCCATATAATATGCAGCAGCCTCACAAAGCCCTACAACTGCCATAATTCCGTCCTTATCTCTCGCATGAGTTCCAATAAGGCAACCATAACTCTCTTCAAAACCAAATTCATAAGTTCCTCTACCTTTTTCCTCAAAGCCCTTAATCTTCTCACCTATGAACTTAAAGCCTGTAAGTACCTCAATTAAATCCAAATTGTAGTATTCTGCTATCTTAAATGCAAGATTCGTGGAAACTATTGTAGTAATAAGGGTACTGTCATCTTTAAGAAGTCCCTTATCTTTCTTCACTGACAGCTCATATTCAGCAAGGAGCATACCTGACATATTTCCGGTAAACTGAATATATTTTCCTGTTTTCTTATCCTTTGCATATACACCAAGACGATCTGCATCAGGATCATTTGCAAGAACTATGTCTGCATCCTTTTCTTTTGCTAATTTAAGTGCAAGTTCAAATGCCTTTTCATCTTCAGGGTTAGGATAATCAAGAGTAGTGAAATCTCCATCCGGCTCTTCCTGCTCCTTAACTATATAAACTTCCTTAAATCCTAATTCCTTAAGCATTCTCTGTACAGGTACATTTCCAGTACCATGGAAAGGAGTGTAAACTATTTTTAAGTTCTCTGCCTGTTTCTTTATAATTTCAGGACTGAGAATGAGTTTCTTAAGTTCAGCCACATACTTATCATCCATTTCACTGCCAATTACATTGAAAAGCCCTGCTTTAACAGCCTCTTCCTTATCCATAGTCTTTATGTCTGAATATGCTGTATCTTTAACAAGATCAATTATATCCTTATCTACCGGTGCTGTTATCTGGCATCCGTCATCCCAGTATACCTTATACCCATTGTATTCCGGTGGGTTATGGCTTGCTGTAACCATTATTCCTGCTGTGCACCCCAGTTCTCTTACAGCATAAGAAAGCTCAGGTGTTGGACGAAGTGCATCAAAAACATAAGCCTTTATGCCGTTTGCATTTAATGTAAGAGCTGCTGCCTCTGCAAATTCAGGTGAAAAATGTCTTGAATCAAAGGATATTGCAACTCCCTTAGCCTCTGCCCCCTTATTTAAGATGTACTTTGCAAGTCCCTGAGTCGCTCTTCGTACAGTATAAAGGTTCATACGATTTGTACCTGCACCGACTACACCTCTGAGTCCTCCCGTACCAAACTCCAGATCCTTGTAAAATCTGTCTCTTATTTCTGCATCATTACCGGCTATTGCCTTAAGCTCTGCCTTTGTTGCCTCATCAAATACAGGGCTTGTAAGCCACTCTTCATAAAGTTTCTTGTCGTCCATACCTTCCTCCTATTCTGTTTCTGCACTGCGCATTATGTCCATAACTTCTACTGCCGTATCAAACTTTATCTTAACTATGGACTGAGGATGTGGGCAAGCTTGTATCTCGACCCCATTCTCATCCCACATTTTAAGAACTTCTGCATCTATATCTCTGCCATCAGCCTTCATAATCTGAATCTTATCACCGACACTGAATTTATTTTTCTGCTCAAAAATAGCCGTTCCATCTTCATTAACTTTATCTATGTGTCCATAATACTTACATCCTGTTACATATGTATTATTGTCATAAATCTGCGAATTACTGTCAGGCTTATTGAAGAAAAATCCGGTTGTAAAATTACGATAGGTACATTTTTTAATTTCTTCTGCATACCAATCTTTATTGGCCTCAAATAAAACAGTGGACTCAAACCAGTCATCAATAGCCTTTCTATAGGTTCTTGCCACTGTAGCTACATAAAGAGCAGTCTTCATACGGCCTTCAATCTTAAAGCTGTCTATTCCGGCCTTAACAAGTTCCGGTACATAGTCTATCATACAAAGATCTTTAGAGTTAAATATGTATGTACCTCTTTCATTTTCTTCAATAGGCATATATTCTCCGGGTCTGTTTTCTTCAACTACATGATATTTCCAACGGCAAGGATGGGTACAAGCACCCTGATTGGCATCCCTTCCAGTCATATAATTAGATAGCAGACATCTACCTGAATAAGCCATACACATTGCTCCATGCACAAAGGTTTCTATTTCTCTGTCAGCAGGAATATTTTTTCTAATTTCTGCTATCTCATCTAAAGAAAGCTCCCTTGCAGATACCACTCTTTTAGCACCAAGTCCATACCAAAAATTAAAATCAGCATAATTTACATTATTTGCCTGCGTGCTGATGTGGATTTCTATTTCAGGAACTACCTCCTTAGCAATCATAAACACACCCGGATCTGAAATAATGATTGCATCAGGCTTTATTTCTTTAAGCTCCTTAAAATATTCTCTTACTCCATCCAAATCTTTATCATGTGCTGTGATATTTGCTGTAACAAACACTCTCTTTCCCTTTTCGTGGGCATACCTTACTCCCTCTTCCATGTCTTCTCTTGAAAAGTTCTTCGCCTTTGCCCTCAGTCCATACATTTCTCCACCTATATATACGGCATCTGCACCATATTTAATAGCAAGCTTAAGTACTTCAAGACAGCTTGCCGGAATCAATAACTCCGGTTTCTTTAATTCAATATTTTCTTCCATCTAATCTTCCATTCTAAATTTACTTTTTAATAGACACTGCCATACCGTCACCTACTTCTAAAAGCATGGTTTCAAAATCCTTATCCTTAAGAAGTACATTCACATACTCCCTCATTCTGGCATGAATCGTCCTATCTCTTCTTACCACTGTGTACCTTGAATCAAGAAGTCTGCCCTCCTGGAGCATATTATCCGTAATAAGTATTCCCTGAGGTAATAACAGTTCTTTTATATTTTCAAAAAAATTAATATACTGCCCCTTTGCTGCATCCATAAATATAAAATCGTATGAGTTTCCCTTAGATACAAATTCATCTAAAATCTCTATAGCATCACCCTTTATAAGAGTTATCTGCCTGTTTTCATCAAATCTTTTAAAATTCTCCTTCGCCTTTAAGGCTCTTTCTTCCATTTTTTCGATGGTAGTTATTTTAGCCTTTTTATCCAAAAATTCAAGCATAAATAAGGACGAAAAACCTGTGGCAGTACCGACTTCAAGTATATTCAAAGGTTTTTTTAGCTCCAGCATAAACCTTATCAGATGTTGACTTCCTTTCCTTATAATAGGAACATTCTCTTTTATGCTTTGAATTTCTAACTCTGCAAGATGCTCCGGTAGCCCATCCGGAATACTTTCCAAGAAGTTTTCAAATCTTTCATGCTCAACCATCATTTTTTCTTCTCCGTACTTTTACTTGGCGTAGTTATTACTTTAAAAATCTGGTCATAATCCATGTCACTGCTGACCTTATAAGTTCCGGGCAAAATATTGAGTTTAGTCAACTTAGCTCTAACATAAAAAGAATACTTATTAGGTATTACCTTCTTTACTTCAAGTAGCCTTGCTACCTCCATTGTTGACTCACCTTTATTTATAGTAAGTTCTGTAATATATCCTGAGTCCTTGGTAACAGATACCGAGCCGAATACCTGGTAAGCAAAGTCATAGGTATAATTACTGGCTTTAATGACCATGTAAACTATTACCATATAAAATATTATATTCAGAAAAATATGTATAACTGCTCCAAATATATTTAATACAATCCTTCCTGTTCTTCTACCGGCTGCCACCAATTCACCTCCTACATCAATATTCGACATCTGTAATTATAGTAATAATCATTGGAGAGCGCTTTGTCTGTTTCCAAATAAAATCACTTAATGCATCTCTTATTTCATTTCTAATTCTATTTCTTTCAATAGTTCCCTTATCCTGGCACCTGATAAGTGCCTCATTTACAGTATTCATTGCTTCTTTCAGTATTGTATCTGATTCTTTTACATAGATGAATCCCTTTGTTACAATTTCTGCATCAGAAACCATAAGGTTACTTCCCTTTTCCATAGCAAATGTTACTATAACAAGACCATCCTCTGAAAGTTTTTGCCTATCTCTCATCACAGCATTGCCTACATCACCTATTCCAAGTCCATCAACCATGATTCCCTTACATTCCACTTGGTCAACAACTTTTCCACCATCCTCCTTGATTTCAAGTACATTACCATTTTTGAGTATGAAAATATTTTCTTTTGGTATACCCATTTCTTCTGCAAGTTCAGCATGACGAACCAAATGTCTGTACTCACCATGGATAGGAATAGAATACTTTGGCTTAATAAGTGAATACATAAGCTTTATTTCTTCTTGGCAGGCATGACCCGAAACATGGGCATCCTGAAAAATTACTTTTGCCCCTTTAAGATATAATTCATTAATCACCCTTGAAACTGATTTCTCATTTCCCGGAATTGGTGTAGAGCTAAATACTATGGTATCACCGGGCTTAATACTTACTTTCTTATGGATAGATGCAGCCATTCTTGAAAGTGCAGCCATAGCTTCCCCCTGACTTCCTGTAGTTATAAGTACAAGCTGTTCATCCGAATAATCCTTCATTTGGTCTATATTTATAAGGGTATTTTCTTTTAAGTTAATGTAGCCAAGTTCTCTTGCTATGGTTATTATATTGACCATGCTCCGTCCGTCTACAACTACCTTTCTTCCAAAGTTCTCAGCTGAATTTATAATCTGCTGAACTCTGTCAACATTTGATGCAAAAGTAGCTACTATAATCCTGTTATTTTTATTTTCAGCAAAGATATTATCAAAGGTTTTCCCAACTGATCTTTCAGACATTGTAAATCCCGGTTTTAAAACATTAGTAGACTCACACATAAGTGCCAGCACACCTTTACGGCCTATTTCACCGAACCTCTGTAAATCAATCGGATCTCCAAATACAGGAGTATAATCAACCTTAAAATCACCTGTATGAACTATCGTACCAACCGGAGAATATATAGCTAATGCTGCTGCATCACTTATGCTATGGTTAGTCCTTATAAATTCAATCCTAAAGCAACCTAAATTAATTGACTGTCCATATTTTAATATCTTTCTTTTAGTACTCTTAAGCATATTTCTTTCGCTTAATTTGCTCTCCAAAATCGCAACTGTAAGCCTTGTAGCATACACAGGCACATTAATATCTTTTAATATATACGGAAGTGCGCCAATATGATCTTCATGGCCATGTGTAATAACAAAGCCTTTAACCTTATCTATATTCTTTTTTAAATAATTGACATTAGGAATCACACAGTCTATTCCAAGCATATCATCTTCCGGAAATGACATTCCACAATCAACGATTATAATGCTATCCTCATATTCAAAGGCAGTAATATTCATGCCTATATGCTCAAGTCCACCAAGTGGTATAATCTTCAGTCCCTTAACAGGTGATTTTACCTCTTTTATATTCTTCCTTGGCTTTATTTCCCTTGAAACTTCTTTTCTCATTTTAGAAACAGCCGGAAGTTTATCTATGTCTATGCCTTCATCTTCCGGTCTTATTTTACGGCCTTTGTCTGTTTTATTTTTTATAATTTTCTCTGTTTTGCTTGCTGATTCTTCAATTTCTCTTTTTGTACGCCTATACTTATTTGTAGCTTTTCCTATGCTCTCTACCAATTTTCCAAATTTCTTATCGTTCTTTTTGTCATTATTATTTTCCGACATTTTACCTCCTTAGTTTAGGAGTAAATCAGTCCTGATTTTTAGCCTCTCTGCAAGCCTTACAATATCCGTAGAGTTTAACCTCATGGTTGACAACCTGAAAACCTGTGAGCTTATTAATCTCATTTTCAAGCGGTTCCATAAAATCCTTTTCAAATGAAAATACACCGTTACAGCTAAGACAAATCAGATGATGGTGTCTATGTCCACTTGCAGACGATTTTCCAATCTCATATCTGATAAATCCATCATCAAGACTCAGTTTATCTATAATACCCATGTCTGAAAGCAACTGAATTGTACGATATACAGTTGCCAGTCCAATGTCCGGATGATCCTCTCTGACCAAATCAAAGATTTCTTCTGCTGTAAGATGTTCATCCTCTCTCTGTTGCAACACTTCAAGGACAGCTAATCGCTGCCCTGTTACTTTTAAGCCCTTTGACTTAAGTAATGCCTTAAAATTCTCATTTCCTTTTTCATTCTGCATGGCTTCACCTATTCCTCAGGTTCTGATATACTTCGTTTACATTATTCCTCTTCTATCTCAAAATCTACATCGTCCATCATTTCTTCAAATACCTTAGACACTGTAAGAATTTCCTTTTCGTCCTCAACTAGCTTATAAACTACATCTTCACCATCTTCTGAAACACTATCTTCTTTGATAATAAATACATCGACTGTCTCATCATCATTTTCTAAATCTTCCATTTCAGCATCTGAAACCAAAAGATAATTTACACCTGCTAACCTTGTTTGACAAAGCACTATGTGATCTTCACGTTTTCCATCCTCGTCAACAAACTCGATTGTTCTCAATTCTTCATTCTCTAACATAGTTTCTCCATTTCTTATTTTTATTTTTTATTTACATTCATATAATCTTCTAAAATAAATACAGCAGCTACCTTATCCACAATTTTCTCTCGCTCTTCTCTTTTAAGGCCTGCCTCTATCATAATCTCATGCGCACTTACAGTAGTAAGCCTCTCATCCCAAAGTACAACCTCTATTCCTGTTCTTGCTGTAAGTTTTTTAGCAAATTCTTCCGAAAGCTCACACCTTTTACTTATAGAACCATCCATATTCTTCGGATAACCTAATACTATTTTACAAACCTTATACTCCTTAACCAACTCAGCTATCCTTGCCAAGGTCTGACGGAGTTTGTTCTCTTCTTTTCTTCGAATAACTTCAAGTCCCTGTGCCGTTAAACCTAATTCATCTGTAACAGCTACACCACAGGTCTTTGAGCCTAAATCAAGTGCCATTATTCTCATTAACGCTTACCTTTGAACATAGACTTTTTAGTATGGGTAAATGAATCTATATAATGTTCCATAAGTTCTTCTACCAGTTCATCTCTCTCAACCTTCATTATCATACTTCTTGCATTATTATGGTTTGTTATATATGTAGGATCCCCTGACATAATATAACCTACAAGCTGATTGACAGGATTATATCCCTTTTCATTAAGAGCCTCATATACCTTTTTAATTACATCCCCTACCTCTATCTCAGGAACAGCACTTACTTCTTTAAAATATTGTGTGTTATTTATATCTGCCAATTCTTTTTCTTCCTTCCAAATAATTCTGTTAAATATATATTACTTTAATTCTAATATAAGTAGAGATAGATTGCAAGCAATAAGTTTAGCACTTAGGCTTGTACATAATCTCATTAATTGTCGATACTGTCAAAAATGCATCAGGATCTGTCATTCTTACATACTGCATAAGCATTCCATACTCCCTTTTATTTACTACTGCCACTATTTCTTCCTGCTCAGTATTATTATAAGCACCCACAACTTTGTACAAGGTAGCTCCACTATGCATATTTTCGAGAATAAACTTCTTAATATCCTCTCTTTTATTAGATAAAATACAAACCTTCTTTTTAATATTTGTTCCAAACAAGAAATAATCCAGTATAATTCCATTTAAATAAGTACCAAGCACGCTTAATACCACCGTTTTAGTATCATAAGCAAAAATAGCTGAAAGCGAAACCAACATTCCTGCAAGTGACATTGCCCTTCCCTTATCTATATGAAGATACTTATTGAGAAGTTTTACTATTATGTCAAGTCCTCCGGAAGATGCATTGTGATTAAATAAAAGACTAAGTCCTATACTTACTACGAAGATATAGCATATCATATCTAAGAATGAATCATTGGTAAGTCCATTGTATGACGGAAATATCTTTTCCAAAATTCCTATGAAAATAGGTAAAATTATTGATGTATATACTGTTTTTCCTCCAAATTCCTTACCAATAAAAATAAATCCTATAATTAAAAGCCCTATATTAAATATTAAGCTTATGGTTGCTACACTAAGTGGAATAAATTTCTGTAAAACTATTGCCAGTCCAGCTATGCTTGCAATCGCCAAATTATTTGGCATCATAAAAAAGAACACAGCCACTGCCACTATGAAAGTAGCAAAGGTAATGACTGCCATATCCTGAATGTAATACCGGTATTTGTCTTTCATGTTTACTCCTAAAAATCCAATTTATATTTTCTGTCTGATAAAATCTATGTTTATTTTTAAAATTATAGCATATTTTTATTTGAATGGCAATTTATCCCAAATTATTCAATACTTTTTCCCTATATTTCTTTTAATCTTATTATTTCTTCTGCCGTAAGTTCTCTTACTTCACCTAATTCCAAATTTTCATCAAGTACAAGACTTCCCATAGAAAGCCTCTTTAAGTACATAACCTCATTGCAAACAGTCTCAAACATGCGCTTTACCTGATGGAATTTCCCTTCCGATATAGTAATTTTAGCTACAAATTTATTTTCGGAATCACAGATTTCAAGCTTAGCAGGTTTACAAATAAAGTCTCCCAAATCTAACCCACTTGAAAAAATCTCTATATCAGATGCTTTGACAGGGTTTCTAAGCTCTGCATAATAAACCTTATCCACATGATTTTTAGGAGAAAGAAGTTTGTGGTTTAATTCCCCGTCATTTGTAATAAGTAAAAGCCCTTCTGTATCCTTATCAAGCCTTCCTACAGGAGAAAGCTCATCAAATCTCGGACAGTTTACTTCTGTTTCCTTAAAAACATCCATAACTGTCTTGGTTTTTCCCTTCTCTGTAGAGGTAATTACTCCCTGTGGCTTATTCATCATATAGTAATAATATTCTACATATCCCACCGGTTTACCATCTATGCAAATTTCATCATTATCTGTATCTACCTTTGTTTCAGGACTTTTAATAACAACTCCATTAGCCGTAACCCTGCCTTTTCTTATATATTCTTTAACCTTACTTCTGGTTTCAGAAGTCATATCTGATAAATACTTATCAAGTCTGATAGTTTTTGACATTGGTTGCTCCGTTTCATAATATTTATTCAAACTGGAAAGTTAAACCCCAATTTGAGATTAAAGTATCCTAAAAAAATTGTGCCATATACATCGGAAAATACTCCAGATTACCATCCTTGAAATAGTCCTTTGTATAGAGCAAAATTTTGTTGGAAATTCTTTCAGAAAATTTTAAGGAAAAAGCATCTATTGAAGAATGACTCCTGTATCCAGAACTTTTAACCTCTATTGGGCTTATCTTGTTTTTATTTGATATCAAAAAATCAATCTCATAGTTATGTCTTGTCTTTTCATTTAAAAAAGTATGGTAATACAGCTCATGTCCATTTGCCTTCAAAGTCTGGGCAACTATGTTTTCATATAAATATCCGAGATTAGCTCTCGTCTTATCATTTAACAAACTTGAATATATATAATTATCAATAAAGTTTCTATCTTTAAATGCCAGTGATACAAAAAGTCCCGAATCAGCCACAAACAGCTTAAATTTCGCCAGATTTTTATTATGTGCCATTCCAACATTAGGATCATTTACATTATATGACACAAGTACAGTCCTTGAATCTTTTAATTCTGCTATCTGTTCTAAAATATCTCCGGCTCTGTTTCCGGCAATAACACTGGAAACCTGATATCTTGAAGCGTTTCCCATAAGTTGTGCAGGGATGGCATCAAATAGTGCAGATATCTTGCCTGTAGCATCAATCTTTCTAAAATCATCTTCATACAAAGATAAAATGTCCCTTTTCACATTATCAACTTCGTTAAAGTTATTACTATTAATAAAAGCTTCTACAGCCTGCGGCATTCCGCCTACCAACATATATAGCCTGTAATCCCTCATTATCTTACGGTGTACAGCCTGACCAAGCGGTTTTCTTAATTCATAAAATTGTCTGAGCATCGGTACTGATATCTCATCGCCCAGAGCCCACCTAAATTCCTCAAAGTCCATAGGATACATATGTATTTTCCGTTCTTCACTCGGTATAAGTATATCCTTAACATTTTTATGGATTGATATCAGAGATCCTGTCTCTATATAATCATAACTTCCATCTTTTACAAGTGCTTTGATTGCTTGTCTTGCCTTTGGACACAGCTGTACTTCATCAAATACAATGCAAGAAGCTCTTTTATTTAATCTTACCTGATACTGTAACTGTAACTGTAAAAAAATATAATTCAAATCTGATAAGTCATCAAACAACTCTTTAGTCTCATGTGAAGCAGTAAAAAAATCTATAAAAATATAACTCTCATACTCATTTTTAGCAAATTCTTCTACAACAGTTGATTTACCTACCCGCCTAGGACCTTCTACCAATGCGGCAGTTTTCCCTCCCGACATTTCCTTCCACTCTAACAATTTATCATATATTTTCCTTTTGAACACAATACATACAGCCCTTTCCTCAAATTCGTTAATTTTATTTTACCATTTTACCACATATTCGTCAATTTTATTTTGTTGTTTTTTTGTATTTTCGTTATTTTATATTTACATATTTTTATAATTTTTTCAAAATAAGTTACAATGTATTTTAATGATTAGATTATCCATATGCATTCATTCTATATCAAGTTCATAAATTAGCAAGGAGATATAACAACAAAAAGCAGTCGTTCTAATTTTCATTAAAACAACTGCTCAGATATTATATTAAATTTCAATAAGTTTGCACTTCTACCTATGTATGTATAGTCTGAGTTACTATCATGGTATTGTCAACCCCTCAAATTATTTTTTACAATTCTAACACATTTTTTTATTTTTGTCCAATATTTTTTACTTCCTTTTCATATTCTGCCATTATGCACACACCTCTTCACGTCTCTCGGACTTAAAAAGTAAACTGGCATGTTCAATTGGCTGATGGTTGAGTTCTAAGAGTTCCGGTGCAACAGTTCTTACACGTTCTATTAAAACATCAAGCGACCCACTTTCTAGTACAAGTCCTATTATATCATCACTTGTGGCAACCCATACAGCTGCTTCACTATCCCACATTAAATTAACTGTATATTCCATTTTGTCCTCCTATCCTTTCCGAATCTTGAGCCTCTATATTTAAGTTAGTGCAAATTTTGCACTTTTAATACATATAAGGTGTAAATAATATGAATTCAAAATTTAAATCTAAGATAGAACTTTCCCATTAATCCCTACATCATCCTCCAGCCCGAAAAGTACTTATTCTTTATCGTAGTACCCGAAAGTTTTCCAAATCCCAACGGAAAACCATTAATTCCAATCAGAATAAAAGCTCCCTTTTCTGCCTTGTCAAGCTTATTTTTTACAATTTCATCCTTTGTCACTTCTATTGTTTCACATTTTAAATATTTAATTACCCTCTCATCATCTACATCTAAATCAAGAAAATACTTTGATTCTTTCTTGGTACGAGACATAGCAAAAGGTTCGCTTGGTTCAAATCTTCCTTTTTTCCTATCTCCAACATAAAGCCCATTTCTAAGAATTCTAAGTCCGGTAACATCAGGAATTCCTTCAGGAATAAGATAGAGCTTTTCACCATGCAACTCCAGTCTCTCCAGTTCTTCACTTGTTAATCCCCAGCTTTTAAGAAAATTTTCTTCCTCAGTAGACAGCTTTACTCTCTTTACATTAGTTTCAAAATACCTTTGATATCCGGTGCTTTTCTTATGTAGAAGACAAAGAAAATGTCCTTCTCCATCCATTCTATGTGGCCAGATACGCACAGCCCCTCTTATTTCTTCTTTATCCGAATTTATCCATTCAGGATGACCTGAGTCAAATCCTTCATATATCGCATTTATTGGAACTACCTCAAGTTCAGGAAACATTGTTAAAATATAGTCAATAGTTCCCTCATTTTCATCAGGCGAAAAAGTGCAGGTTGAATAAAGTAAATATCCATCATCAGCTAACATGTTAACTGCATTAGGAAGTATGTCTTTTTGTAAATCATTATAATAGCCGGTACCATACTGTTCCCAGTTTTTTATAATGGCAGGCTCTTTCCTAAACATTCCTTCACCGGAACATGGTGCATCTACAAGAATTTTGTTAAAATATCCTGTAAATACATCACTTAGATTTTTCGGCGTTTCGCTTGTAATCAACGCATTTTTAATTCCGAATACACCTAAGTTTTTAAGTAGAGCTTTTGCTCTGGTAGCAGATATATCATTTGATACCAATACACCTTTTCCATTTAACTTAGCTGCAAGCTCTGTACTTTTACCACCCGGTGCAGCACAAAGGTCTAATACCCTGTCTCCCGGACTAACTTGAAGGATATTCGCCGGAGTCTGTGCAGACGGCTCCTGTATATAATAAAGTCCTGCATAATAATAAGGATGCCTAGTTGCTGCAAACTCATTTCCATCAAAATAAAAACCATTATCTATCCAAGGTATAGATTTCATTTTAACCACAGAAAGTCCCTCCCAAGCATCGGGAGAGACCTTAGTTCTATTTAGCCTAAGTCCCTGTAGTGGACTTTTATTATAGCTTTCAAGGAAATTATCATATTCCTCTCCAAGCATATTTTTAATTTTTTCTAAAAAACTCTCAGGTAAATTTATCATTAAATATTATAAATTCCTTTCCGGCAGGCTCTGACTTCTATATCCTTCTGCTATTACATCCAAGTCTTTACTAAATTTTATTAGAGTATTTAAATCACCTGCTGCATAAATCTCATAAAATTCATCCTGTATCTTAGCTACTTCCCTATCGTTTGCTACCTTATAAAGATTTTGAATGTTATTAAGAATTTGGGATACAATTCCTGCTCTGATTCTAAATGAATTCTGTGCATCCACAATCTCATTTCTGATTGCAGACATTTCAACATCCAGCTGAACTATAGCAGCTGCTGCATTCTGAAGTCTTTCAGATATATTCTTAGGCATATTTCCCTTATACTTATACTGAAGAGAATGTTCTATTATAGCCCAAAAATTCATAGCAAGGGTTCTAATCTGTATTTCAACCTTGACCGTCTTCTTTCCACTCAAAGTTTCTACATTATAGGAGGCTATTATATGATAACTTCTGTAACCGCTTTTCTTTTGATGACTTATATAGTCTTTTTCCTCATGTACAATCAGATCAGAACGATTTTTAATCATTTTTATTACACTCGCAATGTCATCCTCAAATTGACAAATTATTCTTATTCCGGCAATATCTTCCAAATTATTTTCAACATTGTATAATGGGATTCCTTTTTTTCCTGCTTTTTCTATAATGCTGGAAATCCTCTTTACCCTTCCTATTACCTGTTCAATAGGAGAATACTGCCCCATGGCTCTATATCCTTCAATTATATGATTGAATTTTACAACAAGTTCATCCACTGCAAGTCTGTAAGGTACCAAAAATTCACTCCACATTTTAGTTTCCATAGGATAAACCAACCTTTTTATATTAATTCTTAAAACTATGTATTGGAGCAGGTATTCTTCCGCCTCTACCAATAAATTTTTCACAAGAAAACTTATTTACAGGCATAATTGGCGCATAGCCCAAAAGCCCACCAAACTCAGCCTGTTCTCCAACAGTCTTCCCTGCAACAGGTATGAGCCTTACAGCCGTAGTCTTCTGATTTATCATTCCAATTGCCATTTCATCTGCTATTATTCCTGAAATAGTGGCAGCTGATGTATCTCCCGGAATCGCTACCATATCAAGTCCTACTGAGCACACACAGGTCATGGCCTCCAATTTTTCAAGACTCAATGCTCCATCCAATACAGCATTTATCATACCTTGATCTTCACTCACAGGAATAAAAGCTCCACTAAGTCCTCCTACATAAGAAGAGGCCATAACTCCACCTTTTTTGACCTGATCATTTAATAGGGCAAGTGCTGCTGTTGTCCCCGGTGCACCGGCTCTTTCAAGTCCCATTTCATAAAAAATATCAGCAATGGAATCCCCTATTGCAGGCGTAGGTGCAAGTGATAAATCAACTATGCCAAAAGGAATACCCAGTCTTCTTTCAGCCTCAAGTGCCACTAGCTGTCCTATCCTTGTTATTTTAAATGCAGTCTTTTTAATCTTTTCGCAGAGTGTACCAAAATCATCACCATCAGAATTTTTAAGCACTGCCCTTACAACACCCGGTCCACTTACACCAACATTTATTATCTTATCAGCCTCAGTCACTCCATGAAAAGCACCGGCCATGAAAGGATTGTCATCAGGAGCATTACAGAAAACTACAAGTTTTGCACAACCTATTGAATCCCTATCTTTTGTAAGCTCAGCAGTTTCTTTGATAATTTCTCCCATCAACTTAACTGCATCCATATTTATTCCGGTTCTGGTAGAGCCTAAATTTACCGAACTGCATATATGCTCAGTTTCATTAAGTGCCTTTGGAATTGATTTTATCAATAATTTATCAGCAGGAGTACTTCCCTTAGATACGAGTGCAGAATATCCACCTATGAAATTAACACCAGTGTCTTCTGCTGCCCTATCAAGGGTTTTTGCAATCGAAACAAAATCCTCTTCAGACTTGCAGGCAGGATTTCCTACAAGAGCTATAGGAGTAACCGATATTCTTTTATTTACAATTGGAATTCCAAATTCCTTACCAATTTCATCTCCTGTTTTTACCAAATCCTTAGCTGTTTCAGTTATTTTTTTATAAATGTTATCATTTAATTTATCTAAATCATCTGTAATACAATCCAAAAGACTAATTCCCAGTGTTATGGTACGTACATCTAAATGTTCATTCCATATCATTTCATTTGTCTCAAATACCTCACCTAATGTAATCATAAATTTCTCTTAACCCCCATATCTTTGATAATTTTTTATCAATACGGTGACTGCACTCATTATTTACTTTCATTTCCTCAAACATTAAACACGATGCATTTTATCAAAAATTTCTTCTCTCTGAATATTTGTTTTAAATCCACATTCTTCACCCATTTTCATAAAACCATCTACTACAGTTGCAAATTCATTATCCACATCTGTAAC
This sequence comes from Catonella sp., assembly GCF_052173895.1. GTDB lineage: Bacteria > Bacillota > Clostridia > Lachnospirales > Lachnospiraceae > Catonella. The sequence goes on along the minus strand of NZ_JBQMXS010000010.1, from coordinate 21,313 downwards.
ATCAACTATAATCATAAGATTAAAAAAACCACCTACCAGAGTTTGAGATACATCAAGTATGTTAATCTTCTTTTCTGCAAGGTAATTACAAATTTCTGCAAGACGCCCTACATTGTCTTTTCCCACCGCTGTAATTATTGCTCTTTTCATATCTTCTCCATTCTTTGGTTTTATACCAATGTTATAAATTCTTTTAAACTAAATAATACAATCTATTAATTCATAGAAGATTTGATTATAACTTTCTCTGAAATCTTATTTCTATTTGCAACTACAATCTTAGTGTAGTCCTCATAGTTCTTGTGTTTCATAAAAAGCTCATATTTTACCGTTTCAAGTGCTAATTCAGGCATATTATTCTCATCACTCAGATGACTTAAAAATATATGCTGTATATTCTCATTCCATATTTTTGCTATCAGCTTTCCTGAATTTTCATTTGATATATGCCCCTTATCTCCCAAAATCCTTCGTTTTAAATGAAATGGATATCTCCCTACTTCAAGCAGCCTTTCATCATGATTTGCCTCAACTACCATTGCGTTAGAGCCTCTAAGGCCTTCTTCAATTTCATCAGTCACTATCCCAAAATCAGTACACACTGATACCTTTACTCCATTCTTTATAAAACTGAAACCTAAAGGTTCAGCGGCATCATGAGGAATATTAAAGCAGTTTACTTCAAAACCACTTAAGTCGAATTTACAGCTTGAGTCAAATTTATGCATTATTTTTTTGTAACTATTATCAAACCCCTTATTCTTTGTTATTGCCAAAAGCGTTCCAAGGCTTGCAAATACAGGTATCTTATATTTCTTCATAAGCATCATAAGTCCGTTTATATGGTCTGTATGCTCATGAGTAATGAAGATTCCCTTTATATCTTCAGCTGCAACAGAGAGTTCATTTAAGCTGTCCACTATCCTTTTACAACTTATTCCACAGTCTACAAGGATACTATTTCCCTCACCATCTCCTACAATACTTGAATTGCCACTGCTGCCACTGGCTAATGTTGTAAACCACAAATTTTTTTCAATATTACTCACTCCACGCTATCCTAATCTGATCACCATCATGTACCGGCGAAGTAAAGTCCATATCACTCACTCCATTTATTTCAAGTATCAGCCTTCCTCTATATTCACTCATATCAAAAGGATAGAAATCAAGCACATCTACCAGTAGATAATGTATCTTTCCCTTAAGTGTAACCCATGTATCATTTACTTTAACTGTCACATCTTTTGCTGATGGGTTAGATATTTGCTTTGATTCCTGTTCAAACTCATTAGTCTGATTAGAGTCATCTTCTAATTTTTCAAATGGTGCCTCCATAACTGCCATTCCTGAACCTAAACTAAAGGTGTCGACAGGCTTAGCTATATTTGTTTCAGGCTGTGGCAAGTCAGTTTTTTCCGGAGCTGCAATCGGTATCGAAATCGCATCCTCTCCTGTACCAAAGGTGATTGCATCTGCTGTTTCTGTATAAGAAGGCTCCGGTACAAAATTAATATCTATTACAGGCTCCTCTTCTATGTAATCATCAGGTAGTTCATCATAACTGCTGTAAGCCATCTCCTGCTCTACTTCGTCTTCAGTATAAGAGGCATTATCAGTAACGGTAAAATTAGCATAAATCTTCGTATTCTCATTCGCTGCCATATTATTAACCATAATACCGCTATGATATGGAAGATCTAACATTTCCATAATCTGCTGTAATGTATAAAAATTCCTTATAACTACATCATCACCATCAGCTATTTCATAGAAACCCGACACCAATTTCCCATTTACTTCTGCAAGCTTTGGACAGCTTAATTCTTTTCCATTAAAAATTATATTAAATGAACTATCCATCTCTCTAATTTTACTTACCAAAAGCTTAGCAGGACTTCCTTCTGTAGAAGGCTTAATTGTAATAATATCATTTTTAGAAATAGGTTTGCTTATACTTACAATATTGCCGTTTAACCTGATTTCAGCAGGCTCTCCCACCTCACCTCTTTCGCTTCTTCTCGAACCATCCAAGGTATAATGTATAGATTTTCCACGCTTAGGAAAGAGGTCATCATTTGAAAATCCGTCACGACTTAATACATCATATATAGTAAGCCTGTTATTATCATAAAGCTTAATTCTATTTCCGTTTAATGTAACATAGATGAAATTATTTCTAGCCTCATAGTAGCTGTAACATATACCTATAGGAGTAACTAAAAGTGGATCTTTTACAATGCTCTCATCTGCAAATTCAACCTCTCCAAGTACCTCTTTACCTCTAAGTGCTACCCTGTCATTTTGAAGTCCAAGTACCTCTGCTATATGCTCTGTAAAGCCTTTTACCTTACCTCCGCCTCCAACTACAAATACTGCACTTACAGACTTTCCTCCATTTAATTCCTTAATCTTCTCAGCTATTTCTTCTGTAATGGAATTTAATGTTGGAGCTATTGTCTTAAGAATATCATCAGCCTTCATAGTCTGAGTAATATCCATTATATCCTTAAATTCCACCTTGTCATTTTCAGTAAGATCTCTTTTAATCTGTTCAGCTGTATTAAAGTCAACAAGACAAAGCCTTGCTATTATTTCTGTTATCTCATCTCCTGCATGAGGAATCATTCCATAGGCTATTACACATCCGTCATTTGTTATACAAATATCAGAAGTACCTGCTCCGACATCCACAAGAGCTATGTTAAGAAGTCTGAACTTTTCAGGAATAGCTACATCTATAGCTGCAATAGGCTCCAAGGTAAGATTTGCTACATTCAGTCCTGCATTTTCCACAGCTGCATACAAATCATCTACTACATCTTGTGGCAGAAAGGTAGCTATTAATTCTGCATCTATTCTTGTACCCTTATGCTCCTCAAGATTAGTCATCTGCTGCCCATTTATATAATAATGCATTACAGAATACCCTACACAATAAAAATCGTTACCATTATCTTCAGCTGCCCTAATAGTCTTATATGCCTCTTCAACACCGAGCATTTCAAGAGTATGGATTTCATCATCATGTATTACTGTTTCTTCAGTAAATTCTATGAACGGACTTACATTTACAGTCTTAAGCACACGCCCTGCAGCCGCTATAGAAACTTCAGTAAGTTCCCTGCCAAGCTTAGATTCAAGCCTCTTTTTCATCTTCCTTATTGATGCTGATACCTTAGGTATATCATGAATCTGTCCGTCAAGCATAGCCCTTGTGTCATGTTCAACCTGATCTATGGCAAAAACTTTAAATTGATGCTCATCCTCTCTTGCACCTACAGTTCCAACCAAACTCCTTGTTCCAATATCAAGACCAAATACCAATCTTTCAGGTAATTCCTGCATGGTGTCCTCCTCTATAGCTTTCTAATATATTTTTTATCTGAATTTCAGTTTCTGATTCAGTGCCTGAATTATCTATAACATTATCTGCAATCTTTCTAAATTCTTCTTCTGAATTTTGGCTTTCAAAGATTTTTACAGCCTGTTCTTTAGTTATTCCTCTATTGTCATAAAGCCTTTTAAACCTCACATCACTGTCAGCATATACAAACCATATCTTATCACACTTTATATTATACCCTACTTTTATCAAAAGTGCAGTCTCTAAAGCAATATAATTATAATTTTTTTTCTTAAATTCTGCTATCCTGCTATCAACCTCTAACTCTACAGCAGGATGTATTATGTTATTTAGCTTAAGCAGTAACTCCTTGTTACCAAATACTATACTCCCAAGTTTTTTTCTATCAATAGAATTATCATAATCAAGGACTTTCCTTCCAAAACAACCAACAACTTGATTATAAGCCTTCTTCCCTACTTCCATTACTTCATGTCCTATAGTATCAGTATCTATGATAGCCGCATTAAACTTATTATGTAACAGTTTTGTAACAACAGATTTACCCGAACCTATTCCCCCGGTAACTCCAATTACCATCTTCTTTACCTCCGGCTAATGCACATCATACCAGTTATATCCAAGCTTTACATCCACTGATAACTTAACCCTAAGTTCTGCCGCCTTCATCATTTCTTCTCTAAGCAACTTGGCAACCTCTTCTTTGTCATCATCTTTAGCTTCCACTAAAAGTTCGTCATGAATTTGAAGAATAAGCTTTGAATCCGGAAATTCTTTCTTAAGCCTTGCATTTACATTATTCATAGCTATCTTAATAATATCCGCAGCAGTCCCCTGTACAGGTGAGTTCATTGCTATTCTCTCACCAAACTGTCGTTTCATGAAGTTATTACTCATAAGTTCAGGTATAGGGCGGATTCTTCCAAAATATGTCTTTACAAATCCTTCCTCTAAGCCTTTTTCTACAAGTGAATCCAAATATTTTTTTACCTGTGGATATGCCTTAAAATAATCATTTATATATTTTTCAGCGTCCTTCCTTGAAATGCCTAAATTCTCTCCAAGTCCAAATGAACTTATACCATATATTATTCCAAAGTTTACAGCTTTGGCATTTCTTCTCTGTAAATCTGTCACTTCATCTAGAGGCACTCCAAACACATGGGATGCTGTTATCCTATGAATATCCTCTTCACTCTGATATGCCTTTATAAGTTCTTCATCCTCAGATAAATGAGCCATTATCCTCAGCTCTATCTGTGAATAATCTGCATCCACAAATATATATCCTGCTTTAGGAATAAACGCCTTTCTTATCTTCTTACCAAGTTCCATCCTAATTGGAATATTCTGCAAATTAGGTTCGGTACTTGAAAGCCTTCCTGTAGCAGTTACCAATTGATTTAACTTACAATGTATCCTTCCATCTTCTCTTACAAAGTTCTCAAGTCCATCTGTATATGTGGATTTTAACTTTGCCACCTGCCTATAATTAAGCACTTTTTCCACTATCGGATCTTCTAATCTTATTCTTTCCAAGACATCAGCAGAAGTAGAATAACCTGTCTTCGTTTTCTTTCCATAAGGAAGTCTGAGCTTTTCAAAAAGAACAATACCAAGCTGTTTAGGCGAATTTATATTAAATTCTTCTCCTGCAAGCTTATATATCTCCTCTTCATAATTCTTAATTAATACATCAAGCTCCTCAGAGTATTCATGCAGTTCTTCTTTATTAAGCCTAATTCCTCTTTTTTCCATCTCATACAAGGTAGATACCAAAGGCATCTCTATTTCTTTGTACAGATATTCCATACCAAATCTATTTATTTCCAAAAACAGCTTTGGTGCTGAAAGAAGAGAAGTCCTCGCAACAAAATTAGCATTATCCCCCAAAAGCAATTCAGGATAATCATTTATAATCGCTTCAATATCATGCTCTGCCGACAATGGATTTATTAGATAATGCGCTACCGATAAATCATATACATTATTATAATAAGTGTGCTTTAAAAATTTTAATTTTTCTTTAAGTGAAAATGTTACAAATTTTACATCCTTGCATCTATTAAAAAGTTTATCAAGATTTTCCTTAATAAAGTCATCATTAATAAACATTTCTTTCTTAATAAAAATATCTTTACTTGCCTCTACTAATGTCAATCCATCTTCATCTACATCAAAGCCTACAAATCCATCACTAGAGCTGATGCTGTCCAAGCATTTAAATGCATCTTCTATATCAGAAATCTCTATTCTTTCAAAACATATTTTGGGTTTTGTTTCCTTTTGAACAACCTTAATAGCCTTCGCCTTTTCACGCAGTTTGTTTATAAGGTTTATTCCATTTTCTGAAATCAGTTTTTCTTCAATAGCTTTATAAAGGCTATAAGGAAGTTCTTTTTTCTCTTCCCTACTCTCATCATTTCCTAAATCGCTAATATCTACCGAATTAAACTCAAGTGCCTTTATAATCTTTGTACCTACTTCAAAGTCAATGTTTGTCCTTAAATCAGACAATTCTACTCCTGTAGTATCTATATCTGTTTTAATGGTAGCAAGCATTTCTGAAAGTCTAGCAGACTTCTCTCCCACCAGTTCAGTTTCGGAAGTCTTTATAAGATACGAAATCGGAGAACGGTTTATTCCCAGTTCTTCCTTCCAAATCTTCTTAATCTCATCTAATTCCTTCTTATCTTTTCCATTAATTAGCTTATAAATTTCATCTACAGTATGGTATTTACCTATAAGTAACCTAGCCGTTGTTTCGCCTACACCCGGCACTCCCTTTATATTATCTGAAACATCTCCCATAATACCTTTTAGAGAGTTCACATTTTCAGGTTCTACTCCAAATTCTTTCTTTACAAGTTCCCTATCATAGACAAAACACCTGTCAGGAGCATTTATACCTGACTTATCTATCCCATATTTCTTATATAATTCATCAGTCTTTTCCGCAGAGCTATGCATAAGCCAAAGTTTAGTCCTATCGTCTATAAGTTGGAGATAATCATTGTCTTTTGTCATAATACAAACCGGGATTTCAGCCTTAAATCTCGCAGCCAGCGTACCACAAAAATCATCTGCCTCGTAAGTTCCGGACATAAACTGCGTTATACCAAAGGCTTCAACTACCGCCTGACAGATAGCAAACTGGTCTGAGAGCGGTGCCATTGTTTCTCCTCTATTTCCTTTATATTCAGGATATAGTTCTCTCCTAAATGTATTTCTGCTCAAATCCCAAGCTATAGCTAAATGACTAGGCTTTTGTTCTCTTATAATCTTAAGCAGATATTTTACAAAACCAAATACTCCATTTGTATAAAAGCCATCACTGGTCTGAAGAATTTTATCAAAAAATTTTTCTTTCTCTTCTATAGTCTTTGCAAACAAAATTTGTCTCGGAAGGCTGCCGAAAAACTGAGTAGATAAAAGACTTGAACCATCTATTAATAAAAGATAATCATTTTTCATACAGTCTTCTCCTAAGTCCTATTTCTCTAGCTAATTCATCCATATCCATAAAAATATCCGGCAAAACCTTGCTATCACTGAACCTAAACCTCATACTGAGGTCATTGTTTATTAAAGTCTTGCTTTCCTTTACTTCTGCTATTTTTACATCGGTTTCTGTTTTTATGTTTACTCCTGTCAATAGCATTGCCGCTCCGACAACTCCCGGAAAAGCAATTCTGCGTTTCAGCATATTATTTTTATACTTTCTAATGTCATTCTTTGTTTTTTCTATAAACTCTGTATATTCCCCATGATAATTATCTGAAGTTTCTATCTTACCTTCAATTTCCTTCAAACAATTAATTATCGTATAGTAAATTTCAAGTTCATCATTACATTCTTTACACGACAAAAGATGCTCAACCATCTCTTCTTTCTTACACATGCTGAGCTGTCCATATATAAAAGGCTGGATACTTTTTTGAAATTCACCACAGTCCATACTATCACATCTTTTCCGGTTCAGGGTATTCTTCTCCCTTAGTATCTACGGTTACTTTTGCTATTCTTTGTTCTTCTTTCGGCCTGTCCTCAAAGTCAGTCTTTGTTCCTGCTATTTCATTTACTACATCCATACCCACGATAACCTTACCAAAGGCTGCGTATGCTCCGTCTAAGTGAGGTGATTTCTCATGCATAATAAAAAACTGAGAACCTGCTGAATCCGGATGCATAGCCCTTGCCATAGAAAGCACTCCCTTATCATGTTTTAAGTCATTTTTAAATCCATTCTGAGCAAATTCTCCCTTAATATCGTAGCCTGGGCCGCCCATTCCTGTTCCGTCAGGACAGCCGCCCTGTATCATAAAACCTCTAATCACCCTATGAAAAATAAGCCCGTCATAATATCCTTTTTTTATAAGCGAAATAAAATTATTCACTGTATTTGGAGCTATTTCAGGATAAAGCTCAGCCACTATTTTTTTACCACTTTCCATCTCAATTGTTATTTCCGGATTTGACATATACATACCTCTTTCTAAAATAAATTTATTTATATATTACACAAACTCTAACTTAAAGTGCTTATGATTTCTCTTAATAACCTAACATATTTCTTATCTATTATCAATTAGGATTTCATGAATCGGTCTTCCGGTTCTTCTTCTAGTAATTTCCATAAGTCCCAGCTTTGTTATATCTACTACATCTGCCTTTATGCTATCTTCTTTCAAAAAAGCCTCCATTGCATTTATAAGCTCTTTTTCTTTTGACTTAGGTATTTCTATAAAATCAACCAATACAATTCCTGAAACATTTCTTAGTCGCAGCTGGTCAGCTATTTCTCGTGCTGCCTCAAGATTTATTTTCATAAATGTTTCTACACTTGTAGTCTTACCTGCAATTGCCTTACCCGAATTCACATCTATGATTGTAAGGGCTTCAGTATATTCAATTATTATATATGCTCCTGACCTTAGCCAAATCTTTTTACCCATTGCCTTGTCAAGATTTGTTCCAATCGAATAAAGTGCTGAAAGGCTCATCATTTCATCATTGTAGAAAAACAGTTTATTAATATCATCTTCTGAAAATTCCCTCAAGTATCCCTTATACTCCTCATAAGTTTCCTTGTCATCCGTCATTATCTTTTCAATATTAATACAATTATCTCTTATAAGACTCAGGTGCTCCGGAAGTTCTTTGAATATCCTCTCATATTTAACTCCATGTTTTCCACGATTAATAATAGAAATAAATTTCACATATATATCATAAAGGCTATCCTCAAGCTCTTTATCAGATAGATTAATTGCTGATTTTCTAATAATTACACCCGAACCCGTTTCCCTTACAAATTTTTCTCCTAGAGGCATAAACCTTGATTTTATCTCTCCAAAATTCTCTGCCTCTTTAAACTTTGAAGAAAGGTGTACTCTATTCATATTAGTCTTAAGCACTGCATACTTTCCTATAAAGGTAAAATCTGCTGTAACCGAATATGACTTAGTTTTAGTAGGCAATTTTGCAATCTGCACCAAAATCAAGTCATCCATCACCGGAGTACCGCCCGGCTTACCATTTGCATATATTATCTTTATGTCATCGCTAAGTGGTAGATATGCCTGTATCCCCGGAAAAATTTCCACAAAGCAGGCATTAATATTTTTCACTATATTCTCTACCCTGCCAATTATTATATCTCCAATATTGAAAGATACCTTATTATCCGTTTCTTCCGATATTTTAAATTCTTTTATATCAAAATCATCTGTAAGTGCAGAAACCAATCTACCTTTTAACTTTGTCGAAATTATTCTATACATATTCGCCTCCATTTATCATTATATCAAATTTCATTAAAAATTTCATCTTTTTTGCTGGATATATATTATTTTATTTGGTACAATAACTTCATTAAAGTTTGAATTAAATGTTAAAACAAATTTAAAAAATGATATGGGAGTTTAAAATGACTGAAAAAGAAAATAATATTGGTGAATTTGACAAAATATATGTAAATGAAAGCCCTATAGGGTATAATGAAAGTCTTGAAAAAGCAAAAAATGTTGAAATTGCTCGTAATACTTATGTGTATACTAACGCCGAAGATTCTTTTCAAGAAAATATGTCTACAGCTTGGTCTTTTCTTGGAATTGGTATAGTGGGTGCTATATTTACATTACTTAACTTGACAGGTGTTTTGCACATTATGCAAGGCTTTATGCAAAAAGGTGTTTCACTTGCCCTCTTTCTAGGTTTTATAATATATGGAATTATGGTTATTAGAAGTAAAAAGGATATGCTCGCTAAGGTTGAAAAAGAAAAAGCGGATAGAAATAAGTTCAAAGATTGGATGAAAACAAAGTTTACAGAAGAAGTACTTTCAAACTTAGGCTCTGTAGACAGTTCACCTGAAGAACTCGAACTTATTCAAATTAATTATATGAGTGAAGAGCTTATAAAACACTTCCCTGAAATCAACCCAAATTTCGCCGACAGACTTGCCGAAGAATTTTTTGATGAAAAATAATAAAAAATACTACTAATTAATAATCCCCTGACTCATTCCAAGTCAGGGGATTATTAATATTATATTTACAATGTAAAATCAAATATTAGTACAGCTTAGCTCCTGCAGGTATCCTATTATCTACCATAAGCAGGTTAAGTCTCTCCTCGCCCTCTTCACTATGAATAGCACTAAGGAGCATACCACAAGATTCAATTCCCATCATAGCTCTTGGTGGAAGATTAGTAATTGCAACAAGTGTCTTACCAATTAAATCCTCAGGCTCATAATATGCGTGAATTCCAGATAGAATAGTTCTGTCTGTGCCTGTACCATCATCAAGAGTGAACTGTAAAAGTTTCTTACTCTTAGGTACTGCTACACAGTCTTTTACCTTAACAGCTCTGAAATCAGACTTGCTGAAAGTCTCAAAATCTACTGTATCACTAAACAAAGGCTCTATTTCAACTTTAGAAAAATCAATCTTCTCAACAGGCTTATCTGCTACAGTTATATCTGAAGAAGTCTTTTTCTCAGGATTAAGACTCTTTAAGGTAGGGAAGAGTAATACATCCCTAATTGATGCAGAATCGGTAAGGAGCATTACAAGTCTGTCTATACCATAACCAATACCGCCAGTTGGTGGCATACCGTATTCAAGAGCATTAAGGAAGTCCTCATCTGTATGGTTTGCCTCTTCATCTCCTGCTGCCGCAAGAGCATCCTGAGCTGCAAAACGCTCTCTCTGATCAATAGGGTCATTAAGCTCCGAATAAGCATTACACATTTCCCATGTATTGATAAAAAGTTCAAAACGCTCTACCCTATCCTCTGCATCAGGTTTTTTCTTTGTGAGAGGAGAAATCTCAATAGGATGATCCATCACAAAGGTAGGCTGAATCATTTTTTCCTCACAAAATTCCTCAAAGAAAAGGTTTATAATGTCGCCCCTCTTATGATGTGGCTCAAAAGCTATATTTTTTTCCTTAGCTATCGCCTTTGCCTCTTCATCTGTAGTTATTTCACTAAAGTCTACACCTGAATACTCTTTAACTGCATCAAGCATAGTTATGCGCTTAAATGGCTTACTGAAATCAAGTTCTATTCCATTGTATGAAATAACTGCACTGCCACAAACTTTTTCAGCAAGATATCTAAACATTTCCTCAGTAAGATCCATCATGCCGTTATAATCTGTATAAGCCTGATAAAGCTCCATAAGAGTAAATTCAGGGTTATGCCTTGTATCTACTCCCTCATTTCTAAATACTCTGCCTATTTCAAACACTCTTTCAAAACCGCCAACTATAAGGCGTTTCAAATAAAGTTCAAGAGATATTCTAAGTTTTCTTTCTTCATCTAAGGCATTGTAATGTGTAAAAAACGGTCTTGCAGCCGCTCCTCCAGCATTTTCAACAAGAAGAGGCGTTTCCACTTCCATAAAGTCTTTTTCTGCAAGGAAAGAACGAATTTCTTTAAGTATCTGCGATCTCTTTTCAAATGTACTTCTTACATCCTGATTCATAATAAGATCAAGATATCTCTGACGATATCTCGCCTCAGTATCCTTAAGTCCATGATACTTCTCAGGAAGAGGTCTAAGACTCTTTGTGAGAAGAGTAACCTCTTCAACATGTACTGAAATCTCACCCATCTTAGTCTTAAACACATATCCCTTAATGCCTATAATATCACCGACATCATACTTCTTAAACTCAGCATAAGCCTCTTCTCCGATTGAATCCCTTGTTATATAACACTGAATACTTCCATATCTATCAGAGAGATTACAAAAACTTGCCTTACCCATGATGCGTTTAAACATCATTCTACCTGCTATTGCAACCTGCTTATTCTCAAAATTTTCAAAATCATTTCTAATATCTACTGAATGATTTGTCACATCAAATTTAGTTGTTACAAAAGGATCTTTTCCCATCTCTTTAAGAGAGGCAAGTTTTTCTTTACGTACCTCAACCAACGTATTAGTGTCAACTACCTGATTTTCCTGTGCCACTATTCTTCTCCTTATTATGTATCTTGATTACCTTATACTTAAGTTTCCCTACCGGAGCATCAATTTCAACTACATCACCCTCTTTAGCTCCGATTATCGCCTTTCCGATTGGTGATTCATTTGAAATTTTGCCACCAAGGCTATTTGCCTCTGTCTCGCCACCAAGTTCATACACCAACTCCTCATCATACTCTAAATCTAAAAGTGTAAATGTTGAGCCAATGTTTACAACACCACTCTCAATATCCTCTTCCGAAAATACTTCAGCATTTTTAAGTATTTCCTCTAATTCTGTTATCCTAGCCTCCATATCACGCTGTTCATTCTTTGCAGCATCATACTCAGCATTTTCTGAAAGATCTCCCTGCTCACGAGCCTCTTTAATCTTTTCTGCTATATCTCGTCTCCAGTTTACTTTAAGGTCTTCCAGCTCTTCTTCAAGTTCTCGAAGTCCTTTATAGGTCATTACATTCTTAGCCATATTCCCCCCTAATTCAACTTATATTTGAAATCAATTATTTAATAAATAAGATATAATAAATTACCTATTAAATTAAATAAAAAAGCACTCCATATGAGTGCTTTAATCGCAACTGGGCTAAAAGGATTCGAACCTTTGATGACGGAGTCAGAGTCCGTTGCCTTACCGCTTGGCGATAGCCCATCGACAACGATATGTAGTATAGCACAGTCGAGAATAATTTGCAAGTGTTTTTTTTATTTTCTTTTTTTAATCACAAAATCCTGTATTAAACTAAATGTCAGAGTGAACATTTTGTCAAATACAGGATATGTTCTAACTAAACTTCAAATATATAAGCCCTAAAGCCTTCCATCTCAATTCCTGAATTAAATTCCACCTTATCGCCTGTAATTAAATCAGTAAGACCTCCATTTACTCCATCAATGTGAAAATTAAGCCTTGCATTTCCACCATCTAAATTCACTGCCATTACAATGCGTTTTCCATCTTTCTCCCTTAAGAATGCACACTGCTTATTTGCAATCTGTAAAGCCCTAAAACTTCCATACCAAAGTGCAGGTTTTTCATTATATATCTCTGCCAATTTGGTTATATACTCTGTAAGAGCATTATATTCAGGCTTTCCAAATGCAGGTCTTAGAGCAGGGTCTCCTTCTTTTTTATCTGCCTTAAAGCCCCATTCACTTCCGTAGTAAATCATAGGTATACCAGGCATTGTAAACATAATCGCATAAGCAAGTGGTATATGTTTTTCTTCGGTAAGGATACTTGCAAGCCTTGATACATCATGATTATCTACGAAACTTAAAAGATGTTTTCCCCTGTATAAAGTCCAGTTCTCCGCCCCAAACTGACGGTTAAGAGAGTGCATTATTTCAAAAAGATTTAAGCTGTTCAGACTTGAATAAATGCCTTTGTAACACTCATAATTTGTAGCTGAGTGGCACATTTCATCATTCATAATCTGGTTGTAATCTCCACCTATCATCTCTCCTGCAAGGAAAAACTCTGACTTCATCTGACTGGTTTCATATCTTAGCCTCTTTAAGAAATCTCTGTCTACCATATAAGCCACATCAAGTCTAAGTCCATCTATATCAAAGTCCTTCACCCAGCCTCTTACACTCTCTATAAGATAGTCTGTAACTGTGCTATTTCTGAGGTTTAGCTTAACCAAATCGTAATGACCTTCCCAACCTTCATACCACAATCCATCATTGTAGTTACTGTTTCCTCCAAAATTAATGTTGAACCAATCCTTGTACTGAGAATTTTCTCTTTTTTCAAGTACATCCTTAAAACCAAAGAAACCTCTTCCTACATGGTTAAATACTCCATCAAGAACTACCTTAATTCCTTCTTTGTGAAGTTCTTCACAAACTTTTTTGAAATCATCATTTGTTCCAAGCCTTACATCTATTTTTCTATAATCTCTTGTATTATAGCCATGAGTATCTGATTCAAATATTGGCGAAAAATATACTGCTCCTATGCCCATCTTTTTTAGATGAGGGATGAAATCAATCACCTTCAGTATCCTATGCTCCAACTTCCCATCATTTTCAAATGGTGCACCACAAAATCCCATAGGATAAAACTGATAAAACACTTTTTCATAAGCCCACATTTACAACTTCCTCCTAAAAATTATTATTAAACGCATTTATCATTGTATCTATCATTTTAAAACTGTCAACTATATTCATCTTCATTTTAGGTTTAAAATAGTTATCCGATGGTTCTGGAATTATATTATTTGCAAGAAGTTTGATAGCTATCTTATAATATCCTTTTGAAAATTCTGTCTGATCAGCAATTTTTTCTTTTGTATCAAATTTTTTATAATTTTTATCTAATCGGGTACTTTCATCTTTATATTCTTCAAATATTTCCTTATATAACCCGATATATGCTTTTTCGATATAATATGCCGCCTTTTCCTTTGTAAGTATTGCTTTTTCTGAATAAGACCTATCCAACATTCCAAGTTTTTTGGCTAAGTCAATATAGTTATTCTTCTTTACATTATAACCATATTCTTTAGATATGTACTTCGTTAAAGCTGTAACAAACTCTTTTTCAGTAATTTTTTTGCTTTTAATATCTACATCACTTTTTCCCTTTATTATGTCCAGTTTCTTACCTTTTGCTATTAATTTCTTATCTTCCTTAGTAACAATACTCCTATTTTCATTCTCAATAATCCTCGCAAGCCCTGCCATAAAAGAATCCGACTTACTATACCCTCCCATAGATCCTGTATAAATATTTAATATATAAGGGCTTTCATTCATTACAAGGGCAATATCATGATTTAATCCTGACTTTGGCAAATCTCCTGCCTTATGCAATACTCTATAGTCTTTATCAATCCCCTTTGGTATACCATCATTATATATTGTTGTGGAAAAATACCTGCTCAAATCTTTGCTGTACTTATCTTTTTTTTGTATAAAACTATACAGCCTCTTTAAAAAATCTTTCGCCTCAAGTGGGTTTACAGACCTTTCATCTGAACCTGTTACATACGACAGCCTTCTACCCATATACTTCTGTGTCATTATATAGGCTGCATTATCACTGTATCTAACGGCATATTCCGCCAGCTGACTAAGTGTATATTGCTTATTATATCCTTTTTTTATGATAATACCTGAACCTCCATGATAGTCAGCAGGCATATATGTCATCTTAGTATTTTCATTATACTTTCCATTTCTAATCTTATCATACAAATTCATTATCCCTTTTACTTTAATTGTGCAACAAGGATAGTATCCTTTATTTTTTCTATAATAATAAGTAGTTCCATTTTCCAAGTTTTCATAGTAAAAAGCAATATCAGGATAGTTCCACTTTTTCATATACTGCTGTAAACTCTTACTTAATTTAGTATTGGCATCTGCCCATACATCATTTCTAAATAACTGACAAGCAAATAAAAAAACCAGTGATAAAGCCATTATTTTTTTCAGTTTCATGTCATTTCCTCTCTTGTTGTAAAATTATTCTATTAATCTTTATCTCGTACTTGTACATTATATTATATTTACCCTTTTTATGCAAATTTACCTTTAAATATTTGTTGATTTTTATGCACTTTTGTTTTTCATAAATTTATTCTTTTAATATTTTATACCAATAGGCTATATTTAAATTCAAAAAAATGCAGAAGCAATCTGCCTCTGCCCTCTAAATTATAAAATAATATATATAACTATTAGAAATTTAATTTAATCACCTGCTGTTAGCTGTCTAAAGTCCTTGGAGTTATAAGTATCCCTGCATTTTTTTTAATTAATTTCAATTATTCATATAATCAATGTACATAACAACTCTATTCATAGCTCACTCTTCTATATTATCTGCATCTTCAGTCCATACAACTATCCTCGATATTCTGGTATCATTACTTATCAGTTCAAAATAGGTATGTACCTTTATGCTATTGTCCCAGGCATCAGTCCCTGAAAAATCATAGGTGTAGCCATTATGTTCCTGCCTTAATCTTTCTGTATACACTGTTGTAGGGGCAGTATCCACTCCCCAGCCTCCTAAATAAGACCTTACTGTATTTACAAAGGGAGATACATCTTTTTCAGTAGGCCAGTAACGATCATAGTAATAATCAAAAAAGTAATCATGATTTTTGATAGGTCTCTACAGGCTCTTCCACTATTTCCTCTTCTTCATCCTCATAGCTTATTCCTTCATCACTGCCTATAAGTCTGGCACCGGAGTCCTCTGCTTCACCTTCATCACTAAGGCTGCTGCTTATGTCAGAATCATATGTATCTTCATCTTCTGTGTCTTCCAATTCTGCACTTGCAGCATCGGAAGTTTCTGAATCATTCGCAGAACTTAAAGATGATCCGCTTAAATCCAAATCAGTTTCCGATGATATTATTAACGAAGATGTTGCTATCAACGAAGCTGTCTCTATTTTAGATGGTTCACTATCCCCTACTTTGCCTTTTTGATTAAATAACGGAATTAAAACTACCATAAATAAAACTATTCCCAAACCGCCTAACACAAAGTATTTACGCTGTTTTATCCTACTTAACAAAACAGAGATTATACTGTCTTTTCCTTCTGTAACTTTAGACATTTTCTGCAAATTACCGGTAGATTCTACACCAGAGAGAGTGCTACTTCCCTCTTCCTCAACTTTTTGTCCACATTTACCACAGAACTTTGCTCCGGTTATAAGTTCATTGCCACATTTATTACAGAACATGTATTTCTACTCCTCTTTATCAAAAGTAAACTCACCAAAGCCAAAGTTTACTGTTAATTTTTTATTCTTCCAGTCAAAATGAGCCTCACAACCAACTTCTCCAAGTGAAAAACCTGATATTTCAGGAACTTCACCGCTTATGTAATAATTGTCACCCGAAGTTTTTTTCCACTTCAGATTACCGGCAAAGATTCCATAAGCTCCCATCTGTAATTCACCATCTTCCAGAAAATTCATTTCTATAGGTGTATCTGCTGACTTCCAGCTTCCTATCGGTAATAAAAAGCGTTTTTCTACTTCCTTATAACCAAAGTAACAAGCCACAATAAAAACCGCCAGTATAACAAGCTTAATAAAGCCAGAACCTGATTTTTTTGCTACCAGCTGATTATATGCAACCTGATTTTCTGCATTGTAATTTTGATTATACTGATTGTTGTTTGACTTGTTGTAGGTCATATTTGGCTGTCTGTTATTTACAGCAGTATAATTAGCCGGTTGTTCACTGCTTGGGTTATTACCGATAACAGGCTGATTAAAACTAAATTTCTGTGCTTCTGCCAAGACCTTATTTCCGCATTTCCCGCAAAACTTGGCATTATCTGCTATTTCATTTCCGCATTTTGTACATCTCATAATTATTTCTCTCCATCAAAGGGCATTGATCTTTTAACCCCCTAGTATTATATTTCCAAAAATTCTCCCAGTTTTTCAATAAATTTTAAAGTATTTTTCTCGCTCGCTATCTTTTCTACAACCTTTTTAGATCTTATCCTATCCTCTAAGCTATCTGCTATACTTCCTCTGTAATTACCTCTTCCACTACCCCAATATCCTTTAAGTTCTTCCCATATATCATCATTTTTAATATTGTCCTGCAGAATACCCTTATATACTTCTTCATTCTGTTTTCTATAATACATATAAAGTTCATAAATTTTCTGCATTATACCTTCCAACAATGCCTTTGACAAATCATCATCCGCATTTTTGCCAAATATTGATTCACTTCTCTCCAAAATATAATAATAAATACGATCAAGTGCAGAATCATATTCTTTAATCGATATAATGCCAGCCTCATCATATACATCAAAAGAACCATTATAACTACCTCTTCTTCTTACAGAGGCATTTAATGTTGATGGATGTATGGATACAATCTTACTCCTAAGCTCAGAGAATAGCAGGTCATAATTGCTATTTACCTGTGTTTTCCGGTTATCTACTTCCACAATCATTTCCTTAAATAGCTGCATATGAATTTCTTCCAGCTTATTATTTTTAAGACTGTTTATGCTGACTGATATATTCTGCAGTTCTTCGTTGTAAGCTATATACATATTCTTTATAAAATTCTCTAAATTATTTAATATGTTCTCTCTCTCTTCTTCATAGTCTCCGTTTTTTTCAATAACTAGCTTCCCATCATTTTTTAAGCCAAATAATGGGTTATAGAAGAGCATATTAATCTTATCTAGTCCAACTTTTTCTGAATTCCACTTATCTATAGCTTCATCTTTCTTTATATCTTTACCTCTTTCTCTTCCTAAAGCATCATTTACATTTTCCAGTTCATATCCTCTTTCAAGTCCCATTACAATAGTCCTGTATTTCAAGTCTCTTTCCTGAATAGGATATTTTTCTTTAAGCGGGCTTGATGCCAGCCTGTTGCCATAAGTTGCTATTTCATCACAAATAATGCAGAAGTTATTTATATCATCTATTATCTGTGATATATCCTCTCTCGCTACTTCTCCATCCAATCCTCTTGTATCAAATACCCCATTCATATATAGAGGCAGACCAAACTCTTTCCTGTTTAATTTTATAATTATCTTATCAGGATAAGGTACATCAGAAGATTTTCCATCATTTATAGCTACTAAAGTTTCCTTAAGCCATCTTTTTAGAGTTTCTCCCTCGCTCTTTAATATAATATTCTTTCTGTTCTTATAATCTATTTTCTTTAATACTGCTTCCAATAAGTCTTGTAGCTTATCCTCCTCATTCATCTCTTTTCCAAGTGCCCCTTTTATATATACTTCATATTCTTCCTTATTTTCATCCCAGTTTTTGCTGCACTTTAAGCCTGCCATATTGCTTATAGCTCTCTTTACTTCACTTGGGCAGTTAATTTTTTCCTCAGTTTTACTGTCTTGCAATATGCTCCTACAGAATTCTTCTACTATATTATTAAATTCTTCTTCCTCAAGAGGCTTAATCTCTATCTCTACTCCAACTCGGTCAAACATCCTGATCTCTGTAGCACAAAGAGTAGTCTTACCCGATGCCGTTTTTAGTAAAGGAATCTTATCTATCTCTCCCTGCTCTTTTAGCTCTTCTTCATCTACTAGTCCCAAAAGATGTGAAATTGCTGTCGATTTGCCTATTCCTGCCTTTCCAATAAAGCAGATATTATATTTTTCTACATTACATATTTCCTTAATTTTATCTACTCTTTTCATTAAGGATTCGGCTGCTTTCTTTACCAATAGATGTTTATTAGTATCGGTATTAATTCCGTTTATAACTGACAATATTTCATCACATTTTCTAATTATTTCATTTCTTTGCATATCTTTCTCCTCTTTTCTAAATTTTTGTATTTTATTTTTTAATATTGTTACTCTAACGCCTTGTTATAGATATATAATCATATATAGTAGGAATTATAACTTCTCCTTCCTGATTTATAACTCCGACTTTACCATCTTTTATTACTGCTATCAAACCGTCGCTAAACTCTCCTTCACCTTCATCTTCATCTTCATCTTCATCTACATATCTAAAACTCACCATTAACCTTTCTGTATTTTTTCCAAAATACCTACTTTCTTCATACTTCGGACTTATTACCTCCTTTCCTTCCTTATCTATATATCCCCACTTTCCATCTGCTTCTACTCTCGCCAGACCTTCTCTAAAGTCATATGCCCCTTCATATTTAGGACTTACTACCTCCTTTCCTTCCTTATCTATATATACATACTTTCCATCTGCTCTTACTATCGCCATACCTTCTCTAAAGTCACCTGCACCTTCATATTTAGGACTTACTACCTCCTTTCCTTCCTTATCTATATATCCCCACTTTCCATCTGCTACTACTATCGCCATACCTTCGCAAAAGTCATATGCCCTTTCATATTTAGGACTTACTACCTCCTTTCCTTCCTTATCTATATATCCCCACTTTCCATCTGCTTTTACTCTCGCCAGACCTTCGCTAAAGCCATGTGCCCCTTCATATTTAGGACTTAATACCTCCTTCCCTTCCTTATCTATATATCCATACTTTCTATCTGCTTCTACTACCAGCAGACCTTCTCTAAAGTCATATGCCCCTTCATATTTAGGACTTAATACCTCCTTCCCTTCCTTATCTATATATCCCCACTTTACACCTGCTTTTACTAACGCCAGACCTTCACGAAAGTCCCATGCATTTTCATACTTAGGACTTACTACCTCCTTTCCTTCCTTATCTATATATCCCCACTTTTCATCTGCTTTTACTAACGCCATACCTTCTCTAAAATAAGCTACATATTGATAATTAAGTGATTTTATTAACTTCTCATTAATATCAATTAACCTTATCTCATTTTCTTCCACTACAAATCTTTCTTCCCCTATATACCGTACACTGTTATACTTTGCTGACATATTAAGCTCTTTTAGTTTGCCATTGTACTCATATACCTTTGCATTACTTCCTTCAAGGTCACAAGAAATTATAGCCTCATTTTTTTCCATATTCTTTATCTTAAATATTCCAGATAACAAAGCAGATGTTCCTGCTATTATCAAGATTGCTACAATACCTATTATCTTTTTAGGCTTCATCCCCTGTTTTTCACTGTTTTGATTCTCACTTGCAACCTGCTCTTTAGAAGAAAATTCCTGTGTTTCTGCCAAGACCTTATTTCCGCATTTACCACAAAACTTGGCATTATCGACTATTTCATTTCCACATTTTAAACATCTCATAATTATTCCCCTCCATTTATCTTAGTTCCACAATTAGTACAGAAATCACTTACTTTTTCTACTTTCTGACCACAGTTAGTGCAGAAAACAAAATCAGGTACAAAGCTTTCGTCTACTTCCATAGTTTTACAGCCACAATTGCTGCAATATATGCTTCCATAAGATATCTGGCTTTTACAATTAATACATTCCATAAGCCCCTGTAATTGCAAGTAATTTTTATAAAAAGCCTCTTTATTGGCTTTAGCCTTGTTAACCTTATCAATTAAAACTTTATAATCAGGTTTTAGCTCTTTTAACTTTTCTAATTCTTCATTTCCCTTTTCTTCCAAGTCAAAGATGAGTTTGCCAAGGTTTGCAAGATTTTTTCCTATTTCTGCGTCTGCCGAAGCTATACTCTGCTTTGCCATTGTTAATGGATCATTCTTTACCTCTGTCCTTCCATTAATCTTATCCATAATTTTCATATTATCTAAAATTCCCATATTCTTACCTTTCTTTAATTGTGTTGTTTTATTGATACATAATTCATTTCAGTGATTCCGGATTTCCCTCCTCTCCAAGATAATTTAAAAATTAAAAAGACTGCCTGAGAGTTCTGCCCTCAAGCAATCCTTAGTTTACATAGATTATCCTTATTTAATTGTACGAAAACACACAAACAAAACTGAGATAAAGTTAAATTACCTCTGTCTGTCTGTCTGTCTGTCTGTCTGTCTGTCTGTCTGTCTGTCTGTCTGTCT
>NZ_JBQMXS010000009.1:0-67481 GCF_052173895.1 Catonella sp. | reverse complement strand
ACAAAATGATGGAGGCTTCCGAAAAACTTGAATTTGAAGAAGCCGCTAATTATAGAGATATGTTAAGTCATGTGAAAAGGTTCAGTGACAGACAGAAGATAAATTCTAATGACAATGTAGATGACAGAGATGTGCTGGCTCTTGCAAAAGCAGGAAAAGAAGCTGTCATGCAGGTGTTTTTTATAAGGGGAGGCAGGCTTATAGGGCGTGAGCATTTTTCACTTGACGATGTAGGAGATGATGTAAAGGGGGCTATTTACACTGATTTTATAAAACAGTATTATATGGGGACTCCATTTATACCAAAAGATTTGATGTTGGCAGATGAACCTGAAGAAAAGGAACTTTTAACACAGTGGCTTGCAACTAAGAGGGGAAGCAAGGTAAATATTTTAGTTCCTAAAAGGGGAGAAAAGGCAGGACTTACAGACCTTGCCTATAAGAATGCGGCTATGGTACTTAATCAAGATAGTGAAAGAAATAAAAGAGAACAGGCAAGGACAATAGGAGCGGTCAAGGAACTTAAAAAATTGCTTGGAATTAAAAATGACATAAAGAGGATAGAATCCTACGATATATCAAACACAAGCGGATTTGAAAATGTTGGCTCTATGGTTGTTTTTGAAGATGGCAAACCTAAAAAAAATGATTACAGGAAGTTTAGGATTAAGGGAGTAGTAGGCTCAAATGACTATGCCTCTATGGAAGAGGTGCTTACCAGAAGATTTGAGCATGGTCTTAAGGAAAAAGAAGAACTGAAAATTTTAGAGCAGGCAGGAAAAATAAAAGAAGGTAAATTTTCAAATTTCCCTGACATAATCTTAATGGACGGCGGTAGAGGGCAGATAAATATATGCATAAAGGTACTTGAGAAACTTGGCATAGATATAGTTGTCGCAGGACTTGTAAAGGATGACCGCCATAGAACCAGAGGGATATATTACAACAATGTTGAACAGCCGATAGACACACATGGAGAGGTGTTTAAGCTGATAACAAGGATACAGGATGAAACCCACAGGTTTGCAATAGAATACCACAAACTTTTACGAGGTAAAAATCAGGTACACTCTGTACTTGATGATATAAAGGGTATAGGCAAGGTAAGGAGAAAGGCTCTGATGAAGCATTTTGCATCTCTTGATGATATTAAAAAGGCAACAGAAGATGAGCTAAGGGCAGTAGAGGGAATGAATGAAGGAGCAGCAAGAGCGGTGTGGGAGTTTTTTAGGGAGAAGAATTCTCTTGCAAGCAAGCTTGATTGAATTTTTATACTTTTGACACTTGTATCATAATATAAATAATAAATAATGCACAAAAATGTCGTGTTGACATAACATGTTAAATATGATATTATATAAAATATATAAAGAACAACAGTTTGAATATAGTTATAATATGTTATTAAATAATGTGGGTGTCAAAAGATAATAAATTCTCTTGCAAGCAGGCTTGATTGAATTTTTATACTTTTGACACTTGTACTATTAAATAGAGTTATGAAAAATTAACTATATAAAATGATTTTGTGTAAGTTTTAGTAAAATAATAAGGTTAATATATGATGTGTACACTTGATAAACGGAGGTTTTTGTATGAATAATGAATTGAGATGTAAAATTAATGAATTGGCAAGTGCTATTTTACATTGTTATGAAATAAAATCTCCTATTACAAATATAGTTGAAGAGGTAGAAAAGCTAGGTGGAAAAGTTAAAGTGGATTCCAGCCTTGGTATTTTTTCAGATGGTAGGATAGAAAAAGAGAACAATTCTTTTAGTATAAGTATACCTATTAATCAGACTAGTGAAAGAAAAAATTTCACCATAGCACATGAACTTGGACATTTATTTTTACACATGGGATATAAAATAAATGATGATTTATGGGAAAAGTCTGATAATAAGGTATTTAATAGAAAAGGAAATTCTGAGATTGAAATACAGGCCAATGAATTTGCAGCTGCATTCCTTATGCCTAAGGAAAAGTATAAGGAAATTATGGACGAAAACACAGTTGGAAATACAGTCTATATAGCTAAAGTTGCGAAATATTTCAATGTGTCTATTGATGCTGCATCATATAGGGGAAAGTGGTTAGGTTATTTACAATGGTAGATGGAATAGATAAAGAACTTGCAAAATTTAAAAATATAACAGTTCAACAGGAGACAGAGCAAAATGTTGATAGTGAGCACAGTACACAGGAATTTAATAAGGATTGTGATGATGTGCTCCTATTTTTTTCGTTTGATATAGTAAATTCAACATTATACAAGAATGTAAGTAATTATTGGGTATATACAATTGATATAATTCTTAAAGAAGTAAAAAATAGAATAAAGGAAAAAATTAAAATAGCGGAAGTCTGGAGGGTATTTGGTGATGAAATAATCTTTATAACAAATATATCCTCTGAAGAATCGGTTGGTGAATATATCTCATATATTCATCAGGTACTTGTCAAATGCTCTGATTTTATTGAAAAAGGTAAATGTTTTGAAGGGCATAAAATTGAAGATAAAGAGAAATTAATAGATCATAGAAACATGATATCAATAAAGGCGTGTGCTTGGATCGCAGCAGTTACAGATATAAGTAAAATTGAAAAAGGCTCAAGAGAGATAAGTGTTGAAAATATATTTGAAATATTTGAAGAAGGTCCTAACAATAGATTTCGTGAATTCAGAGGTGCAGATATTGATGCTGGATTTAGGCTAGCCAAGGAGACAGTATCAAGAAGGCTTACGATTAGTTTTGAACTTGCATATCTTTTGTCTAATAAGAATGATATGTTGAAGAATATAAGAGTGATAACATATAAAAAACTTAAGGGCGTATGGAATAATCTACCATATCCTATAATTTGGTATTATGATAGTTCACATAATGGTGGGTGTAGTTTTGAAGATAGTATACCATTTGATGCTATAGTACAAGATGGTATATATGGGGATTTAATGACTACAGAATTATATAAATGTAGTGAAGATAAGATTAAAGAGTTAGTTAATAAGATACTTAAAGAACGGGGTATACAAAATAAGATTGATAAGTTAAATATGTTAATAGATTATAAATCAGATAATCGTACAGATTATTTAAGAGATTTAAAGTTAGAATTACATTGTGTTGCAGTTTGTTATAATGAAGAAGGTAAAATATTCCTTGTAAAGAGAGCAACAAAAGAATTTTTTTCTGGAATTTGGGAATTTGGTTGTGCTAAGGCAAGTTATGACAAAAGTATATCAGAAATTCTTAAGGAAGAATATAAAAGTGATTTTGGTATAGACATAGAAGTTCAACTTGATGAAAATAGGAAAGAAGACAAACAACCAATTCCGTTGGCAGTATATACTATAAAGAAAAATAATGAAATTCATAAAGGGATTATATTTATTGCTAAAATTGTTGGAAATACTGAGGTCAGATTGGATGAAAAAAAACATTCAGAATACATATTTATAAGTGCAGAAGATCTGAAAAATAATGATAAAGTTAATGCGCAGGATTTTGTACCAGATGCACTAGATACAATGTATAAGGCTTTTAAAATAATTAAGGAGAAAGGGAATGAAAATAAGTAATGATAAAATTAATTTTTATGAAAAAAATCTAGAAAGAATAAATTACTGGCTTCAATTTGCAGAAGCTAAAAATGCCGCAATTATTGCATTTGCTATATCAATTTTGGTTGTAATCTGGACAAGTAAATTAAGTGATAACATTTATATAGCTACTATTATATCATTTTTTTATTTAATATCTTTAATTATCTCACTGTGTTCATTCTATCCTAAAGGAAAGAACTTAAATATAAATGAGAAAATAGAAGAATATAATTCCAATGATAATTTTTTGTTTTGGAATGATATAGCTAAATATTCAGCAAAAGATTATATTGAAGGTATAAATAAACAGGTGCAATTTGAGAATGATGATATATCGGCAATGGAAAAAATGTATGTTGAAGAAATTATATCAAATGCAAGAATTGCAAAGATTAAATATAAAAAATTTAAATATTCTGTTGTGATATCTATAATTGGAACATTTGTTATTTTTATTGCTTTGGTTCTAGCATAAGTACAATATAAGATATGTTAAATTGTTGCCTGCTTGATGTAATATCCGGCAGGTATTTTTTTATTCAAAAATGCTAAGGAAATTTTAATTCCATCTGAAGAATATAGGCTAAAGATGTACCTAATGAACTTTGATGAGTTTTTATAGGCTTGTTGAGATGAGGTAAATATACCTGTAATTGAAGATAATTTCAAAAAGAAAAAGTCTTTAGGTGAGGTGATACATAGAAAAATAATGAATACCTTAAGTGCCTATATGGCTATCGGTGGTATGCAACAGGCTGTAAAAGCCTTTGCTAAAGGTAAATCTTTGAACATATTGATTTGAACTCTTTTCTATCCTTTCTCTTCCTTGACTGTAAATTGTTTTTTGTGTTACCATAGCTGATGATAAAATGAAATTATTTTACATATTTAAATAGATTAAGGAGAACCTCAATGAACGAAAAACAAATCCTATGCGTAAGCAACGCATATTTACACAAATACTACTTAGGCAGCTCATTTGCCAAACTCCCTACAGCAATCAAAGAAGAACTCCAGATTGCCTGTGTACTATTTACAGAAAAGGTGGGAGGTATACTTACACTGGCTTTTGATGATGATAAAAATCTTTATATTCATACAGCGAGCAATGATGACGATTACTCTTATGATGAAATTCACAGCGGTATGTTACTTAGTAAGTTTCAGAGAGAAAAGGAAGAACTTTTAGTGAGTATTGAAAGATTTTATAATGAGTTTGTTAAAGGAGAAGTATGAAAGGCTTTAAGATAGGAAATGTTGAACTAAATGGTAGGCTGGTATTAGGCCCTATGGCCGGAGTTACGGATTTACCGTTTAGGGTTCTTTGCAAGGAAAATGGAGTTGCTCTTACATATACAGAGATGGTAAGTGCCAAGGGATTTAAATATAAAAATAAAAACACCGAAGAACTTATAACAATAGATGAAAGAGAACGCCCTACAAGCCTTCAGATATTTGGAGAAGACCCTGATATAATGGGTGAAATGGCAGCTGCTATAAATGATAGAAACTTTGATATACTGGATGTAAACATGGGCTGCCCTGTTCCTAAGGTAGTTAATAATGGAGAGGGTTCTGCGCTGATGAAAGAGCCTGAAAAAATTGCAGCTATAATAAAAAGTCTGAAAAGAAATTCTAAAAAGCCTGTTACTATTAAGATAAGAGCAGGGTTTACCGTAGAAAATAAAAATGCAGTAGAGGTAGCTAAAATAGCCGAGCAGGCAGGTGTAGATGCAATAGCTGTGCATGGCAGGACAAGGTCACAGTTTTATGATGGAAAAGCTGATTGGGAAATAATAAGAGCTGTCAAAAAGGCTGTAAGTATACCTATTATAGGTAATGGAGATGTTGTAACAGAATTTGATGCAAAAAAAATACTTGAAGAAACCGGCTGTGATGGTATTATGATAGCAAGAGGTGCAAGAGGAAATCCTTGGATTTTTAACCGTATCAACCATTATCTTGAAACAGGAAATATACTTCCCCCACCTGATGCTGATGAGTTTCTTGCAATGATTCTAAGACAGGCAAGATGGATGATAGAGTATAAGGGGTTGTATACAGGAGTTAGAGAAATGAGAAAGCATATATCATGGTTTACAGCCGGATATCCCAATTCAACCAGACTTCGTGGTGAGGTAAATAAACTTGAAACATACGAAGACTTAAAAGAACTCGTTGAAACCTATGTAGACAGTATTCGTGATTCGAAAGCATTTGAAAGGTAAAATATGGTAATTAAAAAAGTAGAACTTGAAAAAGTAATTGGAGTAACCAGCAAAATTCCTGAAATGTCACATCCGGAATTTGCTTTTGCAGGCAAATCAAATGTAGGCAAATCATCCTTGATTAATTCGCTTATGAATAGAAAGGCACTTGCAAGAGTATCTGCTCAGCCCGGAAAGACACAGACTATCAATTATTATAATGTAAATGATGAGCTTTATCTTGTAGATTTGCCGGGGTATGGCTATACTAAAGTAGCAGTAGAAGTGAAGGCTAAGTGGGGTAAGATGGTTGAGAAATATTTAAGACAGTCAAAGATGTTAAAATATGTATTTTTACTAATTGACAGCAGGCATAAACCATCTGAAAATGATATTATGATGTATGAATGGATAGTAAGTCAGGGAGTAAATCCTATAATAGTTGCAACTAAGATAGATAAGCTTAAGAGAAGTCAGATTAAAGGCCAGATGGAACTTATTATGAAAACTCTTAATCTGACTTCTAAGGAACAGTTGCTGCCCTTTTCATCTGAAACCAAAGCAGGAGTTAAGGAGCTTTGGGATATTATTGAGGATATTTATCCAGAACAAGAGAGTTAAAAAGGAGTGCGTATATATCATCACTTTTCTTGTTCCACTCTGAACAGATTTTTTCAGCTATATTTTCTGCCGGAACAGACATACTTAAACTAAGCAGTTTACTTTGGAACTCATTTATGGTAAGATTAACAATGAAATCACCATTTCCGGCTGCCTTAAAATTGGCAGTGGCGGCAATGTCGCTTTTAATAGTCTTAGAGTTATCGCTTAAGTAGGATTTTATTTCGTTTTTAATAGATTGGTTTATATCGTTGCTTAACAAATCCAATGTATGTCTGCCCTCTTCAGTAGATTTGAAGAAGGAACTGTTCATTGTATTTTCAGACTTTATAAGTCCTGTTTCCATAAGTTCAGAAAGTACGGTCTGAAGGTTGAAATAACTCGTATATCCTTTTTGTAACATAAATTCAGAGATTCGTGCATTAGTCAAAGGATATTCTGTAAGATTCAGCATATATAGAACCATAAGTTTATATAAAGTCATAGCAGTATTTGCCATAGAGTTAAGACCTCCCAGATAAATATTTATAATTTTAAGTTAAATGATACAAGTGTCAAAAGTATAAAAATTCGATTGGGGCTTGCTTGCAAGAGAATTTATTATATTTTGACATGCATATCGCAAAATGATATCTATATCATTATAACCAAAATCTTTGGCTTTTGTCTACATTTGCGATAATTTTTCAATAATAGTTGTAAATAGGTTCGTTCATTAACACCGGCATCCTAATTATATAGAAAGTAAATTTATTTTAAAGGAGATGTACAATGGATTACAAAACAATGAAAATAGTGGAACTTCGTGCAGAGGCGAAAGAAAGAGGGGTTAAGAGTGTCACTACGCTTAATAAATCTGAGTTGGTAGAGATACTGGAAAAATTGGATAAGCAGGATGAAAGGTCTGAGAAAGCAACTGAGGTAAAAACACTTTATACTGAAAAGGCTAGCCCTGCAAGAGTGGAGAATGGGGTACAGTATGCAAGTAAGCCACAGATGAGACAGCCTGCACATATCCAGCCTGCATCAAGGATGTATTCTCAGAGCAACAATGTACAACAAAATCCGATGCAGATACAAAATCCGGGACAGCAGTCTAATTCTCGTCCTATTCGCTCTTTAACCAGTGAGGAAGTAAAACAGAACATGATAGCTGCAGTAAATGCAATAACCAGTAATAAGGAAATGGCTTTAAGCATCCAACAGCAGTTTTTAGCCCTTGGCACAAATGGAGATATAGCAGGGCTTGATTCGGGTGAAATCAAGTCAGGGATTTTAGAGGTTATGCCGGAGGGATTTGGATTTGTACGATGTGACAACTATCTTCCGGGAGAGAATGATGTATATGTATCTCCTGCACATATTAGGAGATTTAACCTTAAAACCGGAGATATTATAGTAGGAAATACCAGAGTAAAGAGCAATAATGAAAAGTTTGCTGCTATTCTTTACATAAGAACTGTAAATGGAAAATACATTAAAGAATCTTTAGAAAGACCAAAGTTTGAAGACCTTACACCTATCTTCCCTAATAGGAGGATTCGCCTTGAGTCGAAGGAACATAATGCTATTTCTATGCGTATGGTTGACCTTATAGCACCTATCGGAAAGGGTCAGAGAGGAATGATAGTATCGCAGCCTAAAGCAGGTAAAACTACTCTTTTAAAGCAGATAGCAAGGTCAATTACAGATAATAATCCTGAGATGCACCTCATTCTTTTGCTTATAGACGAAAGACCGGAGGAAGTTACTGATATGAAGGACTCTATTACCGGTGAAAAGGTTGAAATTATTTATTCTACCTTCGATGAAGCTCCTGAGAACCATAAGCGTGTGGCTGAAATGGTAATAGAGAGAGCAAAGCGTCTTGTTGAATATAAGAAGGATGTTATAATTCTTTTAGATAGTATAACAAGACTTGCAAGAGCATATAATCTCACAGTAGCTCCAAGTGGAAGAACTCTTTCAGGAGGTCTCGACCCTGCAGCTCTTCATATGCCTAAGAGATTTTTTGGAGCTGCAAGAAATATGCGTGAAGGAGGAAGCCTTACCATACTTGCAACAGCTCTTGTAGATACAGGAAGCAGGATGGATGATGTGGTATTTGAGGAGTTTAAGGGAACAGGTAATATGGAGCTTGTACTCGATAGGGGACTTTCGGAAAAGAGAATTTTTCCTGCTATTGACCTTGCAAAGTCAAGTACAAGAAGAGATGATTTGCTTTTTACTCCATCAGAAGTGGAAGCAAATGATATAATAAAGAGAACTCTCTCTTCAAGGAATGTAGAGGATGGAGTTGAAAGTATTATAAATATTTTCAAGAATTTTGAGACTAACGAAGAAGCAGTGAATTATATAAATAAGCAGTATGGAGATAAGAAGTTAATCAGATAAAAGGATACAAAGCCTTATGGAGATTATTAGCAGTAAAGACAATAAGAAAATAAAATATATTCGCAGTCTTTTGGAAAAAGGCAGTATAAGAAAGAAAAACAAAACTTTTGTTGTAGAGGGTATCAAACTTGTAAGTGAGGCTTTGAGATATGGTAGGGTAAAAGAAATGGTTTTATCTGAAAGTCTTTATAAGGAGATAATTTCAGAAGATTTATCAAGTAATACCTTACTTTTAGAGAACGGTGAAAATATCGTAAAATATGTAAAGGAAGATAGTTCTACAATTGTAGTTTCGGATGCAGTCTTTAAGGCTGTGTCTGAAACTGTAAATCCTCAGGGAGTACTTGCCTTAGTAGAAACTCCTGAACATAACATCTTAGATAGGAGATTTTTAGAGACAGAATATAAAAAAGCAGGAAAGATAAAATTTCTTTTGTTGGAGGATACGGCAGATCCGGGTAATCTTGGCACTATGATGAGGACGGCAGAGGCAGCAGGGGTGACAGGTGTGATTATGAGTAAGGGTACCGTAGATATATTTAATCCAAAGGTAGTCCGTTCTACTATGGGGAGTATTTTTAGACTTCCTTTTTGTTATGTGGAAGATTTGAAAAAAGCAATAAAATTATTAAAGGAGTTAGGAATAAGTTTTTATGCAACTCATCTGAGAGGGAAAAATAGTTATAAAGGTATAGAATATAGCAATAAATCAGCTATACTTATAGGTAATGAGGCCAGGGGGCTTAGCGATGAAATTGCAGACCTTGCAGACATCTATGTGCTTATACCGATGCAGGGAAAAGTAGAGTCCTTAAATGCTGCTGTGGCTGCTGCACTTATGATGTATGAGGTGTAGTTTATAATTTTGACTTTGCAATCATATAGAAAAAAAACACTCATTGTGTTATAGTAAATATTTAAGGAATATTTAGCAAAAGGGATAGATGCTTTAATTATTTTAAGGCAAGAGCCTGAGAGAATCTATGATGTAATAGAAAGGAAAGAGCAGACACTCTGAGTGTAGGTAGGAAAGGATAATAGAATGAAATCTGATAGACAAAGTAAGCAGGAAATTTCAGGTAAACTGAGATTTTATTTTGCCTGGCCTATTGTATTATGTACAATTTTGATTGCAATGAATGTTGCAGTATATATGATTGATGCAGATGCAGCTATTGTTATATCTATGTTTCTGCTAGTATATATTATTTTTGCAACAGTAATTTATACATTTGGCAAGGTTGGTTTTAACACCGAATTGGTTCAGTATGCGATGAGGCTTGCAAAGACAGAAAAGGCAAGGCTTAACGAGATGGAAGTACCTTACGCAATAGTTGATGAGAGAGGAAATATCCATTGGTGTAACAATGCCTTTTATGATATTTCTAACTCAGACAATGTTGATAGAAATTCGCTTTTGAAAATCTTTCCTCACTTTGAAAATGCCCTAAGCAGCTTGGGAGAGGAGGACATAGAAGAAATAGCTATAAAGGATGATAGGGAATATAGGGTAGTATTTAGAAAAAATATGCGTGAAGATATTTCAGAAAATCAGGGAAGTAAAATTTCGGTATTTTTTTATGATACAACTGAGATAAATGCACTTTTAAAAGAAAATAATGAAAATAAGATGATAATGGGACTTCTCTACATAGATAATTATGAGGAGGTACTTGATAATGTGGATGAAGTGAAACGCTCACTTTTATCTGCGTTGGTTGAGAGAAAATTAACAAAGTTTACACAGAGCATAGATGCAATTACTAAAAAACTTGAAAAAGATAAATATATAATTATTTTTAAGAATAAGTACCTTGAAAAGCTTGAAAAAGATAAATTTTCAATATTAGATGAGGTAAAAAGTGTAAACATAGGAAATGATATGCCGGTAACTATCTCCTTTGGAATAGGTATTTCAAAAGAGTCTTATACTCAGTCCTCCGACTTTGCAAGGGCTGCTATAGATATGGCACTTGGACGAGGTGGAGATCAGGTTGTAATAAAAGAAAAAGACAGTATAGTTTATTTTGGTGGAAAAAGTCAGGGAACTGAGAAAAACACCAGAGTCAAGGCTAGGGTAAAGGCACATGCATTAAGCGAACTTATAGAGGCTAAGGACAATGTGCTTATAATGGGACATAAAAACAGTGATACGGATGCTGTAGGAGCAGCTATTGGAGTATACCGTATCTGTAAAACATTTAATAAAACAGCCCATATTGTAATAAATGATATTTCGAGTTCGATAGCACCGACTATTGAAAAAATGAAGGCTACAGCTGAAAATGGTGAGGAACTTTTTGTAACCGGTGAAAAAGCACTTGGAATGGTAGATAAGGATACCATGCTTGTAGTTGTAGATGTAAATAACAGAGAGTTTGTAGAGTGTGAGGAACTTTTAAATAAAGTGGATACAATAGTCTTGCTTGACCATCACAGGCAGGGAGAAAACCTTATAAACGATACTGTCCTATCTTATATAGAGCCTTATGCATCATCATCTTGTGAACTTGTAGCTGAAATACTTCAGTATATCGACTTAGATGTGAAGATGACCTCTACTGAGGCTGCAGCTATGTATTCGGGAATTATGATAGATACCAATAATTTCCTTACCAAAACAGGTGTGAGGACTTTTGAAGCAGCTGCCTTTCTAAAAAGAAATGGGGCAGATGTAACTAAGATTAGAAAAGAATTCAGGACGGAGATGGAGGAGTTTAAGCTTAAGGCGAAGGTTGCCAGTATGGCTGAAATATACCGAGGATGTTTCGCTTTTGCAAGATGTCTTGAAGGTGGTAAAAATGATAAAGATAGGGTTATTTTGGGGGCTAAAATTGCCAATGAGCTTATGGGTATATCTAATGTAAAGGCCTCATTTGTATTTACACCTATTGACAACCAAATTTATATTTCAGCACGATCTATTGATGAACTGAATGTACAGGTGCTTATGGAAAAGCTGGGAGGTGGAGGACATCTTTCAGTAGCAGGGGCACAGCCTAAAAATGTTACTATCGAAGAGGCTGAGAATATGGTAAAAGTGATACTTGATACTATGATAGATGGATGAAAGACTGATTTGTAATTAAAAGGAGGATATTATGAAAATTATTTTATTACAGGATGTAAAAAATCTTGGTAAAAAAGGTGAGCTTGTAGAGGCAAATGACGGCTATGCAAGGAATTTCATCATACCTAAGAAATTAGGAGTAGAGGCAAGCCCTAAGAACTTAAACGACCTTAGGCAGCAGAAGTTAAATGAGGAGAAGAAACAGGCTGAGATTTTAGCTGAGGCTCAGAAGATAGCAGAAGAACTTAAAGATAAGGTAGTAAGACTTTCTATAAGGGTAGGTAAAGAAGGCAAAGTTTTTGGACAGATATCAACCAAAGAAATTGCAGATGCGGCAAAGAAACAGTTTGGACTTGAGATAGACAAGAAAAAAATGGTGAGTGAGGGAATAAAGGCGGCAGGCACATATAAAATCGCTGTCAAACTTCATGCTAAGGTAACAGGAGAACTTACGGTAGAGGTAAAAGAAGAGGTATAATATGGCAGATGAGGAGTTTATTAGGAAAACCCCACCTCACAGTAAATCGGCAGAACAGTCAGTAATAGGGTCAATGCTTTTAGATACTGAAACCGTAATAACAGCAGCTGAAATTCTAGAAGCAGATGACTTTTATGATAAAAGATATGGAATTATATTTTCTGCGGCAGTGGCACTTGAAAAAGAAGGAAAACCTATTGATTATCTGACTATAGAAAATAAAATAAAGGAGATGGATAAGTCTCTTGGAAGTATTGATATGGATATTTTAAGGGAAGCGGTTATGGCAGTTTCTACTTCTGTCAATATAGCGACACATGCTGAAATTGTATATAAGTATTCCTTGTTTAGAAAACTTATAAAGGCTGCAGATGAAATATCGCTAAGCTGTTATGCCGGAGAGTCTTCCTTAGATGTTATCTTACAGAATACAGAAAAGAAGATTTTTGATTTGATAGGAAAGCGTCATATCGCAGATGCAGCTGACATCAAGACAGTAATGATATCGGTTATAGAGAGTATTGAAGCAGCCTCAAAAAGTGGAGGCAGGGTTACAGGTATAGCTACGGGGTTTGCTGACCTTGATTATAAGACAGCAGGACTTCAAAATTCAGACTTAATTTTGATAGCAGCAAGACCGTCTATGGGAAAGACAGCTTTTGCACTAAATATAGCGGAGTATGTTACAGTGAAAAAGAATGTGACAACTGCAATTTTTTCTTTAGAAATGTCTAAAGAGCAGCTTGCAAGGCGTATACTTGCGATGAATTCAAAGGTAGATTCACAAAAGCTTAGAACCGGTGATCTTTCAGACAAAGAATGGCTGGAGATTATAGATAGTGCAAGAATAATAGGTGGAACAAGCCTTATTATAGATGATACTCCCGGAATTTCAGTTACAGAGCTAAGGAGTAAGTGTAGAAAACTGAAATTAGAACAAAATTTGGGACTTGTAATTATTGATTATATACAGCTTATGACAGGAGGAGGCAAGTCCGAATCCAGACAACAAGAAATTTCAGAAATATCTCGCTCGTTAAAGGCTTTGGCAAGAGAAATCAATGCACCTATTATAGCCTTGTCGCAGCTTTCAAGAAAGGTAGAGAGCAGGGATGATAAGAGGCCTATGTTATCGGATCTTCGTGAATCTGGAGCGATAGAGCAGGATGCAGATGTTGTTATGTTTATTTATAGGGATGAATACTATAATAAAGATACAGAGTCGCCGGGAGTTACTGAGATTATTATAGGCAAACAAAGAAATGGGCCAATTGGCACAGTGGAGCTTGGCTGGAAGAGTGAGCTTACCAAATTTGTCAATATTGAAAGGGAAAGACATTAGAGGTAAATTATGGATTATATATCCCAGTTTTTTTCAAATAAGATAATTGTTGCAGGTATTGTAAGCTGGACTGCAGCACAGTGCTTAAAACTATTGCTGTATTGGATTGTAAATAAAAAGCTTAATTTTGAGAGACTGTTTGGAGATGGAGGAATGCCTAGTTCACATAGTGCGACTGTAACTGCAGTGGCACTTATGTCGGGACTTGTAGCAGGATTTGATTCTCCGATATTTGGAATAGCATTTATTTTGGCAGTTGTGGTAATGCACGATGCCAGTGGTGTAAGAC
This sequence comes from Catonella sp., assembly GCF_052173895.1. GTDB lineage: Bacteria > Bacillota > Clostridia > Lachnospirales > Lachnospiraceae > Catonella. The sequence continues at coordinate 53,470 of NZ_JBQMXS010000009.1, read as the reverse complement.
TTGAAACCGGAAAACAAGCAAAAGTCATCAATGAACTCCTAAAAATTTTTGAAGACTTGGGTAAAAATAACCTAAGTACCGAAGATAAATTAAAAGAATTTGTAGGACATACACACATACAAGTGTTCGCAGGCTTTAGTTTGGGGATTATTGTGACTATAATATTTTTTTGTTTGTAATTTCTGAAAAGTCATGTTAAAATCAAATTAAATAAAATTATTTTCAATATAAATAATTTGGATTTTAATTCAGTCGTTAGAGGTTTTAAGATTTTGTAAGGAGAGAAAAATGCGTACAAAAGAACTGACTATTTCCAAAGATTTTGCTATGTTACCTGATGCAGTTGCAGAGCTTGTTCAGACAGCTTGTAGATTCGAGAGTAGTAGTTATGCTATTGCAGATGAAAAGAGAATTAATCTTAAAAGTATAATGGGTGTTATGTCTCTCGTGGCTGTAAAAAGTAATGAGCTTGTGATTGAAATTGATGGTAAAGACGAGGATCTTGCCTTTAATACCTTAGCTGGTTTTTGGACATAAGCCATTGAATCTTACTTATATTTAAGAAAGTCGTAGGCTGTCTTCATAACGGATGATTTCGTTAGAAGGCAGCCTTAGTTTTGTTTAATCTGATATTTTTAATGTTCTAACTATATGTTATACTGGTATGAGATAAAAGTTGAATATTGGAGGAAGATATGGCTGTTCAATATATTATAGGAGGAACAGGGAGGGGAAAATCTGAGAAATGCTTTAAGACAATAGTAGAGCAGGCTGAGACAAATTTAGAGAAAAACTATTTTGTAATAGTGCCTGAACAGTTCACTTTGCAGACTCAGAGAGAGCTTGTACACCTTAGTAAGAATAAAGCAATAATGAATATAGATGTCCTTTCTTTTATGCGTCTTGCTTACAGGATATTTGATGAACTTGATATAAAGGAAAGACTCATACTTGAAGATACAGGAAAAAATATGGTAGTACGCAAACTTCTTTTCTATCTTAAGAAAGAGCTGAAGTTTTATAAAAATGCTGCTGGCAAGCAGGGGTTTACAGAAGATGTGAAGTCGCTTTTAAGTGAGCTTATGCAGTATGGTATTACTCCTGACAGATTAGCTGAGATTGAAGAAAGGGCGGTATCTAAGGTCTTAGCAGCTAAATTGCATGATGTAGGGCTTATTTACAGGGCATTTAATGATTATAAAAAAGAAAAATATATTTCAGCAGAGCAGATTCTTGAGGTACTGGCAGAAGAAGTGGGTAAATCAAAACTTTTGGAAAATGCTGTTATTTGCTTTGATGGATATACGGGATTTACACCGACTCAGCTTAAGGTAATAGACATCATTATGTCAAAGGCGGAACACATATTTTTTACACTTACCATTTCTGAAAAGGATTATTTTGGTGGAGATGATGAGAAGTTTAGACTTTTCCATATGAGTAGGGATACAATTAAGAGGATAAATAAACTTGCCATAGAAAGAGGGCTTAGGATTGAAGAGCCTATAATTGCTGACTTTGATAACAAGGTAAAAGAACTCAGTCATTTAGAACAGCACATATTCAGGTATCCACTTGAGGTAATTACACCTGAGAATGAGGCAGTAAATATAACTGTCTGTAAAAATCCAAAAGAAGAGGCAGAAAGGCTTGTGCCTATTATCCTGTCATTGGTAAGAGATGAGGGATTAAGGTATAAGGATATTGCTATAGTTGCAAGTGATTTGGAAGAATATGGAGAGTTTGTAGCTGATGCATTATCAGAAAAGGGTTTGCCTTGTTTTTTAGACAGTAAGAAAACAATTTCAGATAATCCTTTTGTAGAGTATATAAAGGCATCTATTGCAGTTATTGAGGATAGGTTTTCTTATGATGCAGTTATGAGATATCTTAGAAGTGGTTTTAGTAATATGGATACAGCCGAGATAGATGTATTTGAAAATTATATTTTGGCAAAGGGTATAAAAGGATATAAAAGATATAGCAAGAGTTTTTTAAGTGAAGACCCTACTGAAGAAGAGAAGGTTGCAGAAAGTATAAGAATTAGTATCTTAGATGCTTTTACACCACTATATGATATTTTCAAATCTAAACAGGCAAAAACGGCAGATTTGGTAAAGGCTTTATATGAATTTATTGCAGTTTCAGGCAGTGAACAAAGGCTGTTGGCATTTAGTGAGAATTTTGAGGCTAAAGGCAAGATGGTAGTAGCTAAGGAATATGCAGGCTGTTACAAAATAGTAATGTCGGTTTTTGAAAAAATGTACGAACTTTTGGGAGATGAAAGGCTTAGTATAGAAGAATTTAGAACTATTTTAGAATCAGGTTTTTCAGAGGGAAAGGCAGGATTTATACCACAGGGGCAAGACAGGATAGTAGTAGGAGATGTGGAAAGAAGTAGACTGAAAGATGTTAAAGTACTTTTTTGTCTCGGCTTTAACGATGGAAAGATGCCAAAGGGTGCTAAGACTCGTGGAATAATAACAGATGCAGAAAAAGAAAAACTTGCAGGCATAAATATAGAACTTGCACCAACAGCTAGGGAGAAGGCTTTTAGGGAGCAGTTTTATGTGTATATGTTATTTTCAAAGCCTAGTAAAAAACTTTATGTTTCTTACAGCAGTTCAGATATGGAGGGAAAACCTTTAAAACCATCATACTTTGTGGAAAGACTGAGGCAGGTATTTAAGGATGAAAGTATAGAAGACAGAGCAGACGGAATTTCATTAAAAGACGAAATTCGTAAAGATGGTGGAATGGAACTTATATTACAGGCGATAAGAAGAAAAGATATAAAAGATGAGGCTGTTGTTGCCCTTATTAAATATTACGAGGGTCATCCGTTTGATAAATATAATAAGATAATAGGTGGGGTTCTTTCAAAGGCACATGGCAATAAACTGGAGGAGGAGATAGCTAAAAATCTTTATGGAGAGCTAAAGGGAAGTGTGACAAGGCTTGAACTTTTTAGTTCTTGTGCCTATGCGCATTTTATAAGGCATGGGCTTGGACTTAAAGAGAGAAAAGAATTTGAAATAAGGCCTATGGATGTAGGGAATATATTGCATGAGGCTTTGGAGAGATTCGCAAGAAAGGTTATAGAAAAGGGTGAGAGTTTTGCATCCATTTCAGAGAATGTACAGGGAAAAATTTTGACAGAGAGCCTTGAAGAAACTTTTAAGTATGGAGATGATATTTTTAATTCCTCAGCTAGAAATAAGTATCAAATTGATAGGCTTAAGAGGATTACTAAAAGGGCAGTATGGGCTGTACTCTCACAGTTTAAGGCAGGAGGATTTGTGCCGTTAGGGATTGAAGAGGAGTTTGTAACTAAGGGCTTTAAGGGGAGGATAGACAGGATAGACTCGGTACTTTCGGATTACTTGCCTGATGGAAGACTGCTTACAGAAAATAAGGAATATTCAAATTTTAAGAAAGTTGAATATATAAGAGTAATTGATTATAAGTCGGGTAACAAGGCTTTAGACCTTGACAGAGCCTTTTATGGGCTTGATTTACAGCTTTTTACCTATCTTAACTATGTGAGAAAGGAACTTGGAAATAAGTTGCAGCATAAAAATAATCTAATTATTCCGTCTGGGGCATATTATTTTCATGTAGATGACCCTGTTATAGATTTTGGAAAGGGTGAAGAGGCTATATTAAAGGAGATGAGACTTGAGGGAATAACTCTTGGTGGAAGTTACCACATAGGTCTTATTGACCGAGAAATGGCAGATGGAAAAGGGCTTAAAGCTCAGGCTGATTCTAAGGTAATAAAGCTGAAAACCAAAAAGGATGGAGAGCCTAGCAGTATCACAAGGCTATATAGCAGTGAGGAGATAACTAAGCTCACTGATAATGCGGAATTTGAGATAGAAAAATACAAAAATAAGATTTTAGAGGGAGAAATAAGTCCAAAGCCATATAGTCTTGGAAATGAGAAAGGCTGTACTTATTGTGAGTATAGGGGGCTTTGTGGATTTGATTTAAAACTTCCTGATTATAATTACAACAGGCTAAGACCGATAGAAAAAGATAAGTTTTTTGATGAACTTAAAGATAAGCTGGAGGGAAGTAATGGAAAAAAAGTGGACTAAAGAGCAGCTTTCTGTAATAAGTCACAGAGGCGGAAATATGTTGGTAGCTGCTGCTGCAGGCTCAGGAAAGACGGCTGTACTTATAGAAAGAATAATGAGCAGGATAATGGATGAAAATTGTCCACTTAATTTAGATGAACTTTTGGTAGTTACTTTTACAAGAGATGCGGCAAGGGAGATGAAAGAGAGAATAGGTAATGCCATTGCTGTAAGACTTAAGGAAGAGGTAGAAAAAAATCCGAATTCTGCCCTGTCTATTCGCCTTATGAAACAGTCTGCCCTGCTTTCAGAGGCTAATATGAGTACCATTGACAGTTTTTGTAAAAAGATTGTTATGGAGAACTTTAAGGAGGCGGACATAGATTCAGGTATCCGTACAATGGATGAAAATGAAGGAGTAATTATTAGAAAGAAGATACTTGAAGAAATATTAGAGGCTGAGTATGAAAAGAAAGATGCTGAATTTATAAACTTTGTGGAATATTTTGTAAGAGGGAAGTCAGATAAGATTCTTGAAGAACTTATTTTATTGGTTTATAGATTTTCAATGAGTCTGCCTGATAGGGAAGAATGGTTTGATAAAGAATTAACAAAGGCTGATGAGAAGTTTACAAACTCTGAATTAGAGGCTGAATTATTTGAATATTGTAAAAAAAATATAGCAGAGTTTCATAAGGAAGTAGAGAAATTTGTAAGTATTGCCTGCTCGCCTTATGGACCTGTTCACTATGCAGACACAGGAAGTGAAGATGCAGGCTTATTTAATGGTTGTATGCAGGCAAAAGATTATGAAGAATTATCTGAATGTGTTAAAAATATAGAGTTTGGCAGGCTTTCTACGAAGAAAGTAAAAGACCTTGATGATGAGAAAAAAGAACTTGCCAAGGCAGTAAGAGATGGCTATAAGGATGGATTTAACAAGCTGAGAGAGGATTTTTTTTCAGAAAGTATAGATGAAATAGAAGAGTCAAGAAAGGTAACAGGTAGAGTCTTAAAGGAGTTACTAAGGCTTGCAAGAAGTTTTGATATGGCTTATGCAGAGGAAAAGAAAAAAAGAAATGTAGCAGATATTTCGGACTGGGCGCATTTTGCAATTAAGGTGCTGTTAGAAAAGGGAGGAAAACCGTCTGATGTAGCTAGGTCTTACAGGGAGCAGTTTGCAGAGATAATGATAGACGAATATCAGGATTCTAATCTTTTACAGGAAAAAATTCTCACATCTATTGCAAGAAATGATAATGGTAAATCAAATATTTTTATGGTTGGAGATGTAAAACAGAGTATATACAAATTTCGCCAAGCAAAGCCTGAACTTTTTATTGAAAAGTATAATAGGTATGGAGATGGAGAGAATGACAGGCGGATTGTTCTCCGTCAAAATTTTAGGAGTGGATCTGAGGTAATTGAGTCTGTAAATGCCGTATTTGAAAGGACAATGACTGAGGCACTCGGCGGAATAGTCTATAATGAGGCGGCAAAGTTGGTTAAGGGTAATGACAAGAAGACTGATAATGAGGAAAATAAAACAGAGGTATTGCTGTTTGATGAAGAGGGAGAAGTACCTGAGAATTTTACAAAATTTAGTGACATTGAGCTTGAGGCATATATGGTGGCCGGCCGGATTAAGAGTCTTAGAGAAGAAAGGGAGTTAAAATACAGTGACATTGCTATTCTTCTAAGAACAAATGTAGAATGGGCAGAAAGTTTTAGAAGAGTATTAATTTCTGAGGGAATACCTGCAGTTTGTGAGTCTAGTGTGGGGTATTTTTCTGCATGGGAAGTACAGGTTATGGTAGCCTTATTAAAAATTCTCGATAATCCTCATCAGGATTTGCCCCTCGGAACAGTTCTGCTTTCGCCGATAGGAGGCTTTAATGAGGAGGAACTTGCAGTACTTCGTATAGACTCAACTAAAGAGGTGGATAACAATGCAGATTTGTGGACAAGGGTAGTAAATTCAAAAAATGAAAAAGCGATTAGATTTGTAACATGGCTCAATGAAAAAAGGGCTGAGATGATATTTATGCCTGTACATGAACTTATCAAAAAATTATTTACAGAGAATAATTTTTACAGCTATGTAAAGGCAATGCCCTCAGGGGAAACAAGGGGGGCAAACTTGGATATGCTTGTAGCAAAAGCAAAGGCGTATGAGGAAACTTCTTTGCATGGAGTAGTGCATTTTGTAAGATATATAGATAAGTTAAAAAAATATGAAGTTGATTTTGGAGAGGCAGGCATAGGAGGTGTAGATGCTGTCAGGATTATGTCAATTCATAAAAGTAAGGGCTTACAGTACCCTGTAGTTTTTGTATCAGGGCTGGCAAAAAAAATGAATAATCAGGATGCAAGGTCGGCTCTTGTTATCAATCCTGATGTTGGAATTGGAATAGATTTTTTCAATATAGAAACCAGAGAGAAAAAGAGTACGATTTTAAAGAAGATGTTAGCAAGGAAGTTAAGACTTGAAAATATTGCAGAGGAAATAAGGCTTTTATATGTAGCTATGACAAGAGCAGAGGATAAGCTGATTTTAACTGCAAGCATTAAAGACAGTGATAAACAGATAAAAACTTGGGAAGTGGATGAGCAGGACTATATTTCACTTTCTAAAGTAAATTCACTTTTAGACATTGCAATGCCTGCTCTTGTAGGCGAACATAAAAAAGGCAGGCTCGTACTTACAGTAAAGACTGCAAAAGACTTGGTCAAATCAGAAATAGATGGGATGGCGAAGAAAAAACTGGTTGAGAGTGATATAAGGCTGATAGCAAATCTTCCTGACAGTGTAGTTTATAAAGAAGTAAGTGATTTTATAAACAGTGAAAATGAATATATATACCCTTATCAAAGAGCAATAGACTTAAAAAATAAGATAACAGTTTCTGAGCTTAAAAGACTTCATTTAGATATAGCAGAGGAAGAAGAAACTTTACCGATTGTACCTCAATATGAAAATATAGAGAGTAAAGGCTATATACCTGAATTTATGCGTGAAGATAAAGAAGAGGTAAAGGGAGCGGCAAGAGGAACACTTTATCATTCAATTCTTAGCAAACTGGATTTTAGCAAAAATTATTCAGAGTCGGAATTTAGTGAATATCTGTCGAACCTTTTGTTTGATAAAAAAATAACAAAGGAAGAATTAAACAGCATAAAAGTAAAAGATTTTAAAAGATTTTTTGAGACAGGTCTATACAAGCGGATGCAGACGGCATTTACTACCGGCAAGTTATTTAGAGAAACTCCTTTTGTAATAGGTGTTGATGAGGAAGTGGGAGATACAAAGGAGATGGTATTGGTACAGGGTATCATAGATGCGTGGTTTTTTGAGGGAGAAGATGTAATCCTTATGGACTATAAAACGGACAGAGTATTTGGTGAAGAGGGAGCTTTGGAATTGGCAAGAAGATACAGAATACAGCTTGATAATTATTCAGAAGCCTTAAGGAGGATAACGGGAAAAAAACCTAAGGAGAAGATAATTTATTCGTTTGGGTTGGGGAAAGAAGTTTTACTTTAGAAGTAGTTGGAGAGGAGAAGAAAATGTCAGCATATTCAGGTTTTGCAGAGGTGTACGATAAATTTATGGACAATGTTCCCTATGATGAGTGGACTGACTATCTTGTGGGACTGCTTAAAGAAAATGGAGTAGAGGGCGGACTGGTAGCAGACTTAGGGTGTGGTACAGGTAATGTAACCGGTAGACTAAAGGCGGCAGGATATGATATGATAGGAGTAGACAATTCTGCTGAAATGCTCCAGGTAGCATTAGAAAAAGATAGTGAAGACATATTATATCTATGTCAGGACATGAGGGAATTGGATTTGTATGGTACTGTGAGGGCGTTTGTTTGTATCTGCGATGGAATGAATTATATTTTAGAAAAAGAAGACCTTGTAAAAGTATTTAAGCTGATTAATAATTATCTTGATACAGGTGGAATATTTATTTTTGACTTAAACACTGTTTATAAATATGAAAAGATATTAGGCGAGCAGACAATAGCAGAGAATCGTGAGAATATGAGTTTTATTTGGGACAATTATTATGATAGCAGCGAGAGGATAAATGAGTATGATCTGACCATTTATTTAGAAGATAGTGAAGATGAACAAAGAAGATTTTTAAGATTTGATGAAATTCACTATCAAAAGGGTTATACTATAGAGGAAATAAAAGAAACTTTAGAGGAGGCGGGGATGGAGTTTATAGCAGTGTATGATGCATTTTCTAAGAATCCCCCAAAAGAGGATAGTGAAAGGTTATATTTTATAGCTAGGGAGAAATATCAGGAAGGAAAAACATATAGGTAAATTTATGAAAGATTATGTAATAAGAGCGGTGGCAGCAGGAGGAGAGGTAAGAGCCTTTGCTTGTACAACTAGAAATTTAGTGGAGGAGGCAAGACTTCATCATGACAGTCTTCCTGTGGCAACAGCAGCCTTAGGGAGGCTGCTTTCAGCCGGGTCTATGATGGGCATTATGATGAAGGGAGAGGAAGATAAGCTAACACTTCAGATAAAGGGAGATGGGCCTATAGGTGGGGTAGTTGTTACAGCAGACTCTAAGGCAAGGGTAAAGGGATATGTACTTAACCCTGAGGTGGATATTCCACTTAAAGCAGAAGGTAAGCTTGATGTAGGCAAGGCAATAGGAAATGGAGAGCTTACTATCATCAGAGATTTGGGACTTAAAGAGCCTTATGTAGGAAGAACAAGTTTGATTACAGGAGAAATAGCAGAGGATCTTACATACTATTTTGCATCTAGTGAACAAGTACCAAGTGTAGTAGCACTTGGAGTGCTTGTAGACAGAGATTATAGTGTAAGAAGAGCAGGGGGATTCATTATTCAGCTTATGCCGGGTGCCGGTGATGAAACTATAGATGCAATTGAAAAAAAGATTCCTATGGTGACTTCAGTGACACAGATGCTTGATGAGGATATGACTCCGGAGGAAATACTTACCTTCATTCTTGAAGATTTGGGAATTGAAATAACTGATAAAGTAGAAACATCTTTCCTTTGTGACTGTAATAAAGAAAGAGTAGAGCAGGTACTTTTAAGTATAGGGGAAAAAGAACTAAGAGGACTTTACGAAGAGGCAAAGCCGGTAGAGTTATGCTGTCAGTTCTGTGGCAAGAAGTACGAGTTTATGCCTGAAGAAATTGGAGAATTGTTAAAAAGTGGGAAATAGGTAAGAAAATTAACACAGTTCGGACATATTTAGGTGTTAAGTTCAGAGATAGTTATAAATGTGTTGAAGGGAGATTTAAATGAAAAATAGATTTTGGGCTTTAGTCCTTGCAGGAACTCTTGCTTTTGGGAGTTTTACTGCCATAGCTCCAAAGGAAGAGGCAAAGGCGGCAATAGCATTTTTATATGACAAGTATACTCCGAGCTCTATGCTAACACTAAAAAAGATAAAAGAAGTATTTATAGGTCAGGAGAATTTGGATCTTGAATACAGCATAGGGGGTAGGACTTCCGGAATAAATGGAAGATGGAAATCTTCAGACAAAAATGTAGCATCAGTGTCTAAAGAGGGTATAGTAACTGCTAAAAAACCGGGGAGTACAATTATAAGTTTCACTTATAAGGAAGTAAAAAAGCAGGTTACAATTAAATGTAAAATTAAGGTAAATAGTGGAGTAGATAGTCTTTCAATAGCTGGAACAGGTAAGTTTGACGGTACAATGTTTACAGATTCCATTATACAGTTTAAGGCTACAGCAAAGGCCGGTTCTGAAGAAATGAAGATAAATCCGGGAAGAAAAGCTACATATGGAATATTCTATGAAATTTTTACGGATGAGGCTTGTACAGTACAGGTAGCGCCTTCTGTTGCAACCATCACATCTTCAGGGTTTATGGTAGCAGGAAGTGGTGTTTCTAAGGTATATGTAAGGGCGGCTGTGAAGGCAGGAAGGACTGCTACAGATGGAATACGAAGTAATGTTATAGGTGTGGAAATAAAGGATAGGGTGCTGATTCCAACAAGGTCTGCAGTTAAGGAGATAATAGTTGAAAATAATGAAGCACCTTTAGCAACCTTGAGCGACAGTGGAATGAAAGCAGAGGTAAGGTATAAGCTTTTAGACCAGTATGGTAATGATGTTACTCGTGATTTGAGGTTTGCAGGTAAATGTAGTGCAGTATGGGAAGGAAATAAGCCTGTAAAATTAATCTCAGATGGTAAGTTCTTAATTGATTTAGAGCCAAACCAGACAGTGGGATATATGGGAAAGTTAAATATAACATACGGAGGAGAAGGAAGTTTCAGTAAGGAAGTACAGATAAAGATTGGAAGCCCAAGTTATATTAAAAGTATAGAAATTATGGGTATATATAAGAGGACAGTTACAGGCTATTCTAAGGTAATGGATAGTAGTACATTTTTAGCTAATGGAACTGTAATTACCTCTTTTGGAGGCAATTCCGTATTGAATACAGTACCGGGTTCTTATTATGTACTAGTAAGGGCAAAGGATAGTTATGGAAACAGTATTTATAATTCCGGTATTCCACAGAGTAAAATTTCTCTTGTGATTTCCGGCAATACAGGTCTTGCCCTTGATACGGCAGATGGAAAAATACAGACAATATCACCAATTACGATAGATGGAGAGACCTTCCTTACTTATCCTCTTAGGGCTGCCAGATTAAATACAGGTACAGTTAATATAAGGGCTGTGGCAGTAGGAAATTCAGCAAGCCATGCATTGGATTCTAAGGTAACAGATGGTGGCAGTGTAGGTTCGCTTGCTATAGCAGGAGAGGGTGTTGTTGGAAAGGAGAGTATGATTACTTATATTCTTACCAATACATCTAATGTGCAGGTGACAAAATATGATGAAGTGCTTTCTGTACTGGGATTAAGCGACAATGGAGCAGGGCAGGTTTTTATTATGCCGGGTTCAAGTATTATAAGTTCATCGTTAGGTTCATATTTTTATATTAAGAAAAATATATCTTCAGGATTTGCAGAGTTTTACTATGTTCCATCAGGAGCAGTGCTGCAAAATTCTACGGTGGAAAATTATGAGAAAATAACTGTTCTTAAAGGAACAACAGGTGAAAAAGAATATGCACTTAAAGTTAAGGCTAGATAATCTTAATATTAAATGAAAAGGTTGTAAAAAAGTTGAATAAAATTATAACAGAGATAAGGGTAAATATTTTTAATTTATTTCGCTGGTATATTCTTGCCACAGTGGTTGGCCTCTTTGTAGGAGGCATCAGTGTGGCATTTTCAGCACTTGATGGAAAGGCAAATAATCTTTTAAATGCAAATCCCGGTATAATTTTCGGTTTGCCTGCAGCAGGTCTTATTATAGTATTTTTATATCATTTTGAAGGAGTATATAAGTCTAGGGGAACCAATCTTGTAATAAGTACGATACAGGCAAAAACAGAACTGCCGGTAGTTATGGCACCTTTAATTTTTCTTTCCACTATTATAACTCATGCCTTCGGAGGCTCAGTAGGCAGGGAGGGGGCAGCCCTACAGCTTGGTAGTGCGGCAGCCGCCAGCTTAAACAAGATAAAATGGCTTAAGCTAAGCGAAGAAGAAAAACGCATGATTATTATGTGTGGTATGAGTGCTGCTTTTTCTGCTATTTTTGGTACACCCATAGCAGCAGTGTTCTTTCCTATGGAAGTTGCCAGTATAGGTATAATACAGTATTCTGCTATGTTTCCTTGTTTTGTTTCTTCTATAACGGCAAGGTGGTTAGCCCATTTATACGGACTGGAAAAGGAACATCTTGGTAGGGTGACGGATGTAGGAGTTAATTTTGAAGTGGCATGGAAGATAGCTGCTCTTGCTATTATTTGTGGACTTTTAAGTATAATTTTCTGTTTACTATTAAAAGGGACAGGGATAGCATTTTCAAAGTTACATATAAATCGCTATTGTCAAATCTTTGTAGGTGGTACAATTTTCGTTGTTATAAATACCTTGCTTGATACAAAGGATTTTCTCGGAGCAGGTATGCCTGTGATAGAAAGGGCAGTAGAGGGCGAGGTTGTATGGTATGCCTTTCTTATGAAAATGCTCCTTACTGCACTTTGTATAGGTGCCGGATATAAGGGGGGCGAAATAGTGCCTTCACTTTTCATAGGAGCAACCTTTGGCAATCTCTTTGCCCATATTTTTGGCTTACCTACTTCTCTTGCTGTAGCCTGTGGAATGGCAGCCTTATTTGTGGGAGTTACAAACTGCCCTATAGCCTCTCTGCTTATTATTTCAGAATTATTTGGATTTAAAGAGGGTAATATCTACTTCTTACTGGCTATTACCATCAGCTACATAATGTCAGGCTATTTTGGACTTTACTCAGAGCAGAACATTATATATTCCAAGTTCAGGACTAAGTATATAAATAGGAAGGCAGGAGCTTATGAGGAAGAGCTGGAGAAAGGACAGGGGAGGAATTGAGCAGTGATTTAAGAAAAGAATTTCCGGATATGAAAGTATTTTCAGCCGAAAACTTAAAACATATTAGATATTGGTATATTTTTTATAATGATTGCTTAATTGGGTTACAAGCTGTAACCCAATTATCGGATATTGAAAGAAGGATAAAAAGTATTCCTTGGGGACACAATCAAATGATATTGGTATAAGAAAGGAAGAAACTATGGAGAAGTTTGTTAGTAAGCTGAAGTTAAAAGATATAAGAAGTTACATTTCAAAAATAGATCCTATTCAGATATTGCAGGAAGATAATTCTTATGAAAACTTTGATGATATTTCAAAGGTGTCTGCGAAGTACGATGAGTATTATGTTTTGGGATTTGGGGTGATTAAGGAAATTAAGAGTGAATTTTCAAACCTAATACAAAGTACAAATAGTTCTTCCTTTGTTCCTTGCTTGGAGATTTTAATTAGCAAGGAGAATAAAGAAAGGAAATGGAATTGAAAATAATTTATTGTATGAGCGATATTCATGGTTGCCTTAATGAATTTAAAGAAGCTTTAGAATTCATTGATTTATCTGGGAATAATAAACTCATATTGCTGGGAGATTATGTTCATAGAGGATTTGACAGCTATGGAGTTTTAGAAGAAATTATGAGACTCCAAAGGGAATATGGTAATGATAAGATTATAGTTCTAATGGGTAATCATGAGGAAATGTGTATAAGAGGCAGTGTGCCTATTGAGAGTTCAAATTATTCTGATATATTTGATGAGAATTTAGAAAAGAAATACATAAATTGGATGAAAAATCTTCCGTTGTACTATATAGAAGGAAACAATATTTTTTGCCATGCAGGTCTAGATGAGAAAAACGAAGGAAATTTGACATTTAAACGAGATGTTGATAAATACTTGTTTCTGTGGAAATTCCCTCCTGAACTTGGAAGATTTAATGATGGAATGAAAATAATAGCAGGTCATGTCTATACTTCTGAGATAGCACATAACCCCAAATATCATGATATTTATTATGATGGAGAATCACATTTTTATATTGATGGGAATGTTTTGGAACATCATATATTGAATATATTAAAAATAGATGTGGAAAAAGAGAAATACTTTCAGATAGATTATAGAGGAGAATATCCTGTTTTTCCATTCGAAGAATGAAATTTTTAAGGGTTATTTATATAAGAGTAATATTTTATGCTTATGGAGTTTAAATTATCATAATAATTTGTTTTAAGCACAATGAAAGAACTCATGTTCGAAACTTCTTGCAAACAGGCATTTAATCTGCTATACTAAATTGTCGATGAAATAATTTTGCTATGTTTTAACATAACTTATATATTTGTATTACAAGCATGGAGGTATGAAAATTGTTCATAAAATGTCTTGCGGTAGGTATAGGAGGATTTTTGGGTTCTATTTTAAGATATCTGCTGTCTGAAATTCCCATTAAACAAATAAATTACCCTATAAATACGCTTATTACAAATATAATCGGAGCTATAATTATAGGTATGGTTGTTTCTTATGCCGATAAAACGGGTATGAGACCTGAAAAATTATTGCTCTTAAAAACAGGTTTTTGCGGTGGATTAACCACATTTTCTACATTTTCGTATGAAGCTTTCAGCCTCATCGATAAGGGAGAGTTTTTGTCGGCAGGAAGCTATATTTTTTTATCCATAGCTTGTAGTATAGCAGGAGTATATTTAGGACTTAGGATGGTGTAATAATTTATGAGTGAAAATTATGACGGTAGTCAGATAGTTATATTAGAAGGACTTGAGGCGGTTAGAAAACGCCCGGGTATGTATATAGGAAGTACAGGCACAAGAGGACTTCACCATCTTATATGGGAAATCCTTGACAATGGTATAGATGAGCATCTTGCAGGCTTTTGTCCTCAGATAGATATAATTCTTAGGCGAGATGGAAGTATCACTATAAGGGATTATGGAAGAGGTGTACCTGTAGACATACATCCAACCAAGAAGATACCGACAGAAAGAGTTGTGTATACAGTTCTACATGCAGGAGGCAAGTTCTCAGGCGGAGCGTATAAGGTGTCGGGTGGACTTCATGGAGTGGGTGCATCAGTGGTAAATGCTCTTTCTACCAAAATGATAGTTGAAATAAGAAGAGACGGCAATGTTTATGTGGATGAGTATGAAAACGGCGGACATCCTGTAACAGCCCTTGTTAAAGGCGAACTCCCTGCGGTTAAAACGTGTAAAAAGTCTGACAAGGGAACTAGCGTTACCTTTTACCCTGATAATACTATCTTTGAAACCATTGAATTTAAGGCTGATATAATTAAGAAAAAACTTAAAGAGACGGCTTTTTTAAATAAGGGGCTTAAATTAAACTTTAAGGATGAAATTACAGGTGAAGAAAAGACCTACGAAGAAAAAGACGGAATTAAAAGCTATGTAAAATACATCAATCGTGAAACAGAAGTAATTCATGATGAGGTGGTATATGTAGAGGGTGAGTCGGGTGATATAGAGGTTGAAGTGGCATTTCAATATACTAACGGCTTTTCGGAGCAGATAAATGCCTACTGTAACCGTATAAATGTAGTAGATGGAGGAACTCTAGTAACAGGTTTTAAGACTGCACTTACAAGGGTCATGAACCAGTATGCGAGAGAACTTGGCTATCTTAAGGGCAAGGACGATAATTTTGACGGAAAAGATATCCGCAATGGTATAGTTACAATCATTTCGATAAAGCACCCTGACCCTCAGTTTGAAGGACAGACCAAAACTAAACTTGGCAATACAGATGCTAAGACAGCTGTAGAAGAAGTAGTTTCAAAGGAAATCGTAAGATATTTTGATAAAAACATAGAGGTGCTTAAGTCCATTCTTGACCTTGCACAGAAGTCCTACAGTGCAAGAACTGCTAGTGATAAGGCAAGAAATGCCGTACTTAAAAGCTTAAATGACTTTGATGTAAAAAGTAAGCTTGCATCCTGCTCGTCTAAGAATGCAGAAGAATGTGAGATTTATCTTGTGGAGGGAGATTCGGCAGGTGGTACGGTTAAGACAGCCAGAAACCGTAAGACTCAGGCTGTACTTCCACTTCGGGGTAAAATCTTAAATGTAGAGAAGGCGGCACTTGAGAAGATACTTGTAAATAATGAGATAAAGTCAATGATAGCTACCTTTGGCTGCGGCATAGGTGATGAATTTGATATAAGTAAGCTTCGCTATGATAAGATTATTATTCTAACAGATGCTGACGTAGATGGTGCTCATATAAGTACTCTTTTGCTTACATTTTTTTATAGGTTTATGCCTGACCTTATTAAAGAGGGTAAAATATACAGAGGGCTCCCACCACTATATAAGGTGGACTATGAGGAGAGCGGAGACAAAGACTTAGAAGAGAAAAAGCTTGGTGAAGGACAGCTTGATATCTTTCAGCTTGGAGTAGAAGATAAGCCTTCTGAAAAACAGCCTAAGGCTAAGTCAGGAAAAAAGAAAAAGAAGTCGAAATATATTTTCAATGACTATGAACTTGAAAAATTTAAGAAGAATAAAAATCGTAAAATCCTTGAGATACAGCGTTACAAAGGTCTTGGAGAGATGGATGGGGGACAGCTTTGGGAGACAACCTTAGATCCTAAGACACGTTCGCTTGCGAGGATAGATATAAGTGATACAGTTGAAGCAGATGAGGTTACAAGTCTGCTTATGAGCAGTGTAGTTCCCCCAAGACGGGAATTTATTATGAATGAAGCGAAATATGCGAAGGTGGACATATAATAAAAGTTTGTAGATAATCGGGACTAATTTATAGGAAGTGGAAAGTATGGTAACAGAAGAAAACATTATAATTCAGGATTTCTCTGAGGAAATGAAAAATTCCTACAGAGATTATTCTGTAAGCGTAATTATATCAAGAGCCCTGCCTGATGTAAGAGATGGTCTTAAGCCGGTTCAGAGAAGAATACTTTATGCTATGAATGAACTGGGGTTAGCACCGGATAAACAGCATAGAAAATCAGCCCGTATAGTCGGAGATACCATGGGTAAATATCATCCGCATGGTGACTCTTCTATCTATGATGCCCTTGTGCATATGGCTGAGGAATGGTCTATGTCAGTGCCGCTGGTTGACGGACATGGAAACTTTGGCTCTATAGATGGTGACTCGGCTGCGGCTATGCGTTATACGGAGGCTAGGCTTTCAAAGGGAGCTATGAACCTGCTTACAGGGCTTGACAGAAATCTTGTTGACTTCGTGCCAAACTTTGACGAGAGAGAAAAAGAGCCTGTTATACTTCCTGCAAAGCTCCCATTTCTTCTGATAAACGGAACTACAGGAATAGCTGTAGGTATGGCTACCAATATACCTCCACACAATCCGGGAGAGATTATAAGGGGAGCAATAGCCCTCCTTGACAATCCTGAACTTACCACAGAAAAATTGATGAAATATATACCGGGGCCTGATTTTCCAACCGGCGGTATCATAGCCAATGCAGACGAGATTGCAAATATTTACGAAAACGGTGAGGGCAGGCTTCGTGTAAGAGGCAAGTATGTAATAGAAGATGGTGAATATGGCAAGAAAAATATAGTTATAACTGAAATTCCTTTTACCTCAACAGGTAACAAGTCTAGGCTTGTAGAAAGTCTTGTAAACCTTATGAAGGATAAGGTGTTTGATGAGATTGCAGATGTAAGGGATGAATCTTCATCAGATGTACGTATAGTGGTAGAGGTTAAGAAGGGAAGAAATGTAGAAAACCTCCTTAACGGAATATTTAAGAAAACTCCTTTGGAAGATACCTATTCAGTAAATATGCTTGCAGTAAGAGATAAGCAGCCAAAGGTATTCTCACTAAAGGGAATTTTAGAAGAATTTTTGGGCTTTGAAGAAGAGCTTTATACCAAGGAATATACACATTTACTGGAAAAAGCAAAATCCAGAGCAGAGGTTGTGGAAGGTCTTATTAAGGCTGTAGATGTAATTGACCTTATTATAGAGGTGCTTAGAGGTTCAGAGTCTATAAAGCAGGCAAAGGACTGTCTTGTAAATGGTAATATAGCGGAAATAAAGTTTAAGAGTGAGGCATCAAAAAAGGCTGCGAAGGGGTTTGACTTTACCGAGCCACAAGCTGATGCAATACTTGCTATGCCGCTTAGCAGACTTATAGGGCTTGAGGTCTTAAAGCTTTCGTTAGAGGCAGAAAACCTTAAAAATAATATTGAAGAATATAAGAAAATATTATCAGATAGAAAAGAACTTCATAGGGTAATAAAGATTGATTTAAAGGCAAATGTAAAAAACTTTGAGAAGCCAAGACGTACTGAGCTTTTAAATGAGGAGAAGCAGGTCTATGTGGAAGAAGTAAAAGAAGAAGATGTATATGTACTGATAGACCGCTTTGGTTATGCTAAGAGCGTTGATGTAAGCAGTATTTCAAAGGCAAATGAAGAGGCTCTTAACGAGTATCCGACTAAAATCCTGATAAAGAATACTGACAGAATTTGTATATTTACAGCAAGCGGAAATATGCATCAGGTCAAGGCTAAGGACATACCTAAGGTAAGGCTTAGGGACAAGGGAATATTAGTACACAATATCTCAAAGGTTGGCAAGGAGGAGATTATACTTTATACCTCTTTTGCAGAGCTTTTTGAGTCTATGGTTTTCTTTGCTACTAGGAAAGGTTTTGTAAAGCTTGTTTCGGGTGTGGAATTTGACACAAACCGTTCAGTAATGCTTGCAACTAAGCTTGAAGAGGGAGATGAACTGCTAAGTGTAAGGGTGTTAAGTGCTGCAGAGATACTTTCACATGACTTAAGGGTTTATATGCTCACAAAGAAAAAGCTTGGACTCTCCTACCTCCTTGATGAAGTGGTTGAAATGAAGAAAAGCGGCAGAGGAGTTAAGGGAATTAGTCTTGCCGAAGATGATGAGGTGAAAGGCGTGGCTGTTGAGGTCAGTGCTACTACAGAAGTAGAATTTGATGGTGACAGCTATAAGGTAGCTAAGTTCAAACTTAAAAAGAGGGCTGCTAAGGGAGATAAAATTAAGTAGGTTGTTTGTTGAGAGTGATTAATAGAAGAAAAGGAGGAGATGCTTATGCTTACACTAAGTGGATATTATGATGGCAATACTGTACAGGCATTGGAAAAGATACAGGCAAAGAAAAATCAAAAAGTGATAATTACAATTTTGGATGAATTTATTGAAGAAAGTCCGAAAAAAACCAGAACCACCGAGGCTGCGAAAGGCTCCCTGGCAAAGTATGCTAATCCTGAATTATGGGACAAAGAGGGAACTGCCTAAGGGAGATAAAATTAAGTAGGCAGCTTTGTACCCACTAAGTCACGCCCCTACCTTTGTAAGGTACTCGGAAGCTCAGAGCTGAGAGGGCGCATTCGCTTCCGAGCACACTTACAAACGGGGCTGATTATTGAGAAATACAAAGATGTTATTTGCTTAGTTTTGGAAATGATTACGAAAAGTATTATAATTTTATCCCCTTAGTCGAAAAGCGAAGGGAATTTTACTTGCATTTAAACTTTAATTTACAGCTTAGAATTATAAATGCCTAAGCGAGCGCATTAGGCGAAGCGAAGCGGATGCCGGAGCGAGTCTGGACATTTTATAATTCTGAGCGTCCCTAGAATAGTAATAGGAAAAGGAGAATACCATGAAAACAGTTAAAGACAGGTTCTTAAAATATGTATCATTTGATACACAGTCAAAGGATGGAGTTGAGGAAGTACCAAGTACAGCCAAACAGCTTGAACTTGCAAAGTTTTTGGCAGAAGAGCTTAAGGAGCTGGGGCTTAGTGAGGTAGAACTTTTAGACCATGGCTATGTATTTGCAACTTTGCCGGCTACAACAGAAAGAGATTTGCCGGTGCTTGGTTTTGTTGCACACATGGATACAAGTGATGCCATGTCAGGTGCTAATATTAAGCCACGTGAGATAGATAACTATGATGGCAAGGACATAGTGCTTAATGAGACTCTAAATGTAATTATGAAAGTCAGTGATTTTCCTTTCCTTCCTGAGTTTAAGGGAGAAAGGCTTATAGTAACTGATGGAACTACCCTCTTAGGAGCAGATGACAAGGCAGGAATTGCTGAGATTATGAGCATGGTAGCTTATTTTAAAGAGCATCCTGAGATAGAACATGGAAAAATCAGGATAGGTTTTACCCCTGATGAAGAAGTAGGGAATGGCACAAAATATTTTGATGTAGAAAAATTTGGTGCAGACTATGCCTATACTGTTGACGGTGGCAGGCTGGGAGAACTTGAGTACGAAAATTTTAATGCTGCAAGTGGTAGGGTTACAGTTAATGGTGTGTCTATTCATCCCGGTTCTGCAAAATGGAAGATGAAGGATGCGATTAGGATAGCGATGGAATTTCAGACTATGCTCCCCGTATATGAAGACCCTTACTGTACTGAGGGCTACGAGGGATTTTTCCATATTACGGAGATAGAGGGAAATACCGAAAAAACTAAGTTAAACTATATAATTCGTGACCATGATGCAGATAAGTTTGAGGCTAAAAAGGCTCTATTTGCAAAAGTAGGAGAATTTCTTAATGCAAAATATGGTGAAGGGACAGTGGAGGTATTGATTGAGGACTCATACCACAACATGAGGGAAATGGTTGAGCCAAATATGCACCTTGTAGAAAATGCAAAGAAAGCCATGATTGAGCTTGGAATAGAGCCGAGAGTAGAACCGATAAGGGGTGGTACAGATGGAGCATCACTCTCATATATGGGACTGCCTTGCCCTAATATCTGCACAGGTGGTATGAATTATCATGGAAAATATGAATTTGTATCAGTAGATGCTATGTTTAAAATTGTGGATTTATTGAAGAAAATAGTATTGACTTATTCTGAGTAGAAGAGAAATATACAAAATATTCTAAAAATTTATTTAAATTTATTGACAATTCGCACAAAGTTATGGTAAACTAACTATGTCGACAGGAGAGCAGGAAGATTGATTGTAGCGAAATTAAATCAAATGTCGGGGGATGGTTTGAGAGAAAGATAACAATACACGCATATTACCTTTTTATATGCCTTGTAATGTTATCTTTTTCTTTTATAATTATAAATTAGTTTGAATATTCAGACAGATAAAAACTTTATAGAAATGTGAATTATTTTGTGATTAACAAAAGCAGTAATTTTGCCGAAATATATCTTGTAAGTATAATAATTTGGTAAAGGAGTGCTTATGCAGATAAATGGCTTAAAAGATAAGGTTAAGATACTTGAATTAGGACTTCATGAAAAAGAAGGGATTCAGGAGAAAGAAACTGTTGGCAATAAAATAAGCATTGGTGAGGAATTTAACAAAAATATCAGAACTAAGGTTATTTCTTATGGAGATGCGACAGGCAAGTTAAAAGAGGAAGATAGAGAACTTCAGAACTTTAAAGAAAAAGCAAAAAAGGCTGTTTATGATATTGAATATAGTACAAAAGCAATGACTCCGGATGTAATGAAACAGATGGAAGAAGAGGGAGTATCTGCCTCAGATTCAGATGCAAACTTAGTTAAAAAGAGTATAGAGAATATCGTTGCTAATAGGAAGATAGATAAAGAAAATCTTTTAAAACAGACAGAAAAATTAGATGAGGATGCAGAAAAAATAAAAGAAATCTCTTATTCATCAGTAGAAGATGCAAGAATTGCAAAACAGCTCGCATCTTCGGGAATGGCTGTAACTAGAGAGAATATAGATAAACTTTCAGAATCATTAAAATTTACAAAAGAGATTGTGAATAATATAACAGAGTCAGCTATAGGCTATATGATAGAAGAAAATCTGCCGGAAACAGTATCAAACATATATAAGGCAGAGCATATTATGGGTTATGTAGAAAATTATGAGCAAAGCAAAGAATGGGAGAAAGTTGAAAATCAAGTAATAGCATTTTTAGAAAAAAAAGGTATAAATGCAGATGAAGAGAATCTTGAGGCGGCAAGCTGGCTATTTAATAAAAAGATGGAAATCACATCGGAAAACATAGCCAAGTATCTAAGTCTTTGTGAGTTGAAGGATGAAAATGAAAGCTTAAAAGGAGATGACAAACTTACTGAAAGACTTGTAAAAGGGTTGGTAGAAGGGAAGGAAGTTTTAAATGCGGTAATTGGTACTGCTAATAATAAACAGGCAGACTATGTCATGAATTATTTTAGGCGTACTGCCGATGTTACAATTACAGAAATCAGCCAGCGAAGGTATTTGGAAGAAATAAGGCTTAAGCTTACAGAAGAATCAGCAGTAAATATGTTAAATAAAGGTATAAAAATAGATGTAACAGACCTTAAAGGACTTGTAGAACAACTTAGAAAAGAGGAAAAAAGTTATTACGAGGCTCTGCTTGAAGGGGCTAAAACTTTGGACGGTGATGAGCAGGTTAAGTATATGCATAAAGTTAAGGCAGAAAGTAGGGAATTGTTGGAAGTTGACAATGCTCAGCTGGAACTCTTAAGAAATGTAGTATCTATTCGCTCCTATGCTCTTAATAAGCAGTATGAATCTGAATATAAAATAGGGGCATTATCTAAGGCTTATAAAGAGGAGATTACCCTTACAGCCTATCATGAGGCAGGTATTGCTTATGAAAAAGGGGAAACTAAAATTAGGACTGATTTGGGAGATGGTATCAGTAAGGCTTTTGGCAATATAGATGAGGTTTTAAAAGAAAATAAATTGGAGCTGACAGAGGCAAACAGAAAGGCGGTAAAGCTTTTAGCATATAACAAGGCAGAGGTAAGTTATGAGGCTGTAACTAAGATGAAGTTTGTGATATCGCTTACAGAAAGTGCACTAAGAGAGCTTAAGCCGACTACAGTTGCAGGTCTTATAAAGTCGGGATTAAATCCGCTTGACCTGAGTATGGAGGAGCTTTTTGAGGCGGCAAAAGAGATGAATGAAAAAATAGTTGGAAACGATGAAAACTACAGCCGTTATCTCTATAAGCTAGAAAAGGCAGGAGAGGTAAGTGAACCTGAAAGAGAGGCTTATATAGGGATTTATCGCCTGCTTAATCAGATTGAAAAAGGTGATGATGCAGCGATAGGAAGTGTAAGTCTTGCAAATCAGAGCCTCACTCTTAGAAATATGCTTTCAGCAGTAAGGACTAGAAAATTAGGAGGTTTTGATGAGAAAATTGATGAAAGTTTTGGAGAACTTACAAAAATTTTAGGTGATGGTTCCAAGATTGATAGTCAGATAGACAGGGCTTACATGAAGATGCTTGCAGGGAATATTAAAGAAAGTTTATCAGAAACCGACCATTCTTATTATGAAGAGAAACTGGCTGAAGTTACAAAAGAATTTAAGACTACAGATGTAGAAAAAATTTTAGATGAAAGGGCTGAAATGACAGTTACGAACATTTTGGCGCAGATGGATATTTCAAAAGGACGAAGAAGTTTAATAGGGATTGTTTCTGAAATGTCAAGAGAAGAAAAAAGAAAGGTCAACAATCTTTCAGCTAAGTTCATTGATGAATTTGACAGTGACCGCTTTGCAGCAGAAAATGAAAAGGCTGTTACTGATGCACTTAGTAAAAAAGTAACTAAGCTAATGGAAGATGAGAAACTTACATATGAAAAACTTAATGGACTTGTAGCAGTTAAAAAGACTATTGAATTATCGGTTAAAAGGGTGGAGAGTAAAACCTATGATATCCCATTTATTTACGATGAGGATAAGCTTGCAGATTTGTCAATTACTATTAGAAAGGGAAGAGCAGAGGCAGATAAGGGCAAGGCGGTTATAATTTTAACTACGAATGAGGGCAGTGTTACATCAGAATTTAGAATTGTAAATGAGAGAATTACAGGTTATTTTAAGACTGATTCAAGAGAAAGTCTTGATGAGCTTAAGTTTAATGAGCAAATGCTTAAGAAAAACTTGGCAGCAATTAATATGGAGGTTGGAGAAATTTCATATCATTTAGGTGGGGGGACTTCACAAATTACAAATTCAGACGATATATATTATGATAGCGTTAAAACTTCTGATATATATAAGACAGCTAAGGCAGTAACAGCATACGTCTTGAAAGCTTTGAAAATAAGAGATTAGGAGAAGAAGGTAAAATGAGGATTAATAATAATATTTCAGCTCTTAGGGCAAATACAAATCTTAGCAGGGTAGATAAAAGGCTTTCCCAAAGTACAGAGCGTCTCTCGTCAGGTAATAAGATAAATGCGGCAGCAGATGATGCAGCAGGTTTTTCTATTTCAAGGAGAATGAGAACTCAGATAAAGTCTCTTGAAAGAGCATCTAGGAATTCAGCAGATGGAATTTCGGTTATTCAGACGGCAGAAGGGGCTCTTAATGAAGTTAGTGCCATATTAATAAGAATGAAAGAACTTGCAGTACAGGCAGCAAATGATACTTATTCCGGTGAAGACAGGGATGCAATACAAAAAGAAATAGATGAACTTAATAATGAGATTGATAGAATATCCGGCACTACCGGTTTTAATACAAAAAATCTTTTGAATGGAGAAGTTGGTAGGAAATCCGTTACTAAGAATGAAGGTGTGGATGTTCTTCGTTCTACAGATGTAGTGCCACATGGCAAATACAAGCTCAATGTTACTGGAGATCCAAAGAAAGCAGTGTATGAGGGAGGTACAGTTGATGAGAGTGCCTTTGGAGAGGATTCTAACATAGCAGGAAAAATTACTATTAATGGAGAAGTAATAACTATTAATAAAGGCGAAAGCTTTGACTCAGTGAGAGAAAAGCTAATTAAAGGAGCAGAGAGGGCAGGTCTTAGCCTTATTGGAAATGGAGGCGGTCCTAGTGCTGAGGGAAAAGAATTGTATGGTGGTTATGAGTATGAAAAATTTGAAGGAGGTGCCAGCCTGCTCTTAGTATCCAAGCAGTATGGAAGTAAGGCAAAAATAGATATAAAGGTAGAGGGAATAGAGGTTAAGGATAAAGACGGTACTGTATTAGAATCAGCCGAGGATAATGCTACAAATCTTGCAGCAGCACTGGGACTTCCTACGGAGATGAATGAGCCTAAGAGAGGAACTGATACGACTGTTGAATTAGCTGAGGGCTTTAGTAAAACTGCAACAGTGAGGACGGATGGAGATAAGGTTATAGTTAAAGACAATGGTGGCTTTGAAATGGAGCTTAAAGTGAAGGACTACACCACTGAAAATGATAAAGGTGGAGAGGTTGACCTAACAGTGCTAGATGCAGGGTATATGACAATGCAGGTAGGTGCAAATACAGGTGACAGCTTTGATGTAAGCATAGGTAGGATTGACAGTGAGACTCTTGGACTTAAAGGAATTAATTTGAGAACCAGAGAAGAGGCTGAAAGGGCTATATCAAGAGTAGATATAGCAACAAGCAGGGTATCGGCTGAAAGGGCAAAACTTGGTGCGTACCAGAACAGATTCGAACATACTATATTAAGTCTTGATGAGACTACAGAAAATATGACAAGTGCATTTTCCAGAATAATGGACACAGACATGGCAGCAGAGATAACAGAGTATACGCAGCAGAAGGTACTTTCTCAGGCAGGAACGAGTGTACTTGCACAGGCAAATGAAAGACCTAACACTATACTGACCTTGTTACAAAGCTAAGGGAGGAAGGCTGATTGAAGGCTGAGTCGATAAAAATATATACGAGAAGAGTAACTTCTGCAAATAAAAGTGAGCTAATTGTAATAATATATGATATAATAGAAGAAAATCTCACTTTGGCAGAAGAGGCATTGGCAAACGGTGATAAAGAAAGCTTTAGCAATGAATTAAAACAAGCAGTTTCTTTTGTGAAAGAACTGCTTGTGAGCTTAGATATGAATTATGAGGTAAGCAAAAATCTTGCAAGCCTTTACATCTATGTAAGCAGATGTCTTAACTTTGCACTGGTGAGTGGAAAGAAAGAGGAGATAGAGGCCGCAAGAAAGGTTATTATAAAACTTGGAGACAGTTTCAGAGAAGTAGCAAAGTCTGATAATTCCAAACCTGTTATGGAAAATACACAGCAGGTTTATGCAGGAATGACTTATGGAAAAGGTTTGAGTTTAGATGAAACACTCTTAGATGCTGAATCTATGGATAGGGGATTTCGTGCCTGACTTCCGGCTTAGTAAGCGTATGAAAAAAAGAAATGTTAGATTTTTGATTTTCTTGGTTTTATTTTTTGTAACAATTATAATGATGGATAAAATAGTTCACACAGAGGCCTCTCCACAAAAGGGTAAGGCCTTGAAAGTGAACTCTTTTTTGGTAGAGCAGGATAAAGTTCAGGAAGGGGCAACCAGTGGAGCCATAGTAACGGTAAAATTCGGTATTACAGGCGTTGATAAGAATGCAAAGCTTAACCATACTATATATTATTCTTCTGCAAAAACTGATGTGGACTGGGCAAAAATAAATCTGAAAAGCACATCTGTAGGTGGTGAAGAGAAGATAAATGTAAGAGTGCCAAATTCAGGATATTATTACTTTAAGATAATATCTAAAAAGGGAAAGAAGAGTGTTGAGAAAATAATAGACTTCCCTGTCTATGTATCCGGAGACAGGTATCTGGCAGGTATTGAGTTTATGAGAGATAGAGGTAAACAGCCCTTAGTAGAAGGAATTTCAGGAAGATATGTGGATGATAAGGCTGAGATTAACTGGAATGGTACTGAAAATGGAAGATATTTGGTGAGACTTTACAACGGTTATACTATGGAAACTATTTCAGAGAAGTATACTGATGAAACAAGCTATATTACAGATGTGCCTAAGGAGATAGAAAATGTAGCTTATTTTGTAGCCCATACTAATCAAAATGGTAATAATGGAGATTTTATACTTTACAATATGCCGGAAAGAAACAGTCCGAATGCAATGGTAAGGTTTCCGGAAAGTCAGACAGTAAATAATAATGATGTAGATATTGATGTGCTTTTTGCAGGGAAATGTAAGGTAGATATTAAACTGAATGACGGAGTTGAAGTAAGCGGTTCTGAGGAGAGCCGTACCTATACCCTCTCTTTGCCGGAGGGATATGTTGTAATAGAAATAAGTATTACAGGAGAGAACGGCAATATAAGAAACTACAAGAAGGAACTTCAGGTAGATACCATAAGTCCGAAGATAGTTTTAGAAAAGGCAATAGATGGTGCTGTGACTACTGAAAATGTAATAGATGTGACAGGAGAGTGCTCGGAAGATGTTACGCTTAATATGAACGGTCAGAAGAAAGAAGTGAAAAAGGGTAGTTTCAGTTTTACTCAGAACCTTAGCATAGGAGAAAACGATATAAAAATTCAGGCTATAGACAGTGCAGGCAATAAAAGTAACGTAAGGGCAGTAATTACAAGGGAAACTGAGCATAAGCGGAACAAGAAGGTAACTATACTGGTCGGTACTACATTTGGAATAATATTTTTAGCATATATTATTACTTTTAGTGGCTGGCTGGCAAAGAAGAGAAAAAATTGATATAGTTGACAAATTGAAGTCTTGAAAGTAGACTAAATGGTAAACTTATATTAAGAATTAGGAGAAGAAAATGTCAGAGAAAAAACCATACTATATTACTACGGCGATAGCCTATACTTCGGGTAAGCCACATATTGGAAATACTTATGAAATTATACTTGCAGATGCGATTGCAAGATTTAAGAGAAAAGAAGGATATGATGTAAGGTTTCAGACAGGGACAGATGAGCATGGACAGAAGATAGAAACAAGGGCAATAGAGGCAGGACAGACACCTAAGGAATTCGTAGATAGTGTAGCAGGAGAGGTTAAGCGTCTTTGGGATCTTTGCGGCACTACTTATGACAGATTTATCCGTACTACCGATGAAGACCATGAAAAACAGGTGCAGAAGATATTTAAGAAACTTTATGATAAAGGAGATATTTACAAGGGTGCTTATAAGGGAATGTACTGTACTGAGTGTGAGGCATTTTATACTAACTCACAGCTTACAGATGGAAAATGTCCTGAGTGCCATGGGGAGGTACATCCTGCTGAAGAAGAGGCATATTTCTTTAAGATGAGCAAGTATGCAAATAGACTTATAGAGCATATAAATAATAATCCTGATTTTATAAGACCTGTTTCAAGAAAAAATGAAATGATGAATAATTTTTTACTTCCGGGTCTTCAGGATTTATGTGTATCCAGAACTTCATTTAAGTGGGGCATACCGGTAGACTTTGATAAAAACCATGTGGTTTATGTGTGGCTTGATGCACTAACTAACTATACTACCGGTCTTGGATACGATACTGATGGAAACCATGGTGATTTATATAAGAAATATTGGCCTGCTGATTTACATCTTATAGGTAAGGATATTATTCGTTTCCATACAATTTACTGGCCTATTTTTCTTATGGCTCTTGATGTACCTCTTCCTAAACAGGTATTTGGTCATCCTTGGCTTTTGCAGGGTGGAGAGAAGATGAGTAAGTCCAAAGGAAATGTTATATACGCAGATGACATGGCAAATCTTTTTGGGGTGGATGCAGTTCGTTATTTTGTATTGCATGAGATGCCTTACGAAAATGATGGAGTTATAACTTGGGAACTTATGGTAGAGCGTTTTAATTCAGACCTTGCCAATACTCTTGGAAACCTTGTAAGCAGGACTGTTGCAATGAGTAATAAATACTTTGACGGAATAATGGATTCTACAACTGTAGAAGAAGTGGTAGATAATGAGCTTAAATCCTTAGCTGTAAGCTGTAAAGATAAGGTAGTTGATAAAATGAAGGAACTTCGTGTGGCAGATGCAATTACAGAAATCTTTACCTTGTTTAAGCGTTGTAACAAATATATAGATGAAACAGAGCCATGGATACTTGCAAAAGATGAAGAAAAATTACCTAGGCTTAAAACAGTGCTGTACAATCTTGCAGAGAGCATAATTATAGGTGCATCACTTTTGGAATCATTTATGCCTAATACGGCAAAAAAAATAGAACAGGCCTTTAACGCTGAACTCAGAGAATTAGATGACCTTGATAAATTCGGTTTGTTAAAAGTAGGTACAAAGGTGGCGGAGAATCCTGAAATGCTTTTTGCAAGAAAAGATGTGAAGGAAGTGCTTGCAGAAACGGAAAAAATAGTAGCAAGGCAGAAGGAAGAGTTTGTAAGGACAGGAGAAATTGCTATAAAAAATCTGCTTAAAGCAGGAAAAATAAGCGAGACAGAGGCTAAGGAGTCGCTTGATAAACTGCTTGGAAGAGAAACTAAACCGGAAGATACAGAGCTAATTAACTTAGAGGCTAAGCCTGAGATAGAGTTTGATGACTTTATGAAATGCCAGTTTCAGGTGGGAGAGATAATAAAGTGTGAAGAAGTGCCTAAGTCAAAGAAGTTACTTTGTTCACAGGTTAAGGTAGGAAGTAAAACTTTACAGATAGTTTCAGGAATTAGAAAAAATTATAAGGCAGAAGAAATGGTTGGGAAAAAAGTAATGGTGCTTACCAACCTTAAGCCGGCTAAACTTGCAGGAGTCCTGTCGCAGGGAATGTTACTTTGTGCAGAGGATGCAGAGGGCAATCTTTCACTTATGACCCCTGAAAATATGATGCCAAGTGGAGCAGAAATTCGTTAAGTAGAGGAGATTTAATGGCAGATTTAGGACAGCCACAAAATACAATAGCGATACTTAAAAAGTATGATTTTACATTTCAGAAGAAATTTGGTCAGAACTTTCTTATAGATACTCATGTGCTTGAAAAAATAGTAGATGCAGCAGATATAGGAAAGGAAGACCTTGTACTTGAGATAGGCCCCGGCATAGGTACAGTAACCCAGTATCTTTGTGAGGCAGCAAGAAAGGTAGTTGCAGTAGAGATAGACAGAAAACTTATAAAGATACTAAAGGATACACTGTCTGCCTATGATAATGTGGAAATCATCAATGAAGATATTTTAAAAGTAGACATAGCGGAGCTTGTAAAGGAAAAGAATGAAGGAAAACCTATAAAAGTAGTTTCCAATCTTCCATACTACATAACTACGCCTATAATTATGACCTTGCTTGAAAAAAGAGTGCCTGTTACCGATATGACACTTATGATGCAGGAGGAGGTTGCAAGGAGAATGCAGGCAGGCCCCGGAAGTAAGGACTACGGAG
Organism: Catonella sp.; assembly: GCF_052173895.1. Lineage (GTDB taxonomy): Bacteria > Bacillota > Clostridia > Lachnospirales > Lachnospiraceae > Catonella. The sequence continues at coordinate 23,781 of NZ_JBQMXS010000009.1, read as the reverse complement.
CGCTTTCACTTGCTGTCCAATATTATGCTAATCCTTATTTGGCAGCCTTTGTACCGCCTAACTGTTTTATGCCCCGTCCGGGGGTAGGGAGTGCAGTAGTAAATCTTAAGTGCCATAAAACACCGATAGTAGAAGTAGAAGATGAAGAACTGATGTTTAAGTTGATAAAGGCATCATTTGCACAGAGGAGAAAAACGCTGCAAAATGGCATTGCCAATTCGTCAGAACTTGATTTTACTAAAGAGGAGATTACAGAAGCTATACTTAAGATGCAGGAAATTTTAGGTAAGAAGCAGAATCCGCTTATAAGAGGGGAAACACTTACGCTAAAAGAATTTGCTTGTCTCAGTGATGTATTTACCAAAAAATAATTTGATAAAGGAAGTGTTTAATGTACGAAGAGAAAAAAATTGTTAAAGGAATAATTTTATTTTTGCTAATAGCAACCTTGGCATCAATTACCGTGACAGCGGTTCTTTTGACCGCACCAAAGCCAAGTTACAATATTATTTTGGGAGTGGATGAGCTAAACGAGGCAATTGGTGATAAACATACATTATTGATAGACTTAAGAGATGAACAAGATTACGAAGCCGGACATATAGATAAATCTATAAATATGCCTTATACAGATGGCGGTGTCAGAATGTTAAGCTATTTAGATAAATATGCAGGCAAAAACTATAAGATATATCTTATATGTTATTTTGGAAATAGGTCAGGTATGGCATTTAATCTCCTTAAGGACGAGGGGTATAAGAATCTGAATTATGTAAAGTTTGGTTATGATGAGTACAAGAACTCAATGGGAGCTAAATTTAAGCCTGTTCAAGGTGAGTGTCCTTGCAAACAATATAATTGATTAGAGGTTGGAACGGATTTGGAATATAAAATATTTGAAACTCATGCACATTATGATGATGAATGGTATGATGAAGACAGAAAAGAATTGATAAACCGTCTGTTAGCTACGGATATTTCTTTCATAGCTAATATAGGGGCAGATATAGAAACCAGCAAAAATTCAGTAAGACTTGCAGAAGAGTTTGAGAGGGTTTTAGCTGTAGTGGGAGTTCATCCTGATGTAATAAGCTGTCTTGAAGAACTACCTGAAGGGAAGGGCATAGAAATAATTAAGAATTTGGCACTTAATCCTAAAGTAGTTGCGATTGGTGAGATTGGACTTGATTATTTTGAAAGAGAGGCCGGTGATAAAAATGACATCTTGAAACAGAGACAGAAGTATTGGTTTTTAGAACAGCTAAGGCTTGCAAAAGAGTTAAATAAACCGGTTGTCGTACATAGTAGGGATGCAGCAGAAGATACCTATAATTTGCTCAGAGAATTTGGATACAACAAAGGGGTGATACACTGCTATTCTTACTCTCCGGAGATGGCAGAGAGGTTTGTAAAGCTTGGCTTTTACATTGGTATAGGTGGTGTAGTCACATTTAAAAATGCTAAAAAAACCAAGGAAACAGTCAAGAGACTAGGACTTAAACACATTGTGCTTGAAACTGATTCACCTTATCTTGCTCCGGTACCACATAGAGGAAACAGGAATGATTCAGGTAATATAAACTATGTGGCAGAAGAAATTGCCGGACTTTTAGGTGTTTCAAAAGAAGAAGTTATAAAAATAACATTTAATAATGCCGTAAAATTATATGAATTGGAGGATAATGCTTATGTCAAATTATGTTGATATTGAATCCACATCAGGGCTTGACATGGCGGTAAGGCAGTCGCTTAAATTTAAGACAGGTAATTTTGTATGGAGGGTGAGATTCAATACTCCATTAGACCCAAGGACAGTAAATAGCAATACCATGTATGTGACTTCAGCATCGGGTATGCTTAAGGTGGATATAAGCTATGATTCGTCAAGAAATGAAGTTCAGATAGAACCTCTTGAGCCTTATGCAAAAGACGAAGTTTATACCCTCCATATTACTAAGAAAGTTGCATCTAAAGGGCAGAAGAAATTAAAAGAAGAGATAGAAGTTCAGTTTAAGCTATAGCCGGATAAAAGCTAAAGTTACTTTCTATATAAGAGTTTCTTTTGTTGTTTAGTTATAAAAATGATATGATTAATTCAGGTAAAATTAGGCTTATTAGGAAAATAGTTTTATAGGATAAAGTGGCTTGAAAATTAATGATTCTGATAGTAGAATAAAGTAAATCTACGATGATAAGTGTGTTGTTTTATTAGCTCATATGTATTATAAGGAAAAAATATTGGGAGGATGAATTAAATGAAACAAAGTCAGGCAGCTCCAAAAGGTATTAAAAGTGTTGGTGTAAAACTGAGCCTTATTATTGCTATATTATTGCTAGTGGTATTAGGCATAAAAACAGTTTATGATACAGTTAGCAGCTATAGTACCAATGTAAATGACAGGAGAAGTATAGAGCTTGAAGGAACAAGAAAGTTGGCAGGTAAAGTAGAAAAACAGTTTTCATCAGCTTATCAGGCGGCAGTAGGTATTGATTCGGTAATTAAGGCCGAGATGCAAAACAATAAAAAAGGAAAAAGAAGTAGAAAAGTAATAATTGATACTCTTAAAACAGTAATTTCAGAAAATAGCTATATAAGTGGTGTGGGTGTATTTTTTGACCATGATGCATTTGATGGTAAAGATGCAAAAAATATCAAAGGTGCAAATAAAAGTGGAGCCTTTGCTGTATATGTTACAGGAAATGAAGTAAATTTTGAAGATGATCATTTCAAAAGTGATTGGTATACTACTGTAATTAATTCAGGTAAAACTATTATGCTTGAGCCATATGAGCTTAGAGGTAATATAGCTACAACCTATGGTATGCCAATAAAGTTTGGTGGTAAAATAATAGGTGCAATAAATGTAGACATAGATCTAACCGGCTTATCTGATGAGTTTGCAGCTGAAGAGGGCAATAGTGAGAATAAATTCACAGTATTGCTTTCAGATACAGGAGTCATTGCTGCACATTCTACCAATAAAGAGCTATTGTTAAAAAATGCACTTTCATCTAACGCTGGTTTAAAAACACTTTTTGATTCTGCTAAATCAGGCAGTGAAGCTTTGGAAGTACAAAAATCAATAACAACAGGAAAAGAATCCCAAATTATATTTGTACCGGTTGATGTTGAAGGTGTAGATACAAACTGGGCATTTTCTGCCATAGTTTCAATGTCAAATTTTACACATGATGCAGTTAAAAATATGTATTTGAATATATTTTTAAATATTATCACAATAATTGGAATTGCAGTTTTAATATTTTTCCTTATAAAGTATTATGTTTCTACTCCTATATCGGTTATAGAAAAAGCTATTGGAAAGCTTGCTAATTACAATCTGGATACATCAGAAGAAAGAGAAATTCTTACTAAGTATAGAGAGAGTCCGGATGAAATTGGCGCTATGGTCAGATCTATCAGACTCATGGTCAATAATCTTACTGAGATTGTATCAAATATTAATTCTCATGCACAGAATACTGCAGCTACGGCAGAGGAACTTACAGCTACAGCTCAGGCAACTTCTGATATGGCAAATGATGTATCAGTAGCAGTTACTAATATAGCTGATGGTGCTACAAGTCAAGCGCAGGATACACAGAGTGCTGCAGGTTCGGTTGAAAAAGCTAATTCACTTCTTAGTAAAATGATTGAAACTTTACATGAGCTTTCTGATGCAACTGAAACAATTGATAAATGCAAGAATGAAGGTAATGCTACACTTAGGGAGCTTATCAAGATTTCGGATGAAAATAAAGAAGTTTCAGCTAAGGTTAGTCGTGTAATAGATGAAACCAGTATGGCTACTGAAAAGATTTCAAGTGCATCTGAGATGATACAGTCTATTTCTGACCAGACTAATCTCCTTGCTCTGAATGCAGCAATAGAAGCAGCAAGAGCAGGTGAGGCAGGAAAAGGCTTTGCAGTAGTTGCTGATGAGATTAGAAAACTTGCTGAGCAGAGTGCAGGATTTACTAATGAAATCAGAGCTGTTATTGATGAATTGAAAATAAAGGCGGAATCTGCGGTTAACATGATGGAAGATTCAAATAAAATGGTTACTGAGCAAAGTGAAAAAGTTAGTGAGACCAGTTATAAGTTTGAGGAGATTTCTAAGGCGGTAGAAAATTCTAAGGTAATTGTAAATGAAATTAATGAATCTTCTAAGACTATTGAAACGGAAAACAGTAATGTGATTAAGGTTGTTGAAAACTTATCTGCTATAGCCGAAGAAAATGCGGCTACAACAGAAGAGGCATCAGCAAGTGTGGATACTCAGGTTCAGTCTATTGCAGATATTTCACAGGCTAGTGAGAATCTTGCTAATATTGCGATGGAACTTCAGAGTGAAGTATCTAAATTTAGTTTATAAAAGCAAAAAACGGAGTATGTGCAAGACATACTCCGTTTTTATAATTCTCCATTTAATAAAGAGTACTGAAAACAGTTTTTCCAGTTTCCGTTGATATTTACACATTCTCTTTTGATACCTTCTTTAGAAAATCCCAAATTTTCAATAACTTTTATAGAAATTAGGTTATCAGTTGCGATAAGAGCCTCAATTCTATGAAGTTTTTCGTCAGTAAATAAATGTGAAATTGCACACCTTACAGCCTCGGTAGTAAGCCCTTCTCCGGAAAAATCTCGGTCAATTTTATATCCTATTTGACAAGATTTAAATACCCCTTTTTTAATGCCCTGAAAATTAACAGAACCTATAGGTATGTTAGGGGAAGTTTTTAGAGAAAACCAATATCTTAAACTTGTTTCTAAGAGCATATTTTTGAATTCAGCCTTCATAAATTTTTCCATCGCCGGTATTGAAAGAAAGTGTTTTGAAAGATTGGGTTCCCATGCTGAAAGCCAGTCATAATTTTTATTATAAAAATTACAAACAGCAGGAGCATAGCTTTCATCTAATGTGCGCAAAATTAATCTGCTGCTTTGTAGTTCGGAATTCATGACTTCTTAGAGTCAGATACTCTGATACTGAAATTGGCAGTTTTAGCCTCTTTAACATTAAGAAAACTACCTTTTACAACTCTGTAGACATTACCGCCTGTTACTTCAATAATTGTAGCTCCACTCGCAATGGATTTTTCTAATAATCTTAAAAAGTTGTCATAAGCAGAAATATCCATAGGCAAAAGATAATCATGCCTCACATGTTCTGTTGAAAGTACAGCAAAACCTATTTTATTAAATCTTATTCCTTGGAATGAGCAAATCTCAGTTGATTCAGTATTTCCTTCGGACAGGCAATTAAATTTAAGGAACATATAATACCTCCTAACCTCAATATAGTAATACAAGGGATATTATACACTAAAAGGCTCTAGAATAAAACATAAACTTCTATAAATAACCTTAAATTTTTTAAAATAATGTGGGTACTGGAAGATAATAACTTATCTTATAAGCAAGCTTGTATCAAACCTTTATATTTTTGACGCCCACATCATAAAATAATTGAATAAAAATTAGTTTTAACTAACTATAAATTTAGTAGATTACAACGAAATAAAATTTGATGAACTAAAAAAGTTGAAATACATACTCTTATTATTATATACTATCCGCATTAATTATAATATTTTAGAAAGGACATTATATATGAAGAAGGTATTGGTTTGTAAAGAAGCTGATGCTCTGGAAACAAGAGTGGCTATGGTGCCTGCTGATATTAAAAAACTTATAGGACTTGGTTTTTCTTTTAAGGTTGTAAGTGGTGCCGGTATTAAATCCGGTTTCTCAGATGAGGCTTACAAAGAGGCAGGAGCTGAGATTGTGGCAAGCAATGAAGTTGGATATGTGGACAGCGAGATAGTAGTGCGTATATTAAAGCCTGAGAGTATAGAGGGGATTAAGAAAGATACTCTCCATTTAAGTTACTTAGACCCTTTTAATGAAAAGGAACTGTTGAATAATTTTGCAAGCAGTGGCATTCAGGCAGTTTCACTTGAAATGATACCTAGAACAACACTTGCTCAGAAGATGGATGTGCAGTCTTCACAGGCCTCTCTTGCAGGCTATGTTGCAGTCATTAATGCAGCTGCAAAACTTCCTAAAATTTTCCCGATGATGATGACTCCGGCGGGGACTATTTCTCCTGCCAAGGTATTTATCATAGGTGTAGGAGTTGCCGGACTTCAGGCGATAGCTACGGCAAAGCGTCTTGGAGCAAGGGTTGATGCATTTGATACCAGACCTGTTGTAGAAGAGCAGGTAAAATCACTTGGAGCAAACTTTGTGAAGATAGACCTTGGTGAAATGGGACAGACTGAGCAGGGATATGCAAAGGAGCTTACTCCTGAGCAGATAGCTAAGCAGCAGGAAGCACAGGCTAAGGTGTGTGAGAAAGCAAATGTAGTTATTACCACTGCTAAGGTATTTGGCAGAAAAGCACCTGTACTTATAAAAAAGGATGTGCTTGACCGTATGCAGCCGGGCTCTATTGTAGTAGATATGGCAGTATCTACCGGAGGTAATGTGGAGGGTTCTAAGCTGTTTGAAAATGTAGTTACTGAAAATGGAGTAACTATTATGTCAGGTGATATGCTTGAAAGACAGGTGGCATTTGATGCATCTCTTATGCTTTCGGGCAATATAAGTGCATTCTTAACACATTTCCATGATAAGGAGAAAAATGAACTGGCAGTTAATCTTGATGATGAGATAATGAAGGGCTGTCTTTTGACTCAGAATGGAAAAATCATCCATGAAAGATTTATATAAAGAAAGGAAATACAGATTATGATAATGCTTATATTCGTATTTGTAATTGCAGGTTTCCTCGGAGTTGAGCTTATTGCAAAGGTACCATCACAGCTCCACACTCCTTTAATGTCGGGAACTAATGCCATTTCGGGAATAACCATAGTTGGAGCAATTACAGTGACAGCCTTAAACATAGAAGGACCAATAGGTACAGCACTGGGATTTTTGGCAATAGTATTTGCTACCATCAATGTAATCGGCGGTTACATGGTAACAGACAGAATGCTTGGTATGTTTAAGAAAAAGAAATAATGAGGCAGAAAGGAAAGAGTTAAATGAATAACATAATAATGGTTTCATATATGATAGCCTGCATCTTCTTTATCAGGGGTATCAAGCTGTTAGGTAAAGCAGAGACAGCAAGAAAAGGAAATTTTATGTCTGCGGTCGGTATGCTTATTGCAACCGTTACCGTAATGTGTGAAAAGGATGTACTTGGTTCTTGGAATAATGACATATTAAAAAATGGTTATTTTTATATCATTTTGGCAATAGCAGTGGGAGGAATTATAGGGGCTATTTGGTCTAAAAAGGTTGAAATGACAGGAATGCCTGAACTTGTAGCTCTTTTCAATGGTTTTGGAGGTCTTTCATCACTTCTTGTAGCTATTGCACAGTATATGTCTACCGATGGGTCTAAGACAGATGCCTTTACCGATATTACCCTCGGTCTTACAATAGCAATCGGTGCAGTTGCATTCACAGGCTCTATTGTTGCTTGGGGTAAACTTTCGGGAAAGTTATTTAAGAAACAGATTACAATACCTGCAAAGAACTTATTGAACGGAATACTCGTAATAGCAGGTATAGTCGGCATTGTGATGTATGTCTTTTTAGATAGAGAGCTTGGTTTCTATGGTATTGTTTTAGTTACTGCAACCTATCTTATAGCCGGTCTTACCTTAGTAGTGTGCATCGGCGGAGGAGATATGCCGGTTATTATTTCATTCCTCAATGCTCTCTCAGGACTTGCGGCTGCATTTGCAGGTTTTGCTATAAATAATACAGTACTTGTTGTATCGGGTTGTCTTGTAGGTACATCAGGACTCATACTTACACTTATTATGTGTAAGGCGATGAACAGGAGTTTTTATAATCTCCTCTTTGGCAGTTTTGGCGGAGGCAGCAGTAGTGCAGGCAAGGGAGATGGCAGAGAGGCGAAGGCTATTTCTACTGAAGATGCATACATGATACTTGAAGCTGCTAAAAATGTAGTATTTATACCGGGCTACGGTATGGCAGTAGCACAGGCTCAGCACGCAGTTAAGGAACTTACAGAAAAACTTGAAAATAACGGTGCAGAAGTAAACTTTGCTATTCATCCGGTTGCAGGAAGAATGCCGGGACACATGAATGTACTTCTTGCAGAGGCTGATATTCCTTATGAGAAGCTTAAAACAGCAGATGAGATGAACCCTCAGATGGCTATGACGGATGTGGCAATAGTCATAGGTGCAAACGATGTAGTAAACCCTGCCGCCCTTGACGATACTACAAGTCCTATCTACGGAATGCCTATTATTAACGCACATCAGGCAAGAACAGTATTTGTGCTTAAGCGTGGTAAAGGAACAGGTTTCTCAGGTATAGAAAATCCTCTCTTTACTATGGATAATACAGTTATGATTTATGGTGATGCAAAGCAGACGGTATCTGCTATTGTAAGCGAATTTGATGATTAAGAAGTAAGATGCCCCAAGACTTTTGTTGGATAATAACATCGGTCTTGGGGATTTTTATGCAATAGATAAATTCTTGTTTTTTCATTCTCCGGAAGGCAGTGTTGGTTAAGGAGAAAATGCTAAGAGTAGCGGTATCGCTTTATTTTTCCTCCGCAGCCAATACTGCATCATATATTTCTCCCAATTCTATAGGATTTGACATCTCAGACTTATCACCCTTTATTTCCCCATTAAACCACACCTGTATCCTTTTACCCGGTAACTTATCTTTTTTTATATTTTTAATACCATTGGATACACCTAAATCTTTAAGAGTTATCTGTACAGGTTTTATTTCATCTACCTTTTTATCTCCGAAAATATAGTTAAATTCATTTGGTAAATCTGTAATTTTAACTAATATTCTTTCCTTATCTCCTTCTATTATTTCCGCCTCAAAATGTGCCACACCTTCAGGTATTACTAAAGAACTTATTGCACCATCTTGAAAAACTTGCCATTTATTATCTATCTTCACATATAAATATTTAATACCTGCTTTCTGATATTTATATCCTGTACCAAAATTTGATTCATCATTTTGTTTAGGGGACTCATCATTGCTTGTACGAATTTCTCCATCTGCTGTACCACATTTTAATACACTTAGAGCACAGCCCATATCCCTATATTTCCTGTCATCTACCATGACCATTCGAATCTTTTTCACTTCACTTTTATTTTTAGATGATTTTTCAGTATTTGAACTATCTATCCTTGCTACATCAGCATCTACTGTAGAATTTAAGTTATTATCCTCATTTCCTGCTTTTTCATCTGATACATTGCTTTTAATTAAATCTTTGCTCACCGAATCTTGTGCTTTTTCTTTATCCTTACTGTTTCCACAAGCTGTAAATACTGTAATTACTGCAACAACTGATAATACAGTCAGAAAAATTTTTCTGATACTTTTCATAGCTTTCCTCCTTGTTTTAACGGTATATTTAACTTGTTATAATATTTTTATTTTTATATTTTATTATGTCAAATATATGGTAAATAATTTAAAAAAATTATACTAAAAAATTAAGATAATATAGGGAGTTTGCCTATATGAAAAATATCTTCTCCCATATAAAGGGGAAGATTGATAAGGCCATCTTCAGCTTTATAGTCAGCCATTGACATACGGATGGAGAGCTTAGGGTTAAATTTTTCACGATAAGTTTTAAGGCTTTTGGCTTTTAGATTAATTTCTGCTTTTACTTCTAAAGGAATAACCTGTTCGCCTGTATCGATAACAAAATCAATTTCACAGGAACCTCTGTCGTTGGTGTAATAATAAAGTCCTAAGTCAGAAACGGACTTTAATTGTTGGCAGGCATATTGCTCCGTAATTGCACCTTTAAACTCCGTAAATAATTCATTTTTATAAAGAATAGTCTGACTGGACAGACCTGTTAGACAGCCAAGAAGTCCGATATCCACAAGGAATAACTTAAAAGCTTTTAAGTCTTCGTAGGCCTTTAGTGGTATTCCGACTGAATTTACCCTGCTTATTTTATGAATGAGTCCACAATCGCTAAGCCACATAATTGCAGTTTCAAAGTCCTTTGCTCTTCCACCCTCACGCACAAGTCCATAGATAAATTTCTTATTTTCTTTTGCCAATTGTGAAGGAATGCTGTTCCAAATCATTCTTATCTTAGGAACTATATCATTTGGTGCGTGTTTTGAAAAATCTTGCTCATAGGCCATAAGTATTTTTTTTTGGATATTTCTTACTTCGTTAAAATCTTTTTCGTCTATAAAATTTTGAACAGCCTCCGGCATTCCACCTACAAAGTAATATTGTTTAAGTGTTTCAATATAAGTTTCTTTAAAAGAAGTAATTATTGAATAATCAGAGGTTTCCAGCAGCTTAGCAAAGCGTTCACCTTTAACAGCTATCAAAAATTCCTTGAAGGTAAGTGGATAAAGATTCAAAAAATCCACCTTGCCAACCGGGAATGAGGTTCCACTATGAAGTGCAATTCCAAGTAGAGAGCCTGCACATATAATGTGGTATTCAGGGGCATTTTCACAAAAGTATTTTAACGAGGCGAGTGCTCTTGGTACCTCCTGTATTTCATCGAATATAAGCAGAGTATTAGCAGAATTGACTTTTTTTCCTGAATAAAGTTCAATCCCCATTATAATTCGTTCGATGTTCAAATCAGTGGAAAATAAATCTGCCATTACAGAGTTGGAGTCAAAATTTATATAGATATAGTCTGAATAAGCCTTATCTCCAAATTCTTTCATAAGCCAAGTTTTTCCGACCTGCCTTGCACCTTCGATAATAAGGGGTTTACGATTCTTTTTATCTTTCCATTTATAAAGTTCTTCTATTAATTTCCTATACATTGCCTACCTCCATATAAAATCAAAACAGAGTTTAAAACTAATTATATATAGAGTATATTATATTAAAACAAAAATTACAACGAAAAAGTGTTTTGATATCACATTTTTTACAACGAAAAAGTGTAATAAATTAAACAGCCAGTAAAGTTTTGAAAAGTGTCGGGTAAAAACTCTGAAAAATACAGAATAGAACTCGTAAAATATGGAAAAGTTAACAGATTGGTGGTAAACTGGATTAAGAAGAAAACTAGTTGATTACGAGGAGATATATTATGACAAAAATTTATTTTGTGCGCCATGCACAGCCTGAACATGCTTGGGAAGATGACAGAACAAGACCGCTTACGGGAGAGGGGAAAAAAGACTCAGCCATTGTATTTGAATTTTTAAAAGATAAACATATAGACGCATTTTATTCCAGTCCGTATAAAAGAAGTATGGATACGATTGCTGATTCTGCCGATTTTTTTGGTAAGGACATAATAACAGATGAAGATTTAAGAGAGCGTGAAAAAGGAGTAAACGGTAACAATCATGGAATGTTTCAGAAACGCTGGGATGACCATAATTATCACGAAGAAGGCGGAGAATCTATTGCTATGGTGCAGAAGCGAAACATGAGAGCCTTGACTGAGATTTTAAGAGATAATATAGATAAGGAAGTTGTAGTTGGTACACATGGAACTGCACTTAGTACAATACTTAATTTTTATGATAAGGGTTTTGGTTGTGATGATTTTTTAAGAATTATAGACTGGATGCCTTATGTTATAGAGCTTGATTTTGAAGGGGATAAGCTGGTGGGAAAAGTGGAACATTGTTATGTATTAAAAGAGTTTAAGAAGTAATAATAAACTTGCTTAAGGTAATAATAGAAATATATGTTGTGTCTTGGGGTGAGCTGCTTATTAATGAGTTGAAAAGTAGATTATATTCGTCCGATATAATTGCAATATAGTCCAAAAACTGTTATAATTGGATTAAAGACTATGAATTTGGACGAAAGGAGATAACATGAGAGATTTTAATTATAGAAAGCTTGCAAAAAAGACTTGGGATACTGATATAATGAATCTTATCGCAAAAATACATGAATGTAAAGGTAGGCAGGAGTTGTTTGTAAGACAAAAGCCGGTAGAGCTGGAAAGACTTGTGGAAATTGCAAAGATACAAAGTACAGAGTTTTCAAATAAAATTGAAGGAATAGTTACCACAAGTACAAGAATGAAACAGCTCTTTAAGGATAAAACTACACCACGCAACCGTAATGAAGATGAAATTATGGGATATCGGGATGTATTAAATACAATTCATGAAAGCTACGAGTATATACCGATTCGTTCTTCATATATACTTCAGCTTCATAAGGAGTTGCTTAAAAAATCAGGAGTTTCCTATGGAGGAAGATTTAAGAATGTACAAAATTATATAAATGAAACTCAGCCGGATGGAAGTGTTAGCACAAGGTTTACTCCGGTATCTCCACACGAAACTCCGGAAGCGATAGACAATATATGTGTTGCTTATGAACAAGTCTTGGCAAGCGAGGAAATAGATGCTCTAATTGTGATACCATCATTCATTTGCGATTTTTTGTGTATTCATCCATTTAATGATGGAAACGGCAGAATGAGTAGATTGCTTACATTATTGCTTTTATATAAAAATGGATACGAAGTGGGAAAGTATATAAGTGTTGAGAAGCAAATAGAAAAGACAAAAGACAGATATTATTCTGTACTTGAGGAATCAGATTATAAATGGCATGAAGGGGAAAATGATTCAACTCCTTTTATACGATATATGCTACAAGTTATATTAGCCTGTTATAAGGAGTTTGAGGAAAGAACCGGAATATTAAAAGAGACAGGTGTAGGTAGTTTAGCTTATGATATTGTTAAAAAATATATAGAAGAAAAGCTCGGAAAATTCACAAGTGCGGAAGTAATTAGACATTGTCCGAATATTGGAAGGTCTTCAGTTCTTGCATCATTAAAGAAATTAACCGAAGAAGGACTTGTTCGCAAGCAGGGTTCTGGAAGAAATACATTTTATGTTAGGATAGATAAATGAATGGAATATAAATACAAAATCCGTCCCCATCATGGGATGTGTATAGCATTTTTTAAAGGTAAAGGCTACAGCGAAGAATTTACAGCTCATATGAAGGAGATGATACCGATTCTTGAGGAGAATCCACTTGTATATCTTTCTGTCGGTACGGATGAACTTTGTTCAAAATGTCCGCACAATGCTTGTGGAGTATGTAAAAGTGCAGATAAGGTGGGGTTGTATGATAGGGAGGTTCTAAAGAGGTGTGGACTGTCTGATGGGATGGTTCTGCCGTATTTAGATTTTAAAAAGGCAGTGTATGACAATATTTTACTTGCAGGGAAGAGGGAGGAAATATGTGGAGACTGCCAGTGGAATGAGCTATGTCAAGTTATTACAGGTGATATGTATAACAATATTGACAATGTAACAATACTATAGTATAATAATTTTATAAATTTTGACGGATTGTTACCGATAAGGGCAAAACCAAATTTTACAGACAGGTTAATATTCTGTAAAGTTTGGCTTTTTTTATTGAATAGGAAATTTACTTAGAATTTTTATTCAACAAAAACAGGCAGACGGTGTTTTATATTGGGAGAAGTACATTGATTATAGAAGGGATTATCAATAATAATGTTGTAAGCTCAAGGGATGATGACGGCAAAGAAGTTGTTGTTATGGGGAGAGGAATTGCTTTTGGTAGAAAAAAGGGTGATGTCTTATTAGATGTAGAGATAGATAAAATTTTTACCATAGAAGATGAGGCAGCATTAAAGCAGTTTAAGGATTTATTAGTAAGTATTCCACCCGAATATTTACAGGTGTCAAATGAGATAATTTCATTTGCAAAAGAAAAACTGGATACAGAGCTCCATCCTAATATTTATCTTACGCTTACTGATCACATTAGCTTTGCGATAAGGAGAAAAGAAGAGGGACAGCTTTTTCAGATACCTATGGAAAATGAGGTGAGAAGGTTTTTCCCAAAAGAATATGTAGTTGGTACGCAGGCTGTGGAATTAATTTATAAAAGACTTGGTTATGAACTTCCTAAAGAAGAGGCAGCAGCTATAGCTATTCATTTTGTAAATGCAGAATTTGGTATTAAAGTTCGTGATACTTGGGTTATAACTAAAATGACAGGTGATATGCTGGACATAATTTCTAAAAAGATAACCGGCTTAAAAGAAGAAGGAATGGAGAAGGATAGTTTTGCAACCAGTTTGAAAATGCTTAGTTGCCGTCTTGTGATGGCACAGCCGATTAAAGATAAATGCGATGAAAAACTCTATAACTTTATAAAAGAGAATTATCCTAATGAGTGGGAACTGACAGAAAAAATAAATACTTATGTTAAAAAAGAGTATAAATGTTGTTTTACAGAAGAAGAAAAACTTTATTTTACAATTCAGATAAAAAGAGTTAAAGATTTATTTGATTAAATATTTGGGAGGAAAATCATGTTTTTTAAGAAGAAGGAAGTAAAAATAGTATCACCGGTAAAAGGAAGGCTTATCAGTATTAAAGATGTGCCGGATATGACTTTTAGTGAGGAAATGGTGGGAAAAGGTGTAGCAATTATACCTGAGGGAAATGAAATATATTCTCCTGTTGACGGAAAGATTACAACGGTTTTTATAACAGGACATGCAGTTGGCATTACAACTAAAGAGGGTGTGGACTTACTTATACATATAGGAATGGATACTGTCAATCTTAAGGGAGAAGGCTTTGAGGTAAAGGTAGAAGATGGAAAGCATGTAAAGGCAGGAGATCTTTTGATTGTGGCAGACTTTGAAGGTATCAAAGCTAAGGGTTATACCTTGGAAACACCTATAATAGTATGTAATCCTGATGATTTCAAAAATATAACTTATTCAGCACCTGGGGATGTAGAACAAGGTGATGAAATCATGAAGATTCAGATATAATCAGGAGGACATAATGGAAGAATTTAGGGGGAATAGTGTATCTTCGGGAGTTGCACTTGGCAATATAGCAGTATTTGCAAAAGAAGAGAGTGAGCCTGAAAAAAAGTCAGTAGAAGATACTGATAAGGAATTAAAAAGGCTTAATGATGCTCTGGATCTTGCAAAGAAAGAGCTAGAAACTCTCTATAATGATGCAATAGATAAGGTTGGAGAGGAAAATGCACTGATTTTTGACATTCACAAGATGATGCTTGAAGATTTGGATTATATTGAAAATATAGAGAGGCTTATAAAGGATGAGGGAGTAAATGCTGAGTATGCAGTATTTGCTACAGGAGAGTTATTTTCAAAAACATTTGCAGATATGGATGATGACTATATGAAGGCCAGATCTGTAGATGTAATAGATGTTTCTAAAAGAGTAATTAGAAAGCTTACGGGAAAGGCTGAGGTGTCGCTTGAAAGTAGTGAGCCTGTTATTATTTTGGCGGAAGACCTTACTCCCGGAGAAACAATTAACTTGGATAAGTCTAAAGTTTTGGCATTTGTCACAGAGAAAGGTTCTTCTAATTCTCATACGGCTATCCTTGCTAGAAGTATGAATATACCGGCACTTGTTAATGTAGACTTTAATTTAGAAGATCTATCAAAATTCAATGGTAAATTTGCTATTGCAGATGCAGTGGCAGGGAAGTTTTATGTAGAGCCTTGTGACGAGGTTATTGAAAATGCCCGAAAACTTAAAGCAGAACTAGGTCTTGCAAGGGCAGAACTTAATACTTTAAAAGGGTTAGACAATGTAACAAAGGATGGCAGAAAGATTAATATTTACGCAAATATCGGCAGCGAAAAAGATGTAGATGCAGTTATTGAAAATGATGCCGGTGGAATAGGACTTTTCAGAAGTGAATTTTTGTATCTTGGAAGAAATCAAGCCCCTAGTGAGATGGAACAGTTCGAAAGCTATAAGCAAGCAATAGCAAAGATGGAAGGAAAGAAGGTAATTATAAGGACTCTTGATATTGGAGCAGATAAGAAGGTGGATTACCTTGGATTGGTGGAAGAAGAAAACCCTGCACTTGGTTATAGGGCTATCAGAATTTGTCTAAATAATGAAGGATTGTTTAAGACTCAGCTTAGAGCACTGTATAGGGCAGCAGCTTTTGGAAATGTAGGAATTATGTTTCCTATGATAACTTCTGTTGATGAAGTAAGGAAGATAAAGGAAATTGCAGTAAGAGTTAGGGAAGAGCTTATCTTAGAAGGTAAGGAAGTTGGGAGTCCTGAACTTGGCATTATGATAGAAACTCCTGCCTCAGCACTTATTAGTGATGAACTTGCAAAGGAAGTAGATTTTTTCAGTATTGGCACAAATGATCTTACACAGTATACACTTGCAGTAGATAGGCAGAATGAGAAATTGGGAGAATTTTATAAGCCTCACCATAAGGCTATTCTCTCTCTTATTAAAATGGCCTGCGACAACGCACATAAAAATGGTATATGGGTAGGAATTTGTGGCGAACTTGCAGGTGACTTAGAACTTACCAAAACCTTTGTAGATATGGGAATTGATGAATTATCAGTATCTCCTTCAAAGGTGCTTTCGCTTAGAAAAGCCGTAAGAAATATATAAGAAAGGAGGAGAGTATGCAATCTATTACTTATACCGTTAAGGCTGAGGCGGGGATACACGCCAGACCGGCCGGACTTTTAGTAAAACAGGCAGCATCCTTTAAAAGCAATATTAAAATTCTGAATGAAGAAAGCGGGAAGGAAGCTGATTTAAAAAGGCTTATGGCGGTTATGGCCCTTGGTGTAAAGCAGGGAAACAGTGTTGTGATTTCTGCTGAGGGTGAAGATGAAGAAGAGGCTGCAAGAGTACTTGAGGCTTTTTTGAAAGAAAATTTCTAAAGACAAAAATAATTTGGGTTTAGCAAAGAAAGGGGAATGAATATTATGATGAAGTATTTGCAAAAATTAGGTCGCTCTTTGATGCTGCCTGTTGCCTGCCTTCCTGTTGCAGGTATTCTTATGGGTATCGGTTATGCTATTTCACCTCATGCTATGCAGGGTGGTGATATCACAGGTACACTTGAAATTATCGGTTTCTTTTTAATTAAAGCCGGTGGAGCTCTTATTGACAACATGTCATGGCTCTTTGCCATAGGTGTTGCAGTTGGTATGGCTGATGATAAAGACGGCACTTCAGCACTTGCAGGTCTTGTATCATGGCTTATGATGACTACCTTACTTAATCCGGGTACAATCGCTATTATAACACAGGCAGAAGCAAATGTCGCTTTTGGTAAAATACAGAACCAGTTCATTGGTATTTTAGCAGGTATAATCGGTTCAGTATGCTATAACAAGTTTAAGAATACAAAACTTCCTGATGCTCTTGCATTTTTCTCAGGTAAGCGTTCCATAGCTATTGTTACAGCACTTGTGTCGGTAGTGGTATCAGGTATACTTTTCTTTATTTGGCCTGTAATATACGGAGGACTTGTAGGTTTTGGTAAGTCGGTAGTAAGCCTTGGAGCGGTAGGAGCAGGTATATATGCCTTCTTTAACCGTTTGCTTATTCCTTTCGGCCTTCACCATGCGCTTAACTCAGTATTCTGGTTTGATGCAGCAGGAATCAATGACCTTGGAAATTTCTGGAGAAATACAGGTACACCTGGGGTTACAGGTATGTACATGTCAGGCTTCTTCCCTTGTATGATGTTCGGTCTTCCTGCGGCTGCTTATGCAATGATTCGATCTTCTAAGCCTGAAAAGAAAAAATATGCATTATCACTTTTAAGAGCAGCAGCTATCTGTGCATTTATCTGTGGTGTTACAGAGCCTTTTGAATTTGCATTTATGTTCCTTGCTCCAGCTCTTTACTTAGTATATGCTATACTTTACGGTGTGTTTACAATAGTAACAGTTGCTCTTGGATTTAGAGGTGGTTTCTCTTTCTCAGCAGGTCTTACTGACCTTGTATTCAGCTCACAGCTTCCACTTGCACAGAAGACCTGGCTCATAATTCCTTTAGGAATAGCTGCAGCTGTAGTATTCTATGTAGTATTCAGATTCGCTATAGTTAAGTTTGATCTTAAGACACCGGGAAGAGAAGATGATGCTGATAATGCAGAAGAAATGAAAGCAGTACTTTCAAATGGAGATTTTACAGAAGTAGCAAAAATCATCATTGAGGGACTTGGCGGAAAAGCTAATATTACATCAGTTGATAACTGTATTACAAGACTTAGAATTGAAGTTAAGGACTATACAGCAGTTGATGAAAAGAAGATTAAATCTGCAGGTGTTGCAGGTATAATAAGACCTAGCAAGACTTCAGTTCAGGTAGTTATAGGACCTAAGGTGCAGTTTGTTGCTGATGAAGTAAATAAGATGTTATAAATGAAAAGCTAAACCTAATAATGAATATTAAAAAATTGTATTAGAAATTTTGTTAAAGGGTTGCATTTCTCTATCAAAGTTATATAGAATAAACTGAGAGGGAAATGCAGCCTTTGTATATATGGAGGGGTTATGTTTCTAAAAAAGAAAGAATTGGAGATACTGGCACCTATGAGTGGTGAGCTGATAGGTATTGAAAATGTGCCTGATACTACATTCAGCGTGGGGACTTTAGGGAAAGGAGTTGCCATAATCCCTGAAGATGGTAATGTATATTCGCCGGTAGGAGGCATAGTTAATTCTATTTTTCCTACTCTTCATGCCATAAGCATCACCACTAAAGAGGGAGTTGAAATACTCATACATGTTGGAATAGATACAGTTAATTTAGGAGGAGTTGGCTTTGAGGCTAAAGTGAGCAGAAAAGCAGGTATAAGAACCGGAACTCTCCTTTTAACTGCTGACATTGAGAGTATTAAGAGGGCAGGATATAGTATAATTACACCTATTGTTATCTGTAATCCGAATGAATGTAAAGAAATTATTTATAGGGAAACAGGAAAGGTAAGAAAAGGTGATGTGATAATGAGGGTTAAATTATAGTAAACGTTTAAGTATAAACTTAATTATTGACTTTAACTATAAATAGGCATATCATGTTAGATATTTCTATGATATTCTGTAAAAATATCATTTGAGAAAATCCAATATTTTACAAGGAGAAGAAAAATGGAAAAGTTAAAGGTCTATGACACTGTAAATAAAAATACAGTGGAACTTGATGAAAAGGGATTGATTGATATAATGGTTGCCGGAAGACAGGTGGATGTATTTCTTAAAGAAAATACGACAGATCCGGATGGATATATGACTTGGAACATAGAGCATTGGACGGCTATTTCGGATAAAAGATTTGTAAGATATTATTCACTTAATGAACGTCTATTGAGTGAATATACAGGACATAATATTTATGATCTTTACGATGAGTTCAAGCCTTATGATGCAATTAAGGTGGAGCTTAGCTGATAAAATCAGGCTGTGTACTAATTT
The DNA here is from genome assembly GCF_052173895.1 of Catonella sp. Lineage (GTDB taxonomy): Bacteria > Bacillota > Clostridia > Lachnospirales > Lachnospiraceae > Catonella. The sequence goes on along the minus strand of NZ_JBQMXS010000009.1, from coordinate 4,480 downwards.
TTATTGTTAGTATACAGCCTGATTTTTTGATAAGTTTTATCTATCCTTCATTAATACATAGGATTCGTTATCCTGTACACTTACATAAGCAGGTCTTATTATCTTATCGGTATTGATAAGTTCTTCTAGTCGGTGAGCGCTCCAACCTGTAATTCTTGCACAGGCAAAGATAGGGGTGTAGAGTTCAGGAGGAAGTCCTAACATATGATAAACAAGACCGCTATAGAAGTCGATATTTGCACTTACTCCCTTGTATATATGTCTTTCTTCGGCAATTATTTTTGGTGCAAGCCTTTCTACAAGGCTGTAAAGAGCATAGTCTGCATCATTTCCTTTGGATTTTGCAAGCCTTTCTACATATCCCTTGAAAATATTTGCTCTAGGGTCAGAAATGGAATATACAGCATGCCCCATACCGTAGATCAGTCCCTTTTTATCAAAATGCTCTTTATGTAAAAGTCCTCTGAGGTAATTGGCAATTTCATCCTCGTCAGTAAGGTCTTTTACTGTATTTTTAAGATCTTCAAACATACCCATAACTTTTATGTTTGCACCACCATGCTTAGGGCCTTTTAAAGAGCCGAGGGCAGCGGCTACGGCGGAGTATGTATCTGTTCCTGATGAAGTTACTACATGAGTAGTAAAGGTAGAGTTGTTACCGCCGCCATGTTCCATATGGAGTACGAGAGCAAGGTCAAGTACAGTTGCCTCTATTTCAGTATATTTTTTGTCAGGGCGTAAGAGTCTGAGGATATTTTCGGCTGTAGAAAGCGATCTTTTCGGCTGGTGTATATAAAGGCTCTTGCCATTATTATAATGATTATGGGCATGATAGCCATAAACCGAGAGCATAGGAAAGACTGCTATGAGGTTGAGGCATTGACGCATAACATTTGGCAGAGCAATATCGTCTGCAAGTGAATCGTAAGAATAAAGGGTAAGTACACTTCTTGCAAGAGTATTCATCATGTCCTTGCTAGGTGCTTTCATAATTACATCCCTTACAAAGTTGCGTGGAAGGGCTCTTTGGCTTGCAAGCTCTTTTATAAAATCAGCAAGCTCATTATCTGTAGGTAGCTTTCCGAAGAGGAGAAGATAAGTCATTTCCTCAAAACCAAAGCGTTTTTCATTTATAAATCCATCAGTAAGCTCATGGATGTCTATACCTCTATAATAAAGTTCTCCTTCGCAGGGAGTCTTCACTCCATCTATCATTTTGAAAGAGTTGATAGTTGAAATCTTTGTAAGACCTGCCCTTACACCTGCACCGTTAATATCACGAAGTCCTCGCTTTATATCAAGTTCTTTATAAAGTTCAGTATTGATTCGTGAATTATTTAGACATATTTCTGTAAGCCTCTCAATTTCAGGTGTAATACTTAGTTTGTAAGCCATAGACCTCCTCCTAACATATTGTATACAATTATACATTTTATAGGTATTATTATACACGATAATATCTTATCTGTATATGGTAATAAAAAGATTATAAAAATATTTTATAACAAAGTATTGGTATAATGTATTTGTAATACCAAGAAGAATAGTATACAATATGGCTCATAGAAAATAAAACAAAACATCAAAAGAAAAGAGGATAAGATATATGAGAAAAACTAGTTTTAAGAAAATAGGAGCGTTAGTTCTTTCGGGAGTTTTGGTCTTATCGCTTGCAGGCTGTGGAGCATTAGGAAATTCTAAGTCTGATGACAAGAAGATTTCGATAGGAGTAACTCCTGTTCCTCATCAAGAGATAGTAGAGGCAGCTGTAGTTCCTGCTCTTGAGAAGGAGGGGTATAAGGTTGAGGTTGTAGAGTTTAATGACTATGTACAGCCAAATACAGCAGTTCAGGAGGGTGAGCTTGATGCGAACTATTATCAGACTACCAGATACATGGAAAATGAAAATAAGGAAAGAAAACTTGACCTTGTAGCAGTTGCAGAAATTCATCTTGAGCCGATGGGACTCTATTCAAAGACTCTTAAGGACATTAAAGAGCTTAAAGACGGTGCAACCATAGCAATTCCTAATGACGGTTCAAATGAATCCAGAGCTCTTGCCTTACTTTCAGACAATGGTCTTATAAAACTTAAAGAAACAGAAGAACTTTATAATCTTACAAGCATTGAGGAGAATCCTCATAACTTTAATTTTTCTGAAATAGAGGCAGCAAGTCTTCCTGTAACTTTAAGCGATGTAGATGCAGCGGTTATCAATGGAAACTATGCTCTTGGAGCAGGATTCAATCCTAAAAATGATTCCCTCATACTTGAAAGTACTGATTCAGCATCTATAAAACAGTATTTCAACGATTTGGTAGTAAAAAAAGGAAGTGAAAATTCTGAGAAAATTCAGGCAATTAAAAAGGCTTTTACCTCTGATGAAGTTAAGAAGTTTATAGAGGAGAAGTATCAGGGGTCGGTAATTCCTGCATTCTAAAACCATAGAAAAATTATAGATAGGTTATGTTTCTGATAGGAGATATAGCCTATCTATGTGACTTTAGAGAGAAATGGAGAAGACATGATAAAAATCAATCATTTAGAGAAGAATTATGGGGATATAAAGGTATTGAGTGATGTGAGTCTTCAGATTGAAGACGGTACAGTCTATGGGATAATTGGGCATAGTGGGGCTGGAAAATCAACCTTGCTCCGTTGTCTTAATAGGCTTGAAAGTTTTAGTGCAGGCAGTGTGGAGGTTTTAGGAAGAAAGGTTGAAGAATTAAATACAACTGAAATAAATGGACTTAGAAAAGAAGTGGCAATGATATTTCAGAACTTTAATCTTTTATCAAGGAAGAATGTATATCAGAATGTAGCTCTTCCCTTGGTTTTTGAAGGAAAGAAAGAGAATTCTCCGGAGGTAAGGGAGAGGGTTACTAAGATGCTTGAGTTGGTAGGGCTTTTAGATAAAATCGACAAGAGACCATCCGAACTTTCAGGAGGTCAGAAACAGAGGGTGGCTATAGCAAGAGCACTCATCTTAAATCCTAAAGTACTTCTTTGTGATGAGGCAACTTCTGCACTTGACCCTATGACAACAAGGGAAATCCTTGATTTACTTAAGAAGATAAATAAAGAAATGGGTATAACAATTATAGTTGTAACCCATCAGATGGATGTGGTAAAACAAATTTGCGAAAGGGTTGCATTTCTTAAAGACGGTAAAATGGTTGCAGAGGGTAAACCGGAGGATATATTTATAAATCCGGATAAAAATGTTAAAAATTTTCTTGGAGAAAATCTTGATATGTTGCCGGAAGGTGGTATCAATATGCATATTTTCTTTGATAATGAAACTGCTGGAAAGCCTGTAATTGCAATGATGGCAAGGGAGCTTGGAGTTGAGGCATCTATCATTTGGGCTAGACTTGATGATTTTAGGGGAACGGTACTTGGAAGTCTTACAGTGCAGATTAAGGAGGAGGAAAAAGACAAGGTCTTTGCCTTCCTTAAGGAGCAGGGTGTGAAATGGGAGGTAATCTGATGAATGAAGTAGTGTTAAGAGCTTGCGTGGAAACTTTGTATATGAGTATTTTTTCAACATTTTTTGCTGTAGTTTTGGGATTTATTCCTGCTATAGTACTCACCCTCACATCTAGTGATGGACTAAGTCCTAATAAGGCAGTTTATGGTGTTTTAGATTTTATAGTAAATATTTTTAGGAGTTTTCCTTTCATCATACTCATGGTTATCCTTATACCGGTTACAAGATTTATAGCAGGTAAGGCTATAGGTACAACAGCAGCAATAGTTCCGCTTACAATAGGCACTATTCCCTTTGTTGCAAGAGTCATAGAAACAGCTATGCGCAGTGTGGACAAGGGAGTTATAGAGGCTGCAAGGAGTATGGGTGCGACCAATATGCAGATAATAAGAAAGGTAGTTATAAAAGAGGCTGTTCCGGGAATAATTTCCGGTATAATTTTAACGCTTATTTCTGTAATAGGCTATTCGGCTATGGGTGGAGCCCTTGGTGCAGGAGGTCTGGGGGATGTTGCTATTCGCTATGGTTATCAGTCCAGAAATACAGCGTATCTGGTAGTTACAAGTTTAATTCTAATTATATTTGTACAGGCTGTTCAGTTTGTTGGTAATAAGATATATAACAAACTTTCATAGAATAACTTTTTCTTGCCATAATAAAGAGGGGTAAAACCTCTATCAGTATTCCTTTTTGGATAGGATATGAATCGAAGGTATCTCTAAAAGTATGTAGAATAACATTGTGGCTAATTACTAAATTAATTAAGATTTTTTAAGGACTCTCTGCAAGTTTTTTATTGAATGTGGAGAGCCTTTTTAGTGCAGTGTACATATCCTGAAACTATATTGTTTCTTTTGTTATAGTCTAGAATAAGAGCGATATTAAATATGTTACAGAGCCATAATCTTCTTTTCAGAAATGCCGGTAATTTCTGCAATCAAGCTAAAAGGCAGACTTTTTTTCTTCATATCCTTAGCTATTCTGATTTTT
>NZ_JBQMXS010000008.1:0-72320 GCF_052173895.1 Catonella sp. | reverse complement strand
TCTCTTTTCTGCCTCCTTCGCTTATTTTAAACCTAGCCTTAATCTCACTTGTAACTGGAAAATCCTCCGTATTATAAGCATCGTCTTTTATAAAGAGCTCCATAAGTTTTGAAACTTTAGAATCCTCTTTTTTTACTGTAGTTACATATATTTCCGTAAGTCCATCGTCAATGATTTCACCGGTTTCACGTACTATCTTGTCTACATGGTAGACTGGAAAGCCACCCTTAAATATGTCAAATTTAGATATGAATATAATACAGACATCGGGTATATCTTTAAACTTAGTGCCGGGGTCAGTTATGTTTGTAGTTATAATAGCTCCGTTGTAGCGTACCCTTTTTAGATGGTCATCATCATTTTCTTTTTGGACTTCAATATTGATATGTCTTCCATCTCCGGATATGCACTTGGCATCAAGCACTACAGAACGCCCATGCAGGTTTGTACCTTCCCACTGAGCTCTTGATTCTGTTACTGTTAGTTTATCATCTTCTAAGATTACTCTTAGGATTTCTTCACAAAACTCTTTATGCTCAGCCATTTTTTTAAACATCACATCGTCAATAGGATTTAAAAGTCTTGAAAGTTCTCTGATTTTTCTTTTTGGCATTATAGTCCTTTCTTTCTTAAGAATCTGCCACAATGCCTTTAAGGACATTATAGCAGATATTTGAAAAATATAAAATAGAATTCTTGCTTTAGAAGTAACAAGATAAGGATATTATAATATATTTTGAATTTTCAGACAACGACAAAGTGCACAAAGTTTGGAAAGTTTAATGTACAGAATAGACAAAAATAAAATATTTATCAAACTTAGTCAAAAGGTAATACAGGCGAATACTTGTTCAAGTTTTTGCATATAGAAAAGCTCTAAAACCCTTATTATACAAGGTTTTAGAGCCTTTTTGATTGTTGCAAGTATCAAAAATGTGATTATAACTCAAAGTAAAGTCTAAGTTCTTTCTATTGATATTTTCTCTAAATCTAGATTTTATTCTTTTACTTCAGAAACAAATTCAGACTGGCTTTCTTCCACAGCATCAATTCTTTCTACATCTGTCTCCTTATTCTCTGAAACCTCTTCCTTCTTTTCATCCGGATCCGGAAGTCCTTTTATTTCTCTGTACATCTTAATAAATTCCTTACCGGTGATAGTTTCCTTTTCAATAAGGTATTCTGCTATCCTATCAAGTACTTCTCTATTCTCCTTGATTATGTTTACAGCTCTATCATAGAATTCTTTCATAAGCCTTGCAACTTCTTCATCTATCTTAGCTGCTGTTTCATCTGCACAGTTAAGCACAGCTCTTCCATCTAAGTATCGGTTCTCAACAGACTCAAGTCCTACCATTCCGAACTTATCTGACATTCCATACTGGGTAATCATAGAACGAAGAATCGCTGTTGCCCTTTCAATATCATTACTTGCACCGGTTGTAATAGAATTGAACACAACATCCTCCGCTGCCCTGCCTCCAAGAAACGTAACTATATCAGTTTCTAATTCTTCCTTACTCTGAAGAAATTTTTCTTCCTTAGGAAGTTGCATTGTATATCCTAAAGACCCCATCGTCCTAGGAACTATGGTTATCTTTTGAACAGGATCTGCATTCTTCATTGATGCTGTTATAAGAGCATGCCCTACCTCATGAAAAGCTACAATCCTCTTTTCTTCTTTACCAAGGATTCTGTCTTTCTTTTCCTTACCTGCTATAACTACCTCAACAGCCTCAAAAAGATCTGCTTGACTTACTGTCTTTCTTCCTGCCTTTACCGCCATTATGGCAGCCTCATTTATCATATTTGCAAGGTCTGAACCTACGGCTCCCGCTGTAGCCATAGCGATTGCATCTATATCCACAGTATCGTCCATAAGCACGTCTTTACTATGTACCTTAAGTATAGCAACCCTTCCCTTTAAGTCCGGTCTATCAACTATTACTCTTCTATCAAAACGCCCCGGACGAAGAAGCGCCTTATCAAGTACATCAGGACGGTTAGTTGCAGCCAGTATAACTACTCCCTTTGATTTTGAGTCAAAACCATCCATCTCAGCAAGCAACTGGTTTAAGGTCTGCTCCCTTTCATCATTTCCACCGCCATATTTTGAATCTCTACTCTTTCCTATAGCATCTATCTCATCTATGAAAATGATACAAGGTGCCATACTATGAGCCTGTTTAAATAAATCTCTTACCCTTGATGCGCCTACGCCTACAAACATTTCCACAAAGTCTGAACCCGATAGCGAAAAAAACGGTACATTCGCCTCTCCTGCAACTGCCTTTGCAAGCAAGGTCTTACCTGTGCCGGGAGGGCCTACAAGTAATGCTCCCTTAGGAAGTTTCGCTCCAATCTCTGCATATTTTTTAGGATTATGTAAAAAATCCACCATTTCACGCAGTGAATCCTTAGCCTCATCCTCACCTGCCACATCTGCAAAAGTAATTCCTGTCCGCTTTTCTACATAAACCTTCGCATTACTCTTACCAACTCCCATCATTCCGCCTGCACTTTTAGAAAATGAACGGTAAATGAGATACATAACTACCCAAATTCCTACAAGCGGAAGTATGTATACTGCAAAGAATTCAAGAATTCCCTGAGTTGCATCAGGAGAAGGAGAACGCACCTCAACATTCGCTTTTAAAAGCCTGCTTGCAAGATCATTATCTCCAATATACCCTGTATAGTACGTAGGTGTATATAAATCATTATTTGAGGAATTAGGAGTAATCTCTATCTTTCCCTGCTTAAGCAGTACAGACTTTACCTTACCTTCATCTATCATTTTAACAAATTCATTATAGCTTATTTCCCTATTTACCCCTTGTCTTATAAGGTTCATTCCATACATAAACAGCAGAAAAATTACTATAGTAGCAACTATAGTAATAATTCCGGCCTTTTTATTCATGCCTCCTCCGGAATTATTATCACCGGATCTATTATTTTTATTATCTTCCATTTAACTCCCTTTCTAAGATTTATTTACACAACTTCATTGTGTACAATTATATACATGCACAATCCAAATTGCAAGCTATACACAATTTTTTCACTATTTTCTATTCTTTTCGTAAATAATCCCAAGCCCCTTTATCAAAAGAGAGTCATCCACAACAATCTTCTTCTTACAATACGGAACTACAAGTTTCGCCAGCCCTCCTGTGGCAATTGTCAAAAGTTCTCTTCCCATCTCTTCTTCTACCCTGGTTATCATACCATCTAACATTGCAGCATTTCCATATATAGTTCCACTTTTCATGCTGTCTATTGTATTGCTTCCAATAATCTTTTTAGGTGCATCAAGGCTTATTCTTATAAGCTGTGAGGTTCCGCTTACAAGGGAGTTTAATGCTGTTACCACCCCTGGCATTATAGCCCCTCCTATAAACTGTCTTTTTTCATTTATATAGCTGAAAGTAGTAGCCGTTCCCATATCTATTATAATAAAAGGTGGTTCATACTCATCTACAGCTGCTACTGCACCTACTATGAGATCCGCCCCAAGCTGTGCCGGATTGTCTATAACTATATTGATTCCACTTTTTATTCCGGGGCCTACTATCATAGAGGACTTGCCACATACCTTCTTAACTGCATCTGCTATTGTGTCTGTTAGCTGCGGTACTACAGAAGAGATGATACAGCCTTCTACCTCAGTAGGAATTTTACCATAAAGTTCAAACAAATTTTTAAACATTATAGCATACTCAAGGCTTGTCTTACCCATATTGGTAGCAAGCCTCTCTTCAAATATCAACTTTTTCCCATCTAAACAGCCCAAAACTATGTTGCTGTTACCCATATCTACTGCAAATATCATAATTATCTCCAATATGTAAATTTAGGACAGGAACGCTCCTTCTCAGTACGAACCTGCCCTCTTATATTAATTTTCTTCTATAATGCTCTTAGCCTTGTCAGGATCAGCCGAAACTGAAAGGTAGATGTTATTTCCTTTTCTAATAACAAATGCCTTCTCAAGCCTCTTAAGTTCTTCCGGAACATAGTTCTTAAAGCTTGCCTTCTGAATCTCAACCCTTTCATTTAACAAGTTTTCTATATTTTTTGCACTATCTTCATCCATCGTTTCAAAGCAGGCAATCTCTTCTGCAGTGCCACCTGAGCTTGATATATAAACCTTTTTAGCCTTTACCTTGTCACTAGGAAGACCCGGATAAAGAATGTCAATTGTTTCTGCCTCCGGCTCTGCAAGTTTATCATCGTATTTAATCTCATCCTTGAGCCTGTCTGCCACCTTAGTTACATCCACAGCTGCTGCCTTACTGCTTGTTGTCGTGGTCTCAGTCATGCTTTTAGCTGAACTCTTTGTTTCACCTTTTCCACCACAGCCATATAATACTGCAGAAACTGTGAGTGTCAATAAAGAAAGCATTGCCATCATCTTAATTCTGTTTGTTTTTTTTCTCATTTCATCATCCTCACTCTTAATAATTCATATTTACTATATACGCAAGAATCCTCTTGCAATATTCCCTATCCATATGCACTCCGTCCGGAGTAACATTTTTTGGAAGAAAACCTTTTTTATTTGAAACAGCAGGTGATACATCAACATAGGTAACTCCAATCTCCTCTGCCATTTCTTTGATAACCTTATTAAACTTCTTTATGTTCTTCATATTAAATATCTTATCCGATTTAGACTTCTTTTCAGTAACAGGTAAAATTCCCTGAACTACTATTTCTGCATCCGGCTGTATTTCCTTTATAGCCTCTATAGTCTTCTTATATTCATCAGCAAAGATATTGGTATAAGGCCATCCTAGTTCATTTATTCCGTAACATATATATACTTTTCTATACTTTTTATCTTTAAGTGCCTCAATTACTGTAACAGTCTTACCTTTAGCATTTTTAACTACTTTTTCAGTACGTGCATTTTTTACATTCAAGCCTCTTCCTGCAAAGAAATCAGGATTCTTAAGCCCTGCATTTATCTGAAGTCCCTGTGTTCTAGAATCGCCCACAAAAACAGTGTCCTTATAATGCTCTTCCTCTGCACTTTTTTCGGCCGTCACGAGTTTTTTTATATCAACCTTTTTTGAATCATCAGTCTTTTTATCAACAGCTGCATTGTCCGGTTTAGTCTCTATCCCTCCCGTACTCGCACTTGCCGTCACTTTACTCTCTGTCTGCAAAGAAGAACCCTGTCCAACAACATTATTTCCCTGTAGGGTACTTCCATTATTTTCATCTGATTCCGGCTGAATTACTGAACTTGCAGCCTGTGTGTGCTTAAGTGACAGACTACTATCCGTAAAAAGCTTTATCACTCCATAAAGCCCCATTATACCTGCTGCCATTATTGTTACAACCACTAATGCAACCAGTACTCTTCCTTCTTTTTGGCGTCTTCTTCTATAAGAATTCCTACTATTTCTATATGGATTACTGCTCATCGCTACCCTCATTTCAAATACTGATACATTTATATAATTAACCTCAAATCTCCCAGCAAAACGAGTATAAATTTGCTAATATCAATTGTCAAGCATATTTATGCTAATTTTTCTATTTTAAGATTTTTGTAAAATATACTTAATTATTTTTGACAGATATTTGTAATCTTCGTTATCTGCATTTGCTAAAACACCTAAAACCGACTCTTTCTGATAACTCTGTACCTCTTTTAAAAAATTAGTCCCATCAAGGCTTATTCCATAACCGTCTGATACAATTTTATCTCTATACAAATTAACATCGTCAAGTACTTCGGATATTTTAAGAAAAGTTCCGTTTTTAACATACTCTTCAAATGTAGGTCTTTCAGCTATTACAACATTAATATCTCCTGTCGCAAACCTAGCTACCAGTCTTTGTGTGTTGGCAATTTCATTACCTATTCCTGTTTCTTTTAAAAAATATGTATCATCAATCCATATTTCCTGCTTGCCCTCCTCAAGTTCAAGGTATTTTCCTATTTCCTTAGTCAATTCTTCAACTTTTTCATTATTCCAATAATCATTTAGTACTGCTATAGAAACTACTACATCAGGCTTTGGCTTAAGCATGGAATAAACTAAGAAAACGATGACTGCAAGCAAAATTACAACTCCAATCAACTTATTCCTATAATAATCATTGAAATAAGCCCATTTTTGCTTTCTGCTCATCCTCTTCCATTTATCGCCTTCATCCTCATTATCATTATGCCTGTAGATATAGGCCTCTTCATCTAAAATACTCTCTTTTTTCATATTTTATTCTTCAATCAAATTAAATTTTTTGAGCATTGCTACCAACTTTTCCTGATTTATCGGCTTTCCTGCATAAGCAGTGCATCCATTTTCAAAAGCCTTTGTAACCTGTCTTGTTTCACTTAGAGCTGTGGTCATAACAATTTTTACTTTATTTTCTTCAGAAATATTATTTTCTTCTTCTATTTTTCTTATCATCTTAAGTGCCTGATGTCCATCCATTTCTGGCATCATTATATCTAAACATATAAGGTCATAAGGTTCATTCATTTCTAACGACATTGTAAACGCCTCTACAGCCTCTTTTCCATCCACCGTTATATCACACTCACCATATTTTTCAAAAAATCTAAGCATAAACTTCCTGCTGGCAAAATCATCTTCTGCAATAAGTACTCTCATATATACCTCCAAATTTCTAGTGTATCTTTTAAGATTTTATGCTATCATAATGGCAGAACGATGTCAAATAAGAAAGTGAGGATATATGGTTTCTGAGAAAATGAAAAATTTACTTACAGGCAGTTCCGTAATAAGGGCTATGTTTGAAGACGGAAAAAAATTGGCTAAAAAGTTTGGACAAGAAAATGTATATGATTTCAGCCTTGGCAACCCAAGTGCATATCCACCTGAGAAATTAAAAACCGTCATCAAATCCATTGTTAGTGATATACAGCCTGACTATCTGCATGGTTACATGAATAATTCCGGCTACGAAGAAGTCCGAGAGAAAATAGCACTCTCCTTAAATAAACGGTTTGACACCAATTTTTCATTTAACAATATAATAATGACTGTCGGTGCGGCAGGAGGACTCAATGTCGCATTTAAAACCATTTTAAATCCCGATGATGAAGTACTTACATTTTCACCTTACTTTGGAGAATATAGGCACTACGCAGACAATTTTTGTGCTGTACTTGTTCCTATAAAACCTAATATCAATGGAAGTTTTAAGCCCAATATAGAAGACTTACGCCAAGCAATCACTCCTAAAACCAAGGCATTAATTGTGAATACTCCAAACAATCCTACAGGTGTAGTATACTCTGAAAATGATATTAAGGCTATTGCCAATATTCTCACTGAAAAAAGCAAAGAAATCGGACATACCATCTTCCTCATTTCAGATGAGCCATACAGGGAACTTGTGTATGACTCTATTAAAGTCCCCTATCTTACCAAATATTATAATAATACCATTGTGTGTTATTCTTATAGTAAATCCCTTTCCCTTCCGGGCGAGCGTATAGGCTATCTTGTTCTTCCCAATGAGATTGAAGACTTTAGTAATATGGTTGCTGCAGCTAATACTGCTACAAGAATATTAGGTTTTGTAAATGCTCCTTCGCTTATGCAGTTAGCAATAGCAGAGTGCCTTACCGAAAGTGTTGATATAAGTATCTACGAAGATAACAGAAATAAACTAATAGATATTCTTGACAAGCTCGGTTTCTCCTATGTACACCCTGAAGGTGCATTTTACCTTTTTATGAAAACTCCGTATGATGATAGACTTTTTGCTGAAAATGCCAAAAAAGAAAGATTGCTCCTTGTACCAGGCTCTGCTTTTGGCTGTGCCGGTTATGTAAGAATAGCCTACTGTGTATCACCAAAAGTAATTGATAATGCTTATTCTTCCTTTGAAAGGCTTGCTAAAAATTACAAAGATTTATAAATATTTTATATAACTAAGTTTCAACCAAAATGAGCTTTCACCTTTTTCAGGCGAAAGCTCTGTTATATTTTCCATATACTATCATTCATCATTACCGACAAGCTCTCCAATTACGGAAATCATTGTTCCGAATATAATAACTATGTCTGCTAAATTAAAAATCACCTTCGGTAAGCCTTTTATCATAAAATAGTCCGTAACTCCATCTTTCTTAATCCTGTCATAGAGGTTTGAGGCTGCCGCCCCAACTATAAGCGCAAGTCCAAGTCTTTTAAGTTTTCTATGTTTTTTGCCAAGGGTTAAAAGATAAACATAAGCAGTCATACCAAATATCGCAGAAACCCATGAAAGTACCCACCTTGGCCTTTCTTCAAGATTATTCATAATAAGGCCTCTATTTATAGATTTTTTTATAGTAATTAAATCTCCAAAATACTGTTCGCCATCTTCTATCTTGCCTTTTTCAATCTGCCCTTTAATAAACTGGTCTGTTAAAAATGCTCCCACGCCTGAAAGTAATGATAACATAAGCACCTCCTGAAATTTAATTTCATTAATATTTATATGTTATTATACCACTATTTAATTACCACACTCAATACTAATTTCCGTAAATTTACCAAGAATATCATCTACTGTTATTTTCGCCTTTTCTTCTCCTGCCTTATCTATAACAACCTTACCCTGATGCATCATAATCAGTCTATTACCATATTCCACTGCATATCTTAGATTATGAGTTACCATAATCGCTGTCAACTCCTTTTCCTTGACTACCTTATCTGTAAGTTCCATTATGAGGTCTGCCGTCTTTGGGTCAAGAGCCGCTGTATGTTCATCTAAAATAAGAAATTCTATAGGAGTTAATGTGGACATAAGTAGGGTAAGTGCCTGCCTCTGTCCTCCGGATAAAGACTTTACCTTAGTATTTAACTTTTCTTCAAGCCCTAAACCAAGTCCTGCTAAAATTTCTTTATAATAGTTTATCCGTGCCTTGTTAATTCCAAACGAAAGTCCGAACTTCTTTCCCTTATTGTCTGCAAGTGAAAGATTTTCAAGTATGGTCATTTCAGGACAGGTACCAAGCGAAGGGTTCTGATACACACGCCCTATCCTCTTATTCCTCACAAATTCAGGAAGTCTTGCAATGCTCCGTCCATCTATACTAATATCTCCCTTATCCAGTGGAATACTTCCGCAAATAAGATTAAGCATGGAAGTTTTTCCCGAACCGTTACTTCCAATTACAGATACAAATTCTCCTTTTTTTATATTTAAATTAAAATCTTCAAAGAGGCACATTTCATTAATAGTGCCTGGATTGTAATATTTATAAATATTTTTAAGCTCTATCATTTTTTATGCCTCCTCTCCTCTTCTTAAGGTTGCCTGCTACAAGAATTAAAAATAAAAGCCCTGCTGTAATAAGTTTTAAATCTGATGCTGCAAGCCCCATAGAAATAGCAAGAGATACACAGGCCTTATAGATAATCGCACCTATTACTACAGCAGTAGTAGGCTTAATAAAACGAAAATGCCTTACTAAACTTATTCCTATAATTACATTTGCAAGCCCTATTACCACAGTTCCTGTACCGGTTGATATTTCAAAGAAACCGTTCATCTGGCAGTAAATACTTCCTGCAAGAGCTGCAAGCCCATTTGCTATGGCAAGCCCTAAAATCTTAATATTTCCCTTATCCTTTGCAAGACTAGTTACGAGTACCTCATTATCACCTACTGCCCTAAGCAAAAAACCTGACTTTGTTTTAAGGTAAAAATCAAGCAATAACTTTACAATTATAACTATTATTATAAGTATGATTAAATCGCTATAAGGTTTCATTCCTTCCGGAAATACCTTACCTAAGAAATCATTTTCAAATAAAGTCTGTTTACTAAAAAGAGGAACATTTGCCTTCCCTGCTATTCTAAGGTTTACAGAGTACAATGCCGTCATTACCACTATACCCGAAATAAGGTCACGAATTTTAAATTTTACATGGATTATTCCTGTAATAGCTCCAAAAATAACCCCTGCTGCTGTTGCAACAAGCATAGCCATAAAAACCGGCATCCCCATAAGTATCATGGCCACTGTTACTGCTGCCCCAAGTGGAAAAGTTCCATCAACCGAAAGATCCGGAAAATCGAGTATCTTATAGGTTATGTACACACCAAGCGAAAGAATTGCATATACAAGTCCCTCCGTAAGCACTCCTAAAATTATCTGCATTTCACCCTCCCAAACATCTTTTAGAATAATTCATACACATCTGTATTTTACCTTATTTACCAACTTCCTTATATCCTTCAGGCAGCATAAGCCCATAAGCCTTAGCCACTTCTTCATTTCCATATAAATCTGCCTCAGCAAAGCTCTCAAACTTCATTTCACCGGCCTTCGCCTCTCCCTTTAGTATCTTAGCTGCCATCTTGCCGGTAGCCTCTCCCACAAGTACATAATCAAGTCCCATACTGGCCACACAGCCTTTCTTTACCTGTTCTATCTCACTTCCAAATACAGGTTTTCCTGCCTTCTTAGCCTTATCAATAACTATATCAAGGCTGTTCACTACTGTATTATCTGTTATATTATTCAGGCAGTCAACCTTTGTTAAAATATTATCAGTTGCAAGTGGTACATCTGCCGGACTTGTTATAGCCTGCTCTACTATTTCAAAGCCAAACTCCTTTGCTGCCTCCTTATATTCTTTCACCGACATTTCTGAATTGACCTCACTTGTGCAATAAAGAATACCGATTTTCTTTGCATCAGGCATTATCTGTTTTATCATTTCAAGCTGTTTTTTTATAGGTAACTTATCACTTGTACCTGTAATATTGCCTACTGAGCTTCCATCTTCTTTTGCAAGCTCTGCTGCCACAGGATTTGTAATCGCAGTATAAATAACAGGGATGTCCGTGTCTTTAGCGGCACTGTAACTAATCTGAGCCATAGGAGTTGTTATTGCACAAATCAGATTTACTTTTTTGGCTACAAAATTATTAGCTATCTGAGCTGCCATTCCGCTGTCTGCACTCGCATTTTCATAGATAATCTCAAGGTTCTGTCCTTCTTTAAATCCCTCCTCTGCAAGTCCTTTTATAAAACCCTCCCTACAATTATCAAGTGAACCATGCTCTGCAAACTGTCCTATCGCCACTGTTACCTTATCTGCTGAGGCAGTGTTGCCCGATTGCTGCCCAGCCGTTTTGGACGCAGTGTTTTCTCCACAAGCTGTAAGTGTTGATGCCATTAAGGTCATTGCAAGTCCTAAAGCTACAATTTTGTTCATTTTTTTCATATCCATGCTCCCCTTTTTTTATATTTATAAAAAGTGTGTACCTGCACACACTTCATACACAAGTCGTGCCATAAGGTAAATCCGCCGCCGAAATTTCTGCATTCCACAAAGAAATTTCCCGTTTATACAAAAAGCCCCAAGCAGAAGTCTCCTTCCACTTGGGGCGAATATTATCCGCGTTGCCACCCAATTTAATGCATTATACATCATCTTACCCCCATGCCATCACACAGGTAATGAATATAACGGTCATCACTCCGTCTTACCCTACTTTATTCGGACAAGCCCTCAGAAGTCCATTCAATAAGTCTTCTCATGCTGATTTCCACCATCACAGCTCTCTGTTATGAGTCCCTCTTACCTACTACTCTTCCTCACAGGTTTGATTTTTGATATAATAACTCATTGATGAGGAGATGTCAAGAGGGAAAATTATGAACTTTAGCCCAAATTACCTCTCTTTTTGAAATCTTCCGCAATTTCCTTTTCCCATCCGCTATCTGACAGGCAGGCTTCAACATCCTTTGCTTCTCTTGCCAACATCACAGAGCATACCGCCTTAGATACCCCATTATACACATTAGCTGTTCCTCTTTCATCACATACATAGTTTACCGCCCTATCTTTCCTAATTCCAAATTTCTGTGCTTCTGCATATGCATCAATGTTAGCTCCTACGAAAATAAATTCCCATCCATATTTTTTCTGCTGCTGTTTAACTAACTTCTGCACTTCACAATATGAATAGTTTCTGCTTGCGTTTTCCATTTCATCTATCGTAATAACAAATTTCCTTTGGAAATCCATAGCTACCTTGCCTATATTTTTATCTTTATCTTCATTTTGAGTATTTATCTAGCATTTCTATCTTTTTTACTGATTAATTCAACACTTTAGTTTTAACATTATAAAGATAATCAGCCACCAAAACGCTAATTTATATCTTAAAACTAAATACATTGGAAATTTCATCTATTCCAAATGTCTTAACCCCCATCCTGTACATAGCCTTGGCATGGATTCTATCATGCCAAAGAAATCTTCTAAGCACCTTAGGCAATGACCACTGTTCACCATAACTTCCCTCAATAACATTTACTGCAAGAAAATTTCTGTTTTTTTCCAATATGTCAAATCCTCGTATTCGATTCTCCAAAATTGTTCCATCATTACCTACCACAACTCCAATTTCTCCCCAATAGTATGAGTTTACATTTTTAGTGTGCTGATATATTTCCTCCGCTGTACGAGGCATCTTACCATAGAAAGTATCTCTGCTTGGCAAACAAGACTTGTTTTTATTAGGGAATAGACTATACATCATATAAAAGTCTGTTGCTGACTTTAGTACAAGTGCTTTTAACCTGTTATATTCATCATTTTTTAATTCAATTCGTTCTGAATCAAAAATAACATCACTATCAGCATCCCGTATATTTAGATTAGATAGTTTTTCTTGTGTGACTGCTATTTCTAATGGTAGAATAATAGAATGTCCTGCCCATTCACAGTATGAAATAATCTCACTATCCATTTTTTTCGTAGCTTCATCCAGTGATTCCCCTCTGGTAAACGCACCAATAAAATTACCGGAATAAAGTAAACTATCATTTCCGTTATGTTCCCATATGCATTCTATTTTCAAGAGTTCTACCTCCATAACTTCAATTTTATAACCCACTACCTCCACAAGGAATTTACGCCAATAAATCTAAACATATTCTTTCAACAATATCGTCTGCATAATCAATCTTCCCTATACACCCATTTTAAATGCAATATAAATTATAATACTATATTTTATAACAATCAATTTTTAAAAAACTGACTAGACCTCCAAATATTTCATTACATACATGGTTTCTAGTTTACCTATTCCGACAGGCAGGGATTTGCTACACTAAATGATACACAGTATAAGTTGACTGTCTGATTGTCATAGCCTACTTGTAGAAAATAAATCATGTCATCATAAAATAAAGGTATTTTATAAACAGCATCTCTCTTTTCCTCAAAAGGGACATATACTTTGTTCTCATAGGTCATCCCCTTAACTTCTCATTTATCTATCCCTACAAATCGGAAGATACCTTTACAAGCGATATACAATCAATCCGTCGATAATACCACACTTTTGAAACCCATATTTTTCAGCTATCCGAATACTACTTTTTTGTTCAGGTACACATTCAATCACTATATGCTTACCTGAGTTTCCAGCTTTTGCTATCATACCGGATGTCAAATATGATGCAATCCCTAGCCCCCAAAAGGATGGTTCTAAAACCCATCCAATCTCGACGCTCTCTGAATCATAATCATGGTAAATCACATATCCGATAAAGTCGTTATCTTTTTCAACTGCATATATCAATGGTGTCTCAGAAAGACCGGATTGAAAGAGAAATTGCTCGGTCTGCTCTTTTGTGTATGGTGCTTCGAGATATTGCATTACTTTCGAATTCGACAAAAGTTTGTAAAGCGATTCCAAATCACCGACTGTCATTTTTCTAATTTTTATATTCATTCATACTCCATAACTTCTAGTTTATCATTATCGATTTTCCACAAAAGCCTCCCACCAAAATGATGGATTTCATGCACATTATCTGGTATATTTTTCATAAATTCAATCAATACCCAAATCTTCCTCAAAATATTGGAGAGTTGAATACTGTACAAGTCTCTGATTTACAGGTTTACTCAAATCCTGCTTTGCTTCTTTATATTTTTTAATGTACTTTTGCATTTTACACTTAATCTTATAATCTTTTCCTCGCAAAGCATCAAACTCTTTCTGTCTTAAATATGGTTCTATGTTCATATCAATATAGCTTTCCCTTTTAATTACCACCGCCTTTGAAAAATCAACTCCGCAATGATTAGCTTTATCAGTCCACAAAACATGGGGATGGTTTATATCAGACCTCAAAGGGATAGCAAATTGAACACCATCTATCTCAACACAAGCCTGAATATATGTTCTATTTGCTTTTGCTCCATTTCTGGATACTCAGTTGCAGTATATATACTATAAAATTCATTTGATAAAAATACAAACCTCTTCTTAGCCATCTTTTCTCCTATGATAAAAACAACCCCTGTAAACAGGAGTTGTCTTCTCGGTGAGCTTTTCTTTTATTTTACTTGGTCACACTCTATGACCAAATCTTCTATTGAGTTTTCTTTATACTCACACTCTATGAGTTTTATCTGATAACAAAATAGCATATAAACTATATTATGTCAAGCCGGAAGTTTGACACTTCCCTTTACCATTTATAGAGACTGCTCAAAGACCTTATGTTTTATCAACACACAACATTCTCACTCTTGTATCTTGTACTCACTTCCTCTTCATGCTAAAATTAACTTATATTTTCTCATAAAGGAGTTAACATGAAAAAAACTAATTTTATCATAACATTAACTGTATTTTTAATAATGCTTATATTTTATATAAGTCCTGTTTTGGCAGCTACCCCTAAGCTTAATAAAACTGCTGTAACATTACATATTGAACAAAACTATAAGTTAAATATTAAAGGACTTAATAAAAATTTAACTGCTAAATGGTCTGTTAAAAATGTTAAAATCGCCTCAATATCGGACAACGGTACAATTAAAGGACAGGCAGCAGGTAAAACAATAGGATATGCAAAAATTTACAACAAAAACAAACTTAAATATACCCTCAAAGTAAATATAGCAGTAGACAATAAGGGTTATGCTACCAATCAAGCCGAATTTTCAAGACTGCTTAAAAATACAAAGATAAATGATATTATTGTAAATGGAAAAACTAATTTCACTGTTGTTAAGGGTAGTTTCGGCAAAAACATTGAGGCAAATGGAAAAGACTTATCCCTCACAATAAGAGCTGGAAGTTCACTTAATTCAATTACACTGTCAAATACGCAAAATTCCAAAATTAAAATTTTAGGACAGCTTTCCTATCTATACACAAAAATGGACGGCGCTAAAATCACTCTTAAATCATCAGGAAAAAATGCCCTTGTAAATGCAATACATTTAACTAATTCAGTTTCACTTGATTTCGAATCTAACAGCAACAAGGCACATTGTGATATCTTTGTACTTGCAAAATCTGATATTAAGATAAGTGGAAAAAATAATAAGACAGACAAAATCTCAATTGATACAAATGCAGAGGAAACCAACATAATCGCTTATAAGAACATTGAACTTTTTACAGACGCCAGAACTACCCTTGTAGTAAATGAAGGGGCAAAGAAATCTAAAATTACAACCCTTAACTACAAAACTCCTATCACCATAACCAATAATACCGATACTGATATTATTGTAACTACTCCATCTGTAGAAAAAAAGGTAGAGCCAAGCTCTACCCATACTGTGACAGGAAAAAACTAGATTTCATCCTCTTTTAATCCCATTTTTATTTAATAAATATCCCATAACCGAACCTACAACACCACCAAGTACATGGGAGAGATTGGAAATATTATCCTGAACCATAATTCCCTCATATACCTGCTGTCCTATGAAAATGATAGCGACCAAGATAAAGGTAAGGGGGATTTCTTTATCCCTAAAACCTGTAAAGGAACTAAGTAAAATAAAGGTAAACACAACTCCACTTGCTCCACACAGGGCAACCTGAGGAAAAAACACATAATTTACAATTCCTGTTATGAGGGCAGTAATAATTAAAGAATGAATAAGTAACTTACTTCCATATTTCTCTTCAAGTAATGGACCTAAAAGCAATATGTAGGTTATATTCCCCATAAAGTGGTCTAGTCCACTATGCCCAAAAATATGTGTGAAAAATCTGAGATAAGTTAGAGGGTTGGTAAGCGAAGAATGATATGTCATAAACAACAGTTTATTGGTCATCCCCTTTGTAAATATACTTAATAAAAGTGCAATTAGGCAAATAGCCGAAAATCCAAGTACAACAGGTGAATTAATCGAAATCTTAAAACCCTTTTTCATTTTATTCTACTCCCTTTTAATTCATTCACTTTTTTAAGCTGATTGACAAGCTATCAAGTAATTCTTAGCTACAATTATACCAGAATAATTAATTTATATATAAAACTTCACGCTCTTTACTTCTTATGCAAATCCTTTATAATATATCTAAAAACTTCAGGAGGCTATTATGAAACATAAAAAAATTTCTCCTTTCACCATAAAAATCATTGCAGGAATTATAGTGCTTTTATTTGCAGGCTATATGCATTATTCTGATAAAAATAATGAGTATGCCGCTTTCATAGGAATAGGAGGCATACTCATATTAAATGCTTATGCTATGAATAATAATAAGAATAATAAGAAAAAATAATATTTTTAAATCAAGTCCAGTACCTGACTTATATCCTTTTTGCCAAAATTAGGCTTACCATCATCAATTACCATACATGGTACACTCATAATCTGATATTTATCACGAAGAGCAGGGAAGTGATTTAAGTCATACACCTCAGCAGTTACCTTTGGATTTAAGGATGCTATCCTCTGAGCTGCAACTACAAGGTCAGGACACATTGTACAAGTAAGGGAAACCATAATCTTTATCTTGGTTTCCTTGTCTACTGCAAGCACTCTATTTTTAATATCATCCTCTATCTGCTGCCCCGGCCCTGCCACATTATAAAGTCCTAATATAAATGAAGTAAACTCATGACCTCCCGGTATTCCATGGAAAGCAAGACCTGAATAACTGCCATCTTCCTTGCACACTTTTACATAAGGCAGTTCAGCCTGTGCTACATCTTCTTCATACTTAATACTTAATTTATCTGTAAGTTTAACAAGCTCTTCTATATAATGTTTAAGCTCATTTGAAGAGTCCCTGCTGTCAAGCCCAAGGCTTAATACCAGCTTATTCTCCATCCTGCCAAATACTGTATTTAACTGTGCAAGCATATCACTTGTAAAAAGAGCATTTCCACCGTCTTTATCAGCTGACTCCTTCTTTACAGGAGGTTTCTCATAGTTATTTGCATTCCCCTCTCTAACCGGTCTTTCAGGTACAACGCCTGTCTTCTTATGCATTTTAACTACATATTTCTCAAGTTCTGTAGCTGCAAGTGCACCATCACCTACTGCCGTAACTACCTGTCTTAAAGGCTTGATACACACATCTCCTGCTGCAAAAAGTCCCTCCTTAGTAGTCATCTGCGACTTATCTGTAATAATATAACCTCTTTCATCTAAGTCTGCAATTCCTTCAACAAGGCTTGTTTCAGGAGCATATCCTGCAAATACGAACACTCCAAATGTATCATCCTCTACTGTATGTGTGGTTTCTTCACCGGTAATTCTATCCTTCCAAGTAATACTTCTAAGCACTCCGTCACCTGTGACTCTTACAACCTCTTTATTGTAATATACGGTAATATTCTTGTTAGCCTTTGTTTCATCAGCCGTAGCCTTCGCACAGGTAAAGTCCTCTTCCCTTACAAGTATTGTTACATGCTTTCCATATTTTGTAAGGAATACACTCTCTTCAGCAGCTGCAAAACCACCACCTATTACAAAAATATCTTTTCCTGTAAAAAATTCTCCGTCACAGGTAGCACAATAAGCCACACCATGTCCTTTATATTCCGATTCACCTTCAAAACCTATCATTCTAGGATGTGCTCCGGTAGCAAGGAGTACACCAAGACACTGTATCTTACCCTTGGTAGTTTCTATTTCTTTAATATCGTTATCCATATTAATAGAAGTAACTTCTGCCAGTTTAAATTCAGCTCCAAAGTTCTGAGCCTGAATTCTCATCTTCTCAGTGAGTGTATGTCCATCTGTAAGCTCAATTCCAGGATAGTTCACTACCTCAGAAGTAATGGTAATCTGTCCACCAAATTTTTCTTTTTCTAGCACTATAACCCTATAACAAGCTCTTGCAAGGTAGATAGCTGCTGTAAGTCCTGCCGGCCCTCCACCAATTATTGCTACATCATATAAATTTTTATTGTCCATTATTTCTCCTCCCAAGTATATTAGGTTCGTATGCACCAACCACATTCATTTTAACCCTTTTACACATAAATCACAAGACATATTTTTATGAAGAATTTCGAAGAGGTTTCCTATTAATATGCAAGTGTCAAAAGTATGTAATACCTGTATCCTATTTAAACAATAAAAATGTGCTGCCACATATAAGTATATCAGACAATAGCTTATCCAATATATTTTCTTAATGTGACAGCACTATCCCTTTACATTGATTATGAGAATTTCATAAAATATGCTTAGAAACTACTTAAATTAAATGACTAATTAAAGCTGTCCTACGAGGTCAAGACTTGGCTTTAATGTCTCAGCACCAGGAGTCCACTTTGCAGGGCAAACTTCATCACCATGCTCATGTACGAACTGAAGAGCCTGAACCTTTCTGAAAAGTTCCTCAGCATTACGGCCTACATTACCTGCATTTACTTCATAAGCAACAATCTTTCCTTCAGGATTTACTACGAAAGTTCCTCTCTCAGCAAGACCGTTCTCCTCAATATATACTTCAAAATCTTTTGAAAGTACATGTGTAGGATCTGCAAGCATGGTATATGTAAGCTTTGAAATTCTCTCTGAGCTATCATGCCAAGCCTTATGTACAAAGTGGGTATCTGTAGACACACTGTAAATATCACATCCAACTTCCTTGAACTTTGGATAGAGGTTCTGAAGATCCTCAAGCTCTGTTGGGCAAACAAATGTAAAATCTGCAGGATAGAAGAAGAATACACTCCACTTACCTAAAATATCCTTCTTGCTTACCTCTTTAAAATTATTGTTTTCAAAAGCCTGTACTGTAAAATCTGATACTTCCTTGTTAATTAATGACATTGTTAAAATCTCCTTTCAAAAATATATTATTTATGTACGAATACTTCTTTGTAATTTGATTGCGTACAATATTATAATATACAATATACCATAGACTGAAGTAATTGTCAAAGGAAATTTAAAGAATTTTTGTAAACTTTTTGATAACTTTTATCTTCCCAAAAAAGAAACCCCTATTGTTCCTGTATCCACCTGAATCTTTACCTCTCTATCTCCTATACGCTGTCTATAACTATTGTTAAATATTGACTTGCCATTATTTTTACCATCTACAAGAATTACTCCCAAATCATTGTCAAGTTCGAGGCTGTAATCATCCTTATTTCCGATAAATTTTGCATTTATACTGCCTGTGTCACTCATGGCTTCTACATAATCCGCATCCACTCTGTTAAGTTTGATAAGACCTGTATCGGTATTTGCTTTCAACCTGCTTATCTTTGCATCAGATACTTTGATGTAACCTGTATCCGAATCAAGTTTAGCATTGTCTATCTTGGCTCTTTCCAGTGAAATATAGCCTGTATCAGTATCTACTTTTACATCACCTGATTCTAAACCTGAAATATTGACTGCTCCTGTATCATTATCTACATTAAGCCTTTTAAAACTCCCTTCTTTAACCGATATATGCCCTGTATCTGCATCTATCATAGCCGTTGAAGCGCTAACTCCCACAAGTGATATTGCTCCCATCCCTGCACCGAGTTTTAACACATTTGCTGACACCGCAAACAAGGAGAGCTTGCCCATATCCATTTCACTAATTATTTCAGTAAGAACCTTATTTCTAGGTATTGTTATTTCTACAAAACCCTTTTCTTTATTGAAAATATTAAAATTAAATTTTACCTTGGCAAAACTTCCCTTGTGCCTATCCCTTATCACAAGACAGTTTCCTTTTCTTTCTATGACAGGCTCATTATCTTTGCAATTCAGATTAATTCCAAATTCGTCACCGGTTCTTATTATTACATCTAAAGAAGCAAGATCTATGTCAATACTATCAAACAAACTTAAATCTTCAGTATCAAGTGCAACTAAAGCTGTATTCCTACTATTATCTTCAACAGTTCTTTCAGTCTTATCTTCCTCAAACTTTACACTCTCGGATTCTTGTACACTTTCAGACTCTTGTACATATCCCTCCATAATTTTATCCGCAATATCCTCAGGATTTCCTACACTTTTTGTTACATCCCCTTCTTCCCCGAATCCTGCCTCCTCAAAATACTCCCAGTAATAATTTATTGCATCTTCTCTATCCTCATTACTTAACTTCGACAACCTTGCCTTTAATTCTTCCATAAATTCATTTTTATTCATTATCATTATCCCCCTTATTTTTATTTATATTCACCTCAAATGAAAACTCAACATTCAATTTTCCACTAAGCAATCTATCTATTCTTTCTTTATGGGTCTTCCATTCCTTTTTATAAAACTTCAGTTTATCCTTACCCTCTGCCGTAATCCTATAATATCTTCGGTTACGCCCCTGTACAGGACTATCATAGGTTGTAAGTTCACCCTCTTTCTGAAGTCTTCTAAGCACAGGGTAAAGTGTAGATTCTGAAATATCTATTACCTCCTGTACCTTTTGCGTGAGAGTGTACCCATAATAATCTTCCATTTCCAAAATTCCTAGCACACAGGCATCTAAAAGTGGTGCTGTTACCTGATAAGTCATAATTTTTCTCCTTTCTTTTCTCTTGAAGCTAATACAATCAACCATATTACTTATTATCGCATATTATATATTGTATAATATTATTTGTCAACAAAAAAGTTCCTTTAGACTTTTAATTTCTAAAGGAACTTTAATTAACCCAATATAGATGTAAAATTTAAATACACAATTTTACTCATTCTTCATAGCCTCAATAGCAGAAATCTTAGTTGCTCGGCTTGCAGGGTAATAACCCGAAACTATACCTATTATAATCGCAAAACCGGCAGCTACAAAAGGTAGCCACAGAGGAATTATTGAAAGTTTGCTTCCTCCCCCTGCTCCACCAAACATATTGAGGGCACTGCCTAAAGCCCCACCGAAAGTATTTAAGGCATACGAGGCTATATAGCTCATTGTTATTCCTATAATACCTCCTATAAGTCCCATCATAGCCGCCTCAAAGAGAAATAATTTTTTTACATCCCCTATATGGCAGCCAAGCACCTTCATTACGCCTATTTCTTTGGTACGCTCATAGATGGACATTATCATTGTGTTCGCTATGGATATAGCTGCAACAAGCATGGATATAGCTCCTACTCCACCAAGTACCATCTGGATAGTCTTGGAGAAATTTTCTATCGGTTTAGTAAAGTCCGACATACTGCTTGACTTATAGCCTAATTTTTGAATGGCCTCCTGTATATTCTGAACATCTTCTACACTGTCAGCATTTAACTTAATTGCCTCATATTCCTTTAGTTTCTTTTCAGCTTTTTTCCTTTTGTCTATAGGCAGCTGTTTTACATAGTCATGAAAGATATTAATAAACTGATCCTTATCCATGTAAAAACCATAAGAATATTCATTAAAAGTTTCAGTATTAAACACAGCCATTTCAGTAGAATAGTCTTTTAGATTTATTTTTATATTGCCCTTTTCATCACGTGGCAGAGACTCTTCATCATACACCGAAAGAGTTATTCTGTCCTTTTCAGGATTCACTTTTTTTCGCTGATAATTTGCAGAATTCGGATTAGTAAATCCAAAAAATCCCTCAGTTCCTACCCAAAGTTTAATTTTTGTTCTACTGTGGCTCTTCTGATAAGTCTTGCCATTTTTTAGTTTTGGAAATTCTAAATCCTCAAAAGAATCAGCATCCATTACATTCACTTGTGTATTGCTCTCATAATTACCGGTTTTTAATTTTACTGATAAATTTACTACAGGAGAGACAGTCTTTACGTGAGGAATCTGTTTCAGCTTTTCTATGAGCTTATCATCCAGTTTCTGTTTCTTTTCACCTGAGTAGTTTCCATTTTCATCAAAGCTTATCTGGTTTTTTTCCATATTTATAACTGTAAAACTTCCATATTGCATAAGATTTTCCCTAAAGCTTTGGTTCATCCCAATTCCAATGGATATCATTACAACTATTGATATAGTTCCAATTACTATTCCTACTACAGTAAGGGCAGTTCTGGCCTTTCTTCTGCCAAGATTCCTCAGACCCATTTTCATAAGATCACTAATCTTCATATAAATTTATACCCTTTTTAATCTTTAACTTAGCAAGTACTATGCCTGCTAAAATTGAAAACACGAGAACTCCTGCAGTTATACCTATTGCAGCCGGTACACTCTGAGTAATAGACTTAGCAGCTCCCATTTCAGTATTCATGCCATTCATACCTGCAGGGTCTCCTGTAAAGCTGGCAGTATCTGCCGTAGCAGCATCTCCTGTCTGTGCTGTTGCCCCATCTGTAATTACTTCACCTGAGGATGTTGCAGGTACTGCCTCACCTGCATTTGCTGCCAAGGTTGAAAGCACTCCATCCATTATAAATAAATTTTTACTCAAAACTATCACCTCATTCCTTTATATTATAATTCTTCATCTTCACGCATAGCCTCTGCAAGCTTTTTCTTTTTATATTTTTTAATCAATATATTCTTTGTTACAACAGTTCCAATAATGAAGATAAGAATATTTCCACATACAAACATCCACATAGGAACCACTTCCTTAGGTCCCTCAGGTACCGTCATGTTATCTGTAGGTATTTCAGGCATTGCATCCGGACTTGTTTCACTAACCATGCTCTCAAAATCAGTATCATAAGAAGATATATTACCATTACTATCTTCATAAGAAATAGTAAGCACTCCCTTGCCCATTCCGAACTTTTGAGGACTTACATCCATAGACCAAGACCTGCCCTCACCTGCATTTACATTTCCTATAATAAGAATTTCATTGGTAGATTTAAAATCTCCCTTAACCTTAGCAGTTACATTGTAAAGAACCGACTTGCCCATGTTGTTAAAATCAAAAGAAAGTGCTGTAGTTTCATTAAGAACAGGTGTCTCACCTCCACCTACAGAAATATTGGCAAGCATCGGTCTGTCATCCGAATATACCTGTAGCTTAAGTTTCTCTTCTATTTTATTCTGTTTCTTGATAAGGGCATTTTTATTTGCAACATCCTTAGCTTTATATTCATAGTCAAAGGTAATTCCAAGGTCATAACCATTGGTTGCTATGTCACCTTTTGCCTTAAGAGGTATACTACGACGTTCAACCTGACCCGGTGCTAAGGAATTTATGAACATACTTGCACTTCCCTCTACTATTGCAAAATTATTATCTGCTGAGGAGATTGTAACAACTATATTATCTGCTGATACACTGGAATGTGGGTTCATTATATCGAAAGTAAATTTAAATGTTTTTCCTGCCTTTATTTTCTTCTTTCCTGTATCATACTTAGCTATTGTAAGCCTAGGCATACTGTTGTCTACATCACCGGAGCTTTCTTTTCCCTTAGTATCAATATAAATGCTCATGGTGTCTTGGATTAGGTTTGCCATAGCCTTATCTTTAACTGAATAAAAATTAAAATTTAAAGTAATAGGTTTCATTCCATCTTGAATAGTTTCTGTAGCAATAAAACTTCTCTTTAATTTAAATGACTCACCTGCCTTCACCAATGCTTTACGATATTTATCATAAGCTTTTTTTGGTTTCAGTCCTGCCTCCGAATAGCCTGTAGTATCTATAGATATGTTTTTAGCATCTACTTCACCTATATTTTTTAATTCATATATTACATCAAATTCATCTCCCACATTGATTGTATAATGAGGATAGCTTACACTTGACACCTGTATTATAGGTTTTTTTACAGTTTTTTCTGTATCAGTTTTCTTAGCTATGTTTTCCATCGAAATAGTAAATTTCTGAGGCTCTGCAACACTTCCATCGGAATATTCGTACTTTACTACAGCATCTAACTTAGTAACACCGGCCTGCAAATTCTTAATCGAAGTAAAGTTAAACTCTACTTCTCCCGTAGCTCCACCCTCTACCCTACCTATAGTTTCTGTAGGCTGGGTATCCGGTATAAGAGTATTTTCATAGCCTTCTATGCTCACCGTAACATTATTTGCAGCAATTTCTCCATCATTATTAAAAACAAGCTTAACCCCTACTTCCTGATTTTCCTTTATTCGTCTAGGGTATTCAGTATCTAAAAGTGAAAACTTAGCATTTTTCTTCTGTTCTGAGATAATAAATGTCAGCCTGCTTACCTGTTCCAGTACTGCCTCATAATATTCATTAAAGCTATCCTGTGTTATAAATTTAACAGGAATATCATCATACTTTCCTTTTTTTGCATTAAGTGGTATATTTACCGAAAATTTAACATAAGCTACCTCCCTTACCGAGATATTACTTACTTTATTTCCTTTATCATTAACAACCGTAGGAGTTGAAACAAGTGTAAAACCTGCTGTTTTACTCAGATCTACGTCAACTAGTGGCTCTCTTATTGGATAATTAGACGCCTTAACCGGTATTACTACTTCAACAGTATCGCCTGGTGCTACATTATAAGGTTTTAACAACTTACCTAAAACTGCTTTAGGCAATGTTGCCTTATAAAGATTTGAATCAACATTTGATGCTTTTACTTCAAGAGTCCCACCCATAAAACCTAAAGCTGCATTAAAAACTATGGTTGTTGATATAAAAACAGCAGCTCCTGTTTTAATTAGTTTCTTTAACTTCATCTTTTATATCCTCCGTATGTTTACCCATTAATTTTGCAAGTTTTTCTTCCCTTGCCTTTTTCTTTTCTTTCTGAAGTTTGTTGAATTTTTCTATCTCAATTCTACTTTCTTCTTCTATCTGCTCAGCAGTTTTAATTACTTCAACCTTTTGAATATTTCCATCAAGTATATGTATAATCTTATCTCCATAGCTTGCAAGCCTAGGGTCATGTGTTACCATAACTATAGTCTGCTTATTTCTCCTAGCCATAGCATGGATTAGTTCCATTACTTCCATTGTAGTCTTGGTATCAAGGTTTCCTGTCGGTTCGTCTGCAAAAACTATTTCAGGCTTTGCCACAAAGGCTCTTGCTATACCTACTCTCTGTTGCTGACCACCACTCATTTCCTTAGGCTTATGTGTAAGTCTGCTACCTAAGCCTACCTGCTTTAACATCTGCTCTGCAAGCCTTCTTCTTGTTTTAGAATCCACTCTTTTAAAGACAAGCGGCATTTCAACATTTTCAATAGCATTCATCGAGCCTATGAGGTTATATGCTTGAAACACAAAACCCAAATAACGCTGTCTAAAATCTGCAAGATTTTTCTCGCTCATATTCCTTATGTCATAACCTTTTAGGAGAATTTCTCCTGATGAGGCTTTCTCAATTCCTGCCATCAGATTAAGCAGTGTAGACTTTCCGGAGCCTGAAGTACCTAAAAGACAACAAAACTCCCCCTTGTTTATCTCAAAACTGACTCCATTCACTGCCTTAATCCTCTCATTTCCCATGTGATATATTTTTTTCACACTTTTCAATTCGATGATTTTTTCCATATCTTTACCAAATTTTCTTTATTTTCTTTATAAATAACTATTTACATATCAAATATAGCACTCATTTTTTAACTCAGGTATATCTTTTTTATTAAATTATCCTTAAGAATTATATTCTTCCAAATTCATCACTTCACACACAAACTATGCCGTAAGTTAAATACCTTACGGCCAAGCTATGCATACCAAAATTAAATTTATTTTCCTATTCCATACTATCCACAAACTGCTTAATAACTTCAACAGTCTTATCGACTCCCCTAAAATCATTTTGAATTGCTAAATGATAGTTAGTCAACACACCCCATTTCTCTATAGAATGATAATTATAATAATTAGCTCTGCGTTTATCCATCTTCAATATAGTTTCTTCTACATTCTCTTCTTCAACTCCATCTCGCTCTATAGCACGTTTAATCCTATAAGGCATAGAAGACCAAATAAAAATATTTATTAAATCCGCTCTCTCCCTCAGTATATAGTCTGCACAGCGTCCCACTATAACACAAGGACCCTCTTCTGCAATCTTTTTTATTGCATTGGACTGGGCAATATAAATTCTATCATCAAGAGAGAGATGGGTATATCCAATATCAGGACTTCCATACGCATTCATTCCCATTGCTATAGAATAAAGTAAGCTATTGGTAGCTTTCATCTCAATATTATCAAATGCAGCTTCTGCAAAACCACTCTCCTTAGCTGCCCTTGCTATAAGTTCTCTATCATAAAAAGGAATCCCATATTTCATAGCCAGTTTTTCTGCAACCTCACGCCCCCCACTTGCATACTGTCTACTAATAGTAACTATTTTATTCATAACTCTCCTCCTTTCTACACAAACACTTTCTTATGTATAATTATACTTCTTATAGGTGTTTTTTACAATAAGCTAACCCCCAAACTTTTCCTTTAATTTCTCTTCAACCGCCTCTGGAACCCAGCTTGAAACATCCTTTCCAAAAGATGCTATTTCCTTCACTATTGTAGAACTTAAAAATGCATACTCCAGCGAAGTTATCAAAAATAAAGTTTCTATCTCTTCACAAATCTGCCTATTAGTCTGGGCTATCTGCATTTCATTTTCATAGTCAGTAACAGCTCTCAGCCCTCTTACTATGATTTTTGCACCATTTTCTTTAGCAAAATCTACTGTAGTACCCTCAAAAGTTTTCACTCTAACATTCGGTATGTCTGCAACAGCTTTCTTTAACATTTCAAACCTTTCTTCCATAGTAAAAAAAGGTGATTTTTTCTTATTTACAAGAACTCCGATAATAACTTCATCTACTATTGCAGCAGCTCTTTTTATTACATCAATATGTCCATTAGTTACGGGGTCAAAACTCCCCGGATAGACTGCCTTTACCATAATTACCTCCATTAATCAAAAAAACTGTTACAATAAAGATAACCTAAGTTACGCCTTATTGCAACAGCATTTTAATCAGTGCGGATGATGAGATTTGAACTCACACAAGATTGCTCTCACTAGAACCTGAATCTAGCGCGTCTGCCGTTCCGCCACATCCGCTAAATCAATAACATCCGGACAAAAAAATAGTGCGGAAGATGGGACTTGAACCCACACGACTGCAATAGCCACAAGATCCTTAGTCTTGCTTGTCTACCAATTTCAACACTTCCGCATACACTTCATTTTTCAATTTTTACTTGTTCAACCGAACGAAATGTATTATAGCATATATTAAATAAAAATGCAATAGGGTAATTAATCTTTTTTGCCAAAAGCAATAAAATCAAACCAAATTTGATTAAATTCAGTCTGATTATAGTATTTTTCTGATAGAAAAAGTGCCAGCAGAAATACCGGCCATTTTGTTAAGCTAGATAATAATCACTAAAAAGGATAAGCATTTTTTGAAATTCTTTGTCATCCAATTCAGATAATATCGGGATTTTCGTTATTAATATATTCTTCCAAAAATCCAATTCGTATATACTGTGATTAGCAGAAAATTTATGAAGTAATAAAATTATTTTATCTCTTTCCCTAATACTTATGCCGTTTTCAAGACAAAAGAGACTAGCTGATTTAATTTCATCTCCAAATATTTCAAATAAGGAAGAAATCAATAATTTATGCTCTTCATACAGTTTTTTAAGTGTTAAGTTATAATCGCTTTCTTTAATCATTAAAATAATGTCCATTCTAAAATTTCTCTGATAACGTTTGCTATGTTAGCTGCAATAGAACGAGAACCGCCTGCTTTTATTATAGCTCTAAATACTGCACTTTCCTATATCAGTACCTCCCTCTTCCTACCACAGGCTAAAGATATTATACAAATTTATCCCCATAATCACAACCATAAGCCCAATAAAAAGCTTTTCAACCATTTTTTCTTCTATCTTCTTATTTACAATCCTTCCGACAACACCCCCCAGAATACCTCCAGCTGACATAATCATAAGCAGACCTAAACTAAAATCTGGTATCTCATTAGTAAATGCCAAAGCTCCAAGGCTTGCAAGCTGTGAAATAAAAATAATATAGAGCGAAGTTATTACCGCCTCCTTTGTACTCATCGAAAATAAGTAGAATAATACAACGAGGTTGATAGGGCCTCCACCAATACCTAAAAACGAAGACATCAAACCCAAAAATAAGCCTACTGTAAAGGATATTCCACAGTTTTTTATCTTTTTGGTTGCTATCCTATTTTTAAACAAAGTGAATAATAATGTAAACAAGGTCACAACCAAAAGACAGCTTGCCTGTACAGCACCTACCTTATTAGGATTACTACTTATACTCTTGACAAAAGAAAACAGCCATTTTCCTGCCACTCCACCTATAGCACT
This sequence comes from Catonella sp., assembly GCF_052173895.1. Taxonomy (GTDB): domain Bacteria; phylum Bacillota; class Clostridia; order Lachnospirales; family Lachnospiraceae; genus Catonella. The sequence continues at coordinate 43,867 of NZ_JBQMXS010000008.1, read as the reverse complement.
CCCTACTGCAACAGGAAATATTTTAGCAAATTTTAACTCTCTATCTTTACTTATTTTCGACCTAATTACGGAATAGGCTGACATAGATAATACAGTGCACCCCGACAAAAAACTTATCTGACTCACATCCAAAATTTTAAATGCATCTAAAAGAGGTTTAATAATCACCCCACCACCAATGCCACAGATAGCTCCTATTACAGACGCAAAAAAACATATAACAAAAAATAATATTTCCATAATCACTCCAAAATTTATTTCACCTAACATTTAAAATAAAAAAATATATGCTGCATACCCCTCAGATAATTTCTTTTTATTATTAGTAGTAATTTTTTTATTAATAGAGTAAAGAGCCCAGCTTGGGGGAGCCGGACTCTTCGGAGAAGGTATTTTTGTTACTTATGGGGTGTAGCAAAAACTATATAATGTATTGGGGTTTACGAGTATTATTATAGCAGATAAACGCCAATAAGTCTGCACAAACTTTAATTTTTTTACAACCCTTTTTCTATTAATAATTACCTTTGATATCACATTACTGTATTTTTACACTGTAATTTTAAACTATAAACTTTAATTTTTATTGGTAATCATTAATAAGTGACAATTATAAAACGTCCTGCTCTTTTTTAATTAAATAAAGCCTCAAACTCTTCTCTTGTAATTCTTTCCTTTTCCATAAGCAGTTTCGCACTCGCATGGAGTACATTCATATTTTCTGAAATAAGGCGTTTAGCCTCTGCATAGCATTCATCTATTATCTTCTTAACTTCTTCATCTATCCTGCTTGCTGTTTCTTCACTATATGCTCTTGTATGCGCCAAATCTCTACCAATAAATACCTCATCATCGTCACTGTCATAGTTAATAAGTCCTATTTCATTAGTAAAGCCAAAACGAGTTACCATTGCTCTTGCAACCTTTGTTGCGTGTTTAATGTCGCCTGATGCACCTGTAGTAATGTCATCCAAAATAAGTTCCTCAGCAACACGCCCACCAAGAGTCACTATAATCTCCTGTTTCATTTTACCCTTTGTGTTAAACATCTCATCCTTTTCAGGAAGAGGCATGGTATAGCCTGCTGCCCCATTACCGGTAGGAATAATAGATACTGTATACACCGGCCCTACATCAGGAAGTACATGAAAAAGAATAGCATGACCTGACTCATGATAAGCCGTAATCCTTTTTTCACGCTCAGAAATAATATGACTCTTTTTCTCAGTACCTATTCCCACTTTGATAAAGGACTTCTTGATATCTTCTTCAACTATGAACTGTCTGTTCTCTGCTGCTGCCTTTATTGCCGCCTCATTTAAAAGATTTTCAAGATCCGCACCTGTAAATCCTGCGGTAGTACGAGCTATCTGTTCAAGGTTTACATCATCACCAAGAGGCTTGCCTGCTGAATGTACTTTTAAGATTTCCTCTCTACCTCTTACATCAGGGTAGCCCACCTGTACCTTACGGTCAAATCTTCCCGGACGGAGAATGGCCGGATCAAGTATGTCTACTCTATTGGTAGCTGCCATCACTATGATACCTTCATTCACACCAAAACCGTCCATTTCCACAAGCATCTGATTAAGAGTCTGCTCCCTTTCGTCATGTCCACCTCCAAGGCCTGTTCCTCTCCTCCTTGCTACCGCATCTATCTCATCTATAAACACTATACAAGGTGCATTTTTCTTCGCCTCTTCAAATAAATCTCGGACTCTCGATGCTCCTACTCCTACAAACATTTCTACAAAGTCAGAACCTGAAATAGAGAAAAACGGTACTCCTGCCTCTCCTGCAACTGCCTTTGCAAGCAAGGTCTTACCTGTTCCCGGAGGTCCTGTAAGTATGACTCCTTTAGGTATTCTTGCACCTATACCGTTGTACTTTGCAGGATTTTTAAGAAAATCTACTATTTCTTCTAATTCATCTTTCTCTTCTTTCAGTCCTGCAACATCCTTAAACATCACCTTTTTATCTTTATCAGAGGACATTCTGGCTCTGCTCTTTCCAAAATTCATCATTTTCGAGCCTGCTGCTCCACCGCCTCCGCCTGAAACTCCGGTTCCTGCTGTCATAACCATCATCATAATAAAGAACATTACAAAGATAAGCATATAAGGCATAAGCGTAATTAACCAACTCTGCTTTGCCACATCATGCATGTTATAATTTTCAAAGCCTTTTTCTCTTAGAAGTGCAACTACCTCATTTACATCAGATGTATAAAAACTTTCCGTTGTTCTATTATCATTCCGGCCTATAGTTACTTCTACTTCACCGGTAGGTACTGTCTGATTTTGATATATCTCCACTCCTGTTACAGTTTTTTTATCAAAATCCGACTTGAATTTTTCATAGTTATAATTGCTATGGCTCATCTTATAAAGATTTTCTGATAAAAACATTACTACTACAATTATTGCAAGTATTATAAAATAGGTTCCAAATCCCCTTGTCTGTTTTCTCACTTTATTCTCCTGTTCAATTTATGATGGTATTCTTTAGTCTAAATGCACGACTCCAATATATGGAAGATTCCTATATCTCTGCATATAGTCAAGTCCATAACCTACTACAAATTCATCAGGAATGACAAAACCTACATAATCCACTGTAATACCTTCAACTACCCTACGGTCAGGTTTATCAAGTAAGGTACAAAGTTTCAGCGAATTAGGTTTCTTTGTCCAAAGCATATCCTTCAGAAAACTAAGTGTATTGCCCGAATCTATAATATCTTCTATTAAAAGTACATCTTTACCGTCAATCCCCTCATCAAGATCCTTAACTATTCTTACCCTGCCACTGCTCTCTGTACCGTTGCCATAGCTTGATACAGACATAAAATCCATTGTAAGTGGAACTTTTATGTACTTAGCAAGCTCTGTAGTAAAAAATACACTTCCTTTAAGAATACAGATTAAATGCACTTCTTTTCCTGCATAATCTCTGTTGATTTCCTCAGCCATTTCCTTTATACGAGCTGCTACCTCTTCTTCGCTGAGCAATGTAGTAATCTTAGTTTCCATTTTTTCCTCCATCATTTAAATATTATTTCAACTTTTAATAATTTTCTTGTTGTTCTTGTAATCTTCGCTCCTTCCCCTGTCCTATATCCTATTATCCAAAGGACATCACTGCCGGAGGCTACAACAGGAATTAAATTTCTTTTTTCTGAGGGGACTTTGCTGTCTGTAAAATATTTTTTCAGTTTTTTCTTAGCACCATCTTCAGAAATAATAATATAATCTCCATCTTGTCTATATCGCAAAAGAACATCATCTGATATTTTATCATAATCAAACCATTTGATACAACTGTTTTGAGTAAGATTTTTTGTACTTCCATTATATAAAGTAAGTTTAATATTATTTTCTTCTACTAAAACATCCAAAACCTCATCAATTTCAACTAAATCAAGCTTTAATTCCGGTATTTTCAATTCATCGAAAGAACCGGAAGTAATTTTGCCTTCTTTTAAAAATCTTATTCCCTCATAATCTCTTACAGCTCTAACAGCATAGGGTAGATTTATCTCCCTGCCCACCTGTTTAAAAAACAACTCTCTCACATACGCTATATGTACTGCACCTATATCTCTCGCTCTTCCTGCCCTTCTTACCAGTACCATATGCAAGACTTCATCCACTAAAACCTCATCAAGTTCTAATATATCTTTCCTTACAAAAATGTCCTTAGTTTCATCAACATATCGTCTATAAGCCTTCTCTGCCTCTTTTAATACATAGCGTTCTATTTTGCAAAGCCTGTTTGCTGCCTCGCTAATATGCCTTATCACTCCCTCATTTACCTCTGAAAGTTCAGGCAAGACCTTATTCCTAACCCTATTTCTAATATAAATCAGAGATTTATTGGTACTATCTGTAACATATCTCTCTCCGTACCCTGCTACAATCTCTTCAATCTCTTTCCTATCGGTTTTTATTAAAGGCCTTATTATATTACCATTTTTAGTTCTTATTCCTGTAAGTCCTGTTATACCACTCCCCCTTGAAAGATTGATAAGAAAGGTTTCTGCGACATCATTCATATTATGTGCAACAGCTATCTTATCTGCCCTCTTTTCCTTTCTAATCTCTTCAAAAATCTCATATCTAAGTATCCGCCCTGCCTCTTCTTCCGAAATTTTATTTTCTTTTGCATAAGCTGGTACATTTAGCCATCTAACTTCAAGATGTATGTTATATTTTTCACAAAGTTTCTTTACAAACTCCTCATCCCTTGCTGCCTCTTCTCCTCGTATTCCATGATTTATGTGGACGGCAATGATATTCTCTGAACTTAAAATATCCTTTAATAAAAGCAAAAGGCAGACCGAATCTGCACCTCCTGAAATGCCTGCAACAACTCGGTCTTCCTCTGATAGTAATTTATTGTTTCGGATAAATAACTTTATTTTTTCTACACTTTCCATTTCATCCTCTATAATTATAGTCAAAGGTCTGACTCCCTAATGGTTGTCAGACCCTATTATTTTTCCGGTTCAAACACTATTTCATTCTGGTATGTAAGGCCAAACTTCTCCCTTGCAGTTTCTTCAATAAATTTCTTAGTCTTTATCTCAAGCTTTAAATTTGCAAGCTCCTCAGCCCTGTTCTTCTCAGCCTCTAAATCACATTTGACAGACTCATTCTTGGCTTTTACTTGAATAAGCTTATCATCCAGCATAAATTTACTTATACTTACAATTACTAAAACTACAAACAAAACTATAGTATAGAGCAACTTTTTTGCTCTACTGTTTCGTTTTCTCCTCATACCTATCATATAAATTCTCCATCTATATTTATGTCTTGTATTTCATTTTAGCTTAAATTTATAAATTTTACAAGCATTATATTTTATGTTACAATGTAAAAAAATTAAAGAGGTAAAAAATTAAAGAGGTAAAAAATGAAAAGAATATACCACAAACTAATCTATTTCTTACTGATATTGATTATATCTTCCTTTTTATTGCCGTCAACAGTTTTTAAACCTAATATCTTAACAGCAACTACTGACAGCACAAAAAAACATATAATTAAATCAAAAAAAGAACTTATCAAAGCCATGAGACTTCATGTAGAAAGGTTAGATAAAAACTTTTCTTTAAACATAGATAAGAAAGTACTGAATGTAAACAACAAAAAACAATATGATGCTTTTTGGAATTATCTCTATGAAATACCTGAATTCAATGATGTATGCCGATATTTTAAGAATTTTAATGCATTTCAGACAGAGTACCAAAATTATTATGAGTGGACAATAAAAACTAATTATGATATTACTAAAAAAGAACTTAGACGACTAAATAAATTTGTAGCCGACTGGACAGAAGAAAACATTAGTTCAGATATGACTGACGAAGAGAAAGTAAGAGCCATAAATGACTTTATGGTAGGAGAATATCGCTATACTTTTGGAGATAAAGGCCCTTGCAAAAACAAAAACTGTACAGAAGAAAAGCTTGGAAAATATTCCGTATACACCACCTTCTCTCTTATCTATTGTAAGGGAGGTGTCTGTGATGCTAAAGCTAAGCTGTTTTACAGACTGGCAAAAAAGGCAGGGCTTGAAGTCCTCTATGTAACAGGTTATGTTAATAAAACTACCTTGCATGCTTGGAACATGGTTAAGGTTGATGGTAATTGGTACCATGTTGACAATACTTGGAATCGCAGCAGCGAGGTCGGAATGAATGAATACCAATATATAATGATTCGAGATTACTATTTAAAAGGCGATGTTTCTATGAAAAAAGGACATCATAGCTGGAAGAGTGGCAAATATCCTGCTGCCCCAAAAGATTACCCTCTTAATAACATTGACTAAATATACTACAAATCTTCCATTTCATATATTGTCGAAATGGAAGACTTATTTTTTGAATATTACACATTAAATTTGTCTGTTTTTTTCATAATTTGTGTAAATTTATCTATTACATTTATATGTTCAATATGATATAATTTCAAGCGATATGTGTGTGATTACACACTTTTTTTAATTTAGGAGGTTTAATGAATATAAAAGAAAATAAAATGGGTACAATGCCTGTTAAACAACTCATAATAAATATGTCGCTGCCTATGATAGTATCAATGTTAGTTCAAGCATTATACAATGTTGTGGATAGTATCTTTGTGGCTAAACTTTCTGAAGATGCACTTACTGCAGTTACCTTGGCCTTTCCTATGCAAAACTTTATGATAGCTCTTGCAACAGGAACAGGAGTAGGTTTTAATGTACTTCTCTCCCATGGGCTTGGCGAGAAGAACTTTGACAAATCAAATGCTGCTGCAAATAACGGCATCTTTCTTGTCTTAGTAAATACCATTGTCTTCATATTATTAGGTGCTTTTGTCACAGTACCATTTATAACCAGTCAGACAGTGAATACCTCTATACAGGCAGACGGAATAATCTATCTACAAATAATAAGTTTCTTAGCCATAGGAGTATTTACACAGATTACAATGGAACGCTTACTTCAATCCACAGGCAGAACTATGCTCAGTATGATTAGTCAACTAACAGGGGCAATAATAAACATAATCTTAGACCCTATTATGATATTCGGTCTATTAGGTTTGCCAAGAATGGGGGTTGCAGGAGCTGCAATAGCTACTGTAATAGGGCAGTTTTGTGGTGCATTTATGGGTATCTTCCTTAATCTTAAGTACAACACTGAAATTACCATATCCATAAAACAAATATTTAAACCTAGCCTCGATACTATAAAATCAATTTACCTTATTGCAATTCCTAGCATCTTAATGATATCCATCGGCTCTATTATGACCTATGCTATGAACCTCATCCTCATTGCATTTTCAACTACTGCCGCAGCTGTATTCGGAGTATATTTTAAACTACAGTCCTTTTTCTTTATGCCTGTATTTGGACTTAGCAACGGACTCATACCTGTACTTTCCTTTAATTATGGTGCAAAAAATAAAAAACGAATAGATGAATCATTAAAGTTTGCTTTAAGCCTTGCCTTTGGTATAATGTTAATAGGCACAATCACCTTTGAACTCATACCTACAATCCTGCTTAATATGTTCAATGCGTCTGACGATATGATGAATATGGGGGTAATTGCACTGAGAACCATAGCAATCCACTTTCCTCTTGCTGCTATTGGCATAGTTTTAAGTTCTATCTTCCAAGCCTTTGCACAAAGTATATATTCACTTATAGTCTCTATAATGAGACAGCTGGTAGTTTTAGTTCCTGCTGCTTGGTTGCTATCACAAACAGGTAATGTAAGTAATGTATGGTGGGCATTTATGATTGCAGAAGTTGTATCTCTTGTAACTTCATTTTTATTTTTTAATCATGTTTATACTAAATCAATTCGCCAACTTATCAAGGCAAATTAGTAAAAAATGAACCATACACTGCTATTCAGTATATGGTTCATTTTTATTCTCCCATCAATCCCCTTCAATAACTGCTAGAGTAATCACTCCCAGTATTACTAAGAACAGGAATAAATACTGCATTTTTGTAAGTTTTTCTTTTAAGAATATCCTAGAAAGTACAAGGGACACTACACAAACTGCTGAAATGATAGGGGCTGCAATAGCTCCATTTCCACTCATCGCATACACATAGGTAAACTGTCCTGCTGTCTCACATACACCTGCTAGTACCTTATCTCTCTGCCCTAAAAGTCCAAATTTCACTCCCTTTAATTTCATAAAAATAATAATTATAACTGCACAAATTGCAAAGGTAAATTCATAAGATGTATTTGCCACTGTTTCAATAGTATCCTCAGTTACTCCCACCAACGGAGAAAGTTCTATATCCAAATAATAAATATCAAGAAAGGAACCGATAGCATCAATAATCGCATAACAAAACGGCATCGCAAAGGCAACTATCGCCATCTTCTTACCAAGTTTTTTCTTCCTGTCCGTATCTCCATGCCCCTCAAGAAAACCTATTCCCAATATACCAATTACAATAATTATAATCGCTACAACAGAAACTCCCGAAATTACTTTGCCTAAAATAGCAACTGAAAGCACAGCCACTATTGCTCCGGAAGTATTTTCAATAGGGTCTGAAATAGACTCCTCTATAAAACGCATTCCAAAAAAAGAAAGTGCCATTGAAATAATGTAACAAAGTGATACCGGTAAATATTGTATCATATTAATCGGATTGTAACCTACATCTTGAGTACATAGAATAAATGCTCCATGTAAACCCATAATTATACCGACACATACTACTATTTTAAGATGAGAGAATTTCTCCTCTGCATGTGCCCCTTTCTTATAGAAAAGCTCTGCAAGACCCCAAAGCAGGGTTGTCGCCAATGTAAAAAATAACCACATAATTCTAATCTCTTTCTACCTTTTAGTTTTGACTAACCATCATATCTTAACACAGGTAATTATTCTCTTCAATACTATCTTGCATTTTAAAATAGGAAAATATCTCATTAAGCTTTATAAATTAATGTTCCAATATATACTTCTACACAACAAAAAATTATCCCTCTAAGGAAATAAATTTCCTTAAAGGGATAATCTGTTATCTTTATAATTAGGTATGATATTTAGAAAGGCTCTTCTTAAAGTCTTCTATCATAGTGTTAAATACACCAATCTGATGTGAAAGTTCCTGTATCTGCTCAATATAAGAACCTACACTTTCATTTACCTCACTTACAGCTCCCGAATTTTCTTCAGCTATAGCTGTAAGAGTCTTAATATTTTCAAACAATTCAGAAATAGACTCTGCCTCACCTTTCAGTTTCTGAGAATTATCAATCATAAGCACCGATACAGCCTGAAGATTATTATTAGATACTTCGGAAGTGTCAACTGCCTTATCAAGAGATTCATTTTCCGATGCCAACACCTGATACTGATTATCTATGCCTGATACAACTTCTCTCATATTAGCTACAAAACCTGTAAGGTTCTGATTTATTTCTTCTACAGCATTATCCGTTTCTACAGAAAGCTTTCTTACTTCCTCTGCTACAACTGCAAAACCCTTACCTGCCTCACCTGCTCTTGCAGCCTCAATAGAGGCATTAAGTGCTAAAAGATTTATCTGATTTGCAATTCCTGAAACTATTGAAACAATCTGAACCATTTTATCTGCATCTTCCTGAAGAGCAGCTCCACTTTCTCTAATTGTTCCAAGTCCGTCAAGAACTCCATTTATCTCTGATGCAGTCTTCTTTACTCCTGAGAAACTTTCTCTTATGCCCTTCATTGCCTCTTCAATCTTTGTCTTATTTTCTTGGCTTTCTTCAGAAATTTCTGTTATATTATTCACACTTCCATTTAACACATTGACAAGCCTTTCTGTCTCACTAGCCTGTCTACTTGTATCATCAGTAACCTTACCCATCACGCTCTTTATATTATCAGAAGTATTTCTCATATTTCCGGAAATATCTCCTAAAGACATGTTAAAGCCATGCATTTCATCTACTACAGCATTAAAATCAATAAAATCTTTCTGTACTACTTCCTTAACTTTTGCAATATCCTCTGCAAGAGCCTGATACTCATCTCCACTATCAAGTATCATATTAGTAATAAATCTTCTCTGTTTCAAATCTTCAAGTTCTGCCTGTACATCTCTAACAGGACTATTAAAAAGCATACCCAATAACAATGGAATAATGCCTGAAACCAAGGTAACTACTGCCGGCTCCCAGCTTAGTCCAAAAGAAACAAAACTTGTTATTCCTACTCCAATCATAGTAAATAAAGATGTTTTGTATACAGAATTTTTAATAAAGCCTAAAGAAAGAAGTTTATTAAGTCTATATGTCTTAGTATAGGATATCTGTTTTTCAAAAGTAAGTTCAATTCTAATTTCCGTACTACTCTGGCTTACAATCTTAACATCTACTTTTTCTTTAAAATGCTCAAACACTCCTTTTAAAAGACCTTTAAGATAGCCACCCATCTGCCTTTTCGACCTGTATACAAGCTCTGCCTTATTGGAGTCAACTGCTGTAAGGTCAAGTACCGGTGGGACAGCTCCCTTAAACCTCTTCATAACTATAGCATGTACATCATTCATTGATTTAAGAAAATGATATGCATTTTCATGCCTAAAAAAGCCCGGATAAAACTGAACAAATGTCCTTATATTCTCCTGACCCATTATCTCCCAAATCTGCTCACTATTTTTTCCTGCTTTCTGACCTATAAACTCAACCATCCCTACAGCTATCTTATCATCTACATCTTCAAGTGGTGAAAAAATATGTCCCGGTTTCAAATTATATTTTTCAAGAGCCTTATTCACCGAATCATCTCCAAAAAGTCTTCTACATGATGTCAGCCAAGATGCTACAACAGTTCCTTTCATTGGCACTTTCTCCTTAATCTTTGTTAATATTTACTTTATCAGCATATTATCTTAATGGTTAGCTTATCTTGAATTATAGCATTATTAAATGTATATTTCAAATAAATTATAATTCAAAATCCATATTACATTCTAGGAAATACTATCTATTTTGATTATAAAAATACATCCAAATCCCCATTCCAAATATAATAGCATAACCAAAAAAGCTGTATAAATCAGGGAGTTGATTTAAGAAAACAAATCCTAAAACCGCAGATAATATTATCTGATTGTAATCGTAAATTGAAATTTCCTTTGCAGGAGCATAGAAATAAGCCTTCGTTATCGCAAGCTGACCTACTGCAGCTGCAATTCCACTAAGTAATAGTAAAAATGTCTGATTTAAGCTCATTGGTTCAAACTGCATAACTAAAAAAGGAAAGCTGACCAAACAGGAGAAAACTGAGAAGAAAAATACAACCAGTTTACCGTTCACCCGTCTTTTGCCAAGTATCCTTACCATAGTATATGCTGCTCCTGCCCCTACTCCGCCTAATGCTCCGATAAGTGCAGGAAACATAGTTACATCACCTGTCGGCTTTATTATAAATAAAGCCCCTACAAAAGCCCCCAAAACTGCTATCCCTTGAAATATACTTATCTTTTCTTTCAAAATTATAAATGAAAATATAATTGCAAAAAAAGGTGATAGCTTATTTAACATATTAGCATCTGATAATTTCAGATGGTCTAAGGCATAAAAATTACAAATTATTCCTGCCGTACCGAAAGAGGCTCTTAGTATAAGAAACTTCAAATCCCCTTTACTTAGCTTTATTTCTTCTCCCAGTCCTCTAAGCCCTGCTCCTGCTATAAAAACAGGAACAACATTCCTAAAAAATGCCTTCTGCATTGTCGGAACATCGCCTGCAAACTTCACAAACAAGCCCATCAAGGCAAAGCCTAAGCCTGCTAAAAGGATACATAGAATTCCCTTCTGTTTATTTGATAAATTCATGTATATTACTCCGTATATTTTGTCAATAACTCTATAATCATTATTAAATTATGTGAGTCAAAATTAAAAGGCAGCATAAGGCTCTACAAGTGAACAGCCTACACTGCCATTTATTTTATAATTAATACATTTTATAAAGCTCTATCTATTTTAAAAAATTATTAGTCAATTTAAGATTATTTCTTTTGCCTAGCTTTAATATATAGCTTTCAAAGCTCCTTTTTTTTCCTTTAATCTTATTACCTGATATTACAGCATCAAAATTGTATACACAGATGGCATATTTTTCTATCTTTTCAAATTCATTATTCTTTATTACCATTCCTTTATAAACATCTTTATCAATTCCATGGTTAGTACCAAGTCCATAAATAAAATTCACAAATCTACAGCCTTCTATTTTCACATTTATAGTAGGAGTACCATCTTCTTTCCCCATGAGGTCAGAATGTGACACACCTTTTCTTGCAGACTCTATCTGAATTGCCTCATCCACCTTACCATTGGCAATAAATTCACATTTTTTTATTAATACATCCTTAGCAGCTCCAAACTCTATCATATGAGCATTATCCCATTCATTAGGTTTATATACAAACTTAGTACCTGTTATCTTAAGCTTTTCTACATGTGAAAATGTAAAGAGAGTGCTTACATCCTCGACGGAATTGCTCCCTGCATCAAAAGTCCCTCCATTAATATTGATATTTTTACCTCTGGAATATTTTCCTGCAGTGTATCCTCCACCTTTACTTGTAGACTTTCCAGTCTCTCTTCTCGGATATCCTACCTGTATCATTGCTCCTATTCCGGTTCCCGGATGCTTTATTACAACTCCCTGTAGATTAAGCGTAGTGTTGCTATATATGTGAAGACCTCTACTTAACATATAGGTTCCTTTTGGAACAGTAATAATATATTCATTATTAGAATCCTCCATCGCCCTGTCCAAAGCATTTTGAATATCAACTCCGGTTATTTTTCCATACTCAGATGAATCAGATGAAACTGTAATATTTATTGTATCAGCCTTTACTAAATTATATGAGTATACAGCTGTTACAGACATCATAAATATCAATGTAAATAATAACTTTCTTATGTTTCTCATTCTAAAAACTCTCCTTACTACATTTGTTACATATATTTTCTGTTTTCTCTCCAAAGCACTTAACTGCAATTATCGAGGTTATAGCTCCCAATACCATCCCACCAAGCACATCGCTTGGATAATGTATGCCTACATACAGTCTTGAAAATCCCATCAAAAATGCAAGTAACAGTGCTATTATTCCGTATTTCCTAGGCATTAGCATAAAGACCACAACTGCCAGTGCAAAGGCACTTCCTGTATGGCCTGACGGAAACGAATAGTCTGTAGCCTTACTGACCGAAAGAGTAAGGCCATCTATCAGCTCATAAGGCCTTATTCTCGCCACCCAATTTTTCATAACAACATTAGTTATTACAAATTCAATCGCAAGGGATACACCCATTAAAATCCCTACTTTTCTAAGTTTTTTAAAATACAAAAATAAAGCTATTATTATAAAACAGACTATACCCGAATTATTTGATAAAGTAAAAGGTATAAGCAGTGCATCAAGCACCGGATTCCTTATATTTTCCTGCAAATAAAGCAATATATTATTATCTAAACTAATTAAACTTTCTACCATCCATCACCTGATACTTAGATTTTACAGTGCATTTACCCTTTCTATAAACCTAAGTATTCCCTTTCTTCCATTTTCATCATCTTTATACACACCTGCATCTGTAAGAACCTCTGAAAATACAAGCCCTACTTCCTGCCTAATTATTTCTTCTGCATTTTCTTCATTAAAATCTTTATGGCGAGCCATAAACTCGTCTACCCAGTCTGCGTGTTTAGCTAAAACTTCGTCTTTTCTAATATCTTCTCCCTTAAGCAAAGCTAATCTAAGGCTATCCATCTCACCTTTCAATCTGCCTGGAAGTACAGCCAGTCCCATCACTTCTATAAGCCCTATGTTTTCTTTCTTTATATGGTGCAACTTATCATGTGGATGGAAGATACCTAAAGGAAACTCTTCAGTTGTCCTATTATTTCTAAGTACCAAGTCTATTTCAAAATCTTCTCCCCTGCGTCTTGCTATTGGAGTTATAGTATTGTGAGGTTCTCCATTACTTTCGGCATACACACCTACTTCTTCATCAGAATATCCTCTCCAAAGCAAAAGTATCTTATCTGCAAGTTCTGCAATCTTTCTGTAATCAGCACCTGTAAGACGGATTACAGACATAGGCCAATTTACAATTCCTGCACTTATATCCTCATATCCCTTGAATTTTACTTCTGTACGAAGTCCTGCCCTAGCCATAGGAAATTCATAGTTACCACCTTGAAAATGGTCATGTGTAAGAATAGACCCTCCAACTATAGGCAAATCTGCATTAGAGCCTGCCATATAATGTGGAAATTTTTCTGTAAACTCAAGTAGCTTAAGAAAAACTGCCTTATCAATCTTCATCGGTACATGCCCCTCATTCAAGATTATGCAGTGTTCATTATAATAAACATAAGGGGAATACTGTAAAAAATAATTTTCTCCACTAAGAGTGAGTGGTATAATCCTATGATTTTCCCTTGCAGGCTTATTCATATCTCCTGCAAACCCCTCATTTTCTCTACAAAGAAGACATTTAGGATAGCCTGTCTGTACCATTTTTTTAGCTGCAGCTATGGCCTTAGGGTCTTTCTCAGGCTTAGAAAGATTGATAGTTATATCGAGCTTGCCATAAGGAGAATCTGCCTGCCACTTTACATCTTTTACAATCCTATCTTCTCTAATATAATTAGTAGCCTTGCTGAAACCATAATACCAATCAGTAGCCTCCTTAGGACTTTTCTTAAATAGAGCCTTAAACTTAGCCACTACCTCTGATGGCCTGCCAAGCAGACAATCCATAATCTTGGTATCAAACAAATCCTGCTCTGTAACTGAATCGCTTACAATCCCTTCTTCCATTGCATATTTCAAAATATCTTTTAAAATCTCAGCAAGCTCCTCCTTACACTCTGCCACTTCTCCACTTCCCTGATAATCTGAAAGTCCAAGAGTATAAAGAAGTTTATTTCTTGTATACAAAACATCATTTTCTTCTAATAATCCTTTTGCAAGGCCAAAAGCAATAAGCCTGTCAATAGCATTGTAAATCATAACCATTCTCCTTGTTATATAAAATTATTTTCCCCTCTAAATCAACATCATACCGGAAAAAATTCCAAAATAATGCCCCAAAACATAACCCAGTGTTCCTATTAGAATACTAGGTATTATAAATTCCACCCATCCCTTTGATACTGCCATAGCTGCCGCTGTAGTAGGGCCTCCTATGTTTGCATTTGAGGCAATCATTATCTCTTCCACAGTAAAATTAAATAATCTACCCAAAGTAAATGATAAAACCATATTGACTGCAACTATAATTACTGCCACTACAAGAAGTAAGGGTGCCTCTTTTATAACAGTAATAAGTGATGCCGGAGCACCTATAATCGCAAAAAACATATAGATAAGAAAAGTTCCTATTTCCTGAGCACCTTTTATCTTTGACATCTTATTGGGAAATATAGATGCTATAGTCACAATTAACAACACCATAATAAGATATTTGTTACCAAGAAATCCGGATACAAACTTACTGGTTATACCGCCTCCCGGGAAAGTACTTTTAATACGCAGAGAGATTTTTGTAGCTATCGTAACAATTGTAAAAGCTATTGCTATTGCAACCGCCATATCTTTAAGTGAAATTCCTCTTACCGCCCAATAATTGGCAACCATATTTTTATTTTCACTTTCTTCAGCACAGCTTTTAACCCCTTCTTCATATGTATACCTATATATTTTTTTAATAATTGCCATTCCCGGTATTGAGATAAGTACCAAAATATAAATTATCATAACAACATTATCCGCCACGATAGCTGCAGATACTATCTGACACGATACCTCATAATACTGCGACAATGCTATAAGATTTACTGAACCACCTGTATAAGTACCTACAAACATAGGTATTATTCTGCCAAGGTCAGGAATTACATTTTTTAATACAAAATATGCTATAAATCCTCCGGCTATAGTACCTATACTACTTATCAGATACATTGCCAAGGCACGTCCCGACTCTTTTTTGATTTTCTTAATATCGGCATTAAAAAGCAATAATGGTATTGCAAGTGGTACCGCATAACCCAATACATTATCATAAACCTGTGCATCTGTAGGTATTATCCCAAAGTTCGAAAGAACCATTGTGAATACAGATGCCAAAATACAGCCTGTGACTTTACCTGCCCAAGCATATCTCTGCTCTAAGTAAATAGCAAGGGCTGCACACACAGCTAAAATTGTCCATAGAGCCCACGTATCATCTGCCCCAATAAAAGTTAATGTCCCCATACAATAACCTCCTTCTCCCAGCATAAAATTCATATCAAAACTATATATCTAACAGAATAATATGTCAATGTTTTTCTACTATAAGCCTGTAAAGTGTAGGACTTAGTCCATATTCCCCCATCATTCTCTTTACCTCTTCTACGGCTCTCTCTTTCACAAATTTTTGCTTATTAGGATTTTTTACCGCCCTTATAAGTATATTCTTAGGTGTATGGCTAAGGTCTACAAACTCTAACAGATTGACATTATATCCCATATATTCCAACATATTACCACGCACCGCATCCGTTATTAGGGCAGAAAACCTTTCTTTTATTATACCATACTTAGTCATCAGTGAAAACTCATCACTTCTTATTTGATTATTCAGCTCATGCTGACAGCAGGGTACAGAAAAAATATAAGTTGCTCCCCAATTAATTGCGTTGTGTATCGCAAAGTCCGTAGCCCTATCACAGGCATGCAAAGTAATTACCATGTCAACCTTAAACGGAGCATAATATCCATTTATGTCTCCTAATTCAAATGAAAGCGTGTCATATCCGTATTTTTCTGCCGCCTCATTACATTTTTTAATTACCTCCTCTTTGAGGTCAAGCCCTATCATATTGACCTTTATTTTCTTAATCTGAGTGAGATAATAATAAACTATAAAAGTAAGGTAAGATTTTCCACATCCAAAATCTATGATATTTAAATGCGTAATTATTTTCTTTTTAAGTTCATCATCTATAATTTCGATAAATCTGTTTATCTGCTTGTATTTATCATACATAGCATTAACCACCTTGCCCTCAGCAGTAAAAATTCCCATATCTACCAAAGGTTCAATAGCCCTTCCTTCTTCAAGTATATAATTCTTCTTCCTGTTATTACTTCTTACTTCTTCAGCCAAAGCCTTATTATCTGCTCTTTTTATATCAAAAAATACCTTCCGTTTCTTTGTAAGCTTAATTGATACTTCTTCTGACAATGTCCAAGCATTTAACTGTAAGAAGTTCTCACCAAGCTCATCAAGACAAAGCCTTTTAACCCCTTCTTCATCCAGATTTTTATGAAATACCTGCGTTGCAGTATAGCTTGCCGCCTGATAATATCTCTCCTTCTTCTCTATCTGAATCCGTTTCACAACTAAGCTTTTTGATACATTATTACTTATTATTATTTTAATTGGAGAAAGCCTCATAAGCTCTTCTACTGTTTCCTTCAACGTAATAGCCCTATTTTTCATAAAAATCCTTTCATTTATTAAACAACTGACAAAATCACAAAATTATGCTATACTTATAAAAAGGTTAATTCCTTTTTCTTAATTATAACATGTTAAAGGATGATTTTAGTATGAAAATTTTAAAAAAATTTATTTTTCTCCTGCTTATACTCTCCGGCATTACCTTAATGCTCCTACCTACTTATAGTAAGTTTAAAATTAAAGATGAAGTCAGAACTGCTGTAAAAATTATAGAGGAAATACCTCCTGAAATACTTAAAGAAAATGAAGAAAAGGAACAACCGGAAGAAATATTTGATTTTGAACAGGTAGAGGAAATATCTCCTACAGGTACATTACTTGACCATGCCCCAATCGACAAAAATCTTCTTATAGGCCAACTTGTAATACCTTCTCTGGACATGAACCTCTGTATTTTTAAGGGTACTACCAACTATAATCTCTTAAGAGGTGTAGGCACAATGAAACCTGATGACAAAATGGGCAAAGGAAACTACACTCTCGCCGGCCATAACAATGGTGATAAAAGTCTTCTTTTCGGCTCTCTTATGGATATAAAAAAGGGCGCAATTATAAAAATTACAGATAAAAATAAAATTTATGAATACAAAGTAATTGAAACTAAAATTGTACCTAATACTTCTCTTGAGCTTTTAGATAATACTGCAGCTGATAAGATTGGAAAACCTATCATATCTCTTATGACCTGTGATAAGGGAACTTGGACAAACAACCGTTTTTTTGCTATAGGAAAATTTGTAAAAAAATATAAGTATAGCGAGGAAAGTATGATAACAAAATAATATGAAGTCCCATAGCAATATATATGCCTATGGGACTTCATATTATTCTATTGTTACCCTGTTTTTGCCCATTTTCTTACTTATGTACATCTTATCATCAGACCTTTTTATAAGAGACTCTATGTCATCCTTCTCATTTATTATAGTTCCACCAATTGAAACTGTAATACTATATCTACCACCATCATCCTCTCTAAGAGCTGAATTTTCTGTAAGCACTCTTATTTTTTCTGCTATAGCCTCCAGTTCAATTTTACTTACCATAGGGAAAATTCCTATAAATTCCTCGCCTCCCCATCTTCCCACAAAATCTGTCTTTCTTATTGCACTTATGAAAGTATTTGCCACCACTTTCAATACCTTATCACCCATGTCATGACCATAAGTATTATTAAAATTCCTAAAATTATCTATATCCATAAAAAGTATTCCAAAGGTAAGGTGTAAATGTTTATACTCCATAAACCTTGATTCGAGGATTGACTCTAAATATCTTCTGTTAGGAAGTTCCGTAAGCTTATCATATAAAGCAAGTATTTTTAATTCCTCTATAGAGCAGCTTATATCTGTGCAGCTATCCCTAAACTCTTTATTTATCTCATTACCGATAAGTTTCTCAAAGACTTCTCCTGCCCCAACAAGCTTATTATCTATATATAGAGGAAAGGACTTTACTTTTACCCTTACCCTGTGTCCTTCTTTATGATGAAGATACACTACCGTTTCCCTGGGGATTCCATCCTCAGTTGTATCCTTTAACGGACAGCCGACTACACATACTTTATTTCCTTTTTCATCAACATGACTTAAGATATCATGATGGCAAAATTTACCTACTACCTCTTCTTTTGAAAAACCGCTAATTGTTTCTGCACCTTTATTCCAAAATGTAATCTGTCTGGATTTATCTACAAAATAAACACCTACATCCATATTTTCAAGCATGACTTTGTAGATACCACCATCTTCCATGTCAATTGTACTACGGTTCATATTTCCCTCCTGTGAAGGCATTATGGTTACGATAATTTCTATTTTCATAATCACTATAAGAATAATGGGTTTTAATCACTATGTCAAGCATTGTTGACTAATGTTAAATTTTTTTCTATCTTTCCTAAGTCATATTAATATGATAAAATGGGAGCGCAATATGCAACTTTATTTTAAGGAGTGATACGTAAAGTGAAAAGGCTGCATAATCAGATAAACTCTGATTTGCAGCCCTTTTTTACTCAACACTTTTAAGAGAAGTTGTCATGTCTATTTTCTTAATAATAAAATACATAGCTAAATTAACCAATACAGAGAAACCAATTGTAATAAGGCTGCTCATAATATAACTGAAAATACTTATATTCCTTCCAAACATCATCATATCTACCTCTACTGTCACAATAACATATCGGTGAAGTATTGTGCCAAATATCAGCCCCACCATTATTCCAAAAAAAGTAAGTAAAATGTTTTCCCTATACACATACTGTGAAACCTCATTATCATAAAACCCAAGCACCTTAAGAGTGGCAAGTTCCCTTTTTCTTTCAAGTATATTAATACTATTCAAATTATAAAGCACTACAAATGCCAGTAGACCTGCTGCCACAATAAGTACCAACACAACCAAATCCAGCACTCTCAACATTCTATCTATGTTCTCTTCAAGTTCATCCACAAAATAAACTCCTGAGCATCCTGAATATGACAGCAGTTTTGCTCCAAGTTCTTGCTGATTAATCCCAGTCCTATCATATTTCAGATTAATAGTGTTGTATTCCGGCTCTTCTCCATATAGCTTTGTATAAAGTTTTGGTGAAAGGAAAAGATAATGAAACACATAATTTTCTGCTATTTTCTCTATTTTTATTGATACTTGTTTTTTCCCTTCCTGCTGCACTTTTATAACATCGCCTTCATTAACTCCCAGCATTACTGCTGTTTTTTCGGATATACATGCTCCATCTCCTGAGGGAAAATCAAACTCAACTCCTGTAGTTCTATTTTTTAAATTCAAAAAGTCTTTTATTTTCAGTACATCTTCAGGCACAAAAAGGTTGGTATTCCTTATCTTATCTCCATTTACAAGGTCAACTGCCTGAAATTTTATCTTAATAGTCTTATCAATACCATTGTATTGATTAATTATATTTATAAGTTCTTCCTTCTCCTCTGTCTTCGCTTTTGAGTTAAGTGCAATATTGGCATCATAGGTAAATATCTTAATATACTGTTTTTTTGCTATCTCATTAATTGAGTCCTTAAGTCCAAAGCCTACAAGCAAAAGCCCCATACAGCCTCCTATGCCTACTACTGTCATAATCAGCCTTTTTTTGTACCTTGCAAGATTTCTTATTGTCGCTTTTCTAGTAAAGTTAAGCCTCTTCCATATAAAATCTATATGCTCTAAAATCACCCTTCTGCCGGAGCTTGGTGGAAGAGGACGCATAAGAGATGCCGGATTCTCCAGTAATTGAGATAGAACTGAAAATAATGTAGCAACAACGGTGCTTAATACTGCTGCAAGCAAGCCAAATAAGGCCTGCTCATAATTAATCGGAGTTAAACAATAAGGCATTCCCGTAAATAGAGTTCCGTAAGATTTTATTATTAAAAGTGGAAGAAACCTCTCTCCTAGTAGGACTCCAATAATTCCACCACCTAATGTAGCCAACAATGCATAGAATATATATTTCATAGAAATAGATAAGCTGCTGTAACCTAATGCCTTAAGTATACCCATACTCATCCTACTCTCGTCAACCATCCTCGTCATTGCTGTAAGGCTCACAAGGGCTGCCACCAAAAAGAATATAACAGGGAATACATTGCCAAGACTATCCATCCTCTCAGTATTCTGCTTAAAGCTTACATAACCTTCCATCATATTTCTATCAATCACATAAAAGTCCGGCTCTTTAATATCTGCCACATCTCTTTTTGCTTTAGCTAGTTTCTTTCTGCCTTTTTCAAGTTTCTTATTTGCTTTTGGAAGTTCTTTATTGTATTTTTTCTCAGCTTTTTCTAGCTTTTCTTTGCTCTTTGCAAGCTTTTCCTTTGCTTTATCAAGCTCTTTCTTGCCATCTGAAAGCTCTTGCCAAGCCTCTGTTAATTTCTCTTCATTCTCCCATATTTTTCTTCCGGCATCTTCAAGCTCAGCCTTTTTTTCTACAAGTGTAGACTTGCCCTCTTCAATTTCCTTTTTACCACTTTCAAGCTTTTTGTTTGCAACTTCAAGCGCTTTTTCATTTTCCTCAAGCTCTGCCTTTCCTTCTTCAAGCTTTGTTTTGCTTGCAGCCAGAGTTTCTTTATTCTCATCAAGGGTAAGTTTTGTTTCATCAAGTTTTAGCTTAGCCTCATCCAGCACAGCTTTTTCTCCCTCAAGCTTAGCTTTAGCCTCTGGTAGAGCCATTCCTGCCTGTTCTGCCATATCAAGCTTTGCCTTAGCCTCTACATAACTGTTTAACCCTTCTTCATAAGCTTTAAAGTTTTTTTCATATTCAGCCTTTCCTGCCTTATATTTATTCAGTCCCTCTTTATACTTTTTTTCTCCCTTATACAGCTTTTCTCTTGCTTTATTTAGATTTGCAAGTCCTAAGTTATATTCTTCTTCTCCCTCTTTAAACTCTTTTTCTTTATCTTCTAAGAGCTTTTCAGAAGAATCAAGCTTTTCTTCACCATCTTTTAATTCTATTTTTGCCTCTAATAATTTATTTTTCCCATCAGCAAGCTCATTCTCTGCATCTACTATTTTTTTCTCTTCTTTAGTAAGCTTATTTTCACCTTTTTTTATTTTTTTCTTTGAGTTATCTATCTTCTTTTTAGTATCACTTAGCTTTTTCTCTCCATCTTTAAGTTTCTTTTCTGCATCTTTAAGCTTATTCTCTGCCTCAGTTTTTACTTCTTCATATCTTCTACCATTTATCTTAGTTTCAAGCCCTTTAATATCCTCTTTAATAACTTTAATCTTATCTTCATAAGTCTTTGAATAAGTCATTAAGGCTTTCATATTACTTGCTGCCACATAGACTTCTGTATAGATATCAGACTTAAAATTCTCCTTAGGTATCATTATAAATATATCAATAGAGCCGTCTCCGACTGAGCTTGTCCCCCTGCTGCCTCTCTCCGGATAATAAGGCAGATTACAAAAACCGGTTATCGTATAAGTCCCATTTTTAAGGTCTGAGGAAAGGTTAGAGTCATCATCTGTAGAAAGAATTATCTTGTCTCCCAGCCTGTAATCAGTAAACCATAATATTTCCTCATCTACAAGACATTCATCACTTTTTTCAGGCATTCTTCCTGCTGTAATATATGGCTCATTTATACCCTTTGTAATTCCTATAAGTTTAATTACTACCTCTCTTTTTTCGGCACTTAGGATTACCTCTTTTGTATGACCTCCCTCTACACTTTCTACGCCATTTATCATTTTTATATCAGCCAAATCTTCATCAGTAAGACCAAGGGTGCTTAATATCTTAAAGTCCATAAGCTTAGTATCATCATAAAACTTGTCTGCTGATATCCTCATATCACTTCCTGAGGAACGAAGTCCTGCAAAAAATGCTGTTCCAAGCATCACGATAAAGAAAATGGAAATAAAGCGTCCAAAATTACGCACTATTTCCCTAAAAAAATCTACTATTAGTTTATTTTTCATCATACCCTCGCTGTCTTACCACTCTATCTCACTAACCGATATAGGATTTTCATTTATTTCTACCGAGCAAGCCTTTCCATTTTTAATATGAATTACCTTATCAGCCATAGGCGTAAGTGCCGTATTGTGAGTAATTACTACAACTGTCATCCCCTTTTCTTTACAGGTGTCTTGCAAGAGCTTAAGTATTTCTTTTCCTGTTACATAATCAAGTGCTCCTGTCGGTTCATCACAGAGCAATAACTTAGGATTTTTTGCTAATGCTCTTGCTATTGCCACTCTCTGCTGCTCACCCCCTGAAAGTTCCGCAGGAAAATTGTTCATTCTATGTGAAAGTCCTACTTCTTCAAGTACCAACTTAGCGTCCATAGGCTCTTTGCAGATTTGCAGTGCCAGTTCTACATTTTCAAGTGCTGTAAGGTTAGCCATAAGATTATAAAACTGGAATACAAAACCTACATCTTCACGCCTGTAAGAAATAAGTTCTTTTGGCTTAAGCTTGCTTATCTCAGTACCATCTACCATTACTGAGCCTGAAGTAAGTGTATCCATTCCTCCAAGGATGTTTAATACTGTTGTCTTTCCTGCTCCTGAAGGACCTACTATGATTACGAATTGTCCCTTATCTATATCTAAAGTTACACCATCACAGGCATTTATTGCATTACTTCCCGATTTAAAAGTCTTTACTACATCTTTTAACGAAATATATCCGGCCATCTCCTCTCCTCCCATTACTAAATCATAATATCATAATCACCCTTATTCTTTTTCATATCAGCCTTATTCTTATACATATTTTCATCTGCCTCTGAGAGCAACATCTTCATAGTACAGTCTGTCCTACCCTTTGAACAAGAGTATCCATATGCATAACTGAGAGTGAGGTTCGGATGCTCTTCATTAAATATTTTCACATTTTCTTCTATTCTCTCAAATATCATTTTAAGACCATCACTTCCGGGATTATATATAACTCCTACAAACTCATCTCCACCATATCTTCCTACAAAGTCATGTTCCCTCATAGAATTTTTTAAAATATCAGCAAATCCCTTTATAATCTCATCTCCGGCAATATGGCCAAGTCTGTCATTGGTAGCCTTAAGTCCATTTAGGTCAAACATCACACTACACAGTTCTTCTGTTACAATCTTATTATTAAATACCTCTTCACAACGACTTTTATTCGGTAACCCTGTATGTGCGTCTATATAAGCTTTTTTACCTAGTTTTACATTCTGCTCTACCAAGATTTTTTTATCTGCATATTCTGTAACCATTAAAGCTATAATACATATAACTATAGCCCCTAGCACCATTTCAAAAATACTCATATAATCTGCAAGACTTTCAGCATATTTTTCAGCTGCGTTTATTGTATTGCTTGCTATTTTAAAATAATACTCACTTTTTGCAAGGGCTATTACTCTTAATTTTTCTTTCTCTTTGCCCTCTGAATGTTCCATTGTTTCTACTGTTTCGTACAACTTATCCCAATATTCAATCTGCTTTTTCAACTTTTTCCTATAAGACTTATCAGTAATCTTAGGAAGATTAAGCTCTTCACTTCCATTCCAAAGTCCATCAAGGATTTTGTTCTGCATATCAACCAACTCCTGATCATGGATTCCATACAGCTCCAATTTCACATATCTTTGAACCCCACCTCTGGCAAAACCTGTATAACTTATAAGCCTTCCGGCTTTTGAGAACTTTTCTACCTCATACAGCATTATCAGAACAATAAGCAAGAGCAAACATAACAAAACATTCTGAACTCTATTCCTTATTTTCTCTCTAGTCTTTATCATTAAATCATCCTCGTAAAATTCTTTTATGTGTATAATACAATAATTTCCTCAATTTAACAACCATCTTTCATATTTCAAAATATTTTTTTAATTATTTTGTTGGTTATTATTCATTATTTGTTCACTATTTTTATGTATAATATCTTATATAGTTAACTGAATTTACTTTATTTTGGGGGATTAGTATGAATAATAACTTCGACTCACAAGAAAATAATGAAATTATTAATATTTTTAGTAATAGGGAAAAAGAAAAAATAGCAGACGCTATAAATCGTATCGGCACCATTGATTTAAGTGACATTTCTGCTGAAACCAAAGAAAAAATCATTGAACTTTTCAAAAAAAATACCCTCCCTATAGAACGTCTATTTGCAAACTACCGCTGCGCTATTATGGAAGTAGAAACTAAGTTCAAAGTACTGAACGAGGAATTTTCTCTTATTTATGACGGTAATCCCATAGAAAGCATAAAATCTCGTATCAAGAGCAATGAAAGCATCCTCCGTAAAATAATAAGAAAAGACCTTCCACTTGATTTAAATACAATCGAAGAACATCTTGAAGATATTGCAGGTATAAGGGTAATCTGCTCCTTTATTGATGATATTTACAAACTTGCAGACTGTTTCCTTCGTCAAGATGACATTACCCTCATCAAAATGAAAGACTATATTAAAAATCCTAAGCCCTCAGGCTACCGTAGCCTCCACCTTATAGTTGCAGTACCTATCTTTCTTGAAAATGAAAAAAAATTAGTTAAGGTAGAAGTACAGTTTAGAACCATAGCTATGGACTTTTGGGCCTCCCTTGAACATAAGCTAAGATACAATAAAAGAATATCACCTAAAATGTTAGATGAGCTCTCTCGTGAGTTAAACGAGTGTGCAACCGAAAGTGCCGAACTTGACTTTAGGATGCAAAATGTTAAAAATACCTTTCTTGGAAAAGGGAAATAAAAATTCCCCCCTGAAGAATTCCCACTACTATCCATTCTGTAATTAGCTTTTACTGTAACTACCTTTGCAGGCATTACAAAACTTGTTTCTTTTGCCAAAGCATTTGCAAAAACAACTCCTTCAGAACCTGTCCAGCCGGTAAATGCATAGCCTGACTTTTCATTTGCTGTTATATTAACTGTCTGTCCCTTAGCGTAATTGCCACTTCCTGTTCCGTCTATTACCTTTACTTAATGATTAGCTTATGTTGCCTATATTGAAAGTGAACTTTCATATAGACAACAAAGTTAATCTCCTTCTCATATATTAGATATTACTTAGAAAACATTATTTTTTCTGAATCAAACATCTTTGTAAGTACTAAAACTAAAATTCCGGTAAATACAATATTTACAGCTACTGATACAGCAACATTAGCTCCCAAGTAAGCAAACTTAAATATTCCATTCATGCAAAGTACACTGTTGTATAATGGTATTAGAAACATCGTTATAGGTGTTACCTCTTCTCCCTTTGCAAACATAGGAAGAAATGTCATTACCATAATTACTATCATAAACGGAGAAATAATGGTAGCTGTTTCTTTTACACTTTTTGCAAATGCAGAAAGCACTGATATAAATGCAACCATGAGTATGGTTGTTGAAATGATGATTATAAATAAAAATGCAAAATCCTTTGCACTATAAAATGATGCATTTATTCCCTCACTCATCCCTTCATACATAGCAGGGAGGGAGGCAAAAGTTCCTATAAAGCTTGAAACTCCTGAAAGAAAGGCGATAATACTAAGAGCAAATATTTTGCCAAGAGCGAGAGCCTGTCTACTCATTGGTGTTACTAAGAGTGTTGCTATTGTTCCCCTCTCTTTTTCTCCGGCTATGGATTCCGGCGCAACTGCTACACAGCCTGACCATATAAATATCATAAGCAGCATAGGTAGCATACTACCGAAAAGTTTTCCTGTAATATCCTCTTTTGCTGCAAGGTCATAGCTAATCTGCTCATCAGTATTTACATCAAATTTATTGCTAAGTTCAGTTTCATATTCATCTAAGATGCTCCTAAATATTCTATATGCAGATTCCGATTCCTGTCTGGCAGAATTATAAAATATTGCTATCTGTGGTGC
This sequence comes from Catonella sp., assembly GCF_052173895.1. GTDB lineage: Bacteria > Bacillota > Clostridia > Lachnospirales > Lachnospiraceae > Catonella. The sequence goes on along the minus strand of NZ_JBQMXS010000008.1, from coordinate 17,449 downwards.
CCTTCCCTCACCGGTTTTGTACTCTGATAATTCCTTATCAAAGTTTTTGGGAAAATCTATAACCAAATCAATCTCTTTTTCTGAAACCAATTTTTTTTCAATTTCCAAATCCCCATCAACAGTCTTTATGCTTATGCCTACCTTATCTATCTTTGAATTTATAGAGCTTGGAAGATTTTTTATATAAACTTCCGATACATAACTATCAGCCACACCAAACTGCTGCCTAATCATATTTCCCATAAAGGTATACATTATAAATATCATAAGCCCCGGTAGCAGTAAGGTTGTTATAACAAGTCTCTTATCCTTGAAGAATCTTGCCAGCTCTTTTCTAAAGATTGTATAAATATTACTCTTCACTTCCTGCCACCTCCGAATAAATATCAAAAAATCTATCCTCTAAACTCTTTCCTTCCTTTATTTCCTCTACACTGCCATAGGCTACCAACCGTCCTCCGATTATTATTGCAGCCCTGTCACAGATTTTTTCTATTAAACTGAAAATATGTGATGAAATTATTATTGTTTTTCCCTCATCCTTTAATTCTACAAGGAAGTCTACTACTGTTTTTGCAGTAATTACATCGAGTCCATTGGTAGGCTCATCAAAAATTATTATTTCAGGGTCATGTGCTATTGAAATAACCAGTGAAATCTTCTGTTTCATACCGGTTGAAAGGTCTCCCACCTTCACCTCTGCAAACTTATCTATGCCAAATCTTTTAAAAAGTTTAGCCTTTCTCTCTTCCCTTAGATTTTCAGGAACCTTATGTAAGTCTGAAAAAAAATCAAACAAATAATTCGGTGTGAAAAATTCCTCTATCTTAAGTTCACTTGTAAGAAATCCTATGTTTTCCCTTACTCCAAAAGGATTTTTAACTATGCTTTCTCCATTTAAAAGTGCATCTCCTGAGTCCGGCTTAATAAGAGTAGCAAGCATCCTAAGGGTGGTAGTCTTACCTGCACCATTTGGTCCTAAAAGTCCAAATATCTCACCTTTTTGTACAGCAAAGGAAATGTCATTTACTGCCACCTTCACATTTTCTTTAGTCTTTTCAATCTTTTTTTGTTTTGCTGATAGTTTAAATGTTTTTTTTAGGTTTATTATCTTTATAATCTCTTCCATACATCCCCTTTTTTCTGATAATACTAAATTTTACCATATAATCTTACACAATTTCAAGCTCTTTAATTCTTAAACCGTCTGTTGTAAAGTTCGGCATAGAAACTGCCTTTCTCCTTAATGACCGGAAAACTTCTCTTGCATCTATCAAAACACCCTCTTCAGTAAACTCTCTTTCAGCCTCACTTATTGCCTTATCTATCTGTGATGTTTCCAACATTTCTTCGTATGTTTCAATGCTCATAGCTACTAAATCTCCATATCCATTCTTTGTTATAAAAAGTGGTTCATTCTTTGTATGACAAATTTCTGAAATTTCTGTAGTATTTCTCAAATCTGTAATTGGTCTTATTTGTGGCATATCTCTCTCCTTTTTGTATATTACTATGTCAGAATTATGTACAATATATAAGAGATACTTATAGCCCTTATTAAGGTGCATTTAACCTATCTCCTTCTTATTTGCCAAATACACCATAATTCCCATCATAATTGAGCCTCCAACTATATTCCCAAGAGTTACAGGAAATTCATTCACTGTGAAAAAACTGCCCCAATTAAGCTTTGAAAGCTGCTCTGCTGTAATCCCATACTCCGAAATTGCCTTAGCAACAAATTTTTCATTTCCACTTGCAAGGATTCCTGCCGGTATATAATACATATTTGCCACACAATGCTCAAAGCCGCTTACTACAAAAGCCATTATAGGAAAGAAACTTGCCCATACCTTACATCCTGTAGACTTGGCTGAACCAGCCATAAGTACAGCCATACATACGAACACATTACAAAGTATACCTGATACAAAAGCAGTTTCAAACGAAAGACTTACCTTGCTAAGAGCCACTTTAATTGTAAATGCCCCAAGAAGTCCATCTGTGAAATTAAACTGTCCACTAAAATAAACCAGTATCGCCATTAAAATTCCACCGATAAGGTTAAATACAAAAACTAGAACTAATACCCTTATCATAGAAGAAACCCTGTATTTTCCACGCATAGCTCCAAAAACCATAAGGCAGTCACCTGTGAACAACTCCCCACCTATAAGAACTATGGTTATAAAGCCAACTGGAAACACACAGCCTGCTACTAATCTTGCAATACCTACATTGGATATATTATGCATAGCCACACTACTTGCCGCAGCTCCACAGGCTATGTAAATTCCTGCAAGTATACCGAGTATTAACATTTTATAAAATGGCATAGCCACCTTATCTTCCCCTGCCTTAATTAAATTCTTTACCACCTGTACAGGTGTATTAAATAAACTTACTTCTCCCATTTTCCTATCCTCTTCTTTAGTTTTAGTATTTTGTTAAAAAATTAACTATACCTATATTACTATAATACGGGAAAGTGTCAAGTAAATAATGTATGATATCTACCTACTATTTAAATATCACCACCGTAGCTCCGGTTCCACCTTCATTATACTCTCCATCTCTGAAACTCTTTACATACCTACACTTCTTAAGGTAGTCATGTACAAGCCCCCTTAATGCCCCTGTGCCTCTACCATGAATTATCCTAACCTGCGGAAGATGTGCAAGGTAGGCATCATCTATATACTTTATGAGTTCTGCCCTTGCATCTTCATAGCGAAGTCCTACAATATTCTTCTCTATACTCACACTAAAACTCTTGCTCATCCCTATACTGCCCTTACCGGACGAAGACTTATCTTTTATTATTTTTACAGAATTATCCTCTTCTACAAAAGCCAAATCTTTTACATTTACATTTGACTTCATTATGCCCATTGTGACTGTAAGATTGCCCTTTGCATCAGGCAATGTACTTACAGTTCCTTTTATTCCCATAGAAAGTACAAGCACCATATCTCCTATATGTAACTGCTTATTGCCTACCCTATTTCGCTGGCTTTCCTTTGCTCTTATGCCATTGCTCTTGGTTACTTCGTTAATCTTTTCACGAAGTTTTGTTCTCTCTTCCTCCATCTCCCTAGCCGTAGCACCGCCAAGCCCCCATTTGTTATACTTCTTAATGGAGGCATCAGCCATTTCCTTAGCCTCAGAGAGTATCTTGTTTGCCTCACGCTTAGCATCTGCAAGTAGGCTTTCTTTCTTTTCTGCAAGTTTTTCTACATCGGTTTCAATAGACTGCTTTTCTTTTTCTATCTCAGCTCTTCTCTTTTTTATCCTCTCCTCTTCTTCCTCTATAAACTGCCTACTTCTATTAAGTTCTGCTATTACATCTTCAAATCGTTTATCATTTGTATCTATTCTATTGGTTGCATCTTCTATGATTTCATCCGATAGTCCAAGTTTTTTTGAAATAGCAAAGGCATTACTCTTACCCGGTATTCCTATAAGAATTCTGTAAGTAGGCATAAGAGTTTCTATATTAAACTCAAGGCTTGCATTTACAACTCCCTTTGTAGTGAGTGCATATACCTTAAGTTCACTGTAATGAGTAGTTGCCATAACCCTTGCATCTCTTGCCTGAAGATTTGCAAGGATAGCCATTGCAAGTGCAGCACCTTCCGTAGGGTCTGTACCTGCTCCAAGTTCATCAAAAAGTACAAGGCTCTCCCTGTCGGCCTCTTTTAGAATACTTACAATATTTACCATGTGAGATGAAAATGTAGAAAGACTCTGCTCTATACTCTGCTCATCTCCAATATCTGCATATATTTCACCAAATATACCAAGCTCAGACTTATCGAAAGCCGGTATATGAAGTCCTGCCTGTCCCATAAGTGTAATAAGTCCTACTGTCTTTAGCGAAACTGTCTTACCACCTGTATTTGGGCCTGTAATTACTAATAGTTCAAAATCCTTACCGAGATTAATATCTATTGGTACAACCTTTTTCTTATCTATCAAAGGATGTCTGCCCTTTTTTATATTTATTCTTCTGTCAAGATTAAATACAGGCTCAGTTGCACTCATTTCTTTAGCAAGCTCTGCTTTTGCAAAGATGAAGTCAAGTTCAGGAAGTACCAATATATTATATTTTAACTCTTCCAAATGCCCTGCTGCCTCATTTGAAAGGGCAGACAATACCTTTTCTATCTCCTTTGCCTCTTCTATGCTAAGCTCACTAAGTTCATTATTATACTTTACTACAACTGCAGGCTCTACAAATACTGTCGAACCGGTAGAAGACTGATCATGGATTAGTCCGTCCATCTTGCTCCTATGCTCATTCTTCACCGGCAAACAGTACCTTCCATTCCTCATCGTTACCTTATTATTTTGTAAAAGCCCCTGCTCTGAGGCTTTATTTACAAGACTATCTAACTGTTCCCTTATCTTAGCATTAGTTAGCTCTATCTTTCTTCTTACACTCTTAAGTCCTGGACTTGCATCATCTGCCATCTCTTCTTCAGAAATAATACAGCGTTTTAACTCATTATTAAATGGAGAAAGGGGAGCAAGTAAGTCCAGTCTTTCAGAAAGGCTGTCAGGCTCTAATGAACTATCCCTTTTAGCCCCGAAATTTTTTACCCTGAGAGCCACATCAAGAGTCTTGCTTATATTTATAAATTCCCCCATTCCAAGAGTCGAGCCTACTTCAAGTCTTATCAAAGAATCTCCTATTTCGGTAAGTCCTGAAAACGAAATATGTCCCGACTGATACACCCTTGTAAGTGCATCTGCTGTTTCTTTCTGTGCCTTATTTATCTCCTCTATATCAGTCATAGGAGTAAGTCCAAGGATGGCCTCCTTTGCCTTATAAGAAGATGCAAGTTCAGATAACCTTGTTAAAATCTTATCAAACTCTAATGTATGTAATACTTTTTTATTCATATATTTCCCTTTTTATACTAAATTATTTTAACATTATTATTTCCCCAAACAAATATATGCCACATTTAAATATCTAATCTCTACCTAAAGTCTCATTAAACATAAAAAAGGGAACTGCCAATAGGCAGTTCCCTAAGGTTAAACAATCTCTCTAGAACTCAATAAACTTATTTTCTACCTGCCCATTGATTACATAATAAGCTCTGCGTTCATTAGCATTGATGTAAACCTTTACAGACTTAACATCTTCAAGCTTTCCACCTCCTGCAAGGTAGGCTTCCTTTGTTCTCTTGATCATCTCATCCGAATTTACCTGTATGCCGTTAAATTCAAAATAAGTCTCAAGGTCAATCCCCATAGTTTCCAAATTCTTTACATCTTTGTTCGCAGTCATACTTCCTCCTATCATTACATTAACTATAGTTACTATATTGAAAGACAATCGTCTTACAACCAACTTAATGACTCCACTTAAGCCTGTGCAAATCTCCTTTCAGTTTCATTCCCTCAAAATCCTGCTGCCTTAGTGCCTCATATAGCATAATCGCAACTGAATTAGAGAGATTTAAAGACCTTATTTCTCCAATCATAGGTATCCTTACCGAAGTATCTTCATATTTTATTAAAATCTCTTCCGGAATTCCTGCACTCTCTTTACCAAACATTATGAAATCATCTTCATTATATTCCACTTCTGTATATGCTTTTTTAGCCTTGGTAGTAGCCATATAAATCCTTGCATTAGGATTTCTTGCTATAAACTCACTAAAATTTTCATATACATATAAATCTAAGTCTTTCCAGTAGTCCATTCCTGCCCTACGTACCCGCTTATCCGATATATCAAACCCAAGAGGCTTAATCAGATGAAGTGTAGTTCCTGTAGCCACACAAGTACGCCCTATATTGCCTGTATTTGCAGGTATCTCAGGCTCATGTAAAACTATATTCATAATCAATCACTGGTAATGGCTATGTTAAAATTTATACATTTACTTTCTTCATAAGAGAGTGGTATGCATAAATTCTTAGTAAACGCAGTGCTGAAAGTCATATCTCCGCTTCCTACCGTAGGCGGGGTAATATCTATCCCTATACCCTGACTTGAAAATAATGTTGCCGCATTTCCAAGAACCATATTTCCAAGCTCACATATTGCACTATGTCCAATTTCTCCAAGCTCAGGCAGAGGCCCCTGCATCATCATCTTACCTGCTATATCGCAGGCTACATTGTTGGTAAATTCTATTATTACCTGTCCTCTTACATCACCTGTAATGCCTATTATTATTATAAGTGAATCATGTGAAAACTTCATATCCTTAAGCCCCGGCCTGCCAATAGCAGTGTCAATCATACAAGTCTGCTTAAGTATAGTCGTAGCGGCCGCAAGAAAGGGATTGATGTATTCAACACTGAGTCCTGCCATATTACTACCTCCAATATTATTTTTTCAAATGTCTCTTTGCAAAACTTTCTATTCTTGACATTGCAACTCTTAAATTGTCAATAGAGTATGCATACGAAATTCTGATAAAGCCCTCGCCACATTCTCCAAAAGCTGTTCCCGGAACTACCGCCAGCTTCTCTTCTTCTAACAGTTTTGTAGCAAATTCCTCACTTGTCATGTTAAAACCTTTTATGCAAGGAAAGATATAAAATGCTCCAAAAGGTTCAAAGCAGTCAATACCAATTCGCTTAAGTTCCGTCATAAGAAATCTTCTGCGTTGGTTATATGCCTCACGCATATTTTCTACATCAGCATCTCCATTTTTAAGGGCTTCAATGGCAGCATACTGACTTGTGGTAGGTGCACACATAATCGCAAACTGATGAATCTTTAACATCTGGCTTATAACTCTCTTAGACCCTGCTGCATATCCCATACGCCAACCTGTCATCGCAAAAGCCTTTGAAAAACCGTTTATATAAACTGTCCTCTCTTTCATTCCCGGAAAGGCAGCTATGGACACGTGTTTTCCTTTGTAAGTCAGCTCCGCATATATCTCATCAGAAATTACAAATATATCTTTTTCTATAACAAAATCCACTATCGGACGAAGTTCTTCTTCAGTCATAATAGCTCCGGTCGGATTGTTTGGAAACGGCATTATCAACACCTTTGTTTTATCCGTATAATAAGCCTCGAGTTCTTCCCTTGTAAGCTTAAACTCATTTTCAGCTTTAAGAGGTATAGAAACCGGCTTACCTCCTGCAAGATGCGTACAAGGAAGATACGACACATAACAAGGTTCCGGTATAAGTACTTCATCTCCCGAATCAAGCATAGTCCTTAGAGCTATGTCTATCGCCTCACTCCCTCCTACAGTCACAATAATCTCGTCTTTAGCCTCATAATCAAGATTATATTTTCTTTTTACATACTCTGCGATACTTTCTTTCAGTTCTTTAAGTCCTGTATTAGAGGTATAATGTGTCTTACCTCTTTCTAATGAATATATACCCTCTTCCCTTATATGCCATGGCGTTTGGAAATCAGGCTCACCTACTCCTAGGGAAATAGCATCTTTCATCTCACTTACTATATCAAAAAATTTTCTTATTCCGGAAGGCTTTATTTCCTGTATCGCATTATTTAATATTTCCCTCAAGGTGTAATTAACTCCCTTTCATCTTTTTCTTCTTCAACATAGCTCATGCCATGCTCTTTGTACTTCTTTAACACAAAGTGGGTTTCTGTACTGATAACCGACTCAAGAGGAGATAGCTTGCTATGCACAAACTTAGCTACCTCTCTCATGCTCTTTCCCTCAACTATAACCATAAGGTCATAGTCTGCCGACATAAGATAAACATAAGATACCTCTTCAAATCTATAAATACGCTTTGCCATAAAGTCAAAGCCCTCATCCCTCTTAGGTGCAACCTTTACCTCTATAAGAGCAGTCACTGTTTCAGTGTCATCTATTTTATCCCAATCTACAAATGTAGGATAGCCACAAATTATTCTTTCAGCCTCAAGTGCCTTAATTTCAGCACTTACCTGCTCTGGAGAAACACCTAACATAGCCCCCAAATCACTTGCTGACAATTTACTATTCTTTTCAATAGCCTTTAGTATATCTTGTCTTATTTTTTTGTTTTCCATATACATTTCCTCTTAATGCCTATTATACTACTATAATACTATAAGTTCCTCTTTTCAACAAGTGCAAATTAATCCAAATTAATTCAAATTATTTGCACAATTATACTTTGGAGATTCTATAAATCTCTCCTCATCTTCAAAGACTATAACTCTCTTCTTTTCTTTTATAACATTTCCTATGCAGACAGCATTTAGCCCTGCCTTTCTTAATACATAAGTAAGTTCTTCACCTCTGTCAGTAGCAATAAGATATGCCCCTCTTGAATTTAGTTCCAAAGGATTGATGTCAAAATAATTACAGAGTTCTATCGTTTCTTGCTCAAAGAAAAGCCTGTCCGAATACACCCTAAGCCCTGCACCATCTCTTTCTCCAAGATTCCAAAGCCCTGCAAGCAAACCTCCCTCTTCAAGCGAAAGCATTGCAGTTGCCCTATAAAATGGCACAGCATCCATTTCTATAAATGGTAGCCTGTCACCGGACATACTCTTTATTCTCTCCATATAATGTTTAGGAAAAAACGACTTCAACTGTTCTCCTTTTTTGTCTGCTATTTCTATCATTCCTGCCCTTCCAAGACTTCCGGTCAAGATTATCTCCTGTCCTGCAAATATCTTTTGGCACTGCCATGGTGCATCAGACATTTTTTTGAGTAGCCCTTTTCCGGATAAGAGAACTGTCATTTCCTCCTCACTGCCCTCTTTTAAATGCACCGAAACCCTCTTCACTTCAGCACCAAGTGCATCTGCCGTTTTCTTTAAGGATGCAGAAAACTCTCTGAGCAAGGTTTCATTAAACCCACCCGAAAACACTATCTCTGCCCTTATTTCATCAAGGCCTCCTCCTGCACAGAGTAATTTCCTTAAAATACTGTTAAAATCAGTTTCTTTAAGTACTGCTTTTCCCTTATAGCTTTTAAAATCACTTACTTCTACACTATAGGCAGGCTCATCTTTTCCGGTTATAGAGACAGAGTAGGCATTTTTTTGAAATAAACGCCTACTCTCCTCCTTTAAATATAACTGCTTTATTACACTTCTTAAATAAATATAATCAGGAATTTCTATCATCCTTCTATTCCCTCTTCTGAATCATCTATTTCTTCATCTTCATCATCACTTAGTATAGGAGTCCCAGTCTCCTTTTTGTTTTTCTTTTCTATTTTCTTCTTGTTTTTCTTCTTGTTTTTAGCATTTTTCTTTTCTTCTTTTTTCTTTTTTTCTTCCTCTTCCTTCTTTTTCTTCTCTTCCTCAGCTCTCTTCTTTGCCTCAGCAGTTTCACCTTCATGTGGCTTATAGTTACTTGTATTTACTACACTCTTTTCTTTTAAAGCCCCATCTACATAAACCATCTTATAAAGCTGTGCCCTACTTCCATTTTCTCTTGAAAGCACTACAGTACTAAAATCCACCTTCCTATGAGCCACATCTCTTGTCTCATGCCCATATACATTGAATGTAATTCTTCCACTTCCTGTAATCCCCTCTATATAAATAGGATACTCTGTATTATTCTTAAATACAAAATCTTTCCAAGTTCCTGCTATAGCAGCATCTCTTGCAAGTGGAACATAGCCTACACTCATAGAGTGATTCTGGCGCTCTACTACATCAAGCTCAGAATAAAGTATTGCATTATAAAGTGTTGATGATACCTGACAGATACCACCTCCTATGTCTGCCACTACCTTACCATTTACATAGGCTCCACCTAACCCATATCCATTCTGGTAAGTATAAGGCTCCATCTTTTTGTTTGCTGAAAGACTTTCTCCCGGCATAACTACCGAGCCGTTAATATGCCTGCACCCATTTTCAACATTCTGTCCCCTGCCACCTTTAGCCACATAGCTTGTTGTATAAGTTCCTAATAAATCAGTTACTTTTAAAAGAGCATCCTTGTCATACTTCGGCTTTTTGCTTACAAGTGTGAAATCTACTCCTATCTCATCTCCTACCGATGCAGGAAGTGAATTAATATATTCCTCAAAGCGTTCTTTCGCAAGGGCTAACGATGCCTTCTTATCAAGGTTTCTTCCTGTCTTCCCTCCACTTACTATAAACTTTCCATTTTCCCTTGTAAGGCTTGCATTTTCTGCTACAATATCATACTTTTGAGCAATATCGCTTACAAACTTATCCAATTTCTTTTTATCATATTTAAATTCAAGATTATACTCCGGTCTATTAGTCTTAGCAGTCTTAATAGCTTTGTATCGTTCGATTATGTTTCCTGTCTCACCTATAAGCGAAATTTCTTCAACAATCTTCTCACTTTTAGCCTTCAATCCCAAATTGGCAAAAGATAAGGACTCTGAACCCTGTATTTCTCCATTTTCAGTTACAGACACCCTAAATTCCTTTTCTTTAATCCTATTTATATAGTCAGACAGGAGATTTTTTGCCTCTTCCTTAGTCTTGCCTCCCATATCAATACCATTTACACTTATGCCCTCACAGATTACTCCATCAGGCTTTTCACTAAGTGCTGAAACCGTAATTCCCAGTCCAACAGTAACCATCATCAAAACTGCAACTGTTACATAGACTGCTATTAATAACTTCTTCCTCTTCATTTCCCACCTCTTATCAATTTCCTAACATACTTGCAATCATAGGAATAAGCATTGATGCCACAACAATTATAATAATAATTCGTGAAACTAATTTTTGGTTTTTCTTATTATTGAAATTCATAATCTTCTCCCGATATTATTTGATTAAAGTATTTTGACCACTATATTATAATATGATATAATGATAAAGTGTCAAAATTATGAAATATAAAATTTTTATTAAAAATTAGATATTTACAAACGGAGGTAACCATGCCAATTTTTCTTATATTCGTCATCCTCTTTGCCATTTGGATAAAATATGAAACCAGCAAAAATACACAAATTGAATCCAAAGCAAATGCAGACTTCTTTGAAAGAGAAAGACAGTCAAATTTTACAAGAAAAGCCGATATTACAAACCTTGATTATATCACTATAGACATCGACCAACTTCCCTTTATCGGCACTTACCAAGGCATTTCTTCCTTCAATCCCTTGCAGATAATTGACAGCTCTGTAAAAAACGAGATTCTCTCATGTGAAAAGAGTGTTATAGCCTTAAGCAGTAAAAAAATTTTAAATCTCAATGGTCTTAGCAATACTGATATCAAGATGCAATACGGTGCAGCCAACCTTCAAATACTAATACAGTATGATGAGAACTTCTCCAAGCTCTCAAGGCTACTTGCCAAATGGGGCAGTCTGCTTTTTGAAGTAGGCGAACTTATCGCTGCTGAACAGGTTCTCTCTTATGCTGTAAGCTGTAAATGTGATATAGAGGATATTTTTATAAACCTTGCAAAAATATACCGTCATAACGGCAACGAATTAGGCATCAGCGACTTGGTTGAATCCTGCAGCTGTTTTGATAACCTTCGCAGGGAAAATATCATAAATCAAATCACATCTGTTTAACAATTTTATAACAACCTTTACCTACATACAATAGTAGATTTTGCTGAATTTAATGTGCTTTTTACAATACAGAACAGTAAATTTGTGGAAATCACTTGCTTGATGGACATATATCTGCTAAAAAGCATCGCTCACATTTTGGAGAGCGTGAGGTGCATATTTCCCTGCCAAGGGCTATTACATCTAAATTCCAAATTATCCATGCACTCTCAGGTAAAACTTCCATCAGCTCAAATTCTGCCTTTACAGGGTCTTCAGTAGTTGTGATTCCAAGTCTTTTAGATATTCGCTTAACATGAGTATCTACTACTATGCTCGGTATATCGAAAATATTGCCTCTTACCACATTAGCCGTCTTTCTACCCACTCCCGGAAGTACTATCAACTTTTCAAGTTCTTTAGGTACTTCTCCACCATACTCACTAAGCAGCATTCTTGCACAGGCTATTATATTTTTTGCCTTATTATGATAAAAGCCAGTAGAGTGTATGTCCTGCTCCATCTCCCTTAAGTCTGCACCGGCAAAATCTTCCAGTGTTTTATATTTTTTAAATAACTCTCTAGTTACTATATTTACTCTCGCATCTGTACACTGTGCGCTTAAAATGGTTGCAAACAAGAGTTGCCATGCATTTTCATGCTCAAGATAGGTACGGCTCTCTCCTCCGTATTTTTCTATAAGACGGCGAATAATCTCATCTATCCTCTCTTTTTCTTTTTTTGATAATTTTTTCATATATGCTCCCATAAGATTTAATTTTGCACAATCTAATATAGCATATCATTAGAGGATAGTCTAGGTTAAATTAAAAAAGCATTGTGTAAGAAAGTTAATGCGTTAAACAGAATAAAACCTATAATAATAAAAACAGAGCCTCTGCCACCCTCGTGGCAGGGACTCCGTAACTCACCATACTTATTAAGTTAATCAAGCAAACCCTTATATGTTTCTTCTGCACTTAAAATATCTGTACTAGTTTGAGTACAATTAAAAATAAAGGTATAGGTTTTGTATGTATTTGACTTAATAGTTAATCTCATTTTATCCTTTTTACCAATAGGCTTTGCTACATTAAATTTATTAAACATTAAAGAATATACTAGCTGATCTTTACTTAATTTACTGAAACTAGCTTTCTTATACTGTATATTATCAACATAAACTTCTGATATACTTGAAATCCAATCATTTAATTCACTATATCCATTTTCATAAAAAGAGTATCCAAAGCCAAAATACTTTCCACTATCAGTCGGTCTATATTTATTATCGTTTGGCAAGTTAAGAATTTTCTTTCCTGATTCATCAGGAACTAATGCCCTTGCCTTATCTCTTATAGCTAATACCTCCTCTGCTGCCTCCTTAACTTCATTTGCCTTCTTAGCAAAATCGTTAGCTGCTGTCTTCAATGCCTCTTCATCAAACTGATTTTCGTCTGACAGCTTATTAATAATTTCATCACGCAGATTTTCTAATTCTCTTTGTTTCTCATCAACCTTATTTTTTGCAGTATCGACTTCTTTTACATATTCTTCTGCTTGTGTTATTACTTCAGCTATCTTTTTCACATTAGCTACAGCCTTATCTAAATCTTTAATAACAGTTTTTACTTCGTTTTCCTGCTTAGCTAACTCATCTCCAATTGCTTTTTTTGCTGCTGCTCTTCTTAGCTTATCTACCTCAGCCTTCTTCGCTAATGCAGTATCCATTGCAGTTTTTACTTCTTTAACCTTTGTTTCAGCCTTATTTGCTGCTGCCACAACATCTTTTACAACTTTGAATAAATCATATACATTTTCAGTAGTTTGTGCCGTATCATATGCCTTTTTCACTTCTTCAAAAGCAGATTCTATCTCCTTAAGTGCCTCTTTTGCAGTTTCATAAGCCTCTTTAGCTGCAGCTGCCTCTGTTGCTGCCACATCCTTGCCTTCTTCTGCTGCCTTAGCTGCCTCTTCTGCTTTGTTTACATATTCTTTTGCAGTTTCTAATGCATTCTTTACTTTTTCTACTGCCTCTTCTACTTTTTTTCCTTCTTTTTCTCTAACATATTTCTCATCTTCTTCATCTATTTCTTCTGCCTCAATATAATAAGCATCTTCCATATATGTCTCTACTAATTTTGTTGCCTCACTAGCTGCCTCTTCACTCCTTTTTGCAAGGTCTGCAGCTAAAATAGCAGCCTCTACACTCCTTGCATTAGTTGCTGTACTTAATGCCTCATTAGCTTTTTCTACTAATTCATTAACCTTATTAAATTCTTCTTCAGCTTTATCTGCTAAATCTTTAGCTGTAGGATATTTATCTGCAATCTCTCTTGCACTATCTTTGTACTCTTTTGCTGCCGAGAGAAGTAAAGATGCTGATTCTGCTGCCTTTTTTGCCCTAGCTATAGCCTCTTTTTTAATTTTTTCTTCCTTTTTAGCCTCATCTCTAGCCGCCTTAGCCTTATTCATTTCCTCTTTTGCCACTTCCGCCTTAGCCTTAGCAAGCTCTGAAAACTCTTTTGCCTTAGATGAATCAAGTGCATTTTTAGCTGCCTCAACCAACTCTGCCGCCTCATTAGCTGCTCTTCTTGCATTTTCTGCTGCTTTTTCAGCGTTTTCTGCATTTATTTTTGCAATATCTGTTATGTTATCCGTCTCAACAGCCTCATCTGCGTAATCTTCCGCCTCATCTGCATAATCTTCTGCAGTAACTGTTGCTTTATCTGCCTCTTCAACTGCTGCAGCCTTTGCCACTCTTTCTTCTTCTGCCTTTCTCTCTTCCTCTGCTTTTCTTTCCTCTTCTGCCTTTCTCTCTTCTTCTGCTCTTCTCTCTTCCTCTGCTTTCTTTGCTGCCTTTTCTTCTTCAGATAAACCACTTGGTGAATAAGGCAGACCATAATAGCCACCACCTACATAACCTGTACCTCCGGATGTACTTCCACTATTAGATGATGTATTTTCTGTATTTGACGATACATTTCCTGTATCATTATTTTTTACATTTTCACCATTCTCAGAAGTATCTCCATCATTCTTATTAAATACAGCCGCACCCTGTGCTGTCTCATCATCTTCAATTTCTAAATCAGAATTTGCATATGTTTCACCCGGTTTTACGCTTATCTTCTTTCCCATAACAGTTAGCTTTACTGTCTTCTTTGTAGAATTAGTAACTACCAAATCTATCTTAGATGTAACCTTCGCAGTTTCTGAACCCGGTCTGTATATGAGATCAGCATAAGCTGCTTTTCCACTTATACTGAGAGTAGTTTTTGAAACTATCTCAATTTTATTTCCTGTTTCATCTATTATGAGTTTTGCATTTTTAACTGCACCTAAATAAATTATCTTCTTAAATTTTGTTCCCTTTGGAATGTATACTTTTGACTTATCTGATGAATTTATAACAAGAATCTTATCCTTATAATTGCCTTTTGGTACTCTAAAATTCTTTGCTGAAACTGTATTTAAAACTATCTTATATACATTTTTCTTCTTCAATACAGACTTAAGCCCCTTATTAGTGCTTACCGTAACCTCAGTCCTCTTTGCCACTATCTTCTTTGTAGTTGCTGCCTGAGTTACTTCCCCAAAACACTGAGCAGGTAATATACTTAATGACATTGCTGCTATCATAGCTGTTGCTATATTTTTCTTGAACTTTTTCATCTTTCCTCCTAATAGCCATATTTAATCTAATTACATATAATGATTCTCTTTCTCATTATAACCTTGTTTATCCTATCAATTTACTATGTTAAAGTCAATATCGTTAATGATTTTTATTCTCATAATTAACAATTAAAATCGTGTGAATTATGTATAATTTCAGTACTTTTAATACATTTTATTACATATTTACTTTATTGATAATTTTTCTCAATAATTATTTCTGTCGCAAAACAAAAAAATACTTCAAAATCCTTATTATCTCAGAAATAATCCTAATAATTCTTGAAGATTTGACCAATTTGTTATATCATTGTACTTATAATTTTCTAAGGAGGATTCTATGTGGACAAGATCAATGCTTAAGACCAATGCAAAGGCTGCTATTAAAAAGAACTATGTAAATGTTCTAATTGTATCACTGATTTTTGCCTTTATCTCCGGAGCCTTCAGCTCTTCATCTGCCGGTAAGGAAGTCAGTTCCTCGCTTACCTCAGGCCATCTGTCAAAAGAGCTCCTCTCCTTTGCCAACATGGTTGTAGGGCTCTCTATAATTGCCGGAGTTATAGGCATCATTATTTCTGTACTAGTCTTAAATCCAATTAAAGTTGGAGTACAAAGATTTTTTATAGAAAACCATTATGCTAAACCCGGACTTAATCCTCTTCTTTATGCATTTAAGACAAACTATACCAATATAATGAAAACTATGTTTTTAAAGGATATTTACCTCTTCCTTTGGTCATTGCTTTTGTTCATCCCCGGTATAATCAAGTCGTATTCATATCGCTTAGTGCCTTATATACTTGCAGATAATCCTAATATGCAGCCGGACGAGGCCATAACCCTATCCAGAGAAATGATGAACGGACACAAACTAAATACTTTCATACTGGATTTAAGTTTCATACCATGGTGGTTGCTTTCAATATTTACCTTTAATATTGCAGGTATTTTTTATGTGTTCCCATACATAGATACTACTAATGCCGAACTTTATTTAGCTATTAAAACCGGTTCTCCTAATTATGGCGGTGGTTATTATGATGAATTTCAAACATTTATTTGATAATGGAAAAGTAATATATTCTGCAAACTGTTACGGAAATAATGATTTAGAAATTGTAGATAAAACAGAAGAAGGCGAATCTATCCGCCTTCTTCTTGTAAATGGAGCTAGAGAATCTGCAACTTATAATAAAAAAGAATATCGTAATGACCTTGTGTTCAGATATTCAATAGGTTTCAATGATGTCTTTCATATCAATAACAGCCTTAAAAAATGCCTTCTCATAGGAGGTGCCGGCTTTTCTTATCCAAAATACTTTATCAGCCATTTTCCCGAAAAAACTCTTGATGTAGTAGAAATAGATAGATCCATGGTAGAGCTTGCTTTTAAATACTTTTATTTAGATGAACTTTTTGACAACTATAATCTGTACGAAAATAAAAGACTCACTATCTATATCATGGATGGACGAGAATATATCTCCACTACCTCAAATACCTACGATGCCATCTTCAATGATGCCTATATTTCAGACTCCCCTGCAGAAGGACTTATGACTTTTGAGGCTGTTTCATTAATAAAAAAATGCCTTAATCCTAACGGCATCTATGTTGTTAATGTGATTACAGCCATCTCCGGTAATGCAGCCTATCCTCTCTTTTCTGTACTCGCTTATATAAAACAGCATTTTAAATATACTAAATTCTTCAAATGCCGTAATGATACTCCTGCAACCGAAAGGCAGAACTGTCTTATTTTTGCATCTGATACTCCTCTGCAATAATAGCTCTCACTAAAACTCAACTTCATCAGGGTTATGTGCATGACCACCTATATAAGGCATTGTAAAAAGTATTTTAACATCATCTTCTTCAATATTTATATAACCTAGGTTATCCCTCATTCTATCAGGAGAAACTGTTTTGGGAAGTACAACTATGCCTTTCTGCCTTAAAAATGAAAGACAAAGTTTTGACACTGTAATCTTATATTTATCGGCTATTCTTATCAAATCTTCATTTTCAAGCAATGCCCCTGTCCCCAAAGGACTGTAAGCCTCTGTTATTATTCCATTAGACTTATTATACTCCACAACTTCCTCCTGCATATAACCTATATGCAGTTCTATCTGATTGACCATAGGCAGAATCTTCGTTGTTTCTTTTAATTCCTCTATGTGATGTGGTAAAAAATTGCTCACTCCTATTGCTTTTACCGACCCTCCCTCATAAAGTTCACATAGAGCCTTCCAAGTATCAACATTTACTTCCTTTGGGTTTTTATAGCGTTTAGCATTTGCAG
>NZ_JBQMXS010000007.1:0-76857 GCF_052173895.1 Catonella sp. | reverse complement strand
TTATGAGACAGCAGTAGGTGAGAGGTATAGATTTTTTTCTTTTGGAGATGCTATGATACTTATTTAGTATAAGAAGATATTTTATGGAATTTTTAAAATAAATAAGTGGCTGGTAATACTAAAAACTCCGAAGAAGGGAGCATTTTAATAATGCATTCTTCGGAGTTTAAGCTTGGTTTAGATTTTTATTTAAATCTTTCACTCTGTTCTTTTATAAGCTCTACATCGTCAAAGTAGTTAATTTTCATTGCTGTTTTAACTTCGGAAAGGGTTTTGGCTGCTGTTTTTTCGGCTTTTTCACTGCCTTTTTTGAGGATGTCATATACAGCAGGAATGTTTTTCTCATATTCTTTCCTTCTTGCTCTAATTGGCTCAAGCTCTTCTTCAAGGACTGCATTTAAGAATCGTTTTACCTTCACATCGCCAAGTCCGCCGGCTTGATAATGAGCTTTAAGAGCAGACAGATTTTCGTATTCAGGAAGATATTTGCTAAAACTGTCTTCTTTTACAAAGGCATCAAGATATGTAAATACAGTATTACCTTCTATTTTGCCGGGATCACTTACCTTTACATGGTCAGGATCTGTATACATACTCATTACTTTTGTTTTTACTTCTTCAGCACTGTCTGAAAGATAGATACAGTTTCCGAGAGATTTGCTCATTTTAGCCTTTCCGTCTGTGCCGGGAAGACGCTTGCAGGCCTCGTTATCCGGAAGCATGATATTTGGCTCAATAAGAACATCACTGTAAGTAAAATTAAACTTTCTTACTATTTCACGAGTCTGTTCTATCATTGGTTCCTGATCTTCTCCGACAGGTACATGAGTTGCCTTAAATGCAGTAATATCAGCAGCCTGGCTGATAGGATAGGTAAAGAAACCAACAGGTATACTTGTTTCAAAATTTCTCATTTGAATTTCAGATTTTACAGTAGGATTACGCTGGAGTCTTGAAACTGTAACTAAATCCATGTAATAGAAAGACAGCTCGCAAAGTTCAGGTATCTGAGACTGGATAAAGAGAGTACATTTTTCAGGGTCAAGTCCCACTGAAAGATAATCAAGAGCAACCTCTATTATATTTTGCCTTACTTTTTCAGGATTTTCAGCATTGTCAGTAAGTGCCTGTGCATCAGCTATCATAATGTATATTTCATCAAACTCTCCGGAATTTTGAAGTTCAACCCTTCTCTTTAGAGAGCCTACGTAGTGGCCTAAATGGAGTTTGCCGGTAGGCCTATCACCGGTTAAAATAATTTTAGACATTTAATTTCCTTCTTTCATATATAATAACATTTATCTTGACATAAGCTGTAGCACTTCGCCTATGTACATATAATGATAATCTTTGTCACCGTAGAACCTTTCATCAATAGTCGGGTCGATGAAGTCTTCAGGGTTAAGCTTAGTTACGGAGAGTTTTTTCATAATGATAATGTCCCTGCCTTCGTCAATATAAGGGGTTCCATTGTGATATTCTACGTGGAATTTTGCATTGTTAATTTTATTTTCATTTCTACCGGAAACACTTCCAATATACTTAAGCATAAGTCCTGTGGCTTTATTTGGAGCAAAGTGTGTTATTGAAAATGTATTATACTTGTCAAGAAATTCTTTGGTATATCTGCTGCCTCTTACAAAAACAAAACCAACATCTTTATTCCATATTACTCCCATGCCTCCCCAAGATATGGTCATGGTGTTTACATTGCCCTCTTCTCCACAAGTAAGTAGGGCAGGTTCTTCATTAATTTGAAATGGATTAAGAGTAAGTATGTCATTTGTATAAGGCTGAAACGTATGTGCCATTTAAAACCTCCTAAGTTTAGCTTTTCAAAGAATAGTAATAGTATATCAAAAATAGATAATAGTTTCTATACCTTTGTAAAGATTTGCTAAAAATAAAAAAAATATAAAATATCCTTGAATTTTATGATAAAAAGTAGTAGTATAGCCGTTATACTTAAAAGACAAATGTCTACGAGAGGAAGACAAGGAGAATAAATATGGAAAAGTTAAGAGTTGGCGTATTAGGTGCAACAGGTATGGTGGGACAGAGGTTTATATCTCTGCTTGAAAATCATGAGTGGTTTGAAGTTGTCTGTGTGGCCGCATCTCCAAGAAGTGCAGGAAAGACTTATGAAGAAGCGGTAGGTGACAGATGGAAGTTAGAAACCCCTATGCCTGAGAAAATTAAGCACTTAATAGTTGATAATGTAAATGAGGTTGAAAGGGTTAGTGAAAAAGTAGATTTTGTTTTCAGTGCCGTAGATATGACTAAGGATGAAATTAAGGCGATAGAAGAAGCGTATGCTAAGACAGAAACTCCGGTAGTTTCTAATAACTCAGCTCATCGCTGGACACCTGATGTGCCTATGGTAGTACCTGAAATCAATCCGGAACATCTTGAAGTAATTAAATTTCAGCAGCAGCGTCTTGGTGCGAAAAAAGGATTTATAGCAGTTAAGCCAAACTGCTCTATTCAGAGTTACACTCCTGCTCTTCATGCTCTTAAAGAGTTTAATCCTGTACGAGTGGTAGCTACAACTTATCAGGCTATTTCGGGAGCCGGCAAGAATTTTAAGGATTGGCCTGAAATGATTTCTAATATTATTCCTTATATTGGCGGAGAAGAAGAGAAGAGCGAGCAGGAACCACTCCGTATTTGGGGGAAGGTTGAAAATGGCGTAATAGTTAAGGCGGAAGCCCCTCTTATTACAACTCAGTGTATAAGAGTTCCTGTGCTTAACGGACATACAGCAGCTGTGTTTGTAGATTTTGAGAAAAAGCCGTCTAAGGAAGAGATGATAGAAAGATGGAGAAACTTTAAGGGACTTCCGCAGGAATTAGAACTTCCAAGTGCGCCAAAAAATTTCATACAGTATCTTGAAGAGGATAACCGTCCTCAGGTAGCACTTGATGTAGACTACGAAAGAGGGATGGGAGTTTCGATAGGAAGACTTCGTGAGGATAGTCTTTTCCAGTACAAGTTTGTAGGACTTTCACACAATACTTTAAGAGGAGCGGCAGGCGGTGCGGTGCTGATAGCAGAACTTCTTGTAAAACAGGGAAGAATTGAGAAAAAATAAAAAATAGAATATTTAAAAGAAAAATGCCTCGAGCTTTTGATATAGCTTTGAGGTATTTTCTATTTGTTGGCAGCTTTGATTATTAAAGAAGTTTTGAAAAATTACGGTTAGAATGTTATAATTATAAGAAAGTTTATTATAAAGTTGCTTTAATGCTGTTAGCAATGGAGATAAGACTGATGGACAAAAATAAGAAAAAAAGATTACATGATATTGTTTTAGGACTGACCTTGCTTATTCTATCCTCTGCATTATTTGTGATAGATTTGATAAATGTAAGTTCTGCGGATGTATTGAGAAAAAATGTTGTTGTATCTGTTGATGGTAAAAAGATAGCTAAATATCCTCTTTCAAAAAATGCGAGATATGAACTTGAAGGCTCCCATCTTGGGAAAAATACTCTTATCATAAAAGATGGAAAAGCCTATATATTAGAAGCAAACTGTCCGGACAAGCAGTGTGTAAAGCAGGGGAAGATAGCGAGAACGGGAGAAATGCTTGTATGTTTGCCAAATAGGATTGTAGTTAAGATAGAAGACAGTGAAAATGATGAAGCAGTTATAGATGGGGTTTCAGGCTGAGGAGGGAGAGAGTGGCAAAGAAGGTATCAATGTATGGAATACTGGTGGCTTTGGCGTTTATTGCAAGCTACATAGAGGTGCTTATTCCATTTAATTTTCATGTTCCGGGAATGAAACTTGGACTTGCGAATATAATAGTTTTATTAGCTATGTATACAGGTGGATTGAGAACAGGTATTACGGTGTCCATAATAAGAATTGTCTTGGTAGGTTTTACTTTTGGAAATCCATACAGTGCAATTTATGGGCTTTCAGGAGGAATTCTAAGTTTTGTTATAATGGCAGTTCTAAAAAAAACAGATTTTTTTGGGATAGTGGGAGTAAGTATAGCAGGTGGGGTAACTCATAATATCGGTCAGTTGTTTTGTGCTATGGTACTTTTGAAGTTACCAGCAGTCTTTTCTTATCTTTATTATATGATATTTATTGGGGTTATAACCGGAGCATTAATAGGTATAATTGGAGAGGAGATTTTGAAAAGGACTGAAAAAATAGTTGATTTTATATAAACTATTAAGCTATGTAGACATTGAAAAGCAGGATTTAATAAAGCTAAAAAATAACCAGAATGTAGCTTTAAATTACATTCTGGTTATTTTTATATTTTAGATAGACTGTTAATTCTTTGGTAAAATATTAACAACCTGATTTCTTCCGTTTCGTTTTCCGTAATATAGTTTTGCATCCACTTCATCAAGCATTTGCTGAATGGTGCTACCTTCTGTATATGGAGTTATTCCTATCGTCATGGTTACAGGGACGGTTATTTCATTACGATATACTACAGGAGTATTTTCTATTTCTTTTCTTATGCGCTCAGCTGTCTCAATAGCCTGTTTTTCATCGGTTTTTAGTAAAACAAGAATTTCTTCTCCACCCCAGCGAAAAACATGGTCATTGTTTTTGACACCTCGTACGATGGTGTTAGCAATATTTTTTAGAACTTCATCTCCACAGTCATGACCATAAGTGTCATTAATGCTTTTGAATTTATCAATATCCATAAGTAAAATACAGAAAGTACTATGTTTAATTTTTACATCTCTATAGAGAGATTTTAAATAATGATTCAGACTTTTACGATTTAGTAAATGTGTGAGTGAATCATAATTTACATATTTTTCCAGTTCTTCAACAAAAAATTTTCCACCGAAATAGGAGACTAGATTAATGCATAAAAGCATTAAGAATAAACCTATATAACGAAGAGTCATATTTACTAAGAAATATTCATCTCTTACAGGTAATAGTCTGTCGCCGTTAATTACCCAAGAAATAAACATTGATATGACAACTCCTGCAGTTGCAATTGTTACTAAAGGAGGGTCAAAGAAAAAAACGGTGACTACAACAAAGAGGACGGCATATGCCCAAAAATCATTAAAAGGCCAAATATATGAGATTCCATTCCATTGTATAATTATAATTGCGATGATTATAAATTTCGCCACTTTTAATTTCTGAGGCTTTACAAATCCATCTTCATCAAAACCGGTACGAATAAAGTAAATTCCTATAAACAAATAAATAAAATCTGAGAGTACAAACATCCACATAGCAAATTCATTAACATCAGGATACCATCCAATATAATGAAGGGTTGTAATCGTTGCACTGGCACATAAACAAAGGAGTGGAATTAAAAATAAAATTATTCCATAGACTCGGTTTATATAAGCATCTAAGGCAGAAAGCTCAGACTGGACAGCAAATTTTTTCTTATCATTTCTCTTAATTTTCATGGTCGTAAATTCAATGCTCCAATCAACAATAATAAAATTAGAAGTAATCTGAAAATATAATATTAACTAATCGATTATATTAGAATATCATAAATCTATATGACTGTCAATCATGGCTTATAGTTGGCGCTCTGCCGAATTTATAAGAACTCTTGTAATTTTTAACTTCATATGATATAATGATATACTGTCATAGCATATATTTAGCTATAATTTAAGGAGGATATAATAAAACATGAGTGTACAGATTGAG
The DNA here is from genome assembly GCF_052173895.1 of Catonella sp. Lineage (GTDB taxonomy): Bacteria > Bacillota > Clostridia > Lachnospirales > Lachnospiraceae > Catonella. The sequence continues at coordinate 71,190 of NZ_JBQMXS010000007.1, read as the reverse complement.
AATTTAGAACAAAAAAATATGGTGAAGCTTACCATTGAAAGAGAAGCACAAGAACTAGAAGCAGCAATTAATAAGGTATATCATAAGCAGAAGAACAGAATTGCTGTTCCTGGATTCCGTAAGGGAAAAGCACCTCTTGCTATGATTGAAAAAATGTATGGTGCAGAAGTATTTTTCGAAGATGCAGCAAATGAAATTATTGGTGCAGCTTACGAGGAAGCTGCTAATGAAAGTGGCTTAGAGATAGTTTCACAGCCGGAGATAGAAGTAACACAGATTGAGAAAGGAAAGTCTTTTATATTTACAGCAACAGTTGCAACTAAGCCGGAGGTTGAACTTGGAGAGTATAAGGGAGTGCAGGTTCCTAAGGTTGATACAGAGGTTTCAGAAGAGGAACTTAATAATGAAATTGATATTGACAGAAATAAAAATGCAAGAACTATCAAAGTTGAAGATGGTGAGGCGATAAACGGTGATGAAACTGTTATTGATTTTGATGGTTATGTAGATGGTGAGCAGTTTGAAGGTGGAAAGAGTGAGAATTATCCACTTACACTTGGCTCTCATGCTTTTATTGAAGGTTTTGAAGACCAGATTGTTGGGCATAAAGTTAATGATGAGTTCGATGTAAACGTTACTTTCCCAGAAGAGTATCATGCAAAGGCTCTTGCAGGAAAGCCGGCAGTATTTAAGGTAGTCCTTAAAGAGATTAAGCGTAAGGAACTTCCTGAGTTAAATGATGATTTTGTGCAGGATGTAAGTGAATATAATACTGTAGCTGAGTACAAAGAGGCTCTTACAAAGAGAGTATCTGAGCGTAAAGCTAATACAGCTAAGAGTGCAAAGGAAGAGGCTGCTATTGATAAGGTAATTGAGTTAGCTAAGATGGATATTCCAGAAGCTATGATAGAGTCACAGACTCGTCAGATGGCGCAGGACTTTGCAAATAGAATTCGCCAGCAGGGTCTTAGTCCTGAGCAGTATTTCCAGTTTACAGGAATGAGTCCTGATACATTTATGGAGAATCTCAGGCCACAGGCTCTTAAGAGAATTCAGAGTAGACTTGTGCTTGAGGCAGTTGTTAAGGCTGAGAATATAGAGGCATCTGAAGAAGACTTTAACAAAGAGCTTGAGGAAATGTCAAAGGCTTATAATATTGAAATAGAAAAGCTTAAAGAGTCTATCGGCGAAGAAGAGAAGAAGAGCATGATGACTGATCTTGCAGTATCTAAGGCAGTTGACTTCATCAGAGATGCTGCAGTAGAATCTGAGGAAGGTGAAGCACCAAAGAAGGCTACAAGAAAGCCAAGAAAGAAGAAAGAAGAGACAACTGAAGAATAAATAGTACTGGAGGTAAGGTATGAGTTTAACTCCTTATGTTATTGAACAGACTAGCCAGGGCGAAAGACAGTATGATATCTATTCTAGACTGCTGAAAGACAGGATTATATTTTTGGGTGAAGAAGTAACAGATTATTCTGCAAATATTGTAATAGCGCAGTTACTTTTTCTTGAAGCAGAAGATCCGTCTAAAGATATCCATCTATATATAAACAGTCCCGGAGGTTCTGTTACAGCCGGAATGGCAATCTATGATACTATGAATTATATTAAATGTGATGTGTCAACTATCTGCATGGGGCTTGCAGCAAGTATGGGAGCTTTCCTTCTTGCAGGTGGTGCGAAGGGAAAGAGGTTTGCACTTCCTAATTCAGAGATTATGATTCATCAGCCTTCAGGTGGTGCAAGGGGACAGGCATCGGATATTAAGATTGTTGCAGATAATATTATCAAGACACGTCGTAAGTTGAATGAGATGCTTTCAGCTAATACAGGAAGACCAATAGAAGAGATTGAAAGAGATACCGAGCGTGATAATTTTATGACTGCAGAAGAGGCTAAGACTTATGGTCTCATTGATGAAATAGTTAGCAAGAGAGCATAGAATCGAGGAATTGTAGATGGCGAAGAGTAATGAACAGGGTAAATTAAAATGCTCATTTTGTGGAAAACCGCAGGATCAGGTCAGAAAGCTTATTGCAGGACAGGGGGTTTATATCTGTGATGAATGTATTGGTCTTTGTTCAGAAATTATAGAAGAAGAATTTGAAATGGACGAAGAAATTACAGGATTTAACCTATATAAGCCTGAGCAAATTAAAGATTTTTTGGATCAATATGTAATAGGACAGGATGATGCGAAAAAAGCTCTTGCCGTAGCAGTTTATAATCACTATAAAAGAGTTTCTATGGGTAAGAGTTTGGATGTTGAACTGCAAAAAAGCAATATAGTAATGGTAGGGCCTACTGGTTCAGGTAAGACTTATCTTGCACAGACCTTAGCAAAACTATTAAATGTGCCTTTTGCCATTGCTGATGCGACAACTCTTACAGAAGCAGGTTATGTAGGTGAGGATGTTGAAAATGTGCTTTTAAAACTTATTCAGTCAGCAGACTATGATATAGACAGGGCAGAGCATGGTATAATTTACATTGATGAAATAGACAAAATTACAAGAAAGTCTGAGAATACTTCGATTACAAGGGATGTATCAGGTGAAGGTGTACAGCAGGCTTTGCTTAAGATGCTTGAAGGTACGGTGGCATCAGTACCTCCACAAGGTGGAAGAAAGCATCCACATCAGGAGTTTTTGCAGATAGATACTAAGGATATATTGTTTATTTGTGGTGGGGCTTTTGATGGAATTGAAAAAATCATTGAGTCTAGAATTGATAAAAAATCAATAGGATTTGGTGGTGAAGTTGAGGATAGGTCTAAAAATAATATATCTGATACACTGAAGCAGATAGCTCCACAAGATTTTGTGAAATTTGGAATGATTCCTGAGTTCATAGGTAGAGTACCTATAGTTGTTGCTCTTGATCTGCTTGACGAGAATGCGCTTATGCGAATAGTTACTGAACCTAAAAATGCTGTGATTAAACAATATAAGAAACTTCTTGAATTTGATGGTGTAGAACTTGTGTTTGAAGAAGATGCGATAAGAGAAGTAGCGAAGCAATCTGCTGAAAGGAAAACAGGAGCAAGAGGTCTTAAGGCTATAATGGAGAAGACTATGCTTGATACTATGTTTACCATTCCGTCTGAGGAAAAAGCAGTTAAGTGCATAGTTACTGCAGCAGCTGTAAAGGGTGAGGAAAAACCACAGGTTATTTATTCTGAGGATAAGCCTCCTAAAAAAGGAATAAGTTTTAAGAAAAAAACAAGTAATAAAGGCGAAATAGCATGATGGAACAGATGTCTTTTTTTGACACAGGCCGTAATGTTACTCCTCTGGCTGACAGGTTAAGGCCAGAGGAGTTTTCTGCATTTGCGGGCCAAGAACATTTAATTGGTGAAGGTAAGCTATTAAGAAGGCTTATAGAAAATGATAATATATCATCTATGATATTCTGGGGGCCGCCCGGAGTAGGGAAAACTACTTTGGCGGGGATAATAGCGGCTAAGACTCAGGCAGAGTTTATTAATTTTAGTGCAGTTACCAGCGGAATTAAGGAAATTAAAGAGGTAATGGCTAAAGCAGATGAAACTAAAAGACTAGGGTTGAAAACTGTGTTATTTGTTGATGAGATTCATCGCTTTAATAAGGCACAGCAGGATGCTTTTCTTCCTTTCGTAGAAAGGGGAAGTATAATTTTGATAGGGGCGACAACTGAAAATCCTTCTTTTGAGATTAATGCGGCGTTGCTATCCAGATGTAAGGTATTTGTATTAAAACAGCTTACTACGAAAGATATTGCTAAACTTTTAACAAGGGCGTTGCGGGATAAAAAAGGTTTTGGTATGCTTAATGTAGAAATAGCTGATGAGCTGGTATATGCAATAGCCTTATTTTCAAATGGTGATGCAAGGACGGCTCTTAATACCCTTGAAATGGCTATAAACAATGGTGAATTTACCAAAGAAAAAACTGTAGTTACAAAGGAAATAGTGGAACAGTGTACCGGTAAGAAAGCGTTGCTCTATGATAAAAATGGTGAAGAGCATTATAATTTGATTTCTGCTTTGCATAAATCTATGAGGAATTCTGATCCAGATGCGGCTATATATTGGCTGGTTAGAATGCTTGAGGCAGGAGAAGAGCCATTGTATATAGCGAGAAGAGTTATAAGATTTGCAAGTGAAGATGTTGGGCTAGCTGATATTAATGCCCTTCCTTTAGCTGTAGCTGCATATCAAGCTTGTCATTATATTGGTATGCCGGAGTGCAGTGTGAATCTTATGGAAGCTGTCACATATATGGCATTAGCACCTAAATCAAATGCAATGGAAGTAGGGTATTTTAAGGCTAGAGATGATGTAGCAAAGACATTTTCAGAACCTGTACCACTTCATATAAGAAATGCTCCAACAAAACTTATGGCTGAACTTGATTATGGTAAAGGCTATCAGTATGCACATAACTATGAAGAAAAGATAACTAAGATGAAATGTCTTCCTGAAGTGTTGGCGGATAGGCACTACTATGAACCACATGGGATGGGAGCAGAAAAAGAATTTAAGGCAAGGCTTGAAGAAATCAGAAAATATAGGGAGGGATGAGGATGATTTACTTAGATAATGCAGCGACAACAAGGGTGAAACCTAAAGAGGTGGTAGAGGCTGTAACAAATGCACTTACAACACTTGGTAATGCTGAAAGAGGTACACATTCTGCATCTCTCGGAGCATCTAGAACAGTTTTTTCTACAAGGCTGAAATTGGCTAAGTTTTTTAATGCGGAAGGGCCGTCTAACATAGTATTTACGATGAATGCTACTGAGAGCTTAAATATAGCTATCAAGGGTGTATTAAAAAAGGGAGATGCAGTAATTTCAACCTGTCTTGAGCATAATTCTGTACTTCGTCCGCTCTATCAGATGCGTGATAAAGGAGTGGATCTTTCATTTGTTGGAGCTGATGAACTTGGAAGACTTTGTTACGAAGAATTTGAAAGTCTTATAAAGCCTAATACAAAGGCTATAATTACAACTGCAGGTTCAAATCTTACGGGAAATCTTGTTGATATAAGGCGAGTTGGAGAGATTGCAAAAAGACATGGGCTTATTTTTGTGGTAGATGCATCTCAGACGGCAGGAGTATTTAAGATAGATGTAAAAGAACTGAATATAGATATTCTTTGCTTTACAGGACACAAAGGGCTTTTAGGACCACAGGGGACAGGCGGTATTTATGTAAGAACAGGAGTAGAGGTTCAACCTTATCTTTCAGGTGGTACAGGAGTTCAGACTTATAATGAATACCAGCCTTTAGAAATGCCAACTAGACTTGAAGCAGGTACCCTTAATGGACATGGGATAGCCGGACTTGATGCGGCTGTTGACTATATTAATGAGTTTGGCATGAAGAAAATTCATGACAGGGAGATAGCCCTTATGTGGAGATTTTACAATGGAGTAAAGGACATTAAGGGAATCAAAATATATGGAGATTTTGAGACAAAAGATCGTTGTCCGATAGTTTCGCTAAATCTTTCTGATTATGAGTCGGGAGCCGTAAGTGATGAACTTTTTGAAAGATTTGAGATAGCTACAAGGTCGGGGGGACATTGTGCACCTCTTATGCACAAAGCACTTGGAACAATAGACCAGGGAGCTGTAAGATTCAGTTTTTCGCATTTTAATACGGAAGAAGAGATAGATAAGGCAATTAATGCAGTGAAAACATTGGCTGAGGAATAGGAATATTTGATAGATAAGTACTATAATGCTATCTATTTATAGTTATAGTCTATTAGACTAATCCTTGTGAAAATGATAGACTTTAATAAATAAAAATGTATGGAGGTAGCTATGGAGAAGAAATTAGACTGTAAGGGTATGGCTTGTCCGTTGCCGGTAGTAACAGCAAAAAAAGCCATTGAAGAATTTACAGAGGAAGGCATTGTTGAAGTTACAGTTGATAATGAGACAGCAGTTCAGAACCTACTAAAACTTGCAGGAAAAAATAACTTTAACGCAGCAAGCGAGAAAAAGTCGGAGGAAGAGTTTGTAGTAAGAATTGAAGTAAAGCCTGAGGGTGAGGAAATAAAGAACGATGGTGAAAAGAAGTCGGGGCCTACTACAGTAGTTATTTCCGGTTCTACAATGGGAAGTGGAGATGATGAACTTGGTAAAAATTTGATGAAAGCATATATTTTTGCTCTTACAAATGTAACACCTACTCCTGACAATATAATATTCTATAACGGTGGTGCATATCTTACAGTGGAAGGTTCTGCATCTTTGGAGGATCTTAAGAACCTTGAGAAAGCAGGAGTGAATATAATGACTTGCGGCACCTGTCTTAATTTCTATGGAATAGCTGATAAACTTAGTGTGGGACAGGTATCCAATATGTATGACATTGCCCAGACTATGGCTGATTCGGGCAGTGTTATTCGTCCTTAAGAGGTATTAATGAGAGCAAAAGAGCCTAAGATAGTGGTTACATTTAGCAATACAACAGATGCAATGAAGATGGAAATAGTATGTGTAGAGAATAATGTTGCAGGAAGAATGATTCCTGTGCCGAAAGTAATCTCAGCCGGCTGTGGGCTTGCTTGGTGCTCTGCTCCTGATAATGAGAAGAGAATAAGAGAAGTTCTTGATTTGGCAGGGCTTAAGGAGCAGGCTATACATTATTGTATAATATAATTGACAGACCATAAAAAAAGATATATAATATTCTTGTTGTCCTTTGGGGGCGGTTAGGTAACTGGTGTGCCTCCTGGTCTTCAAAACCAGTGTAGGGCGCGTTTGCGTCCCGGGTGAGTTCGATTCTCACACGCCTTCGCCAGAATATATCGGAGAATATCCGTTTTAGGGTGCTGCCAAGTGCAGTATCCTTTTTTATTTATTACTAAATTTTGAGAAAATTACCTAGTAAATAAAAAATTCTATGAGAGATTATAGTTTGTGCGAAGTTTGTAAATGCATATTTTTTAAGGAGAATGTATGAAAATTTTAAGCATAATAGCTCAGAAACCTATGTCAACAGGAAGTGGAATTTATCTTACGGAATTAGTTAGAGTACTCGCAGAAGAGGGGCATATTCAAGGGGTTGTGGCCGGAGTATATAAGGAAGATGGAATAAACCTACCTAGAGAAACTAAGTTTTATCCGGTATATTTTAATTCTGAGGGATTGCCCTTTAATATTTTTGGTATGTCTGATGAAATGCCGTATGAGAGTACGAGATATTGTGACATGACGGAGGATATGGAAGAAAAGTATAAGAGTGAATTTTTAACTGTGATTGATAGGGCAGTAGATGAAATTAAGCCGGATATTATACTTTGTCATCATCTGTACTTGCTTACAAGCTTTGTAAGAGAGAAATTTTCTGAGCTTAAGGTGTATGGTTTCTGCCATAATACGGATTTAAGACAGATGGGAAAGCATAATTTAGAACGAGAATTTATTATTAATAATATAAGAAAACTAGATAGAATATTTGCACCACAAGAGGCTCAAGCAGAAGAAATTGTAAGAACATATGGAGTAGAAGCTGATAAAATTACACTTGTAGGAATTGGATACAATCAGAATATTTTTAATGTTGATGGAAGAAGAGAGAGTGGTGATGTGAAACGCTTGCTTTTTACCGGAAAAATTGCAGAGAAAAAGGGAGTAATGAGTCTGATTAAAAGTCTTGACAAGATTGATTATGCTCAAAATGAAGTTGAACTTACTTTGGTAGGAGGAGCGGGTAATGAGGAAGAATTAGCGATTATTAAAGATTTGGCAGAAAAATGTAAATATAAGATTAGCTTTACCGGTAGACTTACTCCGTCTGAGGTAGCTAAGAAGTATAGGGAGAATGATATTTTTGTACTGCCTTCATTTTTTGATGCTATCCCACTTGTGGTTATAGAGGCATTAGCTTGTGGAATGAAAGTGGTAGTAACTGAACTTCCGGGAGTGAGAGAATTTTTTGACAAAAATGCACCTAAAGCTAATATCAGATATGTGAAACTGCCTACCTTAGAAAATATGGATGAACCAGTTAAAGAGGAACTGCCTGATTTTGAAGAACGATTAGCAAGAACTATTTCTGAAACCATGGAAGACAAATCTGAGGCCGATGCTATCACTGTGTTAAACCTTTCTTGGGAGAATATTTTGAAGAAAGTTTTGGGATAAAAAATAAAAAAGTAGGCTCCCAGATGCCTACTTTTTATTAACATATGATGGTATTGTGTGAACCAGAGATGATATTATAATACATTATAAAAGGGAATTTGTAAAATTGTTTAATCATATAGCTAATGTTTATTTATAGATAAAAACTATGAAAGTATTATATGCTTTTTTTTCGATATTTGATTATATTATCATTTTATTATATACTATTATAAGAGTATTTAATATGTTTGACAATGGCATCATAGAACAATTTATGGATGTTTCATTGAGGAGGAGATTGATATGTACGAATTATATATAAAGCAGAAAGTATTTAAAATAACCGACCACTATGATGTGATGGATGCCAATCAGAATCCGATTTATCATGTAGATCAGGATTTCAGACTTATAGGAAATACTGTTCATGTGAGCCGTATGGATGGAACAGAGGCATTTGTAATAAACAGGCAGGTACTTACTTTTATGCCGAAGTTTACAGTGGATTTTAGCAATGGAAAGTCAGCCATAATTAAACAGAATTTTACATTTTTTAAGAAATCTATTGATATATTTTCAGATGATTATTCTCTGAGGCTTGAAGGAAGTTTTTGGGATATGGATTTTGGAGTATTTAATAACGGAATAGAGGTAGGTAATATAAGTAAACAATTTTTGACTTGGGGAGATACCTATGTTATTCGTGTAATTGATGCTGAATTTGAAGAAGCATTGATTGCACTTTTAATAGCAGTAGATAATATAAAAGATGGAGAAGAAAATAATTAGAATTGGAGAATAAATGGCAGAAAAAATATATTTAGTTTCACTTGGATGTGATAAAAATCTTGTGGATTCAGAAATTATGCTTGGACTTTTAAATAAGGCAGGTTATGAGATTACAGATGAGCTTTATGAGGCAGATTATGGTGTAGTAAATAGCTGCTGTTTTATTGGAGATGCAAAGGAAGAAAGTATAAATACAATAATTGAGATAGGCAGGCTTAAAGAAGAAGGTAAACTTAAGGGAGTGGTTGTAACAGGCTGTCTTGCACAGAGATATCAGTCAATGATTACAGATGAACTTCCTGAGGTAGATGCTGTTGTTGGTACAACTGCGTATGATAGTATAGTAAAAGCTATAGAAGAGATAAAATCTAAAAAGAATGTAGAAAAAAAACAGCTTTATATAGAAGAACTTGACCGACTTGCAGGGGGTGAAGAGCATAGGCTTGTACCGGCAGGAGAAATGTCCTCTTATATAAAAATAGCAGAAGGCTGTAATAAACGTTGTACTTATTGTATTATCCCATATATTCGTGGAAATTTTAGAAGTCTACCTATGGAAACAATATTAAAAGAGGCTGAAAATCTTGCAGCTATGGGCACAAAAGAACTTATACTTGTCGCACAGGAAACTACTCTTTATGGAGTTGATATATACGGAAAAAAAGCTTTGCCGAATTTATTGCATGAATTATCAAAAATTAGTGGAATTGAATGGATAAGACTGTTATACTGTTATCCGGAAGAAATTACAGATGAGATTATTCAGGCTATAAAAAATGAAAAAAAAGTCTGTCATTACATAGATATGCCTATACAGCACAGCTCTGATTCTATGCTTAAGAGGATGGCAAGAAGGACAAATCAAGCTGAAATTAGGGAGAAGATTGCAAAACTTCGTAAGGAAATTCCGGATATTGCTCTTAGAACCACACTTATTACGGGTTTTCCGGGAGAAACAGAGGAAGACTTCAAGGAATTGTATAACTTTGTAGACGAAATGGAATTTGATAGACTTGGAGTATTTACGTACTCAGCTGAAGAAGGTACTCCGGCAGCAGAAATGGCAGATCAGGTAGATGAGGATGTAAAAATAGCTAGAAGAAATGAAATTATGGAACTTCAGCAGGAGATTTCAGCTGAAAAGGCTGAGAGTAGGATAGGCAAGGTTTATGAAGTATTTGTAGAGGGGATGCTGTCTAATGATTCTGTAAATGAAGAAAGTATTGAGGCTTTAATAAAAGCTAGGGAGTATGGCAAAAAAGTTTATATAGGTAGAACTTATATGGATGCTCCTGATGTAGATGGACAGATATTTTTTGAATCTGAGTATGAAATTTTATCAGGAGAATTTGTGGAAGTTGAGATTACCGGCTCAAATGAATATGACTTGTTCGGAGTTCTGGTCTAGGAGGAGTGAAAGATGAATCTGCCTAATAAGATTACGGTATTTAGAATGCTTACAATACCTTTTTTTGTGGCATGTATGTTAATTAAGGAAATTCCATACAATGAGGTTATTGCAGGAGTTATATTTATAATAGCCTCACTTTCAGATTTTGTGGATGGAAAGATTGCAAGGCGTTATAATCTGGTTACCAATTTTGGAAAGTTTATGGATCCGTTAGCGGATAAGCTACTTGTACAGTCTGCATTAATCTGCTTTATGGCTAAGGGGCTTATGCCGGCTTGGATGGTAATTGTAATTTTGAGTCGTGAATTTATAATAAGCGGTTTCAGGCTGGTGGCTGCGGATAAAGGAATAGTGATTGCAGCAGGTTACTGGGGAAAACTTAAAACAGTATTCCAAATGGTTATGAGTGTTATGCTGATTTTTCATTTTATAAATCCTATTTGGCAGCTGATTGAAGAAATACTTATATGGGGATCATTGGTACTTACTGTCATTTCTTTAGTGGATTATATAATAAAAAATAAAGAAGTTTTAAAGGAAACAAAATAATGAAACTTGAAGAAGAAGTAGTTAAGAATTTATTGGCAGAAAATCTTAAGATTACAACAGCAGAATCTTGTACGGGAGGGCTTATTGCAGCAAGGCTAGTAGATGTTTCAGGAGCATCAGGCTGCTTTAATGAAGGTTATATTACCTATGCTAATGAGGCTAAAATAAGATTGCTTGGAGTAAAAGAAGAGAGTATAAGAGAGTTTGGTGCAGTAAGTGATGAAGTGGTGATAGAGATGGCTGAGGGAGCATTGAGTAAGGCTGATGCAGACTTGGCAGTGGCTGTGTCGGGTATTGCAGGACCACTTGGAGGAAGTAAGGAAAAACCGGTAGGTACTGTGCATATTGGACTTTGTATGCGTGATAAATCAATAGGACGACTTACTAAAGTTTCCTATAGGTTTTTGTTTGATGGAGATAGGACTGAAATTAGGAATAAGACAGTTGAAGAGGCATTAAAAATTATTTTATCTGCCATATAATTGACAATAAAACTCCATATTCTATGTTTACAGATGTTAGGAAAGGAGGTTTTTATGATTAAAATATTTAAAGGCATCTTTACCTGCTGTTTTATTGTGATAATTTTTATAACTTCCTGTGGCAATAAAGAAAAGACTGTAGACGATATGGTTTCTAATAGTATTGAGGTTGAAGGAATTTCGTTAAAGTCTAGTCTTGTTGGTGTTACAGCTAAAAAAATTACACTGTACACGATAGAAGATGAACAGGTTGTGCCAAAGAGTATAGATGGTGATAACATGGATGTGAATACCATGATTGAGTCGGTTATGTTGGAATTAGATGACCTAATAGATGATGTTGAGACGGATGTACGAAAAGAAGGCGATTCTATCACTTTAAACTTTAATGTGGCGGATAAAAAACATCCGTTTGGAAAGAAGAATAAAGTATCAGAGGCGATGGTTTTAGAGTGTATTTCATATAGTATTTTGGATAATTTTGAGGACTACAAAAAAGTATATTTTAAATTGAATGGAGAGGCTTATATTTCAGAACAGCTTAAACTGTCTGAGGAAAAGCCGTTTATGGCAGATGAGTAAAGTTTTAGTTATTGGAGCAGGGGCTGCAGGAAGTATGGCAGCAATATTTGCGGCAAAGAATGGAAATGAAGTTACTGTATTTGAAAAAAATGCGAAGACAGGAAAGAAAATTTATATTACAGGTAAAGGAAGATGTAATATTACTAATGCAGTGGAAAATACAGAACTTGTTAAAAATACTATCAGGAACCCGAAATTTATGTATAGTGCTTACTCAGCATTTACGAGTGAGGATGTGATTAAGTTTTTTGAAACTTTAGGCTGTCCTGTAAAGATAGAAAGAGGAAATAGGGTATTCCCTGTAAGCGACCATTCTTCAGATGTAATTAAGGCTCTTGATAGGGCTATGGAAAAAGAAGGCGTGAAGGTACGCTATAATACCCCTGTAGAGTCACTTGTTATTGCTGAAGATGGAACAAAGATAATTGGAATCAAGCTAAGGGATGGTAAGGTTGTAGACGCTGATAAGGTAATAGTAGCTACCGGAGGATTGTCGTATAAGTCGACAGGTTCGACAGGAGATGGATATGAGTTTGCAAAGCAGGCAGGTCATGAAATAAAAGAATTAAGACCGAGTCTTGTAGCTTTACTTGTAAAAGAAAAATTTATCAAAGAGTTAGAGGGGCTTTCCTTAAAAAATGTAAGGGTAAGTGTAAAAAAGGGTAAGAAGACTTTATTTGATGAACTTGGGGAAATGCTTTTTACAAGAAATGGTGTGAGTGGACCACTGATACTTTCTGCAAGTAGTATAGCAGGAGATTTGTTTTATAAAGAGGGTGGTATCTTGAATATAGATTTAAAGCCTGCACTTTCTGAAGAAGAGTTGGATGCAAGAATTTTAAGGGATTTTAATGAGTTTAAGGCAAAGGAACTAAAAAATGCACTCGATAAACTTCTGCCAAAGAGTTTAATTCCTGTTTTTTTGGAAAGAACCGGAATTAATGTAGAAAAAAAGGCGGGGGTCTTAACTAAAGTAGAAAGAAGTGTTATAATAGACTTACTTAAGCATTTTACCTTGCATATAACAGGTCTTAAAGGATATGAAGAAGCGGTTATTACCAAAGGTGGAGTTTCGGTAAAGGAGATTAATCCTAAAACAATGGAGTCTAAGAAAATAAAGGGGCTTTATTTTGCGGGCGAAGTCTTGGATGTGGATGCTCTTACAGGAGGCTTTAATTTACAGATTGCTTGGTCAACAGGATTTGTAGCAGGAAGTAATGTAGTAGAATAAATATAAAATGGAGGATGATTAAAATGAAAAAAATAAGTACAGATAAGGCACCGGCAGCAATAGGACCATATAGTCAGGGAGTAGAACTTTCTAACCTTGTTTTTACAAGTGGACAGATACCTATTAATCCTGCTGTGGGCAAGATTGAGGCAGAGGGGATTGAGGCTCAGGCAGAGCAGTCCTGCAAGAATGTGCAGGCAGTACTTGAGGCAGCAGGACTTACTATGGATAATGTAGTTAAGACTACCTGTCTGCTTGCAGATATGTCAGACTTTGCAGCTTTTAATAAAGTATACGAGAAATACTTTGTAAGTAAGCCTGCAAGATCATGCTTTGCTGTTAAGGCACTTCCGGCAGGTGCTTTAGTTGAGATTGAAGCTATTGCTTCAAAATAAAAAATAAAATGAAGAGAATGCTTCAAAACAAAAAGAGGAACAGATGAATAAAGAAATTGCAATAGATGGACCGGCAGGAGCAGGTAAAAGCACAATAGCTAAAAAAGTGGCTGAAAAACTGGGTTTGATTTATGTAGATACAGGAGCAATGTTTAGGGCGATAGCTTTTTTTATGACTGAAAAAGGTATAGGTGTTGATGAGCTTGACAGGATAAAAAGTGAACTTGAAGATATAAGGCTTGATATTGTTTACGAAAATGGTGAACAGCAGGTTATACTCGGTGATGAAAATGTAAGTGGAAAGATAAGAAAGCCTGAGATTAGCAATGCTGCGTCTAAGTTCGCAGTCATACCTGAAGTGAGAACAAGACTGTTAAACCTACAAAGAGAGCTTGCAAAAAAAAGACCTGTAGTTATGGATGGAAGAGACATAGGCTCTAAGGTACTTCCTAACGCAAGTGTTAAGATTTTCTTGACTGCAGATGTAAGGGTAAGGGCAGAGAGAAGATATAAAGAACTTACACAAAAAGGTGAAAGTGTTAATATAGAGGATATTATGTCCGATATTAAAAGTAGAGATGAGCAGGATATGAATAGAACAGTTTCGCCGTTAGTACAGGCGAAGGATGCTGTATTAGTAGATACCTCAGCACTTAGCATAGAAGAAGTGGTTGAGGTTATAATAAAAATTGCTAAGGATAGAAATTCGGAATTTAAGTAGTTAGTTAGAAAGAGGAAACTATATTTGGAAATAAAGGTTGCTAAAAATGCAGGATTTTGCTTTGGAGTAAGGCGAGCAGTGGAGCTTGCAAATAAATTTTCTGATGAAGGAAAACCTGTATACACTTATGGTGAAATAATCCATAATGAAATTGTGGTAAAAGAGCTTGAAGAAAAAGGAGTAAAGGTTGTAAATGACTTGGATGAAATGAAAGAACTAGATGAAGGTATTTTAATAATTCGTTCACATGGAGTCCCTAAGTCAGATTATGATAAACTTTCTGAAATGGGAGTTTGCTACAAGGATGCAACCTGTCCCTTTGTAAAAAAAATACATAAGCTTGCAAAAGAGTATTCAGAAAATTCTAATAATCAGATTGTGATTGTAGGAGCAGAAAATCATCCTGAAGTTATTGGGATAAAAGGATGGTGTTTAACAGAGCCTGTTATTATAGGGAGTGTAGAAGAGGCTCTAAATTATTCGAAAAACTCTGAGAAAACTCATGTTATTTTAGCTCAAACCACATTTAATTTAAATAAATTTCAAGATATAGTTGAAATTTTTAAGAAAAAGAGATATTATAGTATTGTTTTGAATACTATCTGTAATGCTACCGCTGAAAGGCAGACAGAAACAGAGAAACTTGCAGAGAAGGCTGATGCAATGATAGTAGTTGGCGGCAGACATAGCTCCAACACTCAAAAATTATACGATATCTGTATAAAAAAATGTGTTGATACTTACTATATACATACACCTGAGGACTTGGACCTGGGAAAACTAAAAAAATTTCGTTGCGTAGGTATTACAGCAGGGGCTTCAACCCCAAATAATATTATTGAGGAGGTTCGGACCAAGATGGCTGAAATGAGTTTTGCAGAAATGTTAGAACAGGAGGAGTCTTTAAAGAATCCGGTACACACTGGTGCAGTGGTAAAGGGACAGGTGATTGCTGTTAAGGAAGATGAAATCATTTTTAATATTGGATATAAAGCTGATGGAATTCTTACAAAGAATGAGTACTCTAATACTCCTACTGATCTTACTACAGTTGCTAAAGTTGGAGATGAGATGGAAGTTAAGGTGCTTAAACTTAACGATGGAGATGGACAGGTACTTCTTACATATAAGCGTCTTGCTGCAGAGAAAGGCAATAAGCGTCTTGAAGAGGCATTTAACAACAAGGAAGTACTTAAGGCAAAGGTTACACAGGTGCTCAATGGCGGCTTAAGTGTTGTAGTTGATGAGGCAAGAGTATTCATCCCTGCAAGCCTTGTATCTGATACTTATGAGAAGAATCTTGATAAGTATGCAGGAGAAGAGATTGAGTTTGTAATTAGCGAGTTCAATCCTAAGAAGAGAAGAGTAATCGGTGACAGAAAGCAGATTCTTGCAGCAAGGAAGAGTGAGCTTAAGAAGGCACTTTTCGAGAAACTTGCAGTTGGTCAGGTTGTAGATGGAACAGTTAAGAATGTAACTGATTTCGGAGCATTTATAGATCTTGGCGGAGCAGATGGACTTCTCCATATTTCTGAAATGAGCTGGGGTCATATCGAGAATCCTAAGAAAGTATTTAAGGTTGGCGATATGGTTAAGAGCTTTGTTAAGGATATTCAGGGTGAGAAGATTGCTTTAAGCCTTAAGTTTGAGGATCAGAATCCTTGGGCAGGAGCTGAAGAGAAGTTTGCTGTTGGCAATATAGTTTCGGGTAAGGTTGCTCGTATGACAGATTTTGGTGCTTTCATTGAACTTGAGCCTGGAGTTGATGCCCTGCTCCATGTGTCACAGATAGCAGCTAATCATGTAGAAAAACCAAGTGATGTGCTTAAAACCGGCGAAGAGGTAACAGCTAAGATTGTCGATTTCAATGCTGAGACAAAGAAGATTTCACTTTCTATCAAGGCTCTTTTAGTTGGAGCAGATGAAACTGAAGAAAAAACTTCTGAAGATGAGAATAAGGCAGAATAATAAATTGAGCATACTCAGCTTGTGCAGTTAGTTCTGTATGAGCTGAGTTTTTAATTTATCATAATGAGAATATAAAAGTAGAAAGAGAAATAAATTAATCGGAGGGGAAGTATGAATGACTACGAAAGTTTTAAAAAGCAGATCTATACCTTGTCTTCAATTGATTTAGATGCATATAAAGAAAAGCAGATGAAGAGAAGAATAGATTCTCTTATTTCCAAAAATGGATTTAAGGGATATGATGAGTATGTGAGAGGTTTAAAAACTGATAAGGAGCTTTATGCAGCTTTTATAAATTATCTTACAATAAATGTATCTGAATTTTGGCGTAATCCAGAGCAGTGGGCAATCCTTGAGAAGGATATAATTCCATATCTTATGAAGAAACATGGAAGAAATATAAAAATATGGAGTGCTGCCTGCTCTACAGGAGATGAGCCTTATTCTCTTGTTATGTTGCTTTCAAAATTTTTACCGCTTAATCAGATAAGAATAATAGCGACTGATATAGATGATCAGGTGCTTGAAAAAGCAAAAATGGGAGTTTATAGCTATAATAGTGTAAAGGGACTTCCTAAGGAATTTTTGGAGAAGTATTTTACTAAGCTTACAGCAACATCATATAAGATTAATGATGATATAAAGGCTAGAGTGGAGTTTAAAAAACACAACTTACTTAAAGATCCTTACCCTGCCGGATGTTCTATGATAGTATGCAGAAATGTAGTTATATATTTTACTGATGAGGCAAAAAATGAAGTGTTTAAGAAGTTTCATTCTGTGCTAAAGCCGGAAGGAGTGCTTTTTGTAGGAAGTACAGAGCAGATTATCCAGTCTACAAGCATTGGATTTAAACCGCAGTACTCGTTTTTCTATATCAAGCAGTAAATAAAAAAATAGGTGATGAATGATAAGATGATTAAAGTTGCATTAGATGTAATGGGTGGGGATAATGCTCCGTATGAAATAATAAAAGGAGCAGTTCTTGCTGTAAGTGAAAATAAAGAGCTTAAGGTTTTTTTGACTGGTCAGACAGGACTAATTGAAGAGAATTTAGATAAATTAATTTCAGAAGGAATTTCGGTAGATAGGAAACTACTTGAAATAGTAGAAGCACCGGAAATTATAACAAATGATGAAGCACCGGTAATGGCAATAAGAAAGAAAAAGGATTCTTCTATATCAGTTGCAATGAGACTTGTGAAGGAAGGAGAGGCTGATGCTTTTGTATCGGCAGGTTCTACAGGAGCTGTCTTAGTAGGTGGTCAGCTGGTTGTAGGTAGATTAAAAGGGATAGAGCGTTCTCCACTTGCCTCTCTTTTGCCTACACAGAAAGGAGTATCACTCCTTATTGACTGTGGAGCAAATGTAGATTCTAGGTCTGCACATCTAGTTCAGTATGCGATTATGGGTTCTATTTACATGGAGAATGTAATAGGAATTAAGAATCCTAAGGTGGCTATAGTAAATGTGGGAGTAGAGGAAGAAAAGGGAAATGCTCTCGTAAAAGAAACTTACCCTTTATTGAAATCCTGTACTGACATTAATTTTACAGGCAGTATTGAGACGAGACAGATACCTTATGGAGATGCAGATGTAATTGTGTGTGATGCATTTGTGGGCAATGCTATTCTTAAGCTTTATGAGGGAGTTGCAGGGGTGCTTTTAGAGGAAATAAAAAAGGGACTTTTAAGCACTACTCTTAGTAAGCTGGGTGCAATGCTTTCAAAAAAAGCACTTAAAAATACATTGTCAAAATTTGATGCCACTAAACATGGCGGAGCACCAATGCTTGGACTTAACGGGTTGGTAGTAAAGACACATGGAAATGCTAAACATAATGAAATAAAAAATGCTCTTATTCAATGTATAAGTTTTAAGAAACAGGGCATTAATAATAAAATTAAAGAATATTTGTCAGAATAAACTGGCGTAAGGAGGAAGTATGGAATTTGAAAGAATTAAGGAAATTGTAGCAGGAGTACTTCATGTAGACGAAAACAGTATTACTCCTGATACAAAGTTTGTTGATGATTTGGGGGCAGATTCATTAGACCTTACATCGATTGTTATGGAAATTGAAGAGCAGTTCGGTATTGAAATTCCAGATGATGCAATTACATCAATAGTTACTGTGGGCGATGCTGTGGAAAAACTTGAAGAAGCTAGTGAACAGTAGTATAAGTCAAAACAAGTAGGTACTAAATATTGTAGTAAAATGTCTTTGATAGTTAGCTATACTTGCCTTATATCGAAAGTAAACTTTCATATAGGTAAATTAAGCTAACTATTTTGACATTCTACTTATGAAAGGGGAATGAGCTTGAATTTATTTATTAGACCTGAAAAGGCAGAGAAAATAGAAAAGATTATAGGCTATTCATTTAAGGATAGAAAACTTCTTGTCAATGCGTTTTCACATAGTTCATTTGTGAATGAAAAGCATCTTACAAAGTCTGATTGCAATGAGAGAATGGAATTTTTGGGTGATGCCGTTTTGGAGCTTATCACAAGCGAATATTTGTTTAGAAGATATAAAGAGATGCAGGAGGGGGAGCTTACCAAACTTCGTGCAGGACTTGTATGTGAGGCATCACTGTCTTATTCAGCAAGGGAAATAAAGCTATATGAATATTTGCTTTTGGGGCATGGTGAAGCAATGACAGGGGGACGAAATAGGGACTCTATACTTTCGGATGCGATGGAAGCACTTATCGGAGCTATTTACCTTGACGGTGGTCTTACTAATGCAAAAGAGTTCATTGAAAAACATATATTAAATGATGTTGAGAATAAAAAACTCTTTTTTGATAGTAAAACTATCTTTCAGGAAATGGTACAGAGTGAAAATATTGGAATTATTAGCTATAAACTTATTGATGAATATGGTCCTGACCATGATAAAAAATTTAGGGAAGCAGTTTATATTGATGATAAAGAGTATGGTATTGGTGAAGGACATACAAAGAAGGCGGCAGAGCAGGTTGCGGCCTATAATGGTATTTTAAAATTAAAAGCTGAAAGAGGCGAGGGAGGCTTATGTATTTAAAAAGTGTAGAAATACAAGGTTTTAAATCCTTTGCTAATAAAATAGTATTTTCTTTTAAAGATGGTATTACAGGTATAGTCGGACCTAATGGCAGTGGAAAGAGTAATGTGGCTGATGCTGTAAGATGGGTCTTAGGCGAGCAGAGTGCAAAACAGCTTAGAGGCTCGAAGATGGAAGATGTTATATTTTCAGGTACTGAAATCAGAAAGGCCCAGAGTTTTGCTTTTGTTGCAATCACAATAGATAATTCGGATAAAGTACTGCCTATTGATTATGAAGAGGTAACAGTTGCAAGAAGGGTGTATCGTTCAGGTGAAAGTGAATATCTAATAAACGGTCATGGTTGTAGATTAAAAGATATAAGTGAACTTTTTCTTGATACAGGCATAGGCAAGGAAGGTTATTCGATTATAGGGCAGGGGCAGATAGAAAAGATTATAAGTGGACGGCCTGAAGATAGGAGGGAGCTTTTTGATGAGGCAGTTGGAATAACTAAGTTTAAAAAGAGAAAAGCTGAGTCTATAAAAAATCTTGAAGAGGAGAGTGCTAATTTAGCCAGAGTAAAGGATATAATGTCCGAACTTGAAAGGCAGATTGGACCACTTTCTAAGCAAGCAGAAACAGCTAAGTTATATCTTGGATATAGGGATGAACTTAGAAAATATGAAATAATCAATTTTATAAATGAATATGATAACATAGCTGAATCAAAGACAAAGGCAGAATCAGATAAGATTTTGGCAGAAGGTAATCTTAAAGATGCAGAGTCTTCATACAATGATATTAAGGAAGAATATGAACAGCTGGAGCAGTTATTAAATGAAAAAACCGTTTTGATAGATGAGGCTGTAAAGATTATTTCAGCTAAACAGGTTGAAAATGAAAAGGCTGAGGGTGAGCTTAAACTTATAAAAGAACAGATTAGTTCTATAAATAAGAACTTAGAAGATAATGAGGCAAGAATTAAACAGGCTGAAGATAAACTTGAAGGAACTGTAAAAGAGGAAGAAGGTATTAGGCTTAAAATACAGGAATTGGATAGAAGGGAAGAAAAACTTTTATCTGAAGATACTGTATTAAAATCAGTACTAACTGAAAAGTTATCATTTAAAATTGAGATAGAAAATAAAAGAGATATAAAACTTAATGAAAAGGCCGGAAGAGAAAAGTTAAGAGCTGAGGCTAAAGGAAGAATAGAACTTTATAAGTCAAATTTGGAACAGCATAAAATAAGGCGACTTGAAATCAATCAGAAAATTCTTAGAAATAAAGAAATTAGTGATAGTCTTAATGCTCAATATAATGAAGCAACAGGAAAAATTGAGGAGCTGACAGAACAATTTGCAAAATTGGAAATGGCATATACGGATGCACAAGAATCAATAGAGCGTCTGACTAAGGAGAGATTGGCAAAGGATAAAGAGGTTTCAGAAAAACAAAAAGAAATGCTTTCAAGTAAGGCTCTGCTAAGCTCGCTTATGAACATGGCTGAAAAGTATGATGGATATGGTAATGCAGTAAAGCGAGTAATGGAACATAGAAAAGAAGAAAATGGAATTATTGGTGTAGTGGCCGATATTGTGAAGGTTAAGCCAAAATATGAGACAGCTGTAGAAACGGCTATGGGTGGAGCTATACAAAATATAGTTACAGATAAAGAAGTGACGGCAAAGCGTACAATAATCTGGTTAAAGGAAAATAAGTTAGGTAGAGCTACATTTCTTCCGTTAGATGCAATGACATTGCACAATCCGGGAAACTTTGGAGGTGCATTAAATGAAGAGGGTATAGTAGGAGTTGCCTCTTCGCTTGTTGAGTTTGAACCTAGGTATGCAGGGCTTGTAAACCATATTTTAGGGCGTACTCTTGTAGCAGAGAATATGGATTATGCAGTTAAAATAGCAAGAAAGTACAGATATTCATTAAGAATAGTTACTTTGGATGGAGAACAACTAAATCCCGGAGGATCTATTTCAGGAGGAGCATTTAGAAATACAAGCAATCTTTTGGGAAGAGCAAGGGAAATTGAGGAAAAAAAAGAGAGTTTGTCGGTGCTTGAAAAAGAATATAATGAATTAAAAAAAGCAGTAGAAGACATTAGGGTAGCTATTAATGAGGCAAAAAACAGTGCATCTATTTATAAAGATAATATCTCAGAAATAAGGGTAAGTCTAAAGACTGAGCAGAATAATATGAAGCAGTTAGAGGGAAGAATTGCAGAGGTGGAGCAGGCTCTGAATGAAATCAGGCTTGACGGTACAAACCTTGATAAGGAAAGAGATATTGCAGAAAGAGAAGTAGAACAGCTTGATAAGATAATAAATGAGGATGGAAATATTCAGGAAGAAGATTCTGAGCTTGACAGCCTCATTAAAAGCCTTGAAGATACTGTAAGTGAGATAAACAGTATAAATGAAGAGATAAATCAGATAAAAATAACTGAAAGTACCATTTCTACGGAGAAAAACTTTGTAAATGAAAGTTTGGAAAGGATAAATAAAGAGAGAACCTTAGCAGATGCAGAGATTGAAGAGTTGAAAAAGCTGGGATTAGAACTAAAGCTCGCTCTTAAAGAAAAATCTGAGGGTGTAGAGGTGTTATTAAAAAGCATAGATAGCTTGAGGGAAGAAATAGAGGTTTCTGAAAATAATAGAAAGATTCTTATTGCAGAAAAGGAAGAAATTTCTACAAGCTATAAATCATTTTTTGATAAGCGTGAAGAAATAGCTGAATTAAGGTCAAAACTTGATAAGGAAATATATAGGCTTGAAAGCATTATAGAAAAGGCTGATGCAAGTCTTGAAACTATGGTGGATTATATCTTTGCCGAATACGGAATAACCTATTCAGAAGCTGTTAAAAATAAGCTTGAATTAGATGCAGAATATACGAGTTTCGCACTAAAAAAGCTGATTAATACTCAGAAAAACCTTATAAGAGAGTTAGGGAATGTAAATGTCGGAGCGATAGAAGAGTATAAGGAAGTAGGCGAAAGATATGAATTGCTGAAAACTCAGGCAGAGGACATAGTAAAGGCGGAGGATGCTCTAAGGGCGATAATAGATGAACTTGACCGAAGAATGAGAGAGCAGTTTGATGAAAGGTTCAAGGATATAAATGAACAGTTTGACTTAGCTTTTGCAGAACTTTTTGGAGGAGGTAAAGGAAGGCTTGAGTTGACTGAAGGAGAAGATGTTTTAGAAGCAGGAATAAAGATTATAGCACAGCCTCCGGGTAAAAAATTACAGAACATGATGCAACTTTCGGGTGGAGAGAAGTCTCTTACAGCCATAGCACTTTTGTTTGCAATCCAAAATCTGAAACCCTCACCATTTTGTTTGCTTGATGAGATAGAAGCGGCTTTAGATGATTCAAATGTAACAAGGTTTGCAGATTATTTACATAAACTTACAAAGAATACGCAGTTCATAGTTATTACCCACAGAAGAGGAACAATGAATGCAGCAGATATGCTATATGGAATAACAATGCAAGAAAAAGGTGTATCTACAATGGTTTCAGTAAATCTTATAGATGCTGATATCAAGTAAAGAAAGAAGGGTGAAATATGGGATTTTTCAGTAAACTTGCAGAAGGTCTTACAAAGACAAGAAACAATATAATGAACAGTGTTTCAAATATTTTCACAGGGCATGATATTATAGACGATGATTTTTATGAAGAACTTGAAGAAACACTTATAATGGCAGATCTTGGTATAAGTACTACTACTTCGGTTATAGAGAACCTGAAAGTTAAGGTGAAGGAACTTAAGATAAAAGATCCTGTAGATTGTAAAAAACATCTGATGGACAGCCTTAAGGAACAGATGAAGGTAAAACCCGATGCTTATGATTTTGAAAATAAAAAATCTGTAGTGCTTATGATAGGTGTAAATGGGGTGGGTAAGACTACATCTGTAGGAAAGCTTGCCAGTCAGCTTAAGAGTTCGGGTAAAAAAGTACTTATAGCGGCTGCAGATACATTTAGGGCAGGTGCGATAGAACAGCTTACAGAATGGGCAAAACGCTCAGATGTAGAACTTATTGCACAGAAAGAAGGCAGCGATCCGGCTGCAGTTGTATTTGATGCAGTAAATGCAGCAAAAGCTCGTAATGTGGATGTACTTATTTGCGATACTGCAGGAAGACTGCACAATAAAAAGAATCTTATGGATGAATTAAATAAGATATATAGGATAATTGAGAAGGAATATTCTGATGCAATAATAGAAACCCTTGTAGTAGTTGATGGAACTACCGGACAGAATGCAAAAGAACAGGCAAGGCAGTTCTCTGAGGCAGCACCTGTAAATGGAATTGTACTTACTAAACTGGACGGAACAGCCAAGGGGGGGATAGCAATAGCTATTGAGTCTGAGCTTAGTATTCCCGTAAAGTACATAGGAATAGGAGAAAAGATAGAGGATTTGCAAAAGTTTGATGCGGAGCAGTTTGTGGAGGCACTATTTGAGGTAAGTTTGAAGGAAGAATGAGGTGATTATTTATGATAACACTTGAGAAATTTGAAGAGGCTGCCGAGGCAGTGAAAAAGGTTGTAAGTCCTACAAAACTCGTATATAGTGAATATTTTTCAACTCAAAGCGGTAATAAGGTATATCTTAAACCTGAAAATATGCAGTATACAGGAGCTTATAAGGTAAGGGGAGCTTATTATAAGATAAGTACTCTTTCAGAAGAAGAAAGGAATAGAGGGCTTATTACAGCCTCAGCAGGTAATCATGCACAAGGAGTGGCTTATGCAGCTAAACTTTTCGGTGTGAAGGCAATAGTGGTTATGCCTACAACAACTCCGCTAATAAAGGTAAACCGCACTAAGTCTTATGGTGCAGAAGTAATTCTACATGGTGATATCTATGATGAGGCTTGTGACTATGCTTTAAAGCTTGCTAAAGAAGATGGAATGACCTTCATTCATCCTTTTGATGACGAGATAGTGGCTATGGGACAGGGAACTATAGCTATGGAAATTATTAAAGAACTTCCTACGGTAGATTATATACTTGTGCCTATTGGAGGGGGAGGGCTTTGTGCAGGAGTTTCAACCCTTGCAAAGATGCTTAATCCTAAGATTAAGGTGATAGGAGTAGAACCGTCAGGAGCTGCCTGTATGAAGGCATCACTTAAAGAAGGAAAGGTAGTAAGCCTTAAGAAAGTAGAAACAATAGCTGACGGTACTGCTGTAAGAACTCCCGGAACAAATGTCTTCCCTTATATTAAAGAAAATGTTGATGATATAATTACAATAGATGATGAAGAACTTACCTTAAATTTTCTTGATATGATAGAAAATCATAAGATGGTAGTGGAGAACTCAGGTCTGCTTACAGTGGCAGCAGTTGGTAAGCTTGGTGTTACAGGCAAAAAAATAGTTTGTATTATTAGTGGAGGAAATATAGATATAATTACTGTTTCTTCTATGGTTCAGCATGGACTTAGGCAGAGGGGGAGGATATTTACTGTATCGGTTCTTCTTCCTGACCGTCCGGGTGAACTTGCAAGGGTATCTGAGGTAATAGCAGAGTTAAAGGGTAATGTAATAAGACTTGAGCATAATCAGTTTGTAAATATAAATAGAAATGCTGCTGTGGAGCTTATAATTACTATGGAATCTTATGGAATGGAGCATAAGAAAGAAATAATAGACGGACTTGGTAAAAAAGGCTATAAGCCGAAAGAAGTACAGGCTAAAGGAAGTCTTAACTGATGAAGATAATTGGTAGAATACATACTGATTTCAAAGAAAAATTTGGAATACCAAGGCAGAGTGGTTTGGTAGAAGAATTGACAGCAAAGATATATTTTGAGCCTGAATATCGTAATATAGATGCTTTCAGAGGCTTAGAGGGCTTTAATTATATTTGGCTTATTTGGAAGTTTTCAGAAACAGTCACAGATACTTTCAGAGCAAGTGTAAGACCGCCAAGACTTCCAAGAAATGAGCATCTTGGAGTTTTTGCAACAAGAGCACCATATAGACCAAACCCTATAGGGCTTTCGAGTGTGAAACTGCTTTCTATAGAAAATACTGAGGAAGGGCCTGTACTTACGGTTGGAGGGGCTGACTTGTTAGATGGAACGCCAATTTATGATATTAAGCCTTATCTGCCATATGCGGATTGCCACATGGATGCACTGGCCGGTTATACAGAAATTACTAAAAAGCATATTTTAGAAGTTGAAATACCGGAAGAAGAATTAACTAAGGTAATCGGGGAGAAAAGAGAAACTTTGATAAAAGTGCTTAAACAAGATCCAAGACCTTCATATCAGCAAGAGGATGAAGATAGGATTTATGGAATGTTTTTTGCTAATTATGAGATTAAATTTAGAGTTATTAATAATATACTTAAGGTAATAAATATTGATGATGTGATTGATTAGGAGAGATATAATGAAGAAGATTTCGGTAGTAATAAAGGAAACTGTAGAGAAGGTTTTTGTAAGTTTAGGTTATGATAAGAAATATGGAATGGTAGGCATCTCAAACCGTCCTGACCTTTGCCAGTATCAGTGTAATGGTGCGATGGCAGCGGTTAAGGAGTATAAAAAAGCACCTCTTGATATAGCAAATGAAGTGGCAGATAAACTGAAACTCTCTGAAGAAGGCAGGATATTTGAGAAAATAGAAGTAGTTAAGCCGGGTTTTATCAATCTCACACTTAAAGACGAATATTTGGCAGACTATGTAAATAAAATGGGAGAGACCGAGAGCTTTGGATATGAAAATGAAGGTAATCCTAAGAAAATAGTTATTGACTACGGTGGTCCTAATGTAGCTAAACCTCTACATATAGGGCATCTTCGTTCTGCAATCATAGGTGAAAGCATAAAGAGAATAGAAAGATTTGCAGGAAATGAAGTAATAGGAGATGTACACCTTGGTGATTGGGGACTTCAGATGGGACTTATAATTACTGAGGTTAAGCATAGAAACCCTGAACTTGTATACTTTGATGAAGGTTTTACAGGAGAGTATCCAAAAGAGGCACCATTTACCATAGGTGAGCTTGAAGAAATTTACCCAACAGCCTCAGCGAAGTCAAAGGAAGATGAAGAGTATAGAAATGAGGCACTTTCTGCTACCGCACTTTTGCAGAGTGGAAACAGAGGCTACATAGCACTCTGGAATCATATTTTATCAGTATCTGTGGCAGACCTTAAGAAAAATTATGACAACTTAAATGTAAGTTTTGATCTTTGGAAGAAGGAAAGTGATGCACAAGCCTATATACCGGATATGGTAGAAAAAATGAAGGCTGATGGTTTTGCACATATGAGTGAGGGTGCATTGGTAGTGGATGTTACAAGAGAAGATGATAAAAAGGAAGTACCTCCTTGCATTATCCTCAAATCAGATGGAGCATCACTTTATAGCACAACTGACCTTGCTACAATAGTAGAAAGAGTTAAGCTTTTTAACCCAACTGATATACTTTATGTTGTTGACAAAAGACAGGAAATGCATTTTGAACAGGTATTCAGAACTGCAAAGAAGACAGGAATTGCACCTGAGAATTTAAACCTTACCTTCTTAGGTTTTGGTACTATGAATGGTAAAGACGGCAAGCCTTTTAAGACAAGAGAAGGTGGAGTTATGAGGCTTGAGAGACTTATTTCAGAAATAACCGAAGAAGTAGAAATAAAAATGTCTGACAGGGACATGGACGAAGAAGTTAAGCATAAGGTCGCCAGACAGGTTGGACTGGCTGCCCTCAAATACGGAGATTTGTCAAATCAGGCAAGTAAGGACTATATATTTGATTTGGACAGATTTGCTTCCTTTGAAGGAAATACAGGTCCATATATCCAGTATACAGTGGTAAGAATACGTTCAATTTTGGATAAATTTATATCAGAAAAGGGTATTACAAAGGCTGAACTGGATAAGTTTTTTGTGGATAAAAAGATTGTTAAAAGTGTAACGGAGTCAGAGAGAAATCTTGAACTTGTTATAGCAAAGTTCTCTGATATGATAGATTTGGCTGCAACAGAGTTTGCACCACATAAGGTATGTGCATATATTTATGAAATGGCAAATTGTTTCAGTGCATTTTATCATGAGAACCATATACTTAATGAACAGGATGAGGATAGAAAATATTCTCTGCTTAAACTGTCTTATATAACTGAGAAGATAATAGTAAAATGCCTTGATTTACTTGGTATAGATGCTCCGGAACGTATGTAAAATGGTGATATAATGAAAAAAGGAAGAATAATAGTTAAATTATTAATATTTATCTTCATTTTTGAGGCTGTCTTTTATAAAGACAGCCAATTTTTAAATGCTGCTGTATCAGAAGGACAAAATATGGTGAGAGTTGGACTTACAAAGGAATATTTTAATAAGACTTCGATAAGCATTGATAATCAGGCTATTAAAATAGGATTTTCTAAGGAAGATAATTATTATCCAACTGATATATTAAGAGGCAATAAGGGGATAAGTATTTCTAGAGCCTATGGTAGCTATAATGTATATGGAGGAAGCTTTCCGTCTTTCTCTAAGGCTGCTTCGGAGGCTGCAAGTCTTAGGGCTTCCAAAAAGTCTTTAACTGTAGTTCCGGCTTTGGTAGGGCTTGACAGAAATAACAGGGGAGTTTGGAAACTTTATGATGTCTATTCTACTGAAAATGTATTGAATACCAATGATGTATATTCGATGAAATTAAAAAATAAAAGCAGTAAATATTTATTGGCTGTTACAATTGGCAGCAGTAAATTTCTTGTAGATGTGGATGAGGCAGGGGCAAACTCTCAGTTTGAGGCTGTAAACAAGGCTGAAGGAGTATCTGTAGAGGGAGAAAACAGGTACAGAGGGAGAATTGAGATAGGAACTTACGGAAAAAGTGGGGTAACGCCTGTAAATGTAATAAATCTTGAGGACTATATCAGAGGCTCGGTTCCTATGGAAATGAATCATACTTGGCATATTTCAGCGCTTAAGGCTCAGGCAGTATGTGCAAGAAGTTTTGGGGCAGCAGTTTCGGGTTTTGGTTCGGACAGTGATATAAAAAAAGGATATAAGCTTACCAATACAATTTCTCATCAGTCTTATGGAGGGATGAAGGTTGAAACTAAAGAAACTGACAAGGCAGTGAAGGATACCGAAAATGAATTTGTTACATATAAAAACAGGGTTGTAAAAACTACTTATTTTTCAACTTCAGGCGGTTATACAGAGGATTCGGAAAATGTATGGGGAGGTAAAAAGCACTGGCTTAGGGCTGTGCCTGACAGGTATGAAAATAAACCTGAAAAAAAGCCATGGAAGATGGGATTTACAAAGTATCAGCTTTCAGCTATGCTAAAAAGCTATGAGGCAATTAAGGGAAAGAAGATTGGAAACATAGAGGCAATAAAGGTTATAAGGCGTTCTAAGTCAGGAAGGGCTCTTGTGGTCAAAGTTACCGGAAGTCTTGGAAATCTTGTCTTAAAAAAGCAGGAAATCAGAAAGGCATTTAATCTTTATAGTACAAAAATAAAAATTTATACTGCCTCTGATTTTGTAAGAAACTTAAGTGGTTGGAATGAAGATTCAGTTAAAGGGGATTTTATTTTTTCAGGAAGTGGCTATGGACATGGAGTAGGGCTTAGTCAATCGGGGGCAAGAGGTATGGCCGAGGCAGGCTACGGCTATAAAAAAATAATAATGCATTATTTCACAGGGGTTGAAGTACATTAAAAAAGCGTAACAAAAAATCAAATTTTGTTACGCTTTTTTAATGTATTATATTATTATGTAGTTTCTCCGAAATCAGTTTCGGCATAATCAGAACTGTCTTCAGCATTTGGAAGCTTTCTTACTTTGATTATTTCTATTCTTCTGTGGTCTATGGATTCTATCAGAAAAGAGAGCAGGCCATCTGTAATAGCATCTCCTTTTTCAGGCAACCTCTCAAAAAGTTCAATAAGTTTTCCTGCAATAGAATCATAATCATCTGAATTGTATTCGGTACCAAAGAAATCGTTAAAATCTTCAAGCCTTGTAGAGCCGAGTACCATAAATTCATCCTGATCTAATTGTACTATATCATCAACTTCGTCTTCGTCATATTCATCACGAATATCCCCCACGATTTCCTCAAGCAAATCTTCAAGAGTAATAAGTCCTACTGCAGAACCGTATTCATCCAATACTACACACATAGAAAGAGAAGCCTTTCTCATTTCTATAAGCAGTTCTGAGGTCTTTTTAAATTCGTAGGTAAAGTTTGCAGGACGAAGGACTGAATCAATCTTAAAATCTTTTTTATCTCCCTTATAAAAAGCTACGTCCTTCAAGTAAACAATACCAATAATATTATCAACATTTTCCTGATAAACAGGAAGTCTTGAGTATTTATCTTCTTCAAAAGCAGATAGAAGTTCATCGTAACTTATGTCATCACTTATAAGGCACATATCAACTCTTGGTACCATTACATCTTTTACAAGTGAGTCACCAAAATCCACCACATTGGTTATCATTTCTTTTTCTTCATTTTCAATTATACCCTCTTCATGGCTTACCTCCACATAGGTTAATAGCTCGTTTTCAGTAATTCCGGAAGTATTTATGTCAGGATCGATACCAAAGAGCTTGAGTAGAGTGCCGGATATAATATTTAGAAGAAAAACAAGTGGAATAAAAACTTTCATTATAACTATAAGTATTGGTGCATAGGCAAGTGCTATACTCTCCGAATACATAGTTGCAATTGTCTTAGGTAATACCTCACCAAACACAAGTATTAAAAGGGTGAGAATACCTGTTCCGATACCTATGTATATATTGCCAAAAACTTTTGCAACAAAGGTTGTTGCAAGGGCAGAAGCAGATATATTTACAATATTATTACCGATAAGTACGGTGCTGATAAATCTTCTTGAGTCATCAGTAATCTGTGCTACAAGAGCAGCATTTTTAACATTTTCTTCTACCATAGAACGAATTTTAATCTTATTTACAGAAATTATTGCAGTTTCCGCTGATGA
Source organism: Catonella sp. (assembly GCF_052173895.1). Taxonomy (GTDB): domain Bacteria; phylum Bacillota; class Clostridia; order Lachnospirales; family Lachnospiraceae; genus Catonella. The sequence goes on along the minus strand of NZ_JBQMXS010000007.1, from coordinate 40,886 downwards.
AAAAAATCCTGAAAGTAGAATTAGAATAAAAAGCACGATAATATTTATCGCGTCACTGGGGTCCAAATCATCATCTCCTTAGCTGTAAAAATAATAAAGTGTATAAAAATACCTCTTTATCATACATGAATAGAGGGTTTCTGTCAAGAGGGGGTAAGGCTTAGACATTAAAAACAATGAGCTATTTTGGTATGCGTATGTGTAAAACTCATATTTTGTATTGATACTTTTAGATATGAAATGTATACTTTAGGTTATATCAATATTAGATGAGGAGAAAATAATGGAAATCTGGTATTATGAAGTGGTAAGTATAGACGGTGATTATGCAAATCTAAGGAGAACAGATATTGAGTCAGATGATATTAAGCTTGTAGCAAGGGCTTTACTGCCTTTAGAGATTACAGAAGGCAGTAAGTTAAGATATGAAATGTTTGAATATATATTGGAGAATTGATTATGAATATACAGATTTTTGGAACTAAGAAATGTAACGATACTAAAAAGGCTGAGCGTTATTTTAAAGAGCGAGGAATAAAGTATCAGTTTGTAGATATGAAAGAAAAAGGGATGAGCAAGGGAGAATTTATCTCTGTTGCTGAGAAAAATGGAGGGGTGGATAATATGTTAAACCCCGATGCAAAGGATAAGGATGCGCTTGCACTTATAAAGAATATTGCAGATGAAGATAAGCTTACAACTATTCTTGAAAGTCAACAGGTAATTAAGACTCCAATTGTAAGAAATGGCAAGCAGTCCACTCTTGGCTACAAACCGGAGGTATGGAAGACTTGGGAATAAGGGGAAAGTTAACAAAAATATAAAAGAATGTTAAAACTTGTGAGATTGAAAAAACATAATCCTTATGTTAAAATTAAAAAATATATAAATAAAGACATATGTAACACTAGATGTAACACCAACATTAAAAATAATAATAAAAACCCGATTAAATAAGGGTTTTAAGGAGGAATTATAGAATTATGAAATTAGGCATAGTAGGACTTCCAAATGTAGGCAAAAGTACATTATTTAACTCATTAACCAAGGCAGGAGCAGAGTCAGCCAACTATCCTTTCTGTACCATTGATCCAAATGTAGGAGTGGTTGCAGTACCTGATGAACGTCTAAATGTACTTGGTAAGATGCATAATTCAGGAAGAATAGTGCCTGCTGCAATTGAATTTGTAGATATAGCAGGTCTTGTAAAGGGAGCATCTAAGGGAGAAGGGCTTGGTAACCAGTTTCTTGCAAATATAAGAGAGGTGGATGCTATAGTCCATGTTGTAAGGTGCTTTGAGGATACCAATATTATCCATGTAGAAGGCTCTATTTCTCCTGCAAGAGATATAGAAACTATCAATCTGGAACTCATATTTGCTGATATAGAAGTGCTCGAAAGAAGAAAAAGCAGGGTAGCTAAGTCTGTAAGTGCAGACAAGATATACAAAAAAGAACTTGATATGATAGTAAGATTGATGGCATTTCTTGAAACCGGTAATCTTGCAAAGGCTTTTGAAAGAGAAGATGAGGATGAGGAAAAGTTCTTTGCTGAATACAATCTTCTTACAGCAAAGCCTGTAATTTATGCAGCAAATGTAAAGGATGACGACTTAGCTGATGATGGAGCAAACAATCAGTATGTAAAAGAAGTAAGAGATATAGCCCTAAAAGAAGGCTCGGAGGTATTTGTAGTATGTGCGCAGATAGAACAGGAAATATCAGAGCTTGATGATGAGGATAAAAAGAGCTTTTTGGAGGACTTAGGTCTTTCTGAATCAGGACTTGAGAAACTTATAAAAGCCAGTTATAAGCTACTTGGTCTTATAAGCTATATTACAGCTGGTGAGATGGAGACTAAGGCATGGACTATAACAGCCGGAACTAAGGCTCCTCAGGCAGCAGGAAAGATTCATACAGATTTTGAGCGTGGATTTATCAGAGCAGAAGTGGTAAGTTACGACAATCTTATAGCTTGTGGAAGTATGGTGGCAGCTAAAGAAAAGGGGCTTGTAAGAAGTGAAGGCAAGGAATATGTTATGAATGACGGAGATATAGTTCTTTTCAGATTTAATGTATAAGGAGAGAGCCTATGTTTGCTTTAGATGCGATTTCTTTTCCAAACCTTGGGATAATGATTGAAAATCTTCCTAAGAGTATCTCGATATTCGGAAGATTTGACATAGCATTTTATGGAATAATAATAGGATTTGGTATAGCTTTAGGCTATATTGTTGCCAGCTTTCAGGCAATAAGAACCGGTCAGGATAAGGAAATGTATCTTGATTTTGCTATGTATGCAGTTATTATATCCATAATTGGTGCGAGAATATACTATGTAGTATTTTCATGGGATGATTATAAAGATGACATTGTCCAAATATTTAATCTGAGGGCAGGGGGACTTGCTATTTATGGGGGAGTAATAGGTGGTATAGTTACAGGTTTTGTTTACTCTAAAATAAAAAAGATTAAGTTTACCTTACTTGCAGATACAGCCTGTGCCGGACTTCTTACGGGGCAGATAATAGGACGATGGGGGAATTTTTTTAATAGAGAGGCTTTCGGAGATTATACTGATAGCCTTCTTGCGATGCGACTTTCTACCTATGATGTCAATCAAAATGCAATAACAAGAAAAATGCTTGAAATGGCTGAAGAAGGCGGATATGTGGGGTTTATACAGGTTCATCCTACATTTTTGTATGAATCTGTTTGGAACTTGTGCCTTCTTGTAATAATACTTTTATACACGAGGCACAAAAAATTTGGTGGAGAAATATTCCTAATTTATATGGGAGGATATGGACTTGGCAGAGCAATTATAGAAGGGCTTAGAACGGATCAGCTTACAATAGGCAGTTCGGGAATAGCTGTATCTCAGATGCTTGCACTGTTTTTATTTACCACAAGTGTATTAATAATCTTATATAATAGGGTCTTGTTAAAAAAAAATAAAAAAAAATAAATATTATTTGATAAGAATAAAGTCTTCAAAACCTAGTAAAATCAAGGGATTGAGGACTTTTTTTGATTTAAAAGGCGAATAACAGAACATGTGTATTATTGAAAAAAGTTTTAATTTATAATAAAATATTGAAAAAAGTGGAGCAAAGTGGTTTGTATATCACATAAAGTGGTTTAAAAGGGAAGGGTGGTGTTCTTATGTTTACAGGTTCTTATGAACATATAGTAGATAATAAGGGCAGATTAATTATCCCTTCCAAATTTAGAGAGGAGCTTGGGGAGAAGTTCATTATTACTTTTGGACTTGATGGCTGTCTCTATATTTATCCTATGGAAAAATGGGAGAGCTTTTTAGAACAGTTGTATAATCTGCCTAGTGGAAAGAAGAGTAGAGAATTGCAGAGATATTTTCTTGCAGCTGCTGTAGAAAGTGAAGTAGATAAGCAGGGAAGGACTTTAATTCCGGCAATGCTTAGGGAAAGAGCCAATATTGATAAAAATATTGTGATAGTTGGAATGATGGGAAAAATAGAGCTGTGGGATAAAGAACTCTGGGATAAGAATAATTCGGAATTTGGAGAGATTGATGAAATTGCCGAACAGATGGCAGAGTTTAACTTAAATTTTATGTGACAGACTGATTGAAAGGAGGAATATGTTTTATGAATGAGGATTTTAACTTTAAGCATATTCCTATAATGCTTAATCAGGTTATAGACGGACTTGATATCAAGCCAAATGGAATATATGTAGATGGTACTCTTGGTGGAGGTGGTCATTCTTATGAAATAGCAAAAAGGCTCACAGCCGGAGGCAGACTTATAGGCATTGATCAGGATGAGGCGGCAATAAGGGCAGCTACAGAAAGATTATCCGAGTTTGCTGACAGGGTTACAGTAGTAAGAAGTAATTATGCTCAGATGGTCAGTGTTCTTCAGAGTATTGGAATAAGGCAGGTAGATGGTATACTTCTTGATTTAGGAGTTTCTTCCTATCAGTTAGATACAGCTGATAGAGGATTTTCATATATGGAAGATGCTGTGCTTGATATGAGGATGGATACGAGACAGGAAAAGACAGCAAAGGACATTGTTAATAATTATAGTCAGGCTGAACTTACCAAGATAATAAGGGATTATGGTGAAGATAAGTTCGCAGCAAAAATAGCTGCACAAATAGTGAAATTTAGAGATACAAAGCTTATTGAAACCACAGGTGAACTGGCAGATATTATCAAAACTGCAATTCCTGTTAAGTTTAGGCTTACCGGAGGACATCCTGCTAAGCGTACCTTTCAGGCTATAAGGATAGAGTTAAATAGGGAACTGAGCGTGTTGGAAGAGTCTATAGAAGGAATGATAGACCAGCTTTCAGATGGAGGAAGAATGGCAGTGATTACCTTTCATTCTCTAGAAGACAGGTTGGTTAAGTATGCATTTAAAAAAGCAGAATCACCTTGCACCTGTCCACCTAATTTTCCGATATGTGTTTGTGGTAATAAGTCAAAGGGATTTGTAAATTCAAGAAAGCCGATAGTACCGGCTGATGAAGAAATGGAAAGGAATCCAAGATCAAAAAGTTCTAAGCTTAGAATTTTTGTCAGAAGGAGGGAAAGCAATGAATGAAAGAATGAATGTAAGAAACAGGAATCTGACAAATGGTTCTATGGCTTTAAGTACTAGGAATTCAGCACTTCCTAAAAGGAGAGAACTTCCTAATAGGTCACCACAGAAATTAAAAAAGCATAAGCCGAAACATATAAAATATGCAGATTTAAAATATGCTCCTTCAATTGACTTTTTTAGTTTTGTAGGTCTAATGTTGGCAGCAGTAATTCTTGTATTGGTTTGTGTGGGATATGTTAAAGTGTATAATGAAATAAAACAGACTGAAATGGAGACTAGAAATCTTAACAGTGAGTTAAACAGCATTAAAATTGCCAATGATAATATTGAAAATACTTTATATAGTAATATAGATTTGGAAAACATAAGAAAGATAGCAATAGAAAAATATGGCATGGTCTATCCTTATGAAAATCAGATTATATTATATAAGAGTGTGACTAACGGATATGTAAGGCAATATGGTGCTTTAAAAGGTAATGAGGATATCGGCATTATTGATAGAGTTTTAAGATTGGTAAATGCGAGATAGGAGAAAAATGTCGGAAAGAACTAATAATTCAAGTAGGGGCAGAAGAAGGAAGAAGAAAAAACCGAGCTTACTTGCACTTTTAGTATATAAGTTTTTAGTATTTATTGCTAGAGGAATTAAGTTTAAGACCAAAGTCAGGTTTACAGGTTTAATTTTTACAGGTGGCTTTATATTTATAATATTAGCTGTAATATCGGTAGCTTATGGGAAAGGTGACGGATATAAAAAAAAATATCTCAAACAGCAGACTTACAACAGCAATCCTATTATCTCTAAAAGAGGAGACATATCAGATAGAAGAGGAGTGGCTCTTGCAAAATCTGTTTTAGTTTATAACCTTGTATTAGAGCCTGCAATTATATTAAAAAAAGAAGATATTTACAGAGATGCTACAGTAAAGCTTATAAGTGATTATTTCAATATTGCAGTGGATGAATTAAATAAGATTATATCTGAGAATCCATCATCAATGTATCAGATTATAAAAAAAGAAGTGACCTATGACGAAAGAGATAGGTTCATATCAGCAGCAACTAAATTTAATGCAAGAAATACTGATGCAGAAAAAGAAGAAACAAAGAAAAATAGGGTAGTGGGATATAATTTTGAAGGATATTATAAAAGAACTTATCCGTTAAATAGCGTAGCAAGTAATGTCGTTGGTTTTGCTTATTCAGGAGATTATGCAGAATGGGGACTTGAAGGGTATTATAATACTAAACTAAATGGCAAAAATGGGGTAAGATATGGCTATTTCAATGCTAATATGGAGATAGAAGAGACAGAAATAGAGGCGAAAAATGGATTAAATCTAATCACAACAATAGACTCGGATGCTCAGAAACTGACAGAAGATATAATAGCAGACTATCAGAAACGAGAACAGGCCAAAAATGTAGGAATTATAATTATGAATCCTAATAACGGAGAAATTTATGTTATGGCGTCTGATAAAGGGTATGATTTGAATAATCCGAGAGATTTGAGTGCTTTTTTTAGTCAGCAAGAAATAGAGGGGATGGATGAAAATAAGAAATTAGAGGAACTCAGCAGACGCTGGAAAAACTATTGTGTAAGTGATATATTTGAACCGGGTTCAACTTTTAAACCATTTACAGTTGCAGCTTGCTTGGAAAAGGATATAATTGATAAGAAAGATTCTTTTGTCTGTGATGGATTTGAGAATGTAATGGACAGAAAGATTCACTGTGTAAAAAGAGAAGGGCATGGGAAGATAACGCTATCAGAGAGCCTTGAAAAATCATGTAATGATGTAATGATGCAGATTGTAAGTAAACTTGGAAGAAAAGAGTTTGCAAGGTATCAGGAATTGTTTGGAATAGGGAGTAAGACGGGAATAGATTTTCCCGGAGAGACTGTCGGCTTAGCGTATAAAGAAGATCAGTTAAATCCGGTAGAATTAGCAACCAGTAGTTTTGGACAGGGAGTTTCAGTAACAATGATAGAAATGGTTGCGAGTTTTTCATCATTGATAAATGGAGGAATTTACTATAGGCCTCACTTAGCAAAAGAATTTGTTAATGATGATGGAATGACAGTTGAAAAAATAGAGCCGGTTATTATGAAGAAAACTGTTACAAAAGAAACATCAGAATTTATAAGAAAGGCTCTATATAAGACAGTTGAAGATGGTACAGGATTTAGGGCTAAGTCAGTAGGCTATAAATTGGCAGGAAAGACTGGAACAGCACAAAAACTTGATGTTGAAAATGGAATGACTGTCAGATCTGATACTAACTACGTAATATCTTTTATAGGATGTGCTCCTTATGATAATCCACAAGCTGTGGTCTATGTAGTAGTGGATCAGCCAAGTGTTGAGGATCAGTCTACTAGTGGAGCGGCATCTTTGTTAGCAAGAGAGGTAACAGAGAAAGTATTTAGGGTACTTGGTATTTATCCTGAAAAGACTAAGGAGAAGTAGAGAATGTTTTCGTTAAAGATATTTTTACCTGCATTTATTTCATTTATACTTACTGTGATTTTATGTCCTATTTTTATTCCAATTCTTCATAAAATGAAGTTTGGACAGTTTGTAAGGGAAGAAGGGCCTGAGAGTCATCTAAAAAAAGTTGGAACACCGACTATGGGTGGGATAGTGATGCTTGCAGTATTTACATTGGTAGGTGTTGCTTGTGCTGCTAATAAGACGGAATTATTTCCTATTATTTTATTAACTGTTGGATTTGGATTTATTGGATTTTTAGATGATTATATAAAACTTGCTATGAAACGCTCTTTAGGACTTAGGGCATGGCAGAAGTTGGGATTGCAAATTATAGTTACAGCAGTATTTACCTATCTGATTCTTAAAAATTATCCTGAGCTTACTAAAATTATAGTGCCATTTACAGGTGGCAGTGTTGCATGGGAATTGGGAATTTTATTTGTGCCTTTTGTATTTGTTACAGTCCTAGGTACGGTGAATGGGGCTAATTTTACAGATGGTCTGGATGGACTTGCAACAACAGTTACACTTATAATTGCAATGTTTTTTGCGGCACTTTCTATAAAAGTAGGCTCAAATGTTTCTGATACAGCAATGATAATGATAGGTACTTTGCTTGGATTTTTGATATTTAATACCTATCCTGCAAAGGTATTTATGGGAGATACAGGCTCGCTTGCCTTAGGTGGATTTGTAGCTGCAGAGGCATTTATGCTTAAAATTCCATTATTTATAATAATAATAGCCTTTATATATCTTGCTGAAATATTATCAGTAATGATTCAGGTAAGTTATTTTAAACTTACACATGGCAAAAGGATATTTAAGATGTCGCCTATTCATCATCATTTTGAACTTTCAGGCTTTGAAGAAACAAGGGTTGTGGCAATGTTTGCTGTCGTAACTATAATAATGTGTTTTATAGGATTTATTGCATTATGAGTAAAAAAAGTAAAACTAAGAAAAAAAATGTATTTATATATTATGACTGGAATATTGTTTATCTTGTGCTTTTTGCCTGTGCTATGGGACTTATAATTATTTATAGTGCAAGTGCATATATTGCAAAAAGCAAGAATCTTGAATCTACATATTTTTTTAGAAGACAGCTTGAGGCAATAGGAGTTGGCTTGTTTTTGATGCTTTGTTTTTCGTTAAATAATTATAAAAAGCTATTAAAGAGTTTTAAAATCCCTTTTCCTAAGTTTATTCGAAATGCCACAAATATAGAGTATTTTATTTTATCAAAGCCTGGAGTGATGTTATTTGGAATGACACTATTACAGGCATATACAAGTTTTTTTACACCGGTTAATAATGGTGCCAGGAGATGGCTTAACATCGGAATAATGAGATTTCAGCCTTCGGAACTTGCAAAGTTTGTTGTTATAATATTTGGAGCATATACTTGTGCAAAAGTTTCAAGGGATAAGGTTAAATTTAGTAAATTATTCTTAGATATATTTGCAGTAACTCCGCTTATTATCTTTATTGCAGTGGAAAATCTTAGTGCAGGAATAATAGTTTCAGGCATATACGGATTAATTTTGTTTACTAATTCTAAATGGATATCTCCTTATATTTTATTAGGTGCGCTTGCAGTGGTATCGGCTTACTTATATGTAACTTTTACCGGAGGATATAGAAGTACTCGTTTGGAAATATGGGAAAATGTTGAAAACAGTGAAAAAGGACAGCAGATATTACAGGGACTTTATGCAATTGCATCAGGTGGCTTGTTTGGAAAAGGTCCTGGAGGGAGTGAGCAGAAGTATGGACGAGTTCCGGAAGCCTATAATGATATGATTTTTACTATTATATGTGAAGAATTTGGAATTTTTGGTGGGATTGCGATTATAGTGATTTTTGCACTTATACTCCATAGAATGTGGATTGTGATAATGAATGCCAGAGATAGATTCGGTGCTTTACTGGGAGTTGGGATAATGTCGCAGATAGGAATACAGGTAATTCTGAATGTGCTTGTTGTTACTAGTGTAATACCGTCTACAGGTGTAATACTTCCGTTTATTAGTTTTGGTGGAAGTGGTATAGTATTTATGCTAATAGAAATAGGCATTTTTTTGAATATATCCTGGCAGATAAAATATATTAATCGACTGAGTCCAAGAAATATTTAACAAAAACCTTGAAACTATAATTAGGAGAATATATGCGTAAGAAGATTAAAATAGTAATTTTTATGATTATTGTCCTTATAATAATAGCTGTAGGAATTGTTGTGGTTTCTAAACTTGAGGAGGTGAGTGTAAAGGGGAATACATATTATACAGATGATAAGATTAAAAAAGAATTAACCAAATATTATGTTGGGGGTAATACAATACTTACATATCTGAGGATTAAGTATGGTGAAGAAATTAGAATTCCATTTGTTGATGAAATTGAAGTAGATTTAGAGGGATTCCATAACTTAACAGTTGGTATTATAGAAAAAGAAGTTGTAGGTTGTCTTCCATACATGGGTGAATATATCTGTTTTGATAAAGATGGGATTATGGTTGGAAGTATTACAGAAAAGAGAGAGAATGTTCCTATTGTAAAGGGAATAGAATATGATGTAGCGGTATTTAACAAGCCGATATCTACCAAGACTGATGAAGTTTTTGAACTGACTCTTAATCTTACTCAGCTAATAAAAAAATATAATTTGGCTGTGGATAAAATAGAATTTGAAAAAAATATGGCAGTAAGGCTATATTATAAAGATATTAAGATTATACTTGGTAAGAAAAAACATTTTGATACAGAAATATCAAATTTAGCTGAATTATTGCCGAAAACAGAGGGGATGAAAGGAACTTTACATATGGAAGATTTTTCAGAGACCAGACAAAGAGTAATTTTTGAAGCAGATAAATTATGAAAAGTTATAAAAATAACTTGATTATTTTGAATATAATGTTATATTATTGAATGGGATATTTTATTGTAGTGATTACATGGGATTTTGTGTCATACAATCAGATGCTTAAGATTGATGTCGGATATGACAAATTCGTAGGAGGAAAAGATTTTGTTAGAGATAAAAGGTGAAAATCAGAGGGAATCAGGTGCTTGTAAAATAATTGTAGTAGGAGTTGGCGGTGCCGGAAACAATGCAGTTGACAGGATGATTAGTGACGGAGTTTCAGGAGTGGAATTTATCTGTATTAATACAGACAACCAGCAGTTGTTATCTTGTAAAGCTCCTACCTGTATAAGGATTGGAGAGAAACTTACAAAAGGTCTTGGTGCAGGAGCTAAGCCTGAGGTGGGAGAGAAGGCAGCGGAAGAGAATAGAGAAGACATTGCAGCGGCACTTAAAGGTGTTGAAATGATCTTTGTTACTTGTGGAATGGGTGGAGGAACCGGAACAGGTGCTGCACCGGTAGTAGCTGCAATTGCTAGAGAAATGGGAATCCTTACGGTGGGTGTTGTTACCATGCCTTTTAATTTTGAAGGCTCTAGAAGGGCAAAGAATGCTGAAGGTGGTATAGCGAAGATGAGCGAGGTAGTTGATACCCTAATTGTTATTAAGAATGAAAAACTTCTTGAGATTATGGATAGAAGAACTACTCAGCCTGAAGCTTTTGCAAAGGCAGATGAGGTATTAAGACAGGGAGTACAAGGTATTACGGATATTATATATAATAAGTTAGATGTAAACCTTGACTTTGCAGATTTAAGTACTGTTATGAAGGACAAGGGACTCGCACATATAGGAATAGGAGTAGGCACAGGCGACAGCCGTTGTATTGATGCTGTGAAGATTGCAGCTGAAAGTCCTCTTCTTGACATAAGTATTGAAGGTGCAACAGACTTGCTTATTAACTTCTATGGAGATGTAACAATGTACGATGTTAACGATGCATCTGATTATGTTAGGGAAATGATTGGAATGGATAATGATATCAACCTTATTTTCGGTTCAAAATATGATGCAGAATGTAAAGATCAGGTTACTGTTACTGTAATTGCAACAGGATTGAATAATAATGGAAAACTTGCTGCAACAGAAAATTCAAGGAGAACTTTGCAGTCAAGGCTTGGCACAGGAAGAAGTTCAGCTACTTCATTATCAAGGCAGAGTGCAAGGGCTGTTGACAAGAATGAGCAGAAAGAGAGTAATGATATAGGTAATACAGAAATAGAAATTCCGGAATTTATTTTTAAGAGAAAAAAATAATCCTTGCTTGGAGGTAAGGGATGAAATGTCCATTTTGTGGTAATGAAGATACTAAAGTGATAGATTCAAGGCCTTCGGATGATAATTCAGCTATAAGGAGAAGAAGAAATTGTGAAAGTTGCAATAAGAGATTTACAACTTATGAAAAAGTAGAAACTTTGCCCTTAGCTGTAATAAAAAAAGATTTGACGAGGGAGAATTATGATCGTTCTAAACTTGAATCAGGAGTATTCAGATCCTGCCATAAGAGGCCTGTTCCGATTGAAGATATTAATTCTTGTGTAGAAGATATAGAAAATGCTATATTTAATAAAGGAGTTAAGGAGATTTCAAGTTCTGAAATAGGCGAAATAGTTATGGAGAGGCTGAAAGAGTTAGATCAGGTTGCCTATGTGAGATTTGCATCTGTTTACAGGGAATTTAAGGATGTGAACACATTTAAAAGTGAATTAGAAAAGTTATTGATAAAGGAGTGATTATTCACAGATGTGGGAAAGAGAAATATTTGACACAGACATATATCATTTGGTCGGTGCATTTATTGTCTACAGCATGCTGGGGTGGCTTGTGGAGTCAATTTATATGTCTTTCTGTAATAGAAAGATAACAAACAGGGGGTTTGGAAAAGGTCCATTTTGTCCAATTTATGGAGTTGGAGCGATGGTAGGATATATTATTTTGAGTCCTCTTAAAGGTAATTATTTGGGTATATATATTGCAGGAGCTATATCAGCGACTATATTTGAGTTCATAGTAGGAAAGTTGATGATAAAGTTCTTGGGGGCTCTTTGGTGGGATTATAATGAAAAACCATTTAACTATAAAGGTATAATATGTCTTGAGAGTACAATTGCATGGGGGTTTTATGCGCTGGGCATAGTATATTTTCTTCAAAGTGCCGTATATGGATTAGTAGACCATATACATAGAGAGCTTGGAGTTGTAATTATTAGTGTTGTATTCTTTATTGTTTTTGTAGACTATATGATACAGTTTATAAAAGTTTTTGATATAGATCTTGAAGAGCAGAAAGATAAGATAGGAGAGAGAGTTAAATCGTTTAAATCAAGGTGGAGTTAAAAAAAGGCTGTGCATTATTATATGCACAGCCTTTTGCTATAGAAGTTAAAATTTACAGGTAATATAGAACCTGTATCTTTAGAAAAGAAGTTAAAAATACTTTTTAGCTTATATAGTTATGAAAAGTATGAATCTAAGTAAGAGACTTCAGGATGAGTATAGATGGTTTCTCTTGGAGAATTAGGATAGTCCATACGGTAAAGTATTTGTAAGGCAAGTCTTCTGCCTAGCTGTCGTGTATTGACATTTGCAGTGGTTATCTTATCGGCAACGTTTACATATTCCTTATTGCCGTCAAATCCTGTTAATATAATAGGTTTTATGAAACGCTCAGGATATTTTGATACGTACATGGCCACAAATTGTGCTACATAGTCACTTACACATATAAAGGCATCAGGCATGTTGGTGATGGAATCCAGAAAAGCAAAAATTCGATTCTGATAACTTGATATTCCTATGGTGTCTGTAAAGCAGATGGATGAATCAAAAGAAATATTGTGCCTTGTGAGGCTGTCAGTATAACCATAATAGCGTTCTAAATTGGTTCTGGCGTAATGGACATCTCCGATAAAACCTAGTCTTTTACAGCCTTTTTTAATTACGTCATTCACAATTTCAGAGATAGAAATTTTACCTTCTATAAGCATTAAGTCACAGTCTAGCATATTCTCAGTTATAGAAGGTACGGTATCTAGGAAAAGTTTGGGTGTATCAAGCCTGGCTATTCTTTTGATTATATGCTTATCGTAGAGATTAAGCACAATGATTCCATCTATATTATCCCCTGTAAGAATATCCGGGAGTTGAAAATTATCTTTATATGTACTTGGAATATATGTGTACATAAGATTGACATTATGAGTTGCAAGCTCCTTAGCTATGCTGTGTATTATATCAGTCCAAAAAATAGAAGAATCCGGCCTTGAAACTACAAGAGAAACAGTTTTATATTTATTGATGTTTTCAGCTAAAGATGTAATTGTAGTAAGCCCATTATAGCCGAGTTTTGCAGCTGTTTCCAAGACGTTATTTTTAAGTGTGTTAGATACGCCGGGCTGGCCATTAAAAACTTTCCATACACTAACTCTGGAAACACCTAGAGCATCTGCAACATCTTGCATTGTTACTTTACTCATATAAATTCTACCTTTCTTTATTTAGCTAACAATGTTAAGTTGATTATTAACTTATGTTAAGTATAATCAACTTTAGGAGTGATTGTCAATAAGAAATTTATTGAAAAAACACTAGAATTAAGATAATTTTAGCCATCATGTATATAAGTTAATATGAGTTAAATGAAGTGCAAGTTAAAAATATTAATTTAAAAATAATATTGTAAAAAAGTAAAATATATATTACTATTCATTTAGTAATATAAAAGAAATTTGTTAAGGAGATCAGAATATGAATATTTTGCCAATACCTAAAAAGTTAGTAGAAAATAGTGGAGAATTTTTTGCAGAATCAGGAATGAGAATTGTTGCAGAAACTGAGGAATTGAAAGTGAATACGGGTTGGGCGCTGCCAATGATTCTTAAGAATGAATTATTTCGTTTTGCAGGCATAGAAGTTGATGTAACAGCCGGTACAGCTGAAAAAGGAGATATTAGCTTAAAGCTTGATGAGACATTTGCAGAGCAGGCATATTCTCTACACATAACTGAAGAAAAAATTGAGATTATAGGTAAAGATAGAGTGGGAGTGGGTTATGGAATACAGACACTTTGTCAGATTATAAGGAGCAAAGGAGCTTTGCTACCTACACTTATTATTGAAGATGAGCCGGATATTAAGGTAAGAGGTTTTTACTTTGATCAGGCGAGAGGGAGAAGTTTTAAGCTTGCTGCATTAAAAAAACAGATTGACCTGCTTTCAAGATATAAGATAAATCAGTATCAGCTCTACATAGAGCAGTCTTTTGCTTTCAGAGGATTTTCAGAAATGTGGAGAGAGGACAGTGTGCTAACTTCTGAGGAAATAATGGAGCTTGATAAGTATTGTAAAGACCGAGATATTGATTTTGTGCCTTCGCTTGCCAGTTTTGGTCATCTCTATGAACTGCTTAGGACGAAGAGTTATGAGGATATTTGCGAACTTGAGAATGCATCAGGTAAGCCTTTTTCTTTTTTAGAAAAGATGCAGCATCATACTGTGAATGTTGCAGATGATCGCTCTTTTGAAGTTATTAAGAGGATGCTTGATGAGTATTTGCCGCTATTTAGTTCGGGGCTTGTAAATATTTGTGCAGATGAAACCTTTGACTTAGGCAAGGGAAGATCGAAGGTGCTTGCAGAGAAAATAGGCACGGACAGGATGTATATGGATTTTTTAAAGAAACTCTGCGAATACATAGTAAGCAAGGGTAAGATTCCTATGTTTTGGGGAGATATTATCCGTAAGTTTCCTGAATTTATTAAGGAACTTCCAAAAGAGACAATATGTATGGCTTGGGGATATTTAGCAGATCAAAAAGATGATATTTGTAAGCCTATTGCAGAGGCAGGAGCTAATTTATATCTTTGTCCGGGAGTTTGTGGTTGGAATGTATTCTTAAACATACTTGATACTTCATATTCTAACGTAAAAATAATGTGTGAATATGCTAAAACTTACAATGCTGTTGGAATTCTTAATACAGAATGGGGAGATTTTGGTCATATTAATGATATATCATTTTCTACACCGGGAATAATATATGGTGGAATATTTAGTTGGAATTTGGATGCTTATTCCAAGGAAAATGGTATTACTGAAGAAGAAGTTAATAAAGCAATTTCTAGTATCGAATATAGAGATATTACAGAAAACTATGTTAACCTGCTTAAAAATGCCGCTATACAGCAGATTTATGATTGGTGGGCAGCTGTGATTGTACATGAAGGTGTGATGGGAGATGGAAGTTTTGATAAAAATAAATCAAGCCTGCATGCAATTAATGCGGAGATTAATTCCAGGTTTATGAAGATAAGACAAGATTTGGAAAGGACAGATGAAATAACTGATAAACTTTATCAGATTAGGAAGGATTTAAGAAAATCTGCCTTTTATATGGACAGTATTGATAAGTCAGAATTTATAAAGGCAGATAATGCAATTATTGGAATTGATATTTGGAACAGGGTAGGAAGAGTGGTAGTTTTACCGGAAAGCCTGTCGGATGATGAAAGAAAACTGCTTGCTGAAGAACTTGAAACTTGGTTTATGAGATATAAAGAGATATATAGGGCAGATTCAAAAGAGAGTATGCTTAACCGAGTTACTAAAGTAGTATTTTGGTATGCAGATAAGCTAAGAGGAATGTAAATTATTACGGTTAATCCCGTTAAACTTCTTAGATTTATTGGTAAAGTTATACAGGTTGTACATTTCAATGTTAAAATTGATGTTTAATTGAACGTAAATTATTAAATAAAATGTTGCAAAATGTTAATTAATATGATAATATGTTAATCAGATGGAAAATGAATGGGAATTATTTAGGATAATTCTACAAAATGAATGAGGAGGGAAAAAATGAGCAGTAAAAAAGAAACTACACTGCCAAAGAGAAAGAAAAAATGGACTAGGGATGATACCGAATTGACTTTTCTTGGCATTCCAACTTTTATATGGTATGTATGCTTTTGTTACTTACCGATGTTTGGAATTATCATCGCATTTAAGAATTATAAAATGAAAGTTGGTCAAGGTTTTTTTGCAAATCTTATGACAAGTAAATGGGCTGGTTTTAAGAATTTTGAGTTTTTCTTAAAAAGTGGAAATTTCAAGCTGCTTTTGAAAAATACAATTGGCTATAATATTATATTTATTATACTTGGAATTCTTCTTCCTGTAACGCTTGCAATTATGATAAGTTTAATTCACAGTAAGTTTAAGTCTAAAGTATATCAGACAATGATGTTCTTACCTCATTTTATGTCTTGGGTTGTGGTAACTTACTTTGTAATTGCTTTTCTTGATACTGATAAAGGACTTATTAATAATATAATAGAATCTTTTGGTGGAGAAAGAATAAATTTTTATACTGAACCAAAGTTCTGGCCGGGTATTTTTGTTTTTATGAGACAGTGGAAGGGTGTTGGATATGGAATGGTAGTCTATCTTGCCAGTATCACAGGAATTGATGGCAGTCTTTATGAGGCGGCGGTAATTGACGGTGCTACCAAGTGGCAGCAGGTAAAGTATATTACACTTCCTAGCTTGAAGTCGATTGTTATTATGATGTTCATTCTCAGTATAGGAGGTATTTTCTATTCTGACTTTGGACTTTTCTACCAGCTTACAAGAGGAGCAAGTGGTTCTCTTTATGAGGTATCAAATACTTTTGATGTTTATATTTATAATACACTTTTAGGTGGTGGTGATTTGGGAAGACTTGCGGCAACCTCACTTACACAGTCTGTTGCTTGTTGCTGTACTATTCTGATTACTAATTATATTGTAAAGAAGATTGATAAGGATCAGGCTATTATTTAAGCTATTAAGAAATGTGGAGGAAGAAAAAGTGGAACAAAGAAAGCATAAAAAGTTGAATCAGATTAAGCCAACCACAAATATTCTTTTTAATATACTTTTTATCATTTTGGCGTTGATGTGTGTTATACCTGTTATATTTGTATTTATAATTTCGATAACATCAGAAAATTCGTTGGCGAATTATGGTTATCAGTTTATACCGGCTGAATTATCGTTATCTGCCTATGTTTTTCTGTGGGAGGCTAAAGAGCAGATTTTTACTGCGGTTGGTGTTTCTATTCTTGTAACTGTTGTAGGTACTGTTTTAGGTCTGGCACTTACTACATCTATGGGTTATGTACTTTCCAGACCTACTTATAAGTTAAAGAATTTCTTTACTTGGGTAGTATTTATTCCTATGATATTTAATGGAGGATTGATTTCAAGCTATGTTGTAAATGTAAAACTTCTCCATTTAAGAGATACAATATGGGCACTTATTTTACCTATGGCTGTATCTTCTTTCAATATCATAATTTGTAAAACATTCTTCAGAACTACAATTCCTGACTCTGTTGTTGAATCAGCAAAGATAGATGGAGCAACACAGCTTAATATTTATAGCAGGATTGTACTTCCTATATCCAAACCGGTTATTGCTACCATTGGTCTTTTCCTTAGTTTCGGTTACTGGAATGATTGGTTTTTATCATCCTTATACATTGATAATCCTAAGATGAAATCTCTTCAGGCACTCTTGAATCAGATTATCAAGGCTATTGATTATCTTGTTAAAAACCCTACAGCAGGAGCTCTTGCACAGGAATATTTAAATAATATGCCTAAGGAGTCTGCAAGAATGGCAATAGCAATTTTGATTGTAGTTCCTATTGCGTGTTCTTATCCGTTTTTCCAGAGGTATTTTGTTACCGGACTTACGATTGGAGCAGTTAAAGGTTGATTCTTACGCATTAGCGTTTAGAATATATAATACAATTTGTATAGTATGAAAGGAGATTTGTAATGAAAAAGAAATGGGGAAAATTATTAGCTGCTACATTAAGTACTGCTATGATTCTCAGTATGGCTGCTTGTGGTTCTAATGGTGGAGATAAGCAGCAACAGACAAGTTCAGCTAAGAAGAGTTCTGTTGTTTCAACAACAGACAACAAGGAGCAGAAGGAAGCAGAGACTCCTCAGGAGATTGTAAACCTTAAGTGGGTATTCCTTGGTGGTGGTGTTCCTACAAACATGGATGCTTGGAAAGATGAACTTAATAAGTATCTTGCAGAGAAGATTGGTGTAAATATTGATTTTGAATATGGTACTTGGGATAACTGGGGTGAGAAGAGAAACACCAGTCTTAATACAGGCGCTGATTATGACATTATGTTTACCGATTCAGGTTCTTATGTTAAGAATGTTCATGACGGAGCTTTCCTTGACATTACCAGCCTTTTAGATTCAGATGCTTCTGAACTCAAGAGCTTTATTCCTGAGAAGTTTTGGGATGCAGTAAAAGTTGATGGTTCAGTTTATGCAGTTCCTACTTATAAGGACAGCTCAAGAAGTGAGTACTTCGTTATTGATAAGGACATGGTAGATAAGTATAAGATTGATGGTTCAAAAGTTAATTCATTAAAGGATTTAGATCCATATGTAATGGAAATGGCTAAGAATGAGTCTCAGGCTCCATTTATTATGAATAAAGACGGTGTTTCAGGTCTCGTTGATCTTAGATATGACTCTATGGGACTTGTTGGTCTTGGTGTTAAGTATGATGGTGGTGAGAAGAAACTTGTTCCAGTATACGAGCAGCCTGAAGTAATGGAAGATTTCAAACTTCTTCATAAGTGGTATCAGAACAAGGTTATAAATACAGATGCAGCAGTTGCAACAGAAACTCCTAAGTATAAGGCTATGTTTGTAGCTTGGGGATGGAAGGGTGCAGGAAAGACTGTTTGGGGACCAGGTATAGGTAAGGAAGTTGAGACTTTCCAGTGGGGTAAAACTGTTCTTTCTAACTCTACCGTTGGTGGTTCTATGAACTGTATTTCTGCAAACAGCAAGAACCCGGGTAAAGCTCTTCAGTTCTTACAGCTTCTTAACCTTGATACTAAGGTAAGAGATATGTTTGCTTATGGTCTTGAGGGTGAGAACTTTACTTATACAGATGATAAGAAGGTTCATAAGGCAGAAGATGAAACAAAGAGATGGCCAATGCCTATGTACTCACAGGCTACATTCTTTACAGTTTCTCAGACTGATGATGTAGACTTCAATCAGTGGGATGAGGTTAAGGAGCTTAATGCAAATGCAGTTCCTTCTCCTGTTCTTGGTATTAACCTTGATGTTTCAGAGTTTGAGAACGAGCTTCTTAACTGTGGTGAAATTCTTAATAAGTACAGAAGTGAGCTTTACACAGGTACATCAGATCCTGAAAAGGTAATTCCTGAGATGATGAAGGAAATGAGAGAAGCAGGTTTTGATGATATGATGCAGAAGGCTCAGGCTCAGATTGACTCTGCTAAATAAGAACAAAATTTAGATACAGATAAGCATAAGACAAAATTAGACACTGTTTTATGAAAATAGAAGAGTTTTTTCCTGAATTTGTCCGTAGAGTGGGCGATGGACGGAAAAAACTCTTATTTTATAAAATATAAGGAGAAAAAGATGAGTAGTGAGATTAGATTGCCACAGATTCCTTGGGAGGAAGATAATACAGGAGGTAAAGAACCTGTATGGAGGTATTCCGGTAATCCAATTATAGGTAGGAATGGAAATAAAATTTCAAACAGTGTATTTAACAGTGCGGTAGTGAGATTTGAAGACGGATTTGCCGGAGTATTCAGATGCGATAGCCGTTCTATAAGTATGGATATCTTTGTAGGAAAGAGTAAAGACGGAATTAACTGGGAAATAGAGGATGAGCCTGTAAAGTTTGAAGGTGCTGACGAAGAAATATTAAAGAGAGAATACAGGTATGACCCTAGAGTGTGTTTTATAGAGGACAGATACTATGTGACTTGGTGTAACGGTTATCATGGTCCAACCATCGGAATTGCATATACCTTTGATTTTAAGAAATTTGTACAGCTTGAAAATGCGTTCTTGCCATTTAACAGAAATGGAGTTTTGTTCCCAAGAAAAATAAACGGTCTTTATATGATGCTTAACAGACCTAGTGATAACGGTCATACTCCTTTTGGAGATATCTTTATAAGTCAGAGTAAGGACATGGAATTTTGGGGAAGACATAGACATGTAATGGGTACAATTAAAGATGATATTTCTGCTTGGCAGTCTACTAAGATAGGTCCGGGACCTATTCCTATTGAAACAGATGAAGGTTGGCTTATGATTTATCATGGAGTTATAAATACCTGTAACGGCTTTGTATACCGTATGGGAGCAGCCCTTCTTGATTTAAATGAACCTTGGAAAGTTTTGGCTCGTAGCAAAAACTATATTTTAGCTCCTTGGGAACAGTATGAGTGTATGGGTGATGTTCCAAATGTAGTATTCCCTTGTGCGGCACTTCATGATAAAGAAAGTGGAAAGATAGCTATTTACTATGGTTGCGCAGATACAGTAACAGGACTTGCTTTTACAACAGTAGACAGGCTTGTTGACTATATTAAAAAGAATACACTATAGTAAATATTAAACCCAAATTGTTCAAAATATCTTGTGAAACATATCTCTGTATGCTATTTTGATGTTATACAAAAGAAAAGTTGAATGATTTGGGTGAAAATTTTTAATAGGAGAAAATTATGAGATTTTTAGATAAGCGTATCAAGGTCATTTGTGATAATCTTAACAAGCTTAAAATAAAGCAAAAGCTTGATTTAGATAAATGGCAGTATAAAGAGGGAAGATTTTTTAGGCCTTGTGAGGCAGAGAAGGCTGAGGCAAGTTTTGAAGAGTTTGACTCTGTAAATATGCATTGGTACGGTAAAGATAAGCATTATTGGTTTAAGAAAAAATTTGTTGTTCCTGAAAATATGGCAGGAAAAAGAATTTTCTTAAAACTTGCTACTCAAATAGAAGAATGGGATGATGCCAAGAATCCACAGTTCCTTGTATTTATAAATGGTGAAGTAGTACAGGGCATGGACATGAACCACAGGCTCTTATTCTTAGGAGATAGCTTTAAGGGTGGAGAGGAGCTTAATTTTGATATTCAGGCATATAGTGGAATTTTACATGATGAGTTCCTTTTCATTGCATCAATAATTGAAATAGATGAAGAGGTAGAAGGACTTTATTTTGACCTGTGGGTACCTCTTTCTGCCTTCCCTAGAATGGCAGAGGATGATAAAAACAGGCAGGATATTGAGGAAATACTGAATACAGCAGTAAACTTCCTTGATCTTAGAACGCCTTATACAGAGGAATTTTATGCAGGAATAAAGGCAGCAAGAGATTATCTTAAAAAGGCTTTATATGAAGACCATGCAGGGTACAGTGATGTAATAGCTACCTGTATAGGACATACCCATATAGATGTGGCTTGGTGGTGGACAGTAGCTCAGACTAGGGAGAAAGTTGCAAGAAGTTTTGCTACTGTATTAAAACTTATGGAAGAGTATCCAGAGTATAAGTTTATGTCAAGTCAGCCACAGCTATATGTATTCCTTAAAGAGAGATATCCTGAAATCTATGAGAAGATTAAGGAAAAGGTGAAAGAGGGAGTTTGGGAGCCTGAAGGTGGTATGTGGCTTGAGGCAGACTGTAACCTTACTTCCGGTGAGTCACTTGTAAGACAGTTTATGCATGGCAAAAAGTTCTTCAAAGAGGAATTTGGAGTAGACAATAAGGTACTTTGGCTGCCTGATGTATTCGGTTATTCAGGCTCACTTCCACAGATAATGAAGAAAAGTGGTATTAAGTATTTTATGACAACAAAGCTTGCATGGAACCAGTTTAACAAGATTCCGAATGATACTTTTATTTGGCGTGGAATAGATGGTTCAGAGATTTTTACTCATATGATAACCACACTTGGAATAGGACAGCCTGTAGTAAACTTCTTTACTACCTACAACGGAGAACTGCACCCTGATGCTTTGATGGGTGGATGGGAGAGATATCAGAACAAGCGTATAAATAACGATATTCTTATATCATACGGCTTTGGTGATGGTGGCGGCGGCCCTACAAGGGAGATGCTTGAAACTGCAAGAAGAATGGAAAAAGGAGTTAAGGGTATACCTAAGGTAAGAAGAGAATTTGCCGGTAAATACTTTGAAGAGCTTGAAACAAAGGTAAAAGACAATAAGAGGCTTGAAACATGGGAAGGAGAGCTATATTTTGAGTACCATAGAGGAACCTATACCTCTATGGCAAGAAATAAAAGGAGTAATAGAAAGTCTGAGCTTGGACTTATGGATCTTGAATTCTTCTCGGTACTTGCTGATAAAAAACTTGCTTATCCGGTTAAAGAACTTGATGAAATGTGGAAAGTAGTGCTGCTTAACCAGTTCCACGATATACTTCCGGGTTCTTCAATTAAAGAAGTGTATGAGGTAACAAAGGAAGAGTATGATAGAATTGCCAAAAATCTTGAAAAAGAAACTTCTGCAAGACTTGAAGTTCTTGCAGAAGAGGATACAGGCATAACCGTATGGAATACTACAGGACATAACCGTTCAGATATAGCTATACTTCCTGAGGGAGAGTACGAAAGTCTTAAATACGAAGATGGTACAACCGTAAAAGTACAGTTTACAAAAGACGGAGTGGTAGCTTTTGTGGAGAATATTCCATCAAAGGGTTATAGAACTCTTTACTTTGATAAAAGTGAGAAAAAGGAAGAACTCCCATTTAAACTTACAGGAGATAGAACTCTCGAAACTCCGTTTTATAAGATTGTACTTGATGAAAATGCTCTTTTTAGCAGTATTTTCGATAAGGAAAATGACAGGGAAGTATTAAGGGCAGGAGAAAAGGGAAATCTTTTCCGTATGTATGAGGATAAGCCTATTTATTATGATAACTGGGATATAGACATTTTCCATACAGAGAAATACTGGGATGTACTTTCAGTAGAAAAGATGGAATGGATTGAAATAGGAGAGGTAAGAGCAACACTTCTTGTAGAAAGAAAGATAAGCAATTCTGTTATCAAACAGAAGATTCATTTCTATGCCGATAACAGAAGAATAGATTTTGAAACCTTTGTAGACTGGAAAGATAATCAGCATCTGTTAAAGGTACATTTCCCTGTTGATATTCATTCTGATGAGGCTACATTTGAGATTCAGTTTGGTAACGCTGTAAGAAAGGTACATACTAACACAAGCTGGGATGAGGCAAGATTTGAAAGCTGTGCTCAGAAGTGGATGGATTTCTCAGAAGGACACTATGGTGTTGCACTTCTTAATGATTGTAAGTATGGCCATTCAGTAAGAGATGGTGTAATTGGTCTTACCCTTATTAAATCAGGTATAGAGCCAAATCCTACAACCGACCAGGAGGAGCATTTCTTTACTTATGCACTCTATCCACACGCTGAAAACTGGCGTTATAGCAATGTATCTGATGAGGCCTATAACCTTAACCAGCCACTTAAGGTAGTAGATAAGGCTATGGCTGAGGCTGTATATTCTTATGCAAGTGTAGATAAGAAGAATGTGGTAATAGAGACAATTAAGAAGGCTGAAGACGGTGAAGGAACAGTTGTAAGACTTTACGAGAGAGATAATGCAAAAACTTCTGTAAAGCTTTTTGTTGATACTGAGTTTACAAAGGCATTTGCTTGCGACCTCCTTGAAAATGAGGAAGAGGAACTTAAAGTAGAAGAAGTTGTAAATGCTTATGGAAAGAAGGTAAAAGAAGTTAGTCTTAAGCTTAAGCCTTTTGAAGTGTATACAGTTAAATTTAGATAAGTGCTAATAAGATGACCCAAATTACTCATGACTTTTACAATTATAGTGTAAAATGTGAGTAGTTTGGGTTAATTATATTTAAATATCATATTATTAAGGATTTTGTAATTGCAATTATATACATTTTAATGCTATAATATTATCATAGAAAAGGAAAATAGTTATATTTTCCACGAAAATAAAATTTTTACTAGGGAGTAAAAAGAATGAAAATTAATAAAGCAAAGCATAGTAAGAAACTACAGAAGAAGATAATTCCTCTTGCAATGGCAGCTGTCCTTACGGTTCAGGGAACAAGTGTGCCTGTGTTGGGAGGTGTGAGTGATAATAATAGTTTAGGCTCAACATATAGTGTGACAAAAAGGACGATAGTGGCAGATACAGCTGCTAAGAGCTTGACCCTTGAGAAAGATAAAAAAATTAAGATTACAGCTGCCGGATATACCGTAGACGGTGGGGTATTACAAGCACATACAGGAGCTTATGTTTTTACAACTAATGGAAATCCGGTAGCAGATGCTAATATTGAGATTGAAAATGTTGCAAATGCTGATATAACTTTGGAAAATTGTTATTTAACTTCAGCAAAAAAGATTGAAGGAAGTAATAAAGGACTTTTCAGTTTTAGTGGTGGAAAGGTTAACTTAAAGTTAGTTGGAACAAATTCTATTTCTTATACAGGTTCTGAAGATACATATACAATAGGAAGTAAAAGTGCTAATGAAGACCTTACTATAAGTGGAAATGGAAGTCTTTATCTTAAAAAAGTAAGCTTAAAGACAGAATTATCTAAAATTGAAATTGAGAATAGTAAAATATATTGTGACAAAACAATAAAGGCAGTGGGTGAACTTAGACTTACAGGTAAAAGTGTTTTGGCTGTAGATACAGTAGGTTTGAATAAGCCAAGTAAGCTTGTATTAGATGGAGATAGTGTAATATATTTTAAAAATCCTGAGATGGCTGGTGCATTCGATGAAGAATTAACAAAAGGTGTAGTTTATATAGGAACTACTGTTACTGTTGATTCAGATAAGTCTGTGAAACTTAAAGATGGATTTGGTGTAATATATGGTAATCCTAACATAACAGATTTAAGAAAGCCTGAAAACTCGCAATTGCTAGTGGAAGTTGCTGATGAAGATGTAACAGTTAAAGATGTAGAGTTTACCGGAAAAGATGTAACTCCGGAAGTTACAGTAAAAGTAAATAGACATATTTTAGGTGGAGAAAAGGTACTTAAAAAGGGTGAGGATTATGATGTAAAAGTACTTGATGATGATAAAATAAATGTCGGTAATAATAAAGAAGTAGAAATTAATTTGAAATCTGATAAAGGTTATAGAGGAAAAATTAAAAAGGTTTTCCAAGTTACACCAAAAAAGATTGCGTCTGCTGAAGTTTCAGCAAATTTAGCTCCTTGGGATTATAATGGTGAACAGAGAGTAATAACAATTAATTCAGTTAAATTAGGTGAGATTACTCTTAATGCACCTACAGACTATACTATTACAGGCGATAAAGCTACAAATGCCGGAGAGCATACATTAACAATAGCAGGTAAAGGTAACTATGGTGGAAGTATTGAGAAAAAGTGGAAGATTAATAAAGCTACACTTAATATTAAAGGAGCTACTATAGAACAAAAGACATACAATGGAAAGACGAATGCAACAGTTACGGCAGTTAATTTAGAAGGTGTAAAGGCTAATACTTTAATTAAGGGTACAGATTATGATGTAACCGGTACATTTTCTGATAAAAATGCAGGTAAAAATAAGACTGTAACTGTAAAAGTAACTCTTAAAAATACAGCTAATACTAATTATAACCTTGAAAAAGATACATTTATACTAACCGGGCAGGAAATTAAGAAGGGTAAATTTGATGCACCTCGTATTGCCGGAACTGTTTATGTAGATGAAGATGATCCTGATAATAAGTTTAAGTATATAGTAAGTGAGGATTCATCTGATTACCATCCTCAGTACCAGATGGATGATAAAGTTGAGGAAAAATGGCAGGATAGCAACGTATTTAAAGGAATAGCACCAGGTAGTAAACATACGTTTTATATGAGAAGAAAAGCTACAGAAAATATGGAGGCAAGTGAGCCTGCCAAAAGTAATGAGATTACATTTAATAAGATAGATAATCCTAATAAGCCTGTTCTTCAGTTTAAGGTTACTGACAGTGCGACTTCGGGTAAGAAGAAAATTACTATTGTTACTAAAGCCGGAGTAGAGTATAAATTTGGTGATGCCGTTTATTCAGAGGATGGTATAAAGGATAAGATTGATAACAATACTTCTGTTATTATAAAAGCACGTTTTAAGGCTACAAATACACGCAAGCCTTCATCAGATACCGAGCAGACAGTTGATGTAAGTAAGAATACATATGGTGCTCCTGCCCCTAGATTAGAAGAGGGGACATATTATGTAGATCCGTCTAATGCAAATAAATTTGAATACAGGGTAAAAACTGTTGAGGTTGCTCTTGCAGGAAAGACATACGAATATTCAAAGGACTTAGTAAACTGGATAACACCTGCTGCTGTTAATGGTGCTGTTACATTTGGTGCAATAGAGCCTAAATCAACTGTTAATTTCTATGCCCGTATAAAAGCAGATGGAGAATATGGTGCAGGTATTCAGGGAAGTAGAACAGTAACATTTAATAAGCTTAAAAGAAATGAACTCCCTACTCTTAATGTAGAAGTTGGAGGAGCAAAGGGGGATAAGACAGTTACTATTGCAGCTATTGCACTTGCAAGATATAAATTTGGTGATGATAATTGGCAAGATAGTAATGTTAAAAAACATATAGCTGGTGATAAAATAAAAGTAGGTATCTATATTAAGGAGACTACTACCCATGAGGTTTCCAAACCGGTATTTAAGGAAATTATATTAAATGAAAAAGAAAATAACAGTTCTTCTAATAATGGAGGAGTTATAGGTTCGCATGGGGTTCATGAGATACCTAAAGAAAATAAGCAGGAAAATAAAAAGCAGGAAAATAAAAAGCAGGAAAATAAAAAGCAGGAAAATAAAAAGCAGGAAGATAAAAAGACTGAATCATCTAAAAATATAGATACGATAGGTACAGATAAGAAATCAACTAAGCCTGTGGTAAAGATAGCTGCTGAGTCAGTATCAAAGAATAAGGCAGAGGCTAAAGTATCTTCTGATGATATTAAGGAAGTCTTGAAAGCTGCTAAGGAGTCTGAGAAGAATATTGTAAGGCTTAAAGTTGCTGTTCCAAAAGGAACTAAATCTGTAGATGTTAAGCTTGAAAAAGGTATTTTAAACAGTCTTATAGAGTCTGCTATAAAAGCCTTTGAAGTTACAGCAGCTAAGGTAAAGGTACAACTTGAGAACAAAGCAATTTCACTTATTGATAAGAAGGGTAAGGGAGATATTAATCTTTCTATAGCCTCTGTTACTAAGCTTAGTGCCAAAGAAAAGAAAATAGCAGGAAAAAGACCTGTATACAAGATTTCACTAAAGTCTGGAGAGACAAAGATAACTAATCTTGGAGAAGGTAAAGCTAAGATAAGTATTCCATATAACAAATCTGCAAAAGAGAAAGCAACCGGACTTTATGTTGCATATTTTAATAAGAAGGGTAAGGCTGTTCGCATTAAGACTTCTTATAGTGCTAAGAATAAAACTCTTACTTTCAGTACAAAATACTTTACTAAGTATGTAGTAGGATATAAAGCTCCTAAGAAGAGTAAATAATTTTTAGTGATATAGTATAATGTGAACGCTTAGTATGATGCACAGGAGATGTCGTGCAAATCAAACTGTAAGACAAAGAGTGAGCAGCCCATAGGTGGTATATTCCATCTGTGGGCTGTTTGTTGTGTGTTGGACGAGCTAAATTAATTACAGAAAGAATGGCTGTGACGGAATAATTGTTATTAAAGAATTGACGGCATATAAATAAGAGTATAGAATTATAAATATAAATTAACAAAGCTTGAGGAGAATATTATGGGAACCTGGAGTGCAGCAATTTTTGGTAATGATACTTCCTGTGATACTAAGGATGAATTTTTTAAACGCTATAATAATGGAGAAGAGCCTGAAGATATAAAAAATGATTTGCTTCCTGCTGAAGATGATGATGACAGATATGATGTCTTATTTAGTCTTGCATATTGCCTTTGGGAAGTAGGGGGACTTAAGGATGATTTTTTAGCTGAAGTAAAGGAAGCAGTTCTAAGTGGTAAGGATATAGAAATAGCTAGGGAACTTGGTGCTGATGATAAATTTATCAATAAAAGAATAACTAACCTTGCTGAATTTTTAGAAAAAATTAGTGTAAAAAAGGAAAAGCCTAAAAAAAGAGTGGCACCACCTGTTCCGGTTGAAAGTAAGTATAAAAACGGTGCAGTAATGGCATTTAAGTATGAAGATGGTATGTGGGGAGCTGTAATTGCCATAGACGGACATTTTTTTGATAAAGAAACAATTTATTGTTATATCCAAACTACAGTTAAAACATCTGAAAAACCTACAATGGATGATGTGCGTAAGTCTTATGTCATTGACAGAAATTTTCACAACAGGGAGAGAAATTCGCTTCCTTTTCGTGAGCCAATGTTCTATTATGCCTTTGACAACTGTATCACACAGTATTTGACTGCCAGAGCAACGAAAAAATTTGAAACTTATAATGATTCATTTTTTGAAATAATAGGACAGCTGTCTGATTGGGGAGCTTGTTCCGGAGGAATTTGCAAAGCTTTTGATTATAGCGTAAAAACTGCAGAAGAATTTAAGACGTATGCTGCTTGGATATTAACTAATGCCTATAATAAGGGTATATTTGCACATACAGATATGACGGTGGATGAAATTGACAAGGAGTTTATTGAACGACTTAGCCGGTAGTTTGGCCTACTAAGACTTATTTTTGATGCAGGCTAAGGTAATCAGGCAGAAAGGTGATAATTTGAAAGTAGAAGAAGTAATAGAACGAGCGGTAAAACTATGTAAAGAGTCGGGGGCAAAAAAAGTTTTTTTATTTGGCTCAAGGGCAAAGGGAACAGCACTCGAAAGAAGTGATATAGATATAGCTGTATCGGGAGTTAACGATATTGACTTGCTTATACAAAAAGTAGGGGAATTGCCAACGCTTTATAGTATAGATATAGTAAATATGGATGACTGTAAAAATGAACTTTTACTGGAGGATATAAGAGAATATGGACGAGAAATTTAAGAGAAGATTTGAGTCTTTTTGTAATTCGCTGAAAGCTTTGACTGAGGCAAGGGAAAGAGATTTTTCAGATTCATTTGTAATAAGTGGAACTGGAGCAAAATTTTCTATTACTTTTGATTTGGCTTGGAAGGTAATGAAAGATATTTTGATTCAGCATTATGCGATTATTGGGTTTGTAACAGGTTCTCCGAGAGATGTGCTTAGAGAAGCATTTAAGGCAAATCTTATTGATGATGATGGCTGGATGGAAATGCTAAAAGTTAGGAATGAACTGACTCACGACTATGATGGTGCGGTTGTAAAAGCCCATTGTGAGATGATTGTGGGAAAGTACATTGATTTGTTTTATGAGTTTGAAAAAATAGTGAAAGAATTAGCGTTATAACTGAAAAATACCCCCTGATTTGGGATAATATGAAATTTACGAGGCATGAATGGAAATTTTAGAAATCAAATCCTTTGAAGAATATTCGGACTTTATTTCGGAACTGGCAAATAATCCGTTGTATTATGATCCGCATTTTGTGTATGGTAAGAATAATCTCTATGGCGCATTAGAAAGAAAAGATGAATATTCATTTGCGGTTCTTGAAAATGGAATTATAAAAGGAATTTTTGTATGGCTTATTATTCCTGATGAAAAGTATATTGAGCTGCTTATCGGATTTACAAAAAGTAAAAAAGCTTTTAGAGAAATGCTTTTGTATATGGAAAATAAGTATCGGGGTTATAAGGCAGATTTTGTTATTAATCCGAAAAACTTTGCATTATGTCAGCCCTTAAAAGAAAAAGGGGCTGTTTTTGATACTGAACAGCAAAAGATGGTTCATACTGCTGTGGTGCCGAACGTGGATACAAGCAGTATAGAATTGTATACTGAAAAATGGAAAGAACAGTACTGTAAGCTTCATAGCATAGAAACATATTGGACGGCAGAAAGGGTTCTTTCTGCGAAAGACCGTTTTAGAGTGTTGCTTGTAATAAAAGATGGTCAGGTGCAGGGTTATCTGGATGTTACATATAGTTTTGAAACAAATGAACCATATGATATTTTTATGAAGCCTGAGTACAGATATCAGGGCTATGAACTTGCACTTCTTGCAAAAGCAATCGAATTAAACAAACCACATCAGATGATGGTGCTGGTTGATGTGGATGCTTTAGAGGATATAGCAATCTATACTGCTGCCGGCTTTAAAAAGGCAGAAGGACAGAACAGTATTTATGCAACTTATAGGCTTTAAGTAAAGAAGTAAAAGGTTTTGAAAAATTTGACTTAAATTTATGAAGATAGTAGAATAATGCTGTAAAAACAAGGAATATGAAAAGTCTAGGTAATGAAAAAGGATAATGTTATGGACATAAGTACATTGGAGTCAATTCTTGAAATTGGAGAAACTGTAGCTGTTGAATTTAAGCGTTGTGGAAATGGTATTGAAAATGATACCTATGAGTCTGTTTGCTCATTTTTAAACAGATTTGGTGGAGATTTATTTTTGGGTGTTTTAGATAATGGTAAAGTTAAGGGAATACCGGAAAAGTCTGCATCTGATATGGTCAAAAATTTTATAAGTGTGGTTAGTAATCCATTGCTTTTTTCACCTACAATTTACCTTTCACCTGAAATTATAAAAAATGCAGAAGGAAAAACCATTATTCATGTTCATATTCCGCCAAGTGCCGAGGTACATAGCTATAAAAAAGTCATTTATGATCGTGTAGATGATGCAGATGTAAAGGTAACTTCTACTTCACAGATTGCTCAGATGTATATACGCAAGCAGGAGATATTTACTGAGCGTAAAATTTATCCTTATGCAACAATAGATGATTTACGTTTAGATTTATTTCCTAAAGTTCGTAGGATGGCAGTAAATAATGCGGGAGGAAAACATCCATGGGAAGAAATGTCAGATCAGGAGTTGCTTGTAAGTGCAGGGCTTTATGGTGTTGATTTAGCGACAGGGCAGAAGGGATATAATCTTGCTGCTATTATGCTTTTAGGTAAAGATGAAGTTATTATGAATGTTTGTCCGGCGTATATGACAGATGCCCTGCTTCGTAAAGTTAATGTAGATAGATACGATGACAGAGAGACGGTTAGAACTAATTTGATTGAGAGTTATGATATATTAATGGAGTTTGCCAGAAAGCACTTGCTTGATAAATTTTTTCTGGAAGGTGTTAGCCGTATCAGTCTTAGAAACATAATTGCCAGAGAGATGATTAGTAATACGCTGATGCATCGTGAATTTACCAGCTCATATATAGCTAAGTTTGTAATTGAAGAAAATCGAATGTATGTAGAGAATGCCAGTCGTGCAGTAAAAAACGGTTTTATTACACCGGATAATATGGAACCTAATCCCAAGAATCCAATTATTGCTTCGTTTTTTAGAAATATTGGTTATGCGGATACACTTGGCTCCGGAACAAGAAAGCTGTTTAAGTATAGTGAATATTATTCAGGGCAGTATCCGGAATTTAAGGAAGGAGATATATTTAAGATTACTGTACCTTTGGATGATTCGTATTCCCTAGATTTTGATTTCGTTAATGAGCCCCCAAATGGACTGAATGAGCCCCCAAATGGACTGAATGAGCCCCAAAACGTATTAAATGAGCCCCAAAACGGACTAAATGAGCCCCAAAACGGACTAAATGAGCCCCAAAACGTATTAAATGAGCCCCCAAATGGACTGAATGAGCCCCAAAACGTATTAAATGAGCCCCAAAAAATGATAAGAAAGCATAGAATTGAAAAAATAATTGAAATTATTTTGGATAATCCACATATTACCAGAGCAGAATTAGCAAAGTTGTTGGGAGTTTCGGAAGCAACTATTAAAAGAGATGTTTCTGAATTGAATAAAAGTGGTAAGATAGAATATCTGGGAAGTTCAAAGGCAGGGAAGTGGATTGTAAAATAAGATTTTTTAATTATGGTTTTGATGGAGGAAAAACAAAATGGGAATGATAGCAAATTATCAATATTTGAGTAATGAAAACTTAAATGAAATGAAACATTTTAACGGAGAAGAAGACGAAATATTTGAAGAGGTTGAGGACTGGAATGAAGAAGCAGAGATTTTACTTGATATAGATAAGATGTGGGATGTGCTTCATTTTGTGCTAACCGGTGTAGACAGTTCAGAGCCTATAGAAGGCAACCCTTTAAGCGAGGCGGTTGTAGGTGTGACTTCGCTTGAAGAAGTATCTGAGTTTATTGCCTACATAGAAAAAGACAGGGTTGCAGATATCATTTTTGCTTTAGAAAATTTTGATATAGACGCAGCTTTAGAAAATTTCAGTATGGAAGCCTGCAAAAAAGCTGAACTTTATCCTGATA
The DNA here is from genome assembly GCF_052173895.1 of Catonella sp. Taxonomy (GTDB): domain Bacteria; phylum Bacillota; class Clostridia; order Lachnospirales; family Lachnospiraceae; genus Catonella. The sequence goes on along the minus strand of NZ_JBQMXS010000007.1, from coordinate 8,583 downwards.
TATGGGATAAAGATGTTGATGTAGAAGGAATAAAAAAAGAAATTTATATTTGTTTTAAGGAAATGATAGATTTTTACAAACAAATTTTGGAAGCAAATGGAAATGTACTGGTTACGATTTATTAGAAATAAGAGGAATGTGACCTAGGGCGTGAATAATGGGGATAAATTTAGTTTTATATATAAGGCTACACCCATAGAAATTTATTTTTGAATGGTATTATTATGAAGATTAACCGGTTATTGGAGGCAGAAAATGTGTAATTATTGTGAGAAAATTACTTTAGTTCAAGACTTTAAGTCTCCAAAGGATTATGAAAAAACTATGGATTATATTGGAGAGCTGGTTGAAAAAGAGGGTTTTCGGCTGGTAGATGGCACATGTCCGGTAGACGCATATAAGCGTGACGGATACTGGGTTGATGATATTATTTATCATGTCATAAAATGTCCAAAATGCAGGCAAAAGTTTACCTGCGTTGTAAATACATATAGAGGTGGAGGTTCGTTTAAAAAGGATGATGGATAATTTTAATGTATTTGAACAGGCTTGTAAGTATATTTCAGAAAAAATGTGTGAATTTAAGGATGTGTTGAATGTTAAAATAAGCTCACCGGAAAAGGCGGAATGGTCATATGACAAGGGAAATATAAAGGTATGTAAGCTTGATGAATCAGGAAGAAAACCAAGGTGTAAGACAGGGATAAAATACTGTTTAAAAGTCAGTTTATCAGGTGATGAGGCAGAGATAATATGGAATGAGTTTAGTGCATTTTTTGGTAAAACTCACATATCTGATATCGAGAGAGTGACCGGTAATGAAGAGCTTGGGAGGTATCAATTTATTGCAAAAAATTCAAAGGGAGATGAAATTCTATGTAGTATTTATCTACCTAATGAATGGAACATACCTCAGATTGGTCTTTTAGGTTTTGTATCTTCAAGGTACAAAAAGACTGATTATGTTGAATAAGCACACTTATAGAAAGAGGTAATAATATGGCGAGGTATGAAGTAGGTGCTATCTACAAAGTTGATGGAAGAGAAAGGACTTATTATTTAAGGCTCTTGACCAATGATGTTTATGGTGTATTTGAGCCTGTTAATGGAGAAATATGCGAAGAAACTTTTGAACATACAGCATACAGGCTTTACATTTCTACAGGTTCTTTTGCTGTAAAGAGAGGTTTTTGGGAAAAAGTTATTTCTTCACCTGATAAGACAGATACTAAAAGATGGAGCAGACCACCGCATTTAATAACATTTACTCCCTGGGATATTGAAAAAACTATTGAAAGGCGCAATTCATTTGACCAAGATGGTAATACAGAAATACTAAGTAAGGAAGATTATACTGCTTGTCTCAAGCAAGGCTTTATTTCAAATATATTCCCCATGTATGAAAATATTCCGGCTTTTCTTGACAGAGTTTATGAAGATTGGCCACAAAGTGAAATCTACAGTTCTGTTTCAGGGGGTACACCGGAGCATCAGAAAAATCAAATTGCAGCTTTAAAAGAGCTGGGCTTTGATGTTGAAGAATATGAAAAATCATTTACAAACAGCAAACTATAAAGGTCTGCTGTTTTTTTTGTTCATATTTTGTTCAAAAAATATTTTCTTGACATTAATCCAAAACAATGATATAAAAAGCTTAATAAATTTATCTAAATAAATTTAACTAAATTAAACGAGGTAAAGAAAAATGAATTTTGAAAAAGTAAAAGAAGTAATTGTAAATGCAGTAAACATTGATGAAGACAAGATTAAATTAAATGCAAGCCTTGAAAGTGACCTTGGACTTGACTCACTTGATGCAGTTGAACTTGGTATGGCTCTTGAAGAGGCATTTGAGATTACAATAGATGAGGATAAGCTTGCCTCATTTAAGACAGTAGAGGATATAGTGAACTTTATAGACGGTGCAGAATAAAGTAAAGCTAAAGGAAATAATCTATGGATATTAAAGATATTTATGAGGTTTGGGACAGATTTGAAAAATCTTCTTTAAGTGAACTGAAATTAAGCCTTAGTGGAGATAATCTTGAACTTAAGAAGGCTATGGAAGTGGTAAGTATAGAAGAGAGACCGATTAAAGTAAAATCTGTTTGTACAGCAGAGTCTGATTTGGTTATACAATCTGAGAAAAAGGAAGAGCAAGATTGTAAATATAAAGAAGTAAAAGCTCCTTTTGTAGGTACATTTTATCGCTCATCTTCACCCGAAACAAAGGCATTTGTAAGTGTTGGAGACATTGTAAAAAAAGGAGATATACTTGGTATAATAGAAGCTATGAAGATTATGAATGAAATAGCATCTCCTTTTACAGGTAAGATTGTAGAAATAAGAGCAGAAGACAGCAAAATGATAGAGTATAATCAAGTGCTGTTTGTGTTGGAGGAAACAGATGTTTAAAAGGGTTCTGATAGCAAATAGGGGTGAAATAGCAGTCCGTATAATAAGAGCTTTACGAGAGATGAACATAGAAAGTGTCGTGGTATACTCTGAAGTAGATAAGGAGTCTCTGCCGGTTATGTTGGCTGGCAGAGCAGTATGTATAGGACCTGCAAGTGCCAAGGAAAGTTATTTAAATGGAGACATCCTTATAGAAACTGCACTTAAGACAGAATGTGATGCAATCCATCCGGGATATGGATTTCTTTCAGAAAATGCTGATTTTGCAAGAAAATGTGAAAAAAATGGAATTATTTTCATAGGACCTTCAGCAGAAATTATAGAAAGAATGGGTGATAAGCAGGCAGCAAGAAGTCTTATGATGGCAGAGAAAGTGCCGGTAGTCCCCGGTTCTAAAGAACTTATCCATAGTGAGGAAGAAGCTGTAAGAATAGCGGAGGAGATTGGCTATCCGGTACTTATAAAAGCGAGTGCAGGTGGCGGAGGCAAGGGAATGCGTAGGGCATTTTCTAAGGAAGAGCTTGTAAGTGCCTATGCAGGTGCAAAGGCAGAGGCAAAGGCTGCTTTTGGAAATGACAGCATTTATCTTGAAAAACTTGTTATCAATCCTCATCATATCGAAATTCAGATTATTGCTGATAAAAAGGGGAATGTGGTACATCTTGGTGAAAGAGAATGTTCCATACAAAAGAATAACCAAAAGCTGCTTGAAGAATCTCCGTCATGGTTTCTGAAGCCGAAACTTCGTGAAAAAATGGGAGATATGGCTGTAAGAGCTGCAAAGGCGGCAGGCTATAACAGTGTCGGTACGGTTGAATTTATAGCAGATGATAACGGAAATTTCTACTTCATCGAAATGAATACCAGAGTACAGGTAGAACATCCCGTAACAGAGATGGTTACAGGGGTTGATATTATAAGAGAACAGATAAACATTGCTTCAGGTAAGAAATTATCTGTAAAGCAGGCAGATATATGCCTAAAAGGAAGTGCGATAGAATGTAGAATAAATGCACTTTCAACAGGAAAGGTTAGTTGTTTACATTTTCCGGCAGGCTTTGGAGTGAGGGTTGAAAGCCACTTATTTGAGGGATATGAAGTAAGCCCTTATTATGATTCAATGTTAGCTAAAATCATAGTACATGGCAGTACAAGGCTTGAGGCTATAAGGCGAATGAGGAGAGCCTTGGAAGAACTTATAATAGATGGTATAAAGACCAACAGTGAACTTATGTATATGATAACATATCAGCCTGACTTTATTGCAGGGCAGTACAATACAGGTTTTTATGAGAAAAACAAGGAAAAAATAGAAAAACAGGCTTAGAAAACAAGGGAATAGAGTATGAAAATAGCACAGATATTTTCACGAAAAAAGGATAATCTTAATGCTCTTAACAAAGCAAGAAGAGAGAAAAATAACAGAGTAGAAGAGGGAATAAGCTGTCCTTCTTGTGACAATAAGTTGGAAAGAAATATAATTAAAGAAAATTTAGGAATTTGCCCAAAATGTAATTACTACTTTCCGTTAAGCCCTATGCAGAGAATGGCTCTGTTGTCTGATGAAAAACAGGTAAAGAAACATTTTCATCCGTTAAAATCTATTAATCCAATAGATTTTCCTAATTATGAGGAAAAACTTAAGGAAAATAGAGAAAAAACAAGACAGAGTGATGCGATAGTTACAGAGATAATAAAGATAGGTGGAATTAGTACAGCCGTAGGAGTATTGGATGGAAGATTTTTACTTGGCAGTATGGGAACAGTGGTTGGCGAAGAGATAGCAAGACTGGCGGAATATGCTAAAAAGAAGAAACTTCCACTAGTTATATTTAGTGCCAGTGGTGGAGCAAGGATGCAGGAAGGAATATTTTCGCTTATGCAGATGGCTAAGACTGCTGCAGCTGTTGAGAGGTATAAACAAAGTGGAGGACTGTTCATTTCAGTACTTACCAATCCTACTACCGGTGGAGTGAGTGCAAGTTTTGCTTCACTGGGAGATATAACTATTGCAGAACCTAATGCACTTATTTGCTTTGCAGGACCGAGAGTTATAGAGCAGACAATAGGAGAAAAACTGCCGGAGGGTTTCCAAAGAGCAGAGTTTTTGCTTGAACATGGAAGACTTGATGCGGTGATTGGGCGAGTAGAAATGAAAGAATGGCTTACAAAGGTGTTAAAACTGCATAGTAAGAAGTAGAGAGTTTCATTTATAAGAAATGATGTTCCTTTACGAAAGAAGATTCTTACGGAGAGAATATTAACATGGAAGAGAATATAAAAACTCCTTATGAAAGAGTCATGTTGGCTAGAGATAAGGATAGGTTAAAAATAAATGATTATATAGATTTTTTGTTCGATGATTTTGTAGAGCTTAGAGGAGATGGGATAACAGGGGACGATAATGCTATACTTGGAGGAATAGCATTGTTTCATGATATTCCTGTAACTGTTATAGGACATAAAAAGGGTTCTACTACTGAAGAAAATATAGGTTGCAACTTCGGTATGGCTTCACCTGAGGGATACAGGAAGGCAGCAAGGCTTATGAAACAGGCTGAGAAGTTTGGAAGACCTATCATTACTATTGTAGATACTCCGGGAGCTTATCCGGGACTTATGGCTGAGGCTAATGGACAAGCGAATGCCATAGCTGAAAACCTTGCCCTTATGAGTGGCCTTAAAGTACCTATAATAGCAATAATCACCGGTGAGGGAAGTAGTGGAGGAGCTCTTGGTATAGCTGTTGCAGATAGGGTATTCATGCTTGAAAATGCTGTATATTCAATACTGTCTCCGGAGGGTTTTGCATCTATACTTTGGAAAGATAGTAAGAGAGCATCTGAGGCTGCAAAACTTATGAAACTGACAGCATATGAACTTCTTAATTATGAAATTATAGATGGTGTGATAAAAGAAGATGCAAAATTAGTAAAAAATATTGATGAAATAATCTATAAAGAACTTTTGGAACTTAGGAAGTTAAAAGAGGATAGTCTTGTAAAACAAAGATACAAGAAATTTAGAGAAATAGATAAAGAGAAGAAGGCTGTTAAGGCATAGATGGAGGATGAGCTTGGGAATACTTAAGTTTGTGGCAACAGGCAAGGCATTGCCTAAAAAAATAGTAACGAATGATGATATATCTAAGATAGTGGATACTTCGGATGAATGGATAGAAACAAGGACAGGAATCAAGAAAAGGTATTTTTGTGAAGAAGAAAGCTGTAACAGTCTTGCGATAGAGGCTGCAAAAGAAGCGATTAATAGGGCTTTACAAAAAGACAGTGAATTTGATGTATTAAAAATAGGGCTTATTATAGTTGCTACTACGAGTGGAAATTATGCATTTCCAAGTACTGCCTGTATGGTGGGAAAGGCATTGGGGCTTAAAGGAAGCGTAATGGCTTATGATTTAAGTGCTGCTTGTAGCGGATTTATGTATGCCCTGCAAAATGCAAAGGCTCTTCTCAATGAAATGGATAAGAAGTATGCTTTAATCATAGGCAGTGAAGAACTTTCGAAACTTCTTGATTTTAATGACAGAACAACCTGTGTTCTTTTTGGAGATGGTGCTGCGGCGACATTGGTAAAACTGGAAGATAGGGAGGGTATTTCTTATATCAGTTCATTTTCAGATGGCAATGATGAAGACTTGGTTTGTGAGGGGGTTGGAGAAGAAAATAGTTCTATCAAGATGAAGGGACAGGCTGTATTTAAGTTTGCAGTAAAAGCCATAAAGCAGAGTGTAGATGAGGTACTTCTTAAAACAGGACTTGACATGGAAGACATAGACTATGTTGTATGCCATCAGGCAAATGCCAGAATTATAGATTTTGTAAAGAAAACTTATGAAGGGCATGAAGAAAAGTTTTATCAGAATGTAGGAGAATATGCCAATACTTCAGCTGCCAGTATAGGGCTTGCTTTAGATGACTTATTTGAAAGTGGAAAACTTAAAAAGGGAATGAAAATAGTTTGTGTGGGATTTGGTGCAGGACTTACTTGGAGTGCAGGAGTATTTGAAATTTGATAAATATTTAACAATATAGATGCAGAGCTAGGAAAGGAAGGCTATGAAGAAATTAAATGAGATTTTAGATATTAAATACCCTTTTATTCAGGGAGGTATGGCAAATGTTGCAATAGGAGAGTTTGCGGCAGCAGTAACAGAGGCGGGTGGACTTGGTCTTATTGGTTCAGGTGGTATGAATCCTGAGATGCTTAGAGAAAATATAAGAAGATGTAGAGAGCTTACAAAGGGGAAATTTGGTGTAAACCTCATGCTTATGCACCCTCAGATAGATGAACTTGCAGCAGTAGTACTTGAAGAAGAAGTGAAGATAGTTACTACCGGAGCAGGTATGCCGAAGAAGTATATGAAGGATTGGAAGGCTAACGGAGTTTTTGTAATGCCTGTTGTAGCAAGTCCCATCTTAGCCAAAAGGCTTGAAGATATGGGAGCTGATGTTATTATAGCAGAGGGTACAGAAAGTGGGGGTCATGTAGGTGAAATGACAACTATGGCTCTTGTACCGAGGGTGGTAGATACAGTAAGTATACCTGTAATTGCAGCAGGAGGAATAGCAGGAGGGCGTCAGCTTGCGGCAGCCTATGCTTTAGGAGCGAGTGGAGTACAGCTTGGAACCTGTCTTTTGGTATCTAAGGAATGTCCTATACATGAAAATTATAAAAATGCCATTATTAATGCGAGAGATAATGATAGTGTTGTAACAGGAAGAATAGCAGGAACTCCTGTAAGAATTCTAAAAAATGAGATGTCAAAAGAGTATGTAAGGCTTGAAAAAGAGGGAAAAGATAAGATGGAATTGGAACATTTCACATTGGGAGCACTCAGAAAGGCAGTATTTGAAGGAGATGTGAAAAATGGCTCTTTAATGGCAGGACAGGTAGCAGGAGGGCTTACTGAAATCAGAACACTTAGTGAAATTTTTGAAACGATGAATAGAGAATATGAAGAAGTTATTAAAAATCTACAGTAGTAGAATAATTTGATATAAAGTAAAACTTTGTTTAACAGTATGAAATTTCGAAAGGAAATGTAATGAGTAAAATCTGTTTTTTATACGCAGGTCAGGGCAGTCAGAAAGTTGGTATGGGAGAGGATATTTATAAGGCCTATCCTAAATTTAAGCAGGTAATTGACGGCATAGAAGTTGATTTTAATTTAAAAGAGCTTATGTTTAGAGGAGAAGAGGCAAAACTTGCTAAAACAAGGTATACGCAGCCTTGTATGTCGGCATTTGCAGCAGGGGTTACAGAAGTTCTTAAAGATAATGGAATAAAGCCGGAAGGTGTTTTAGGACTGAGTCTTGGTGAATATGGTGCTCTCTATGCATCAGGAGTAATAGGGTTAAATGATTATCTTTCAATAACTGTATTTAGAGGCAGAGTGATGGAAGAGGCAGCAGAGGGAAAAGCTACTGTAATGAGTGCAGTGCTTGGACTTGATGTTGCAAAAATAGAAGAGATTTGCAAAGAAATAGAGGGCTTTGTAGAAGTTACTAACTATAATTGTACCGGTCAGTATGTAATCTGCGGAGAAGAAGAGGCTGTTGCAAAGGCTGAAGAAAAGCTAAAAGAAGTAGGTGCAAAGAGATGCATAAGACTTAATGTTACAGCTCCTTTTCATACAAAGTTGCTTAAAGAGGCAGGAGATAAACTCAGTGATTACTTTGAAAAAATAGATTTTAATGAGCCTAAGATTCCTTTGGCACTTAATCTTACAGGTAAGTTTTATAAAAAGGGTGATAATTTAAAAGAAATAATGGCACTTCAGGCTCAGAGCGCAATTCATTTTGAAGACTGTGTAAAGGCTATGATAGGTGAAGGCTTTGACAGCTTTATAGAGATAGGCCCAGGCAATGTACTTTCAGGCTTTGTAAAAAAGACAGCAGCAACTTTGAGTGCTAAGGTAGATATTCTGACCATTCAGAATAAAGAAGATCTGGAAAAAGTTATTAGTGTAATTAGATAAAAGGTTGTAGTCAATATATTGTTAGAGATAAATGATATAAGAGAAACAATATAGTAAATATACTATAAATTACTTAAGTGAAGTATATTGATTAAAGACTGATTAAAGGAGAGTGTATGAATAAAACAGCGATAATAACGGGAGGCAGTAAGGGAATAGGTAAGGCAATC
>NZ_JBQMXS010000006.1:0-77098 GCF_052173895.1 Catonella sp. | reverse complement strand
CCACTTTTATTCTTTTAATTTGCCTATTCTCTTACTTATGGGGTTATAGTCACAAGCCAGTACTGCCCGTACGGATTTAAGATATCCATTTTATCAAGCATAGGCAAAGGATTTTTGGTACAAAAAACAATTAAATCTACTACATCAGGATTTATATTATATCTTGTGACCGATTGCGGATTATAAGGGTTTCTTACAAGCACATAGCCCTCTTTCACCCTGTTTGCAAACCACTCACTGTAGAATGCGGGGATATCGGTGCGCTGACCTGTTTGGAGTATCATTTTAAGCTTCCTTTATACTATTTATATAATCATCAATATCTTGGATAATATAATCATCTCCCATTGTATGCAGGGCTTCAAAATATTTGGTTATATAGTCATAGATACCATATTTTTCAAAGAGTTCTGCCACCTCAGAACCTGACAATCCTTTAAAATGACGGTATCTTTCCATACAATAAACCAGAAATTTAGCCTCTTTACTCATTGCTATGCCTCCTCCGGATAAGAGTATGAGCCGGTTAAAAGTTCGTCCTGATACATAGTATATAAAGTTACCGGTCCATAATGCCATAACTTGGATTTTTCATCTGAAAGCTCTTTATACAGCTTTGATTTATAGAAAAGGCAAATTATTTTGTTCTCATCCAGATTACTATTTTTTGTGATTTGCTCAATAATAGGCGGCACGATGAGAGCCAACATTGCACTGAACTGATTTTCATTCATACAATCTCCCTTCCTTCAAAATGCAAATATTTTAAAGCTTTTTCTGTCGCAAATACTAATTGGTTAAATAGTTTACGAACTTTAAGTGCTGTCAATGTCTGCTCCTTATTGAGTACACCTGTTATATATAATGTAATAGTTCGATATACATCATCGTTGGCAACTGCACCATAAATCAAATCGTATTGTTCTCCGGTATATATTCCTTGACGATTTGCTGCAACAAAATTCAACCATGCCTCGTTTGGAGCATCAAATTTAAGCAATTTACACTCCTTAAATGCAACTTCCTCATTAAATGAATAAATATTCAAAGTAGCTTCACCAACTTTAGACCTTTCCGCAACCTTGCCTGCAAAATTTACAGCCTGATCACGATTTGTAGTTGTATAAAAGCCAAAGCCGAAGTCTAAATGACGATTTTGTTTAATAAGCATAGGATGTTCTACTGTCACATTACTTCCATGATATAAAATCATTAATGCTATCTCCTGTATTTTACTTTTTAGTAATTCTACCACATTTCTGATATTTCCATCAATATAAAAATGACCAAAGAAGGGTATTTAACTTCATATTTGGTCATTTCATCAATCGTATTTTCAATCGCAAAAATTTACGACCGAATTTACGCCCGTTATAAATCGTAAATCAGCCACAAACTTCGGTAGTAACACCGGGATACTTCTCCTTAATATCTCCATTAAATTTTACTGTATCAAAGTCATATTTCTCTTCGCCATTCATAGAAATAAAATATGTAACAGACATCGATACCTCCTGTTTAATTTTTTACTTACCAAAACCGGAAGTTACATTATTCTTTTAATAATCCGTTTACTATTATGTAATTGTGCATTATTTTCATTCAATCCGGTCACTTATTCCGAACCGTACTTATATATCCGGCACCGGATAAGCGATCAAATAAAAAGCGCTTACTTAACAGCACTGATGCAATTGTAAATATCGCAAACAGTACCATTATCAAAAAAGTAACTACAAATAAGCATAACAAAAATAGAGAAGCTTCACCTTTATTTAACTCATTCATGAGATACAGTAACCCTAAAGGAAGCAAACAAAAGTATCCTGTTAATAATAATCCTCTTAAAACTGTACGAATCCGCTTTGCATTTTCAAATACCAGACCAAACTTTAGTAAAGCACTGCCTAATGTTTTACCATTAAATAAAGGTATTACACTAAAGTAGAGAGCTAAAAATAGCGAAAAAGGAAGTGATGTTCTTGATATGATATACGGAATATAAACAATAAAAGCATCAATGATAAGCGATAGACAAATACGAATTCCGGAAACCCGAGTACCTGCTTCTAAGGATTTCTCGTCAATTTCCTCTCTGGACGGAAGCAGCCACATGACAATCCTTCCAAGAGCATATCCGACACAGCCTCCTGTCGTATTTTGAATAATATCATCTATATCACATAACCGATATGGTCCTGGATATATGAAGTAGAGACCTGACAATTGAGTTAACTCAAAGAATAAGCTCAAGATAGCTGTCAACAGCATTGTCTTCTTAAAGCTGCATTTAAAATAGTAGCGTAAGTACATTCCAAACGGAATTAACATCAATACATTGAAAGCAGGTACATAGAAGGTAGGATGCTTCAATGCCATAACCCAGGTTGCAGGCATAAATAAAATAAGCGGATTTTCTTTTATAAAATCTATAACAAATGAAAAGGGAAGCAAATTCAACATTTCCTCATAGTTGTTGTGGATACTGTCTGCATCTGGCAGTGGTAAAATAACCAATAGGTAGATTGTTAGTAAATACAAAATAAACGAATATAAAATTAAGGTTCGCAGCTTATTTACAGAACCATATTTTCTATAGTTAACAATCATATATGGCAATGTAATAAGTAATGCCAAAACCGGAAAAAACAACATTGCAGCTTTGATAGAATTTAAATATCCCATTTGTTCTCCTTCATTTCACGAAAATGCACCTTCTGTAGCAGAATGGAAGATGCTACTCTATATTTTTCACTATCATTACCCAAGTGTTCAGCTTTTATCTACTAAACAAATTAAAATTTGTCGCTTTCAAATTATTTAGCAAAGTTGACGCTCCGAATGATAACATTTCAGACTCGCTCCGGCATCCGCTTCGCTGCGCCTAATGCGCTCGCTTAGAATTTATCATTCGGAGCTGTCACCATAGATTTATGTAAATAACAACTTAAATAACAAATTAAAGACAGCCCTATCACTCACCTATTGTGGCTGATGTGTTTGTTTGTAATCACTCATAAATCAAATAGCCGGAGCTGATAATGCCTAAGCGAGCGCATTAGGTTTTTCGTCAACAGAACAATCCTAAAACAGCCTCTTTCAGAAAAACCGGAGCGAGTCTGGACATCTATCAGCGAAGGCGTGACTTAGTCAATCAAATAAACACATTAGCCCGATAACTTCAAATTTATATTCACAGTATAAGATTAAATAAAGAAAAAGTAAAGAAAACTGCCCACCTTTTATGGCGAGGCAGATATTCATTTTAATTATAATCAGTTCTATTAATCACTATAATTTATCGTATCTTCATATATTTTTCATTTGCATAGCTCATCTTGACATAGTAATCATCATATCCTTTACTAAATTTCCTGATAAGGGGGATTGCAATATCATAGTAATTATTCTCCCACATATATTTTTGCAACTTATCCTGAATTTGCTTCATCAGGCTATTTGAGTATTCATCACTCTTTTTGAATTCTTCATATTTTTCTACAATGTCTTTATTCTCATCCCACCATTTTTCAAAATTTTCTACTGCTTTGATTCTAGCATCAGAGACACCTTTTAAATCAGCAAGTTTGATGTCAGAAGTATTCTTTTCAATATATTTCTGTTCTTCTTCAGATAGTTCAAACTGTGGTAAGTTATCCAGGTATTTTACATACTCAGTATAAGCAGATTTGCTGTCCTCACTCAAGGGTTCATTTAGAAATGGCTGATACGCACTAAATATCATCATTCCAAAATAGCCGGGAAAGGCTCTTTCAAGTTTCTCATAAATGGTTTCTTCATTTTCAAGAATGGCTAATTTTTCTTGAATAATATTGTCCTCTTCTCCCTTGACTATTAGCTCCAGAATATCCTTTCTCTTTTCTTGAATTTCTAACTCATACTGTTTCTTTCGAAGTGTAGCTGATAAGGTATTCAAATCCGAATTCAATACATTTTCAATTTCAGCTATATTTAAACCCACTTTTCTGTACAGAGATATCTTGGTTAAGATTTGCAGGTCTTTCTCGCTATAGTCTCTATAACCATTCTCCGACTTCTTCGGCTTAATCAACCCTCTTTCTTCATAATACTCTATTGCCTTTCTAGTCAAACCGGACAATTTCTGAATTTCATTTCTTAACATAGCCATCACCTCCTGCCTACAATTTAGTACAGTCCCCAAGGGGCAGGTCAAGTGGTTTTAAATATCCATATATACTTAATATTATTTCAAATAATCCTCCCAATCTCTCCAACTCACATAAGATGTTCCGCCAATATTCATACTGATATCAGATAAATAAAATACCACATTTTTTGCTGTTTCATCATCCAGTAACTCCAGATATTTTTTGGTGTTGGCAGACAGTTTTGGTTCCGGAGAAATTGAACTTTTTATCTCAATCGCAAAGGTGTTGTCCCAATCTGCAATCGTATCCACCTCAAAACCTCTATTGTCTCTAAAAAATGTTAAATTTGGTTTTTTCGCCTGATTCAAGCGGTGTTTAAGCATTTCTGCAACAGCAAATGTCTCTACCGCAGCTCCCTTGTACCTGCTAAGAAGCAAATCCTCTTTTGAAGCCAGCCTCAGAAGATGGCACATAAGCCCCGAATCAACAAAGTATAATTTAGGTGTTTTCACGATGCTTTTCCCAAGATTGTTGGTATTTGGTTCAAGAAAATGAATAATAAAAGATGCTTCCAAAATAGAAAGCCAGCTTTTTACTGTTGGTGCAGAAATTCCAACATCTCTTGCAATACCGTCCATAGACAACATCTGTCCACTATGTATTGCACAGATTTGAACAAACTTTCTAAACAAAGCCACATTACCGGTATTAATCTGATCTCTTACATCCAAATCCAAGTAGGTATCTATATAATTTTCATACCAATCTTCTCTGATAAAGTTTCTATCTTCATCATAAAGTGGCGGATATTGTCCCCCAAAAATAACCTCATACGGATTATCCTGTAGAATCTCGGCAGTCTTTAGCTCATTAATCGAAAATGGAAGTAACTTCAAAAATGCTGCTCTTCCCGCTAAACTGTCAGTTATGTTTTCTTTTAACCTAAATTGACTTGAACCTGTCAGTATAAACTTTCCGGGAGTACTTTTTTCCTTATCTACCTGCAATTTTATTGCATCAAAAATCTCAGGTACTTTTTGTGCCTCATCAATAACGGCTCCCTCCGGAAATGCCATAATAAAGTCATTTGGATTTGATTCAGCCATCTTACGCATAGTAATATCATCAAAAGTGACATATTTCTTATTTGAAAAAACAGTTTTTGCCAGAGTTGACTTTCCGCTTTGTCTTGGCCCTGTTATCCCAACAACCGGAAACTGTGATGCCAGTCTAATCAGGGATTTTTCGGCTTTTCTACTAATCATTTTTTCTCCCTTGCTGAAACTAAACAATTATTTTTGTAATAATCTAAAGTTTAGCATGCGTAAAATCTAAAGTCAATATGTGTAAAAATCTAAAGTTTTAATACGTAAAATCCAAAGTTTAACATTTATTTTTCATTTTTTATTCTTTTTACAAGATAATAACCGGCAATAATAAGTGCTAAAAGTGTCATAGAAAAGATAACTGTGCAAAAATTAAAAATCCTTTACCTCATCAAATATCTCAATCATCCTATTCTTATCAACCCCAAGTTCATCAGGAATCAGGTCTAAAATTTCAGACAGGGCGGTGTAAATATCCTCTCTCTCAACTGTCTCAATAAAATATTTACCTTTATCCATCTTATTAAAGCCCTCAGTATATGTTCTCACCAAAGCTTCGACATTTTTTGCAATTTCAGCCGATGAACTTTCTATAAGCTTTACTACATCAGCTCTGGACTTTCTATACAAGGCAGCTGCTTTCTTTGCATTAGCTGTGGAAATGTTCTCCTGTCCATCCCATGAACGAAACGGATTATCTAGGTTCTGTGCCAGCCATTCAGGTTTTCTTGGTTTTGTAATCCAAAGGTCAAGACCTTCTTCCTTACGTTTTTTATAGAGTTTTTTTGTGATTTTCGCTGCATCCTCAGGCAAGCTTGTCATCCAGAACATACGCAGTTCAGGCAGGCTCTCAGGCTTTGGAATATCCTCTGCAGTAAAACCGAATAAATCCATAGTTGTAAAGACTTCTAACTTATTAAACTCTGAGAGCTTATCAAAATTAACAAGATTGCCCGGTTTCCCCCATAACCTTAATTCGCTAAGGTTCGGATATTCTCCTAAAATCTCCCCTAAATCAAGTTCTTCTATATCGGTAAAATGTAATTTCCCCAAATCTTTCAAACCACATAGCCTAGGAAGAGGTTTATCGGCTTCCAATTTCAAATTAAGCCCATTGTCTTTAGCCTGTATTTTACAGCCTTCCATTACCTCACCTAACAAAAAAAGTTCCTCCAAATCATCATTTAAGATAAGCTCCTCCACCCCTGTCATATCGATGGAAAGCTTACGTAAATGTGTGTCTGAAAAATCCAATTTCGTTTGTTTATGATTATTAAGTAGCAATGTATCCAAAAATGGAGAAGTTCGCAAATATTCATATAAATTTTTATGCCATTTCTTTAAGGTCAGGTCAGATAAACAAGGAAAGACCTTTAATTCCATCGCATCTTCAAAAGGTCTCCATTCATCATTCAAATTATGTCTAGAAACATTGCTTTCCTCTCCCGCAAATATTACCTTTTCCTTACTTTTATCAGCCTCCTTAAATGCATTTCTTTGTTCTTTAGGTATTTCCTGCCATTTAAGCTGTCTGTAGACTTCGTAACCGTTTCCCCAGCCCATGGAATATGAGTTTGTACTTTCATCGGTAAGAGGAGTAACATTTCCTATAAAAATATAATTTGTAGGCACTGTTACATCAACATTATCCAAATGTAAACCATAATTCCAGTACATAAAATCTTTATAAAGCGGCTTTATTGAAGATAATTCTTCCTCTTTAAGAGGCTGTTCTCCTACCCAGTCTAACGAAAGAATAACAGCCTTTAGCTTTCCACCATCTTCTTCTATCTTTGTTATCTGACAAGCTGTATATTTTTTCAGATACCTGTTATAAACACAGTACACATCTCCTGCTTTTGCCTGCATAATCAGTAGTCTCCTTTAATATCCTTAATTAAAACCTATTATATATATTTTCTCTTTATTCCTTCTTCCTTCCAATAAACTTCTTTACCACTACAATTAAAATAATTATTACAAATATTCCAAATATTATATAACCTATAATCTGGATGATACCTAAAACAAGAAATACTACAACAAACCATATTTTACCATCATCTTTCTTTTTTGGCTTTTCACTCTCACTTAATGAAAATTTAAGCTCACCCTCCGGCAATCCATCTGACTTAAAGTTATAACCTGAACTTGTTTTATCAAAACCTTCCTGATTATTTTCAAGCATATTAAATTGTGTATTAATATCTATATTTAATTTTCCAAACTTCGCCCAGGTACTTGCAGGAGAAAGCAGATAGGTGTAGTTATATATGCCCGGCTCATATCCTAAATCTATTGACGGATACATCGGTGCTTCTACAGTATTAACTATCTTTTCGCCCGGATTTAGCGTAATCTCATATTCATACCATCTAAGCAGAAATCTTAACCTCTCACTTGAATTATAAATATCCGGAAGAATGGCTGATGAATTTTCCATACCATTCCTGTTAAATAAATACACCATTACATTATACCAGTCAGATTCCATTATATTACTTTTTTCGTCATATTCTGCTAAAGTAAACTCCTTAAAAGATAACTCTTCTGTATTTTTGAGAGTAATGCTCCCACCTATTTCTTCTCCAATCTTATTACCGCCATCTTTATATAGGTTCCATTTTAAATCATCCGTAACCGGCTCTCCTATAACATACAATACAATCTCTTCTCCATTTTTTGCTCTTAGACTTAACAGAGAGCTTCCATCTTCTTTTCTATCATAGCCTGAACCATCTTGCAGCCAGAACTTTCTTTTTCCATCAAATACAGGTATATCAACTGCTTCTGAAGCATATGGATATTTTCCCTCATCTATTCCGCTTACTTCAAAAGTATATTTTGTCACTGTTAAATCAGGTGAATAAAAATCATCTTTTACAAATCCATCGTGGAGCAGACTCATATCATTTTCAAGATTAAATTTAATGCCTTCTGTAGAAAATGTATGCCTTAGAACCGATTTAATTTCTTTGTCATTTACCTTAACACCATATTTATATATATCATTTGCAAACGAAGACGTATTGTTTTCATGAGAATATTTATAAGATCCATAATCAGGGTAATTTCCAAAAGGAAAGACTAACTTTGCTGTTACCTTGTAGTCTTTAGGATTATAAAATGTGTATTTTGCTGTTACCTTACCTGAATAAGCTAAAAATTTTTCTTCATTATCATAATATGAATCCGGAAACTCTGAAATATCAAAAGTCAACTCTTCCTCTTCCACTTCCAGCGGGCATTCCTTATCCTTAACTATTGTGCCTGTCATATCTACCCCATACCAAGTCCTCTTGGCTGAATTAGAGAAAGCATTAATCTTAAAAATATCCCCAAACAATATAACAGCTAATAAGACAAAAATAATTTTTTTATTTTTCATATCCTATTTTCTCCTCCTAAAATCTTCCAAGCTAAGAGTTAAGAGTATTCCGATTCCTCGTCAAATACAATTTATTTCCTTCCTGTCTTCCGATAAAAATCAGAGGCTTAATATTCCTGACATAATTCTTTCCCCCTTACAAAAATAATGTCCGTCTTATTTTACAGATTAATAATGCTTGCATACCTTTATTATATCACAAATTATCATAAAACAATCTATATTTTGAAAATTTTAACTATAATTATTATAACCACTTTAGTTTTTCATAGCTAAATTTAAATATACTGCAAACTCTTTTGTATTGCGTTTGTTTATACAAAATGATATAATCATAAATACTAGGAGGTAACGCCATGGCAAAAACTGCAAATATCAACATTCGTATTGAACCGGAAACAAAAGCAACTGCTGAAAAACTTTTTTCCAGTTTTGGAATCACTATAACAGATGCTATTAATATTTTCCTTCGCAAATCCATCATGGAAGGAGGGCTCCCTTTTGATGTAAAACAGCCTTCTTTTAACTCTGAAACCAGTACTGCCATAAAAGAAGCAAAAATGATTATGTCAGGAAAAATTCCTGCTAAACGTTATAGTTCTGCCAAAGAACTATTTGATGAGCTTGATAGGGAGGACGGTTAACTATGCTAAAACTTGTGACAACCGGCACATTTCGAAAAGACTATAAAAAAATAAAAAAGCGTGGTTATGATATATCTCTGCTTGAAACAGTTCTTGACAAACTTCTGGCAGAAAAAAAGTTAGATGAAAAGTATTATGACCACGCTTTAGTTGGTAATTATATCGGTTTTAGAGAATGTCATATTCTTCCTGATTGGCTGCTTATCTATGCCATAGACAAATCCAATCTTATATTAACTGCTTCAAGAACAGGTACACACTCTGATTTATTCAGCAAATAACTACTCCAACTCCCTTGTTATATTCTTAAGCCACTTAAAACTCCTGTAATGCTTATAAACAACCGGAATTTTCCAAAATTCATCCAGACATAAAATAAAATATACAACCATAGGTGGTAGCTTTAGTACAAAGGCACTTAAAAAACCCAGAGGAACTGCCACAGCCCACATTGTTATACTATCACAGATAAGACCAAATCTTGAATCTCCTCCTGCCCTAAAAATCCCTGCTATCAACAAGGTATTCATAGCCTGCCCTATTACATAATAAGAACTGATAATTAACATAGTATCCAGATAACTATAAGCCTGTTCACTAAGAGTAAAGCTCATAAATACCAATGGTCTTACTGCTAAAATAATCAACCCTGTAAGTACACCAAGCCCTAAAGTTGCGTGACAAGAGCGAGTTGCATATTCTTTTGCCTCCTCCATCTTGCCCTCACCTATCTTAATTCCAAGCAAGACAGATGCTCCACCTGCCATAGCAAAGCAGGCAATAGAGCATAGACTTCTAACTGTAGAGGCAACCGAGCTTGCAGCAACCACATCTTCATTCATATGCCCCATAATAATAGAATAAGTTGAAAATGCCAAAGTCCATAAAAAATCATTTGCCAAGGCAGGTGTTGCATATTTTACAAAATCCTGAAAAAGAAGTTTATGATGTGCAAACATAATCTTAGAATCTAGCTTAAATGTTTTAGACTTTGCTGCATCAGCTACACATAAAATCACCTCAACCACTCTTGCAATCAGTGTGGCAATAGCAACTCCTATAACCCCAAGTTTAGGCAATCCAAAAAAGCCGAAAATAAACACTGCGTTTAAGGCAACATTTAAGCCAAGTGCCACTGAGCTTATAGCTGTACTCGTTTTAACTCTCTCCATACTTCTTATCGCACAAAGATATACCTGTGAAAATGATAGCAGAAAATATGATATACCTATTATTCTAAGATATGATGAGCCTATACCTATTAACATTTCATCATTTGTATAAATTCTCATAAGCTGATTAGGAAAAATAACTGCTCCTATTGTAAGCAAAATAGTAATAACAGCTGCAATCTTCATTGCAATTCCCATAACAGCCTGAATAGAATCGGTATCTCTTTTGCCCCAATACTGGCTTGCAAGTATTGTAACACCGGAGGTAATTCCAAAGAAAAATCCCCATAGCAGAAACTGAAACTGATTGGCAAGAGAAACTGCTGCCAGTTCAGACTGCCCTACATACCCTAGCATAAGCACATCTGCAGAATTTACAGCATTGCTTATAAAGTTTTGGATTGTAATTGGAATAACCAGTGCAAACAATGCTCTATAAAACTTTTTCTGTTCCCTTGACATTTTTATTCCTATTTTCATAAAACCTCACAATAAACTATTAATTACGATAATAATATCGGATTGCTTTGTTAAAATTTTAACTTATATCAATCCTTTGGCTTTTAGATAATGATATACACCATCCTCATCCACACTGCCACAGACTTCATTTGCTACTGCCTTTACCTTATCGCCTGCATTTCCCATCGCAACACCTATGCCCACAGTTTCAAGCATATCCACATCATTTCCACCGTCACCAAAGGCTATCACTTCTTCAGACGATAAGTTCAAATGTTCAAGCACTTTTTTGATAGCATTTCCCTTGCCACTGTCTTTTGGAATAATATCCACTGCACTATCCCACCAAGCAGCGATCTGTGCACTGCTCGTGCCCTCTAGCACAGCATCCCATTCACTCTCCACACAGCCCATCATAAACTGATATACATCCTCTTTAAGGGCGTCCTCAAATTCCTCAGAAGGAGTTGAATCAAGACTTGCTAATTCAAAATATTCTCTTAAGGCATCATCACAGCCATTTGTCACTATCCTACTTCTTGTAGCAACTGCTAACGGTCTTCCCATCTTAGCTGCATTATCTATGATTTTCAATACCTCATCAGCCGGTATAGTCTTATTTACAATAAACTCATTGTCCAACAAACAAACTGAACCGTTAAAAGCTATCTTCATATCAAAATCTACCCCTTCAAACTGAGGAATAGTTACAAGGGGTCTACCTGTAGCAATACATATTTTTATTCCATTTTCCTGCAATTTATTCAGTGCCTCTTTAGTCTTTGCTGTAATGTCCGGTTTGCCAAACCTTAAAATAGTACCATCTATATCAAAAAATGCAATTTTAATCTTCTTCATGCTCTGTCCTCCCTGTTTTATACCTAAAAATAGGCTGTACTTCATTCTATATTAATATATAGAAAAAGTATAGCCTATTAATGTTATTTTATGCTTTTTCAGACTTTCCAGCTATAAATGAACTATATTCCAATCTGCTTTTCTCATAAAAATCCTCTTTGGTAAATAGCATATAATGTTCCTTTTTTTCCTCTCCAAGTGCCTCTATTTTCACATTTTCTGCAAAATGGCTATAAGTAAAACCAAGCTTTTCAGCCACCCTCATAGATCTATTATTGCCATCAAAATATGCTATCCACATCCTATTCAATTCAAGGTCAAAAAAACCAAATTCTATAAGAGGCTTTGCCGCCTCTACCATAAACCCATTTCCCCAATAAGGTTTTGCCAGCCAGTATCCTATTTCTCCCTGTTTCTCATCATTACCGAGTCCCCTACTCTCCTTATTGCCGGCATGCAAGCCTATACTTCCTATAACTTCATTAGTCGGTTTATATATAATAGCATAAATCCCCGGTTTCATAAACACATTTTCAATTACTTCCCGACTCTCTTCCACTGACCTATGTGGTTTCCAACCTGCTGAAAGACCTATGCAGGGATCTGAGGCATATTTATATAAATCCCCTACATCATCCAAATCCCAAGGACGAAGAATTAAATTTTCCGTAATAAAACATGGTACAGCATCATAAATAGCCTCTAAAAGTTTGCCATTAATATAGCTGAATTTCATAGAAAAGAATCTTTTTCCTGCACTATTTATCACCGAAAGAAACAGCTCATCTCCCCTCCAGTGTGGAAGAGATAAAAGTTTTTCTTTTTCTACCCAAACCAGCTCACCCTCATCACACTCTTTCAGTTCTCCCTCAAAACTTGTGACTTTAAACAAATGCATATACTCAGTTTCATTCTTATCCTCATTTCCAAGATATTTAGAAACAAAGGTAACTATGCCACAATAAAAATATCCTGTTGCATATAAGCCTGTTTCTTCATAAACTTCCCTTTCCATACATTCTTCAGGGCTTTCACCAAACTCAAATTTACCTCCCACACCTATCCACTTACCCTCGTTTATATCATTTTCCTTCTTATTACGGTACATCATAAGATATTTATTATCTTGTTCTATATAGACAAGGGTCGTATTCGTATTTTTCATATTCAACACCTATTTTATCCTTTACTAACTGCTTTTGCATACTCTTTTTCGGCATCAGCAAGTACATTTGCATACTCCCTATTTTTATTGAACCAGTCTATTGCATAAGAGCAAGTCAATTCCAATTTCCTATCTTCCTTCTCCATCTTTGCAACTAACGCCTCCATAAGCCTCCCTGCAACTCCCTGTCCTCTTAACGAAGGGTCAACTACGGTATGCATTACATTTGCAATTCCGTTTATCTCAGGGAACTCTACATAGGCAATTATCTTGCCCTCATCATTCTCCATCCAAATTTTTTCTGTATTTTCTTTAAATTCCATAATAACCTCTCCTTTAAGTAAAAAATTATTTCAGATTATACATCTTAATTGTACTATATTTTCACATAATAGTCTACAAAAATCTATAAATTTAATAACTTTTCTGATAAGTTAACTATATATTCAACTACAGTATTTGGATAATTAGGGAGACTGCTCTTTAAAATATTTTTAGGACTGTCACATCAATATACTTTAATGTAACAGCCCTAAGCTTATCCCAGAAAAAACTCTACTGTTTTCTTATATTCATTTTGCTCCTTTACAAGAAGGTTGTACATTTTATCTGACGAGCCTGTTTCCGAATATTCTTTTATTCCCTCTATATATTCCATCCTGTTCTCATCGTGGATAATAGGTGGTATTATATCATTTTTAAGAGTTTCTCTAAACAAAATCACACGCCCTGTACGCCCATTTCCATCTTGAAATGGATGGATTTTTTCATACCTTACATGAAACAAAGCAAGTGTAGTTAGGTTCTTCGGTGCATTTTTATATTGGATTAAAAGTTCCCTCATATCGTCTGAAACTTTGGCAGGCATTGAAGTCTGCATAGTTCCTGCTATATTCGGGCGTGCTTTATACTCTCCAATATTGTAGCCATTTGCCTTATCCTCAAAAACTCCACTTTTGAGTTCATAATGAAATTTTTTGATAAGTTCTTCGGATAAATCCTCGTCTAAGGTCTTTAACATATGATTAAACATCAGAAAATGTCCATTCATTTCTTCTATATCTTTTGCCCTATATACATTATCACTTATAGGAAGTAAACCTGTATCAAACAGGCTTGCAGTCTGATTTTCAGTAAGCGTACTCCCCTCAATTTTGTTGGAATTGTAGGCGAGTTCTCTTGATGTTACTGCATATATGCCTGAACGATCTCTCTTGTTAAATTCTATAAACAGCCGTTCCTTTAGTTTTTTTATCAAATCAGTTGCCATTTTTATCTCCGATTTATAATTGTGATATTTTATAGCATACCATTCAAAAAATAGTCAGGTGCAAAAGTTTTTCATACAAAAACTGCCATCAAATCCAAGTTCCCTTAGATTTTATGACAGTTATATTATCAAATATTAAAATTAAGCAATCTTAGTCTTAGCTGCATCTGCAAGAGCTGTAAAGCCTGCTGCATCATTTACAGCGAGCTCAGCGAGCATCTTACGGTTGATGTCGATATTAGCAAGCTTAAGACCATGCATAAACTTGCTGTATGAAAGTCCGTTAAGTCTTGCTGCTGCATTAATTCTTACTATCCAGAGCTTTCTGAAATCGCCCTTTCTCTTTCTTCTGCCTGCATAAGCAGATGCAAGAGCACGCATAACTGACTGCTTAGCAATTCTATACTGTTTACTTCTTGCTCCTCTATAACCCTTAGCGAGCTTTAATACTCTATTATGTCTCTTCTTGGCACCTAAGCCACCTTTAATCCTTGCCATTTTATTTCCTCCTTAACAATTTAACTTTTATTTAGCTATATGGAAGTATCTTCTTCATTGGAGCTAAATTTGACTTATCAATTTCAGTTGCTTTACGAAGATTTCTCTTTCTCTTTGTAGTCTTCTTGGTAAGGATATGGCTCTTATAAGCCTTCATCTTCATTAACTTACCTGTTCCTGTTACCTTAAAGCGCTTTGCTGCTGCGCTCTTTGTCTTCATCTTTGGCATAATTCTTTCCTCCTATTATCTTGTTAGACATTTCACAAAGTCCATAAAACGCCTTTACTTCTTTCCTGTTACAACCATTGACATACTTCTGCCTTCAAGCTTAGCCTGTTTTTCTACCGTAGCTATATCTCCAAGCTTCTCAAGGAAAATATCTAAAATCTGCTTATTAGAAGAAATGTGAGCCATTTCTCTTCCTCTGAAACGAAGAGTCACTTTCACCTTATCTCCCTTTTCAAGGAATTTCTTTGCCTGATTAGCCTTAGTGTTAAGGTCATTATCATCAATATTTGGCGAAAGGCGAATTTCCTTCACTTCTGTTACTTTCTGCTTCTTTTTCGCTTCTTTCTCTCTCTTTGCCTGCTCATAACGATATTTACGGTAATCGATAATCTTGCAAACCGGCGGTTTTGCAGTTGGTGCAATTTTTACTAAATCAAGCTCTGCTTCAATTGCCATTTTCATTGCATCTCTTGATGACATAATCCCTAACTGTTCACCATTTTCTCCGATCAGTCGGATTTCCTTATCCCTAATCTGCTCGTTGATCATTAATTCGCTAATAGAAAAACACCTCCAAACTTAAAAATAGAGTGAATACATACAAGTATCCACTCTAAATAGACAGCTATATAGCTGCAATGATTCATTTCTAAAAACCATGGTGCTACTTTGCACTTAGGTGGAAGTGGATACTTCACTTGTTCATGCCGTAATCATTACTTTTACAGCTGTATTAGTTTAACATCTTTGTACCGATATGTCAAGCATAATCCGGATTTTTATTGTAGTTACTGCTCTTCTTTGCGTTTTCTAATTCTAAAACCTACTGCTAACACAAGGCCTGCACCAACTGTATAGTACCATAAAGTACTACTGCCACCTGTCTTAGGAAGTTTTTTCTTGGCCTTAAGTTTACCAAGAGGAGTACCATCATCTGCAAGTACATATTCCATAGTTCCATCCGGTTTCTTTTTCTTTACAAAAGTTCCAAGTGGAGTTCCGTCTTCAGCAATTACAGTAATCTCATCCGGACTATCAGGGTCATTTGGATCCGGAACATTGTCAATAGAATATGTTGGTACTACAGGTGTCTCCGGATCTTCAGGATCAGGAGTTTCTGTAACTTCAGGAGTGTCCGGCTCATTTGGCTCATCAGGCTCATTTGGTTCATCAAAATCATCCGGATCTTCAGGATCATCTTCAGAGTTTGGAGTTACTGGTTTAGATGGTTCTGATGGCTTGCTTGGATCTGTCGGCTTGCTTGGATCTGTCGGCTTGCTTGGATCTGTCGGCTTACTTGGATCTGTCGGCTTACTTGGATCTGTTGGAGTTACCGGTGGTGTTGGTGGTGGTGTTACACCTCCTCCACCACCTCCACTAGGTGAAGATGGAAGAGGATCATTAGTTATGGTCAAATAACCTGTATCATCTGCTAATTTTGCATTATCATAAACCTTATCCAACAACTTGATAAATTTATTTGCCACCTTAGTTATTTTAATAACATACTCTGTATCATTTTTCTTATAACCATCTGGTGCTTTTACTTCTTTTAACACATATGTGCCTGCTGTAAGCCCTTCAAAAATAAGCTCTCCATTAGCATCAGTGGCCTTTGGTTCTGCTGTTACAGCTACATTATTCTTCTTTAGCTCAAATTCTGCACCACTGAGAAGACTGTTATTACTACTGCTTTTTTTAATAATCTTTAATGAGGTTACATTAGCAACATTTTCAGTCTCATTTTTGACAGTCAAAACACCTTCTGCCCATTCTACACTAGCAGGATCTGTGAAAGTGATCTTTCCACTACTATCTACACTAAACTTGTATACAGGCTTAGTATCCTTATAGCCTATAGGTGCTTTTGTTTCTGTAAGTTCGTAACTGCCTTCTGTTAATTTACTATATTCAAGTACACCATTCTTATCAGTTATACCGGCCTTTCCGGTTATTAGGATATCTCCCTTTTTAAGTTCAAACATTGCACCATACAGCAGATTAAGACCTGTAGTATCTTTCTTGATAATCTTTAATTTACCAAGATTAGAAACATCATTAATCTCATTTTTTACAATTAGTTCATTACCGTTTTGTGTAATATTTTCAAATTCTGATACAACCCTTCCATTATTATCAAGAAGTTCTACTTTCTTTCCATTTTCAAGCTCTGTTATTTTTATTTTGTACTCAGTCTTATTTAACAGATATCCAGCCGGTGCCTCAACTTCTTTAAGCACATATACACCTGTTTTAAGTCTATTAAACTCTATCTTACCTTCTGCATCAGTGGTTTTTGGAGAACCGTCTACTTTCGTACCATCTTTAGTAAGTTCAAATTTTGCCCCTGAAAGAACCTTATCTCCATTTGCATTTTTCTTAATTATACTAAGCTTTTCAAAGCCCTTTATCTCTCCTGATGAAGTTACTGTTGCCCTATATTTCTTTTTAACCTCTACAGTACTTTCTACAACATTGCCCTCACGAAGATAAACATCATTTGCTAAATCTATACCTGCATTTACATCTCCTACAATATCTGTAATATAAGAAATCTTGTAGGTCTCATTGCTCTTAGGAAGAGTAATAATAAACTTTTTACTCTCCTTATCATATTTAAATATATCAGAAAGCCCTGTAGTTATTTCCTCATCTTCTTCAAAGGTACCGTCAGCCTTTAGCTTACCTGTAAAAATCCTGTAGTTATCTCCTTGGAATACAAGATTATTACTGCCTTTTTCTCTTCTTAAGCTAAGATTATTACCAAGCACATCCTCAAGTGTTACCCTAGTATTATCTGTATAATCCTTATATGGAGTATACACTATATTCCATTTCAGATAACCCTTCTTTTCCTGCTCTTTTGCCTTAGTATCAGGAGTTTTTGTAAGGAATTCTTCATTGATTAATACTTCCTGGTTGCTATCTACTGTGTGGGTAAACCAAGTGTTTTTCGCACCATTATACGATTTTTTCTCTGCATTTATTCCTGCCTTATTATTAACAATCTTATCTTTTGTATTAAAATACTCCTTAAACTTATCTTCCTTAAGCTGTAACTTAAATAAGATTACATAAGGTGAGTCTAACTTTTTAAACTTAAACTCAAGCTTATTGCCGGTCTTTACAAATTCTAATTTGTCTACAGGAAGGTCTATAGGTTTGTCTTCTGCCAGTACTGTTGCATCTATAGTAGTTATACTGGTAGCAGGTTTTCCTTTGTAGATAAGATAATTTTTTCCATTTGTTATTGGTACAAGTTCCCAGTCATCAGGCAGATTATCAGTAACAGTAACTACTCCAAGGTCACCATCTTCATCATTAATCTGTGCTGCATTTACACTTAATCTGTAAATAATAGAACGGTCTTTTATATTGAAGGCTGACTTTTTAATATCTGCTGCTTCCTTAGCCTTTTTTGCCATGCTGTCAAAAACATCATCATTTACAATGTTATTTGAAGAAGATACTTCTAAATTTTTCACAAACTCTGTTGCGGCTTCCTTTGAAAGAGCCTGTTTACTTAATACTTTAGAATTATAATTAGCTGAAGCATCTTTCTCTCCTAAAAGCCAACCATCCTTTTTTGTAAGAGCTACATGGTTTTTAACTACAGATGATGAATTTACTGAATCTTGTTGGAATAGTATCCATGGCTCTAAAACCCTCGACTTAAATTTCACTATATTTTTTTTATTCTGTTTAAAACCACTTACTTCCAGTAAATGACCTATAATCGTATTACCATCCTCCTTGGTAATATTATAAACCTTAGCCTTTAATCCATCCTCATTATCAACAAGCGGATTATCTATATCTACAAGCTTGCAATGATAATCAGCAGTAGAAACCATCTGTTGTAATGTAAGTTTTGTAGGAAGTACTGCATCATCGCCACTTTTATCTTTTATTTTAAATTTGCCATCATATACTCCACCTCTATCGGTTATAACTGTATCAGTAAGATCACCAAAAATAAACGTATCATATAGATAGTATTCAGTATTATCACCCTCAGGAACATCAACTGTTGCAGTCCATAAAGTTTCAAAGCCTGCTCTTTCTATATTGTTAGATTCTCTTAGTCTTTGATCACCTTCCAGAAGTGGTTCACTACTGTCACGAGTAACTCTATTTGCAATTTTATCTAATTTTCCATGGCCAAGGTCTACAGTGGCATCCATATTTCTTCTGAATGTAGGATTATCTCCCCAATATATTTTAGCATCATTTCTAAACCTGCAGTAACCATCAGGATTCTCTATTGGGTTGGTTATAATTGTTAATCTTATCTTTTTAGTTATATTACCTAAAATATATTTCTGGTTAGAATCAGGAGTTATCTCTCTTTTATTAATCCATTTATTTCCAACATCATCGTATTCTTCATAAAAGCTTTCTTTTCTAGTCTGAGATGCTGTTCCAATAATAGCATCTTTAAGCACATCTTCAATGGTTACATTCTTTAATTCTTTACTTTCTTCATTAATTTCTATAAACCATTTTATATATGGCTTTGCATTAGGAGTACTTTCTTTGTCAGGCTCACCTTTCTTTGTTCCAAACTTTTTTAACACAACTTCAGCTTCATTAGATTCTTTGACTGAATCTCCTTTAGAAACCTTTGCCTTGTTCTTATAAGTCTTACCTCTAATCAAATCACCCTGAGTAATTAAAGTACTAAACTCTATTTTTGCTGTTCCAATATTGGGTGCTGTACAATCATCGTTTTTAATTGTATATGTAAGATTTGTACGATTTCCATTGTCTAGATTTTTTTGATTTCCATTAATCTTAAATGTATTGAATTCATATTCTCCTACAACATCTTTAAGAATATCATTAAACACATACCCTTCAAGACTAAGCTGTTCATCTGTACCTTTTTTCTTTCTCAATACATCTACAGTCCAGTCTACGGTGCCATTATTTAAATTAAGTTTACCCTCTTTTTTAACAGTAAATTCTTCTTCAGAGCTTTCTACATCATAGGGATTTCCTAAAATCTTAACCTTGCCACCAGCCTCTGTTTTATTTATATCTTCTTTATTTACCTGTAACTTAACTACAGCATTAACACTAATTTCATTCTGATTAAACATTTCAGAATCTGCAAATGAAAAATCAAATCTTACTTTTATTTTCCCATTAGTGTCCTTAGTAAAGCTGGTTTTACAAATTGTTTTATCTTTAAGGTCATCAGGTGTTGTGCGTGGATCAGGCTTTGTATACTCTTCGTGATTTATATTTATAATATCAAAATACTGACCTAATTCATATTCTACATATGAATCATCATCTATATGACCTGCTAAATCACTTTTATCAAAATTAAATTTATCCTTTATTGTAACAGTCAATTCATTTGTTAAATCAATCTTAGGTGCAGGGGTTGCTCCGAAATTTAATTGCTGACCATTCTGTGTAAAAACTATCTCATGTGCTTTTACTACCGATGAATCATTAGTCCTATTTTTAGTTGCAGGCGATGCTGCCTCTGCAAACTGTGGCAGTCTTACACCGGTAAGAAAAATTCCTACCATAAGTATCAAACTAAGTAGTGCGTATTTGTGTTTTTTCCACATATGTTACCTCCATATTTTTAAATGTGTTGTTGTATAATTATACATTATATCCATTATTTTTTGTTCCGACAATCCTTTTTTAATGACAATATAAGCTATATTCTTAATTTTCAGATTTTTGCATAATTTTGCGTATTCGTAGTAGTGTATTACAAAAAAGAGCTGTGGATCGGCATCATATGTCAAAACACAGCTCTCATTTAACTATAAATTAGTTCTCTTTATATTTCTTTCTTCTTACTACCAGTACACCTGCTGCAAGCAATAAAAGCATAGCTCCACCTGCATAATATACTACATTGCCAGTTCCACCTGTCTTTGGAAGTACCCTCTTTGCCTTGCTAGGCCCCTTAGGAGTTCCATCATCATTAACTTCAACATACTCATTCTTTCCATCAGGAGTCTTCTGCTTTACAAAACGACCCTGTGGAGTTCCTTCTTCATCAACTGCTACAAACTCATCCGGACTATCCGGATCATTAGGATCCGGAAGAGTATTTTCAGAATACCTAGGAAGTTCTGATACCGGAGTTGGGTTTGGTGTTGGATTTGGTGTTGGATTTGGTGTTGGATTAGTACTTGGTGTTGAGTTTGGCCCCGGAACAATAGGAGTGCCTCCTCCAGGGGTAACGCCACCTCCACCTCCCGGAGTAGTTCCACCACCTCCTCCCGGAGTAGTTCCGCCACCGCCTCCTGGAGTAGTTCCACCTCCATTTGGTACATCGTTCTTCTTATTAAATACTACAACTGTCTTCTCTATTTCCTTTATTTCTGTATTGTTAGCATCTATTATCTTAAACTCAGGACTTACTGCACTTGCAGTTACAACTACTGTATAACTCTTTATAAGAGCTGTATAATTATTAGGGGCTATTTCTTCCTTAAGCACATACTTACCCGACTTAAGTCCCTTAAATACTATACCTCCCTTTGATGTGACTTTCTCACCTGTTATTGCACTATAAGATACATTCTGATTTTCTACAGAAACAAGACTAAACTTAGCACCATCAAGTGGTGTCTTTATTGCTCCAAGAGTAGTAGCTGCGTTATCAACTATATCTGCTTTAAGAAGTTTAAGGTCGTAGGTTTCTTTAACAGTCTCATCTTTTTCGTTGAAGATTACAAAACCATCACTAAATGTGTCAGCAATAAGCTTGATAGTTTTATCTTCTTTCAAAATCCTAATTTGAGACGGCTCAAGCTCTTCACCTTTATCATTAGTTTTAGGTTCTGTTACCTCTACCTCATATTCAAAACTGTTCTTAATGTAATCTTTTGGAGCTGTTTTTTCTATCAGCTTATATTTTCCAGGTTGCCAATCTAAAAGTATGCCTCCTGCCTCGGTCTTTATATCATCTGATTTCTCCCAAGCTTTTTTTGTTTCATCATACCTAGATACCTCAAATATTGCATCTGAAAGTGTTGTCTTAATCTTTGATGCTAAGACTGTCTCGTCTTTAAGCAAGTCACTATTGTCCTTTAAATTTGCTTTGACAAACAGTATACCTTTCTTCTTTTTATCTAAGATTACTAACTCATCATTTTTGTCAGTTTGATGGAAAGTGTAATACTCATCACTATATCTATCCACTACAGCATTACCCTTCATAACTTTTGTAATTTCGAGTTTCTTACCAGCCTCAGCTTTTGGATTAATCTTAAGATAATACTTAATGTCCTTATTCAGTTCAAAATGTCTAGGAGCATCAATCTCTTCTAGGATATAATTACCTCCCTCAAGATCTGCCACAGTATACTTCCCTTCGTTATGTACAAAACTAAATTCTTGGTTACTGCCCTCTTTTGTTAACTTAAACTTAGCTCCTGCAAGCAAATCAGCCTTTATTTTGGTATCCTTATTATCCTGTGCACCTCCCAAGAAACGGTATCTAAAATTACTCTTATATACATTCAGTGTGAATTTATCTCCATCCTTCTTTTGGTTAAATACCACTACAGTATCCTCAACCACCTTAACTGACTTATCAGCATCAGCTTTATTTACAAGAGTAATTTTATTACCCTTTGTAGCTGTAGGTGTTACCTGTACTTCATAAGTTTTATCACCTAAGCCAACATAATTATCCGGTGCCTTTGTCTCTTTTAATAAATAACTTCCTGCTTTTACATTCTCAAAGATAAGTCCACCGTTATTATCCGATACTGCTTTGTAAGACAATGTTGTATCATTCTTAGATGTTAAGCTAAACTCTGCACCAGACAACTTATCAATCTTATTAAGGTCTTTATCATAATCTTTTGCATCAGCCTTAATAAGTTTAATAGAAACTAAATTATTGTTAGCCTTTTTATTTGTCACAACTATGGTTCTGCTGTCAGATTGTAAAATACCATTAACTTCTTTTCCATCTTTCTGAACAGCCTTGTTGATCATAAGACCTATGCCACCAGCTACCTGACCATATCCCAAGGTGAATGTGTATTCACTTCCATCATTTATATAGCCTTCCTTAGGAGTAAGCTCAGTTATGGCATATACTTCATCAGCTTTAGTTTCAGTCAGACCCTTAAACACAATACGACCATTTGGGTCAGTAACTTCCTCAACAGGATCTCCAATCAAATTATTTGTTTTAGTATTGCGCTTTTCAAGTTTAAACTTAACTCCACTGAGAGCCTCTTTAGTATCTTCATCAATTTTCTTAAGTACAATATTTACTTTATTTCCTGTAAGGAACTTTGCCCTTACATTAACACTTACATCTACTGTATACTTTTTACTTCCTTCTGCTATCGATTTAGAATTATTTATTCTAAGCTTAACAGTATTTTTAGGTTCGATAGCCTTACTATCATCTAAAGTCGTACTGTAGCTGAAGATAAAATTACTCTTCTTGTCTGCATTAGGAATCTTAAGTGTAATGCTATCGTTATCACCATCTTTCTTATATGTAAGCATACTATTAAGCTCATCATTAGTATAAGAATGAATAACTTTACCTTTATCATCGACTTTGTTAAGTACATAGGCAACACCGTTTAGTACCGGCTTATTTGTTGTTTTATCAACAAAGACACTTAAGCCTTTACCAAGCTCATCATAGAGCTCTATGTCACCCGTAGCACTATTTAATTTTTCATTGGTATCCTTATCCATTACGGATGGCTTATAATTTATAGTCCATCTTATAATTCCACCTTCTTCAGTGGTATAATCTTTACCTAAAAATCTTGAATCATAATCAACTATCTTACTGCTTGACATCTTATATTTGCCTTCTTTTCCTTTTTCATTCCAAGCACTAAATTCAGCAGTATTATGGACAGTAGTATTCTTATCTGTATTTTTCTTTACTTCGCTATCTGCAAGTTTTACCCTGTAAAGAATTACATAAGGCTTTTCAAGTTTCTTGAATGTAAGTTTTGCATTGGACTTTTCTGGTGTTGTAGCTGTTTCTGGTTTAAAAAGTAGTCCATCAACTTCATCCTTACTATAACTATCACCTACTGCATTTACAAAGGCATCATCCGAAGGTATTGTTTTAGTTCTTGCCTCTCCTGAATATACTATATATTCAAGGTCACTCGTATCGCTAATCTTAACTCTCTCAAACTTCTTGTCTATACTATCCTCAATAAGAGCATTCATGTAGTTTTTATTATTAATAAAACTCTTTACACCTGCTGCATTCACACTGAGCCTATAAATTATGGACTTATAATTCTTAACATAAGCTCCATCTTTTTTCTCATGTCCTATTACAGAGTTAGCATTAGCTACATCGTACTTACCCTCTATAATCTTCTCTGCAGCCTCGCTTGTAAGGGCATCTTTTTGTATCATCCTATAGTTATATTCAGGCCAAGAATCAGCAGACTGAATACTTTCAGCAAGCTTTGGTTCAGCTCCGTCTTTACCCGGCTCTGCCCCCTTAACAAGCCAAGCCAGATTCTTAATCTGATTAGGCTGATTACCGTTGGCACCGTTCTTAGGCCCTCCTGTTATCCTATATCCATCAACCAAGTGAGTTCTAAATGAAAAACGATAATAATCAGTCCAATCTGTAACCTTACCATCTAATGTAGACAAATCAAACTCAAGCAGGTCACCAACAGGCTTTCCATTAGATTTTAATGTATAAATCTTAGGCTCACCTATACCCTTCTGTGAACCCATCTCATATACCATTTTACGGTCACTGGCATCTTTAAGTACCTCAGCCAAAGCAATCTTAGAAGATACAAGTTTTCCTTTATCAGTAAGATATTCTTTATCTACAGTAAGACCTTCTCTATCATTACCGTAAATTACGGCATCATATACATATGCTCCGCCTTTAGCTTTATTTTCTTTCACAAAGTCCTTTTTAACTTTTATGTACCAAGTCGGATTAGCATCTATAAGCAGGTTATTCTGATATGACACTGCATCATCAGGTCTTTTATATATTAAACTGGTTCCCAAATCAAGATTATCCTCGAGTTTAACTTGTTTCCCATCATTCCATGTAATAAATGCAGCATTACCAAACCTGACACTGCCTACAATCTCAGACTTATCTATTTCAGACCAAACAGTAACTTTTATTAATGTATTAAGATCGCCTATATTATATACATATGGATCTTTACTAAAAAACTCTGTTATATCTTTAGTTTTTTCCCAAGTCTTGTTAACACTATTCCAATAGCGTATAGTTGCCTTTGTAATCTTCAAATATTTTTCACTATTATGACCTTTTATAGGGAACTTATCTTCAATCCTAACATTTTTTAAGTTCTTACCTGTAGCATCAAATACTATATTCCACTGTACCTTATACTTATCACCATCAATATAACCTTTGGAGCTAGAGTCTCCATCGGCAATAGTTTTGATATCAGTTATATTAGATTGCTGCTCTTTAAGCTCATTATTGATAAGATCTCCTATTACTCCCTTTTTAATGCTTGTTCCATGATACTTGGCACCCCATCTGCCGCTCCATTTTATATTTTTGCTAGCCCTAGTAAGCTCTTTGCCATAGCTATTCCCTTCTTTTTTGTATAAATATGCTATGTTGGTTATATCAAAGCCTTTTTTATCCTCACAAAGACGGCTGAAGCTTTTAGCATTCTCGCCATCCTGTAGGCTTGTACTAAATTTAACAATTACCTTTCCCGGTGTATCATTAGGGAAGATATAGGTAAGAGCCTCATTACTGGAATCTGTAGTACTTGGCAGTAATTTAAAAGTATTGGCATCTACATTAAGTTGATTTCCAATAGTTCCATCTCCATTTATCTCATGAATAGAAAAGCTATCGTTTACAAATTTACCAACATTCTTAAGAGGGTCTTCAAATTTATAATCACTGTCAAGTGGCAGTAATGTACCATTTTCTCCTATTTTTTCTATTCTAACTTCCCAGTCAATATTTCCTTTGTTGAAGTCTATCTTACCGGACTTCTCCATCCGTACTTTAGCTTCAACTGCTTTTTCAAATCTATATGTTTTTTCTAAAACTACTACATATTTGCCCTTATCATCGTTTTCAATCTTACCTGTATTTACAGTAACCTTAAGAACTATCTCAGCCTCCATATCAATAGCACCTTTAAGTTCAGCATTGTCCTTAAGGAGAGTCATCTCCATAAAGATAGTATCTCCTTGAATTACTGTTTTTGCATGAAATACATCTTTTAAAGGCTCTTCTCCGTCTTTATATTTAGCAGGTAAGTTTTTATCAAAAGTCAGATTATCTTTATGAAGTTTTATACCTGTTCCTAAAGGAACCAGTATCTTATCACCCTTCCTAAGATATTCCCTATTTGCTCCTCCTATAGGGTTAACCGGAAGTGTCACTATCGCCTTAATCTTAAGATCTTTATTAGGATCTATTTTGTCACTATCTACATCTACAATTTTACTTTCCTGCTCAACTGTCTTAGTTTTAAAATAGTTGCTCTTCCAATCAAGTGTCTTAGAAGACATGGTTGTGTTTGTGTTATTTGCAACTTTCTTTTCATTAAAATCTGCTACTAATTTCTCTATTGCATCCTCAGCAACACTCTCTGCCTTTAATGCATTAAGCGTAGCCCTAACTTTCTCAATCTCAGCATCTAATTTAACAATTTTCATAAGCCCTTCAAGAAAATTGCCACTAAATCCATTAAAAGCCTTCTTTTCTACCGATATAGGTTCTGCACCCGGATTAGGTATAGCCGGTACTTCTAATGTACTTACAGTTTCTTCTGATGATGGAGAAACTTCATCTTTATCTTTCTTATCAAGCTCTGTAGAATCTTTCTTCTCTGAGCCTTCTTTATTCTTCACTTTCTCTTCATCCGGCTTTGATGAAGTTTTATCTTTATCCACTCCTACCTCAGCAAGCTCTTTATTAAGCATGGACAAAAGAACCTCATACTCATCTTCCTTTACAATAGCAAGGAGATTCTTTGAGATTTCCTCAGACTTATCCCCATATGCAGGAGTCAGAATCTTTTTCAATTCTGCAGTATAGTCTTTTTCAGCCCATGAGCCGAATGATCTAAAATTAGTCAGTACCAAGCCAATAATCAGTAACAGACTAATTACTCCTCTTCTAAATTTCATTTTCTTCCACATAGGCATCTTCCTTTCTTAGATAGATATATTTTCTTTTTTTCATTACAATACACTTATACTTATCATAATTATATCAAGTTACAAAACACTTATCAACTAGAAAATATGTTAAATTAATGTATATAATTTTAGCCGATAATGATAGGTCTGCAATATCATTATCGGCTTTTCTATTCAAAAAATTAATATTTAATATTATATTTTTTATATTGTTGTGAAATTTTACTATAAGCTCACATTTTGTGTTGTTGAAACTTAATTATTGTCAAATTTCTTAAACTTATTCATTGTATTCTCGTTGATTATTATTATAAACTTTCGACCTGTTCTTTGGTCAAACCTGTAATCTCCATTATGTACTTTAATGCAGCTTTACTCTCCTTCAGTTTTTTGGCTATATTGAGAGTTGCAATCTCCTCTCCCTGCTCTATTCCTTTCTCTATTCCTTTCTCTATTCCCCTATTTTCAATTTTATCTAAAAATCCACACATATCCACTGTTCCTCCTTCTTTCTTCATTGATTTAACTTCACTTTTTGCCTCAGCAAATCTTTCATCATTTGTCAGCAGGCTAAGCAAATCTAACACCTCATCAGGATGTCTTATTTCTTCCTGATTTGGCTCATAATTTTCTTCTTTTGCCATGATGCCTGCTATAAAATTAAAATCACCCTTATATCTTTCTATTTCTTCATCAGTAAGCCTAGCCATTTCAACGAGTTTAAACTTATGATCTGAAATCAGCCCCTCAAGCTCCGTCGGACAAGTGATTCTTTCCTTTAGACTTATTGGTGCCTTCCACTTAGTCTTTCCCCAATAAATAACTATTGTAAATACCGGATAAATCTCCGCCCTTCCTTGCTGATTTTTATAAGTGACTCCATCATACGCACACACCCTTAGTATTAGATCTTCATCCGGTACTGACTGGTTCTCAACTCCTATAAATGAGAATATTACTCCATTTTTCTTCCAGAGCTTAGCCACATCTCTTAACTGTTCGTGATGTACATTCTCATCATCCTTAAACTGTGTGACAGTGCCGGCCTCTTCTAAGTCCTCACTCTTTACTACATCCCTTCCATCAAATATGGTTCCATTCACAACATCTGCAAAGACATCATTAAAGCTTAAAAGTATTTTTTCTGCAATATCTTTTTCTTTCATTGTACTCCTTTTCCTGTTAATAAACAACAATACATTTTTTAATAATTGAGAAATCATGATTAATTATCACAAGAATCATTTAATCAGATAGATAAAAATATTAGAACAAATAATTTTCCTATTTCATCGTCTACATTGTAATATACTTCAATCATATTGTCACCGTCAATTTGTATGAATTTCTAAGCATTTTTTATACAAAATGTACAATTTTTATTCATGCAAAAAGCCGGTCAACATAGAGTTCACCGACTTTAATAATACTTCCATATTCAATTCTTTAAGGGTCTATTCTTCGCCCTGCGTTTTTCCACCTGTTTTTCATTCACATACTTACTTAGTTCTTCATTTATAGAAAGAAATTTACAGCCTATGGTTCTTTTTTGTATGGTATCTACCACTCTTACAACTACCGCTTTTATAATAAATTCGACTTTCTGTTTTACCTTCTCTCCCTTTTCTTCACTACCACCGCCATTCATGGCTTCAATAAGGGAAATCTGCTTTTTAAATCGGGCTACATCCTTTTCAGCCCTAGTCATAGGCAGGCTGTTCGTCTGCCTTGTTTTAAATATTTTTAAATAATCCGAAAATGTTATTAGAATATTATCCCCCGGCTCTATCTGTAGGTACTTAGGTATGACCAAGCCTATACCCACCGAACTTATGTCCTTAACCGCTGCCTTACTAAGCGATTCCTCATTTCTAAGCTTTACGTAACATTCATTTGTCACAGATACCCTAAAACTATTTCTTCTATTAAAAGGCTGTACATCACCATCTGCCAATATGATATGGGCAGCACCATATTTGCCGAGATTAATCCTATATACCTTGACCTTCATCCATTCATAAGGCTTAGATTCAAAAATCCCCATTACAGAACATTCTATCTCATCATTATCAAAACTGAGTGGTCTCCCATTAAAGGTAAACATCTCTGCCACTACATATTTTGAAAATCTCATTTTATTCTTTTCTAAAAAATCTGATATTTCCCTTTTATCAGCAGGATGATATATTCCTGCCACTTTTGAATGAAAATCTGCTGTATTGGATTCAAAAACTGCTGTGAGCCTAAGCCCACAGCCTTCTATCAACTGGTTAATAAACATTTAACCCTCACATTATAAGAAATTATTCACCATCTTCTTCAGTTTCTACTGTAAGCATAGGAACCACAACACTATCCGCATCATAGTTATACAGCTCATTTAATTTCTCAAGCACTTTTTCACACTCTTCCTCTGACTTATCAAGATCCTGCATAGCCTTCATGCAATATGCTGAAATAATATTGTTGAATGCTCCTGTATCTACAATTGTAAGTAATTCTGCAAGACTTTTACCATTCATAGCTTTACAAGCCTCTAAAAGTTCAGACACTCTTTTCTTTACTTCCTCTGTATCCGCCTCTGCAAGCTTATTTTCATATTCTCCTATAAGAACTTCAAGATCCAGTGCAAAGCTCTCTGCTCCTAATTCTGTAGCCATAATTCATATCCTCCTAAATTTTGTTTAATAGTACTATACTAGCATACACTTATGTCAAAGATATTACAAGTTAAATTTAATTATGAAATAATTTTTTTGTCTGATACTTAGGCTCACAGGTCATATTTATGCCGAGTTTTGCTAAAGTACGCTGGTCTTCCCTCGAAAGAATAACTGAAGAATGAGCCTCACATCC
This sequence comes from Catonella sp., assembly GCF_052173895.1. Classification (GTDB taxonomy): domain Bacteria; phylum Bacillota; class Clostridia; order Lachnospirales; family Lachnospiraceae; genus Catonella. The sequence goes on along the minus strand of NZ_JBQMXS010000006.1, from coordinate 47,164 downwards.
CTTTAATCTGTCAAGCATCTCCACTACCTTTGCGGCATTTTCATCTGTACCTGCACATATAGTAAGAGCAATCAGCATCTCTGCTATATGTAAATTGGGGTTATGATTTCCAAGATGATTAATCTTAAGCTGTTGAATCGGCTCAATTACACTTGGCGAAATAAGCCTCAAACTATCCGAAAGACCTGCAAGCTTTTTTAAGGCATTAAGGAGCATAGCTGAGGTAGCCCCCATCAGCTCTGAAGTCTTGCCGGTAATTATACTGCCGTCTTCAAGCTCTATCGCACTTGCCGGTTCTCCGGTAACTTCAGACTTAGTATTTGCTGCTGCCACTGTCTTTCTGTCCTGCACTCCTGTACCTGCTTTTTTCATGAGCAGTTCTAGCTTTTCTACAACCTCTGCCCTGCTGTTACCCTTTCTTAACTCACATCTCTCCTTAAAATACCGCCTAATTATCTCCTGTTTTGCAGCATCCCTTATAACTTCATCATCAAAGATACAGTTTCCCACCATATTTACTCCCATATCTGTAGGGGATTTGTATGGAGATGATCCATATATCTTTTCAAACATTGCATTTAATACAGGAAAAATAGCCACATCCCTATTATAATTTACAGTAGTAAGCCCATAAGCCTCTAAGTGATAAGGATCTATCATATTTACATCGTTAAGGTCTGCTGTGGCCGCCTCATACGCAAGATTCACCGGATGTGAGAGCGGTATATTCCATATAGGAAAGGTTTCAAACTTAGCATAACCTGCCTTTATACCATGTTTATGGTCATGATAAAGCTGCGAAAGACATACCGCCATCTTTCCACTACCCGGCCCCGGTGCTGTTACAACTACTAGGGAATGTTTGGTTTCTATGTAATCATTTTTACCATAACCTTCATCACTTATAATTGCAGGTATGTCATTTGGATAGCCTGCTATAGGATAATGTCTATAAACCTTAATTCCCAGAGCCTCCAATTTCTTCTGGTACTGAATTGCACTTTCCTGGCCTTCAAACCTTGTAAGCACTACACTCCCTACATAAAGTCCATAACTCCTAAAAGCATCAATCAGCCTAAGCACATCTAGGTCATAGGTTATTCCAAGGTCTCCTCTAACCTTATTTTTTTCTATGTCCGCAGAATTGATAACTACAACAACTTCCACATCTTCCCTTATCTTTGCAAGCATCCTTATCTTACTATCCGGCTTAAATCCGGGCAGTACCCTTGATGCATGGTAATCATCAAAGAGCTTTCCGCCAAATTCCATATATAGTTTGCCGCCAAAGCCTGCTATTCTCTCCATTATTTTTTCTGACTGCATTTTCAGATACTTGTCATTATCAAACCCTGTCTTGAACATAGCTCTTTCCTTCCTTTTATATATAGTTGATTTTAATTTTAAAGTAATTAGCCTACCTTACCAAACTGTTCATTACAAGCATATCTCCCTCATTTAATACTATATTCCCATTAGGAATTATGATGTCGTCTCCTCTTTTTATGAGAATTATTAATGTATCATCATCTGTCGGTATTTCGGAAATAGCCTTTCCTATATAACTACTCTTGTTATTTATATATATTTCGCTGAGCATTGTGCCTGTCATCTGCTCAGGGGTAGCAGCAGAAAGTACTACCTTATCACCCACATTCAAAATTGTCTGTCCATTCGGAACTCTAGTACCCTTTTCGTTTTGTACCGAAACCATTATTGTTTCCGGAGGAGTAGTAATCTCCATAAGAGTCTTTCCTGCCCAAGAATGTCCTTCAGGAATTGTGAACTGTATAAACTGTACCGGTACTTCTTCTGTATAGTCGGTAAACGTCTTCATAACATCCCCACCACTATCTATCATATCAAGTGATTTAGCAACTTTCGGTAAAGATGCTCCCTGAAACAAAATTGATAAAAGAACTATGAAAAAAGTTATGTGGAAAAGATTCTCATCAAGATCTGCTCCCTGCACAGCCATAATGGCAAAAACTATGGATGCAGCTCCTCTAAGTCCTGCAAAAGATACCAACATAATCTGTTTTATACTGCTCTTAAAAGGTGCAAGTATAGTAAATACTGCTGCCGGTCTTGACACCAAGGTCATAAACAAGAATATCAGTACAGCAGGTATTGCCACTCCCGGCAATTTTGACGGACTTGACAAAAGTCCCAAAAGGAAGAAAATTACCATCTGCATAAGACTTGTAGTTCCATCGAAGAAATGCACCAAATTCTTCTTATCCCTAATACGGCTATTTCCCATTATAATTCCTGTAATATAGGCGCTCAAATAGCCATTACCTCCAATGAAACCTGCCCCTGCATAAGACACTACGGCTACTCCAAATACAAAGATTGTATCAAATCCATCTGCCTCTACAAGAATATTATGCAAAAACCATATTGCTACAAGGGCAATCACAATTCCTACTATCACACCAAAACCTAACTGACTAAGTACCATGAGAATTGGATTTTCACTATCTCCTTCATCTTTTAGCATCTGTATAAATAAGATAGTGAGCATATAGGCTATCGGATCGTTACTTCCACTCTCTAATTCAAGCATTGACGCTGTATTATATTTTAAATTCAGTTTTCTTGAACGAAGTATGGAGAATACGGATGCTGCATCTGTCGAACCTATTATCGAACCTATTGCAAGTCCTGCTATCCAGCTCATGTCAAACACATAATGGCAAAAAACACCTGTTATAAAAGCCGTAAGCACTACTCCAAGCGTGGATAAAAGTCCTGCCTTGATAGCTACCGGTCTTGCCTGTTCCCAGTCTGTACCAAAACCTCCATAAAATATAATAAATATAAGAGCTATTGAACATATGTTCTCTGCAAATGCATAGTTTTCAAAATCAATCCTGAAGAGTCCGTCCGAGCCAAAGAGCATTCCCAGAAAAATAAAGGCAAGGAGCATGGGCATACCCAGTTTTGCCGATACCTTATTAAGCATTACACAGGCAAAAATAACTATTGAAACCAGCATTAAAAAATTTACCATAGCTCCTCCTTTCCTATATTTATTAAAACCGACACAGGCTCAGCCCATATCGGTTAAAATCAACTTCTACTTATTCTTTGTAGCGCTTTCACCTTTTATAGCCGAACCTGAGGCAGGTTCCTTATGGCTGCTAAAGATAAAATTAGCAAGAGCTTCTCTGTTTGGAGCCAAGTCGAAGTCTACAACAGACATGCGATTTGGCCTTTTTTCTCGGTATGTGCCGTCTATAGGTATTCTGAAAGTGTCAAGCGGCACTCCGTCTATGCTAAGCTCCAATACTTCTGCAAGATAAGAACTTGCATTATCCTTCTTTATATCGGTCTGTATCTGAGAAAATATTGTATCGAGTATGTTTACCAAAGTTATAGGATTACTTTTCTTTACTTTCTTAAATATGGCAGACATAACTCTCCTATGCCTCGAAGTCCTTCCTTCATCATTGTTTGATCCATCTAAAGTAGCTCTGTACCTCACTCTTGCATATCCGAGAGCCTGATTTCCATTCATATGGTTTACGCCCGGTTTTAAGGTACGATTTGACCTTTTCGATATATAGTTCCTCGTATTTAAGTACTGTGCCTCACCGGCAGTAATCTCTATATCAACTCCACCAAGGTCGTCTATCACCTTTTGAAAAGTTTCAAAACTTACTATCGCAGAACCGTCAAGCCTTATTCCATAGGTTTCAGCTATGGTCTCATAAACAGTATTGATTCCACCCTTTCCAAAAGCGGCATTTATCTTTGTCTTATAGTACCCCGGTATGTCCACATAGCTGTCTCTCATTATAGAAGTAAGCCCAAGAGTCTTTTGCTTTGTGTTTATTGTAGCTATCATAATTGAATCTGTACGGCCGGATGCCACTCCATTGCTTCCTATGGCTTCTACTCCAAGAAGGAGGATATTGTAGACTCCGTCCTGATGAAGAGCATTCTTAAATGTGTCGGACATTTTAGAAATATCTATATTATCTGTAATCTCACCAACCTTAAGCCCCTGTTCTTTCTCTTCCTCTGTATCTATAACAGAGCCTGACACCTCTTTATCAGGTTTCTTAGGCTTTTCGTCTGTTTTTCCCATTCTCCAGTAAGCATACTTAACCGCAAGTCCTGTCATTATCTTCCTACCCGGTTTTGTAAGTGTGAGAAATGCACCTCCTGCCAGCAACACCACCATCAAAAATATTAATATTTTTAAGAAGATATTCATACCTTTCTTCTTTTTTCTTTTTTTTCCTGATTGCCTCTGTCTGTGTTCCTGCTCCTTTGTATTTTTTCCCATTTCTTCTCCTACCTGTTTTGCAAGCGAATTGCGTACTTCCTTCATAAACTCATCTTCTTTATTCATTGTAAACCTTCTTTCACTACCTAATTAAAACATACTCTATATTTTATACTATATTTCTCCTCAATTACAAGTAAACTAACTTTAAGGTTTTCTTACATTTTTATTATCTAAAAATACCGAGCAACTCCTGCTTGTCTGCCTAAAATATTTATGCTATCCTAAAAATGTTTTTATCTTAATGTAAAAGGAGAAAATATGACAAATTATTCACTTATTTCAAAAGAAATAGAGGCTCTCACCTCCGATGTCAATAACCTCATTGCTAATCTTTCAAATGTATCCGCTCTTTTAAACATGGAACTTACAGATATTAACTGGGTAGGCTTTTACCTTGTTAAGGGCGATATTCTGATACTTGGCCCTTTTCAAGGCAAGCCTGCCTGTGTAACCATCCCTATAGGACAGGGGGTGTGCGGTACTGCGGTATCTACCGACAGTATACAGCTTGTTAAAAATGTGCATGAATTTGCCGGACATATTGCCTGCGACTCTGCCTCAAATTCCGAACTTGTCCTGCCTATCCATGATACATCAGGCAAGGTTGTTGCCGTACTTGATATAGACAGCCCAAGTCTTGGGCGTTTTTGCGAGGCCGACAAAGAGGGGATAGCTCTTCTTACTCCTATTCTTGAAAAACTTTTTGCTTAATTTTAGTGACTTCCTGAAACAATAAGCTCAAGACTGCCTGTCAGTTCATAATCACCAAAACCATATGGGAGAATGAAATGTTCTCCCTTTTTTATTTCCCATTCGGAGTTATCCCTACTCTTAAGCTTTCCACTTCCTTCAAGCACACTTACCAAAGTAAAATCTGTATTCTGCGATAATCTCACTTTACTTTCGATTTTTACATAATCCACCTCAAATAGCGAACATATAACCATGTTTCTTACTAATGAGCCATCCTCAAACTCAATAACTTTCCTATGTTCAGGCTCTTTAACTTCAAATGGGCAATCTATTACATCCAAACATTTATCAATATGAAGTTCTCTAGGCTTGCCATCCTGAAGTCTGTCATAATCATAAAGCCTGTAAGTAATGTCGCTGTTCTGCTGTGTTTCAAGTATGATTGTACCACCCTTTATAGCATGAACAGTTCCCGGTTCAATAAAGAAAAAATCACCTTTTTTTACGGGTATTTCCCTTATCAACCCCAAAAAATCCTTGCTCTCAATGTACTTATTAAGTTCTGCCTTATCCTTTGCATTATGCCCTATAACTATTGTAGCATCTTCCTTTGCATCAACTATATACCAACACTCAGTCTTGCCAAGAGAGCCGTTTTCATTTGCCTTCGCATACTCATCGTTAGGGTGAACCTGAATTGAGAGGTCTGTTTCTGCTGAAATCAGCTTGGTTAAAAGAGGAAATACTGCTGCCTCTCCTGCCTTTCCCCAAAGTTCCTTGTCATTTGACCAAAGTTTACTAAGGGTTTTACCTGAATATTCCGAGCCTTCCCTAGTTTCTACTATGCAGTCTCCATTTTTATGAGCACTTATAGCCCAACATTCTCCTGTCTTATTGCTTGGAATATCATAGTTAAACTCATCTCTTAAGGCAGTTCCGCCCCATATCATTTCCTTAAATACCGATTTTAAAAATAATGGTTGCATATTTTTCTCCTAAATCTTCTTTTCCGTAGCCTCTGCAAGAGCCAAGGTTTCTTCTTCCGCCAGTTCTACATCCGCCAGACCATTCGTTATTTTTTTAACATATGTATATGTTCCTGCTGTTGTACTATGTACCGAATTTATAAGAAATCCGTCATTTCTTTCATCTAAAAGAACTATAACAGAACTTAACTGTCCTCCCATGTCTGCCAAAGAATCATATCTATGAACAGCTGCCTTCTGATAAGCATTTTTTAGCTTTCTAAAAATTTTATCTATATCATTAGTATTTCTAGCCTGTACTTCCCTAAGTTCGGTAACCTGTGCAAATTTCTCAGCTATCTTATCCTCTAAGCTACCCTCACTTCCTTCCGTTAAAGCCGCTATCCTTTTTTTGAGATTAGAAATTTTTACAAACTGAATTATATCAAAAATAAACAAAAATAAAATAACGCCTGCCAAACCGCAGATTATATATTCTGCCTGAAAGTCATATCCAAATAAATTCATCTTATTTACCTCTCATCAGCTTACTTCTTTATAGTAGCAAGCAGTTCAGTTATTCTGTCAAGTTCATCTACAGAATAATAGTCTATTTCTATCTTTCCCTTACCATCCTGCCTGCCTTTTATGCTTACCTTACTGCCCAATATACCTTTAAGGCTGTCTTCAAGCTGTTTATAGATTAATTTCTCAGAAGACTTATCTTCTTTTTTAGGCTTTGTTTCTTCCATTATCTGCCGTACAAGTTTTTCTATTTCTCTTACACTTAATTTTTCATCGAAAATCTTTACCGCCAGCATATGCTGTTTAGACTTATCCTCTAATGTAAGCAATGCTCTCGCATGACCTGTAGTTATCATTCCTTCCGCAAGCATGGCCTTAACTTTATCGTCAAGTTTGAGAAGTCTTAACGCATTGGTTATAGCTGAACGACTTTTTGAAACTCTCTCTGCAAGGTCATCCTGTTTCATTTTGTATTCATCTATTAAATTTTTAAAAGCCTCTGCCTCTTCTATAGGATTTAAGTCTTGCCTTTGAATATTTTCAATAAGGGAAACTTCCATTATTTCTCTATCTGTATATTCTCTTATTATAGCAGGAACTTTTTTTATTCCTGCAAGTTTTGATGCTCTCCACCGTCTCTCTCCTGCTATAATTTCATACCTCTTACCTCGTTTAGTGAGTATCAGTGGCTGAATAACTCCATGCATCTTAATTGACTCCGACAGTTCAAGTAAACCGTCCTCATCAAAGCTCTTCCTTGGCTGTCCTAAATTAGGGTCAATATCTACAACAGGGATTTCCACAAATGGATTATCTGTGGCACTTTTTATCTCTGTCTTTGTCTTGTTTTCGGGAATCATTGAATCAAGACCTTTTCCCAAACCTTTTTTTATTGCCATAACCTTCCTCTTTCCTTATAGCTAATACCTGTCTTCACCACTGTCTATTACTTCTTCTGCTAAGGCTCTATAGCCCTCTGCACCTGCCGACTTAGAATCATATATGTTAATCGGCACACCATGGCTTGGCGACTCTGCAAGCCTTACATTTCTAGGAATTATTGTCTTGTATATATTCTGCTTAAGTGTATCCTTTACATTTTCTACTACTTGAAGTGAAAGGTTGGTTCTTGCATCATACATAGTAAATACAACTCCTTCTATATAAAGCCTGTCATTCATTCTTGCTTTTACAAGTTCTATCGTATGTATAAGCTGGCTAAGTCCCTCAAGAGCATAATATTCGCACTGAATAGGTACAAGCACCGAGTCTGCTGCAGACATAGCATTGACTGTAAGTGTATTTAATGAGGGCGGACAGTCTATAATAATAAAGTCATACTCTGCTCTCACTGTTTCAATATATTTCTTAAGAATATAATGCTGGTCAGGTATTCCTATCAGTTCTATCTCTGCACCTGCAAGATTTACATTTGCAGGAATAACCGAGAGTCCTTCATAAACATTTTCTATAATACAATCCTTAAGCTCACATTCTCCAAGCAAAAGCTCATAGACCGTATTTTCCGCATTATTTTTATCCACTCCAAGCCCGCTTGAGGTATTTCCCTGTGGGTCTATGTCTATTACCAGAACCTTCTTACCTTTTTCTGCAAGGCAGGCTGACAGGTTAATCACTGTGGTTGTCTTGCCCACACCACCTTTTTGGTTTGCTACTGCAATTACTCTCCCCATGTCGTCCTCCAAGGTTAATCTATAGTTGTACAAATATTTCCAGTTTCACTACTAACTTATAATAATACCATAATTTAAGTGAATAATCTAGATGTAAAAAGCACCTGTGGCGACAGGTGCAAAACTTTATTACATATTTTCAATTTTATCAAACATTAATACTACACTTTTCAAAAATCAAATACTTATACTTAATTCTTTATTTATAACTTCCATTAGGTCTTATTATAGTTTCTAATACCATATTTTCTTCTTTTATCCTTATGTAAAGCACTATTGCATAAAGAGGCAACACCACAATGCTAACTATTTTACTGTGACAAATCAGGGCGATTCCCACAAGTTCAGGTACTATATTGAGAAAATAATTAGGATGTTTCACTGTTCTAAAAAGCCAATGATCTTTGAATTTGTGATTCTTTGCAACCATTAGTTTCACCGTCCATATACCATCCAAAAGCTTGACAACAGTATAGAGCATTATCATTGAAAAAGTTAAAAGACATAATCCAACAAAGCTTATCTTATCAAAAGTTGTTTGACTAATAATCGCCTCAATAAGACTTCCAAAATAAAAAATTATATGCAAAATAGTAATTCTCTTACTGTTCTTTACTCCATATTCACTGCCACCATTTTCAAGAATATTTTTCTCATTTTTCTTCGATATTTTCAAAAATGCCAACCTTATTACAAATACTGCTATTACTATCGCATATATCGCATATTTTTCCATCTCTAATCAATTCCCTTTCCTAATTAAATATATAAACTATAAATTGTTCTATATATTAGTTATATTAATAGGATTGTTTAGAAATTTCAATATATATTAACAGATTTTTATAAAATTTATGTTTTTTTAAGTTGTGCTTTTACTCCTTTCATGTGACTACACATATCAAAAATACTAAAGCCTCCGACCAAACATCGGAGGCTAAACTAATATCTTTTATTTACTTCTTCTGTACATACTTTAAGCAGTCAAGAGTTACAGCTACAAGTATGATGATACCTTCAAATACGAACTGTAAGTTAGTATCTATACCAAGAATGGTGAGTGAGTAGGTAAGTGCTGTAAAGATAAGTACACCCACAACTACACCTGAAATCTTACCGATACCACCGGTAAAGGAAATACCACCAACTACGCAGGCTGCAATAGCATCCATCTCCCAGCCCTGTCCATAAGCTGCTGAGCCTGAACCAACCATTCTCGCACACTCAAGCCAAGCACCGAAACCATAAAGGATACCTGCAAGGATAAATGCTCCGAGGGTAACTGCAAATACCGAAATACCGGATGCAGATGCTGCCTCAGGGTTACCACCTACAGCATAAAGATTCTTTCCAAAAGGAGTCTTGTTCCAAATAAACCAAACTACAGCTATAGCTGCAACTGCCCAAAGAATAATAGTTGGAAAACCGTTTAACTTAGGTATAATCATATCCGGAATATTTGACTCAATAGCACCAAAGGACACACCCTTTGTAGCGTAAGTAGCTAAACCGAAGATAACAAGCATATTCGCCATTGTTGAAATGAACGGATGCATTTTAAACTTAGCCGTAAAGAAACCTGCTATTGCCGTAAAGAAAGTACAAAGTATTATACAAACAACTAAAGCAAGTACAACTCTCACTCCAACAGGAAGTCCCGTAAAATCGAATGCATGGCCAAATACCTGACCTGTATTTGCACCCTGATGCATGATTATAGTCGCCACCGTCATACCCATACCTATCATACGACCGATAGAAAGGTCGGTACCGGTAAGGAGGATAAGACCTGCAACTCCAAGAGCAAGATACATCTTAGGAGATGCCTGCTGTAAAATGTTAAGTACATTGTTATAAGTAAGCAGGTGTGTCTGTGGTCCCTTTAACACAGGCGTAATTATACTAAGTCCTATGAATATCAGGATAATTGCGATGTACAGACCGTTCTGCAAAAGATATTTCTTAATACTGAAACTGTACTTATAATTCTCTACCTTAATCTTATGATTCTGCATAAAGGTAAACTTAGACATTCTAAGTAAATCAATAAGATGGTACTTATGGCTGAATGCCTCCATCTTTCTATCCTTTATGTCCTGAATATGCTTTTCATACTCAAGTTTTGCATCAAAAAGACGATTTTTATATACATAGTTCTCATCTTTTATTTCCTGATGGTCTGAAAGCTTTGATAGATTTTCCTTATGCTCTGCGGCTAATTTACCAAGTTTTGACTGATACTCAGCCTTTGCCTCTTTTTTAGCCTCTTCACAGCTTGCAACTAAAGGCTTGTAGTATTCTTTGTCAAAATGTGCATCTATATAAGCCTCTGCTTCACTTATATATTTTGCAATCTGGTCTTTATTTGCATTTTCGACTGACTCAGCCTTTTTAAGCTCTGCCTGAAGCTCTGAAATCTCTTTATTTCTCTCATCTGCTGAAAGGGTCTTATCTCTTTTTACACTTTCTATCAAGCTCTGGAGAGATATAACCTTATCAGTTCCATCGGCTCTCAGTGCATCGATTTTTTCCTGAATCTTACCTACGAAATCATCTATAGGCTTACACAGCTTATTCTCTTCTTCCACTGTTAATATTTTACTCATAACCTTAATCTCCCTCATTTATAGGTATTTTGCACTCAATCTAAGCAGCTCTTCCTGATCAGTCTCTTTAGTATTTACTATACCCGAAAGTCTACCATTACTCATAACTCCGATACGGTTAGTAATACCTAAGATTTCAGGCATTTCAGAAGATACAACTATTACAGTCTTTCCTTCTTTAGCCATCTTTATTATTAGCTCATAGATTTCATATTTTGCTCCAACATCAATACCTCTGGTAGGCTCATCCATCATAAATACTTGTGGCTGACGTTCAAGCCATTTTCCAAAAATAACCTTCTGCTGGTTTCCTCCTGAAAGGCTGGAAATAAGGTCCGATGGACCCATACACTTAGTGCGCATTATCTTAATTTCCTTAGCAGTTGCCTTAACCATCTTCTGGTCTGAAAGGATGGCACCTGACATATACTGGTGAAGGTTAGCTATGGTTGTATTAAAGGTTAAATCTCCCTTTAAGAACAGTCCGTTTGCCTTTCTTTCCTCAGTAATCATAGCAAAACCACTTTCCATAGCTTCTATAGCACTATCAAAGTTCATCAGCTTATTCTTAAAATAAACTCTACCTGAAGCTCTGGTTCTCACACCGAAAATAGTTTCAAGAAGCTCTGTTCTTCCTGCTCCTACAAGTCCATAAAGTCCGAATATCTCTCCTTTTCTTACATCAAAACTTATATCCTGAAGCTGCGGCTTAAACTTTGTAGAAAGATTCTTAATAGAAAGTACAGGCTCACCCGGCTCATTATCTACAGGAGGGAAACGGTTTTCAAGCACTCTTCCTACCATTGCTGTAATAAGTTCATTCATATTTGTCTCGGCTGATGGCTTAGTCATAACCAAATTACCATCTCTAAGAACTGAAATTTCATCACAAATTTCAAATATCTCATCCATCTTATGAGATATGTAAATAAGAGAAATACCTTTTTCTTTCAGCATCCTCATCATCTCAAATAATTTATTTACTTCCTGAATATTCAGCGAAGAGGTAGGCTCGTCAAGTACAATTACCTTTGAATTGTAGGATATAGCCTTCGCAATCTCACACATCTGACGCTGTGAAACTGACATTTTACCCATAGGCTGAGTTAGGTTTATAGTCATACCTAATTTGCGAAAAAGCTCTGACGCCTCTTTTCTCATTCTTGCTTCATCTACTATTCCTAACGAATTTACAGGGCATCTGCCTAAAAATAAATTGTCTACCACACTTCTTTCCAGACACTGATTGAGCTCCTGATGAACCATTGCTATTCCATTTTCAAGTGCATCTTTGGGACCTGAAAAGTTTACTTCTTTCCCATCTAATATAATGACTCCATCATCCTTTTGGTAAGTACCGAAGAGGCACTTCATCATAGTGGACTTGCCTGCGCCATTCTCACCCATAAGTCCCATAACCGTGCCACGCTTTACATCTAAATTAATATGCTGTAAAACTCTATTCCTGCCAAAAGACTTACTCATGCCGCGTATCGATAAGATAGTCTCATTGTTTTTATCTTCCATAATTAATACCCCTGCTATATCTTATTCAAATACCTTGTGTATGCTTCCTGTTAAAAAAGGTGACGGCATAAGCCGCCACCTAATGCTTTAAAGCTTTTATATCTGTTCTTAAAATTATTTAAGAAGAGCTGTATAAGAAGCTGCATTGTCTGTCTTAACCATGTTGATAGCAAATGCATCGTACTCACTAGGGTTACCAAGTCTATTTGTTATGTTAGACTCAGTCTGTCCATCACCGGCGATATACTCAACATTGAGGTTTAATAACTTGTCATACTTCTGAAGAAGTGGCTGATATGTAGCACCTAAGAAGTTATCAGCTGAGTTGTAGATATTGAGCCATACCTTCTTCTCTGGACTCTTAGCTGCATCAAGCTGCTTTGCAACAGGAGCAAAAGGAACTGTTGCATCAAGGAAGTTCTGATAGTTATCAGCTGTTACTGCAAGGTTTAATGCATAGTAAGATCTCTGCTCTGCATTATACTCATAGTCCTCACCCTCTTTAAGTACATTACCTGCCTCATCAGCAGTAGAAATACCTGTATTTACATCTACACCATCAAGCGCATTACGAAGTACACGAAGTGTTAAGTAAGCCTGAACATCTGCATGCTGGCTGATAGTTCCGCCGTATCCATCTCCGATAGCTGCAACTGCATCGCTGTTTGCATCATATCCGAAAGTAGGAACTTTCTGCTCTTTTGACCAAGCATTGAACATAGCCATGCCCATACCATCGTTATTAGAAGCTACTATATCTATCTGCTCACCGAAAGAAGCTGACCAAGTACCAACTGCGTTACCTGCTGTAGGAGCATCCCAAGTAGCACCTGCTGCTGTTTTCATTTCCTGAGAAGCAAGCTCACGAACCTTAAATTTCTTTCCACCAACTTCAAGCTCACCATCTTTAACAACTGTAGCTGAACCATCTGTATTTGTTCCAACAGGATCACTTACGATATTGCCATCTTTCTCAACTGCTGTACCAAGTGCACTACGAACACCTCTTGTACGAGCGATAGAATCGTTATGACCAACATCACCGATAGCAAGTACATAACCGATAACTCCATCTCCATTACGATCAATCATATCTGCATTCTTCTCGATATAATCTTTAATCATCTTACCCTGTAATTCAGCACCCTGTGTAGCATTAAAACCTACATAGTATGTATTCTCATTGAAACTAAGGGCTGCCATATCAAGTTCTCCTGTAGCTGAGCTTGATGGCTGGCGGTTGAACCATACTAAAGGTTTTTTTGCGTTCTCTACTTCACCTGTAGTCTGTGCTACTGATGATGTTTTAGAAGCAGAAGCTGCTGTATTGCTCTTTGCTGCACTTGATGTCTTTGTGTCAGAAGCAGGCTTTGAGCCACCGCCTCCGCAAGCTGATAATGAAATTGCTGTAGCAGCAACTAACATAAGTGATAATGCTCTCTTTTTCATGATTATACTTCCTCCTTTTTTTACGAGTCCTTTGACTCAATCATTCACTCGTTCAGTATATCAAAAATCATTAAGTTAATATATAGAATTTTTTTCTGTAATTATAAGATTTTTTTAGCTATTTTTCACTATACTAATGTGTATTTTTTGATAAGCTTTCTACAGTTACTACATATTGGCTTACATTATAGTATTTTTAATCATATTTTTTCCTTATTACGAAACCCGCAAGGACTAACAAAACAGTCCCTCCCATATAATAAGCCATACTATCTCTTGCACCTGTTCTAGGTAAAGTTGCAACACCTCTAGGCACTCCATCGTCATCTACAAGCACATACTCCTTACTTCCATCCGGCAATGTTTTCTTTATATATTTTCCCTGTGGAGTTCCATCAGCATTTACAGCTATAAACTCATCCGGACTGTTAGGATCATTAGCATCCGGCATTGCATTTACCGGATATTGTGGAATGCTGTTCTCTCTATTTGGCTCTGTAACTTCCGGTACTTCTTCCGGTTCAGGTGTTTCCCTCGGATCTGTTTCAGAAACATTTTCTCCTTCTGAGTCCTCTTCTGACTCCTCTTCTGACTCCTCTTCAAAGTCCTTCTCTACTGTCTCATCTGTCTGCTTAGGTTCTTCATTTACTTCTTCAGGCTTTTTTGGAGTTTCCTTAGGTTCTTCCTTTACTTCTTCAGGCTTTTGAGGAACTTCTTTAGGTTCTTCAGGTATTTCATTACTCTGTATAGGAACTATATTAGGAACACCTTGTTTATTCTTAGTTGTATTCTTAAACTCAATTGGCTCTATTACTGTTTTCTTTACTTTTCTATCTGCGTTATATACAGTTTCATAACCAAAGGCTACAGGCTGGCTATAATTTCCATCAGAAACGAATATGATTACATGATAATTTTTTATATTCTCATCTGTAATTTGAGAAACTCTATTATTAGCTTTAATATAATCAAAGGCTTTTTGTGGTAATGAATTAGATGTTATCTCTTCATTTTCTCCATTCCTTTTATAAACATACTGGCGTTTTGTACCCCAAGTACCGCCACAGGCCGCCCATACGGCATTCTGCTTATAATCATTCCCATTATGTATTCCAGATGGAGTATAGTCAGCATTAAGAGGAATCTTTTCTAAATAATACAATGTCTTTTTCAATACCTTTACAGGATCCTCGCCATACATATATTGAATTTCATCAATAACACTGTCTGTATTCTTTTCATAAGAGTGTCTTACAAAAGTATTACCCTTATTAATAACTTCACTTTCAGCATTATAAAAATCCTTCACTATATACTGTGCAAGCTGTTCTGTAGTTGGATCTTTTATATCTTCAAATTTTGTATTAGCTTGTAACTCAATGTCTGTATTTATACAATATGCATCTGTCTGATGTTTTTCTGTTTCTCCATTTATCCAATAGTCTACTGTTATCTTACCATGTGCATCAGCATTACCTACAAACTTTATTGCATTATCAAACTTACCTTCATCTCCCGGTACAGTTTCTTCTTCAACCTTTATTTTAAGAGCTTTTGAATCCTCTCCATATTCAATATCAGATACAGTCTCATCTTTCTTCTGTTTTATTTGGTATTTGCCATCTAACTTCGCTAAAAACTTTTTTGTAAATTTTATATTTCCATTTGCATCATTTTTAACTTCCTCAAGCACATTATTATTTTCATCAATCAGTTCAAATGTAAATTTACCTTCTGCAGGAGTTTGGTCATCCAATGTTACTTTAGCTGTTATATCGTCCGGTTTTACAAGTGCCTCTGCACCGCTATCAGCCGCCTCTGCTGTAATCCACCACTGCCCCTGCCAAGATACCAAACATATTGCAAGTACCATAGCAATAACACAAATTCTCCTAAAAATGAAACTTTTTCTCATACACATCCTCCTTTTACTGTTATAATATCAATGTTTTAGAGCGTATCTCTAAAGCCCTACATTGTATACATATATTATAACAATAATTTATCATGGTTACAATATTTATACATTTAATTAATAAATATTTAATTTTTTAACCAATTTTAATGTATATTTTTCGATAAGCTTTCTACAGTTACTACATATTGGCTTACATTATAGTATTTTTCATCTACAGACTTATTCTTTATATCCTCCGGCAACTCTCTATCTGTAGCCTTGGCTATTGCAAATTCAATTATTGCCCTTGCATATTCCGACTTATCGCTTGAAACACTTCCAAAAAGTTCTCCCTTTTTTATAGCCTCCAGTGCCGGAGCTGTCGCATCTACACCAACTATCTTTACATTTTTTAATTTCTCTTCACCTTTTATTATATCTATCGCTCCCAGTGCCATATCATCATTATTAGACAAAACCAGTTCTATTTCTTCTCCATATTTTTTTACAAAGCCTTCCATTAAGGCAGCTGCCTGACTCCTGTCCCAGTTGGCAATATCGCCTGCCAGCTTTTTTATAGGAACTCCTCCTGATTTTAAGGTATTTATCAGCCATTCCGTCCTTACTATAGAGTCCTGATGACTCGCCTCTCCCTCAAGCAAAATATAACTTACCTCACCATCTCCATTCAGGTCTAGCAGTGAATTATCCTTATTATAGGCATCCACTAAAATCTGTCCCTCCAGGATAGCCGACTCCTTTGCATCTGCCCCTACATAGCAGAATTTATCAGAACGCCTCATATCATCTTCTACAGGCTCTCTATTAAAAAAAACTACCGGAATACCTGCTACAAGAGCCTTGTCTATAATAACTGAGGCATCTGCCCTCTCAACCGGATTGATACATATTACATCGTAGTTTAGCGAGATAAAACGATCCACCTGCTTGTTTTGGGTAAACTGACTTCCTCCTGCATCCACTATTTCCATGTTAAGTTTTATTCCATTACCCTTTTCATAATACTTTACATAAGTTTCCATTTCTTTCTTAATACTTGATATAAATGTATCATTAAAACGATATAAGCTTACACCTATTCTTATATTCTTTTTTTCGGCTACTTCATTTTCATTTTTATTAAATAATATCACCCCAATAATTACTATAATAATAAAAATAGCTAAAATCAGCCTACAAATCATTTCTTTCTTCATTACTTTAATGCCTCCCTACCCATTAATTGGATAAAGCATCTTTATATAGTCTTCATTTTTTAAATCTTCAGTGGTAATATAAAATACTGCTATTTCATCTTTAGTTATCTTGCCTTTATCCGTCAACATTCTCATAAGTTTGTCTATCATAAAATACCCCATATCATACTCATTCCAAGCCACAATTCCCTTTATTTCTCCCTCTTCAAGCTTACCTAACAGATAAGTAGTAGCTCCTGTAGCATAGATTGCAGTATTAAAATTATTGTCACTTACATATTTAACCACCCTTACGGTACTTTCTTTATCTAATGACACAAAAGCTACATGGCTTTTTCCAAAAGCTTTAAGCTGTTTTTCAAGCTTAGGACCTTCTCCTTCTGCAAACTCAAACTTATATCCAATGGGTTCAAGCTGTCTTTTCAATTCTCGTCTGACATTTTCAAAGTCTTCATCAGAAAAGTCTTCCGAAACAATACATAACTTGTTATCTTTACTTTCCACCTTTATTATATTTTCTGATAAATTTTTCACAATCTTATCATAATCTATGTAAATGCTTTCATTTTTCTTTGAACTCCCTAATATCAAGACTGGAAAATCTTTATGTCTCATTCTTATTTTGTCTGCAATCTCATCTTTCCATCTATTGCCTATAATTATTGCCACAGCTCCGGCCTCTATCTCATCTTCAGCTATTTCAAGTTTTTCTTCCATTGTTATATTCTCTGCAACAGCAGGAAATCTCATGTCTACATTATTCTCATAAGCAGCCTCATCCATTCCCTTTTTCATGTTTGCATAGTTTTCTCCGGAAATTCCATCTACAAGCACTGATATAGGATATACCCTTGCCTCATTTTCTTTTATGATAAGGTCTGTGGCAGAGAAAATGTATAGGAAGATAAGAATAGCTGCATATATGAGCCAGAAAATTATTGTTTTTTTATTCATAGGGACTCCTTTAAGATATTGCCTATAACCTCCCCTACTGAAAGTGACGGATTTTCATTATAAAAACTATAACCTTTATATTTCTCCAATTTATTATTTTCCTTATTTCTATCCATAATTAACTTAGCTCTCTTTACAGCCTCATTCACATCACTAATGGTAAGTTTCTCCAATATACGCTTAAAATTATTTTCTTCTTTATATTCTTTTAAATCTCTAAATTTTTCACCATATGCTTTATTAATATCCTTCAAATATTGGCTACGGTCAGTTTTTACACCATTACAGTTTATTTTATGTAAAATCATCCATAATTCAAATGTAAAATTACTGTATCCTAATTTATATCTTATTCCGGTTTTAATTTTTTCAGCCTTTTTCATACTATCTAAAGTGTTATTAAACTGCTTTTTATGATTAAGCTCTTCACTTTCTTTATCAAATATATGTGTTAAATTTGTTTCTCCAAGAATAGTTATTCTTTTAGCATAAGAGCAAGGATCTTTCTCTACTTTAGATTCTAATTTCACCTTATATTTTGAGTCATATACAGAGTTTATTGTATTTTGAAGCCAGTCCAAGTACCATTTTTCAGTTTCTCCTTCTACTGAAAAATAGTATTTTTTCGTTTCCTTCCTCATTCTTATACCTCTTTCTCCTCTTTCAAAAACCGCTCAATAATGGGTGTAAAATCAATATCTCTTATTGCTCCATATCTGTCTACAAAATAATTTTTCATATAATCCTCATTTTTACGCACTCCTCCTCTACCCGCTGTCCCAAAATCTGATAAAGAATATAATGTGCTGCAATGAGTATCATCATCTCTTTCAACAAATTTTATTTCATCACGCCTAAATAAATTTGAGTTCAAAAAAATAGGATTGTGTGTATTAAATATTAACTGAGCGTGTTTTTTGTTTAGCTCATCATTATGAAAAATATTTATAATATTCATCAATACCATAGGATGTATTGATGCATCAAATTCATCTACAACCAATACCCCTCCAGTTACAAGTGTCACAATTACTAACGGAAATATATTGGCAAAACGAATTGTTCCATAGGATTCATATATCTCTGCCGGTATTATTGCCTCTTTACCTTTATTATCCATAAAAGAAGAACCAAGACTTATTTTCCCATTATCATCCGAAGCATAGATAAGCCCATTCGAATTTATACCAAACAGCTTTGCTCCCTCATTTATAATATCATTTATAAATGATATTTCTTCTATTTTAGCTGTTTTTGGTGGAATAAACTGCATATTATCAGCCCGATAAATCACATTAAATTCTGCGTTTAACCAATTTATTATAATATTAGCCACTTTAGAATCAAATATATTCTTAAAACCGTTTGTCAAAAAAAGTTCTTCATCATTCAAGTTTTTCTTAACGATATTGTCAATAATATCTTTTATATTTTCTCCAAATTTACCTATATAGTCTTGACTTGGTGTTACTTTCAATACACTATCTTCTCTGTCAAATGAAATCACATCATTAATTTTAAGACATTCTTTTATCACCTTTCTCTTAGAGCTTAAATCCAGAAATTTACCAATATAAATTGAAAATGAATACTCAAAGATATATCCTTCTTCAATAAATTTGATAAAAAAACTCACAGGCTCTTCACACTCATCACTGTTATTAGGAATGAGTTCAAGTTTATATGCCGCCATATTCGGAGAACTATTTTCAGCATTGTGGATATTTCCCCTAAGCACTATTCTTTTAAAAGTATCCATAGCCCCTATGATGTTAGTTTTTCCAGATGCATTAGCACCATACACTACCGCAGAACTTAAACCCTTATATTCTTTCTTTCTAATTTTTTCAGATAAAATACTATAATCAAGTCCCTTTTGTTTAGGAGCAGGTATCATCGAAAATACAAGTTCATCCTTAAATGATTTATAGTTCTTTGCTCTAAATTCCAATAGCATATAATCACCTCCATTTTGCAGATTTTTTGCAAAATCTAATTCAGATTATATATGTTTTATTAAGGCTAATCAAGTATAATTGCAGTATAGTTTAAGCTTTTTCTTACTTCCAAGTCTGAAACTTTACATTTTAATAAACTTTCTGACCTATAGGTCTGAAACTTTATATTTTAACATTTTTCCCAACTTACAAGTCCAAAACTTATCTCTATATATTTTCCTCCTCATACTCCTTCGCCGGCAAATGTATAATAATAGTAGTACCTACATCCGGCTCTGAGTCTATTTTTAGCCCATACTTATCACCAAAATAAAGTTTTATCCTCTCATTTACATTCTTAACTCCTATGCCTGAGCCTCTGCCGTTACCGGAATTACTTTTGCCTGAAAGCACCAAGCTTACCTTGTCCTCTGTCATACCAAGACCGTTGTCAGTTACAGACAGATAAAGTTCATCAACTTCACGCCAAGCCTTTATCTTGATAAGTCCGTCCCCATCCATAAATTCCATGCCATGATAAATAGCATTTTCAACCAAAGGTTGGAGCATAAGCTTAAGAGATGAAAGCTCCAGCACATCCTCTTCTATCTCAAATTCATAATCGAATTTATTTTTAAAACGCATATGCTGAATCATAAGATAGTTTTTTATATGCTCTATTTCAGCTTTGACAGTAACTATATTTTTCCCCTTTCCAAGGGAAAGCCTGAAAAATCTTGCAAGGGCAGTAACAGTATGTACTGCTTCTGACTGTTTCTCATTTTCTATCTGCCAAACTATAATATCCAGTGTATTGTATAAAAAATGTGGATTAATCTGAGCCTGTAACGAATCAAATTCGCTCTTTCTCTTCTCTTCATGCTCCGTTACAATATCCTGCATCAACCCCTTTATCCTATGTTTCATGTCCTGTACAGACTTGCCCAAATGTTGGATTTCATAGGAGCCTCCCATGTATATGTCTGCATCCAAATTGCCCTCTTCAAGCTTTTTTACAGACTTTTCAAGTTCTCTAATTGGGTCTGTCACTCTAAACGAAATATATGAATTTATAAGTACCACTATGAAAATAATGAGAAAAATTACAAATACAATAAACAATCTGGTTTTGATAGTATTTAGCGAAATTCCTGTTCCCTTTATAACACCGACCAGTTTCCATCCTGTATATCCTACCGTCTTTATTACCACAGTCCGAGCTGTATTATTAAATTCTTCTTCTATACTTCCATCACTATATTTTGTGGCAAACAGATTATTTTCCTTAACCCTGCCTGAGGCAATAAGTTCAAATTTCGGATGCCAGATTATTTCACCGGTTGAATCCATAAGATAAATGTAACCACCATTTCCAAGTGAAACCTCATCTAATACCTCATCAAGTCCCTGATATGCCATATCTATTAAAAGCACCGCCTGCTCCGTACTTCCTCCCATGGTGACTTCAACTGCTCTTGACATAGTCACCACCCATCTATAACTATTGTCTCCCTTTTCAAAGAGTTTTTGTACATGTGGAAGGGTAAAATGTATGTTTTCCGTCTTGTTAAGAGCATTTATAAACCACTCTTCCTGCCCCACCTCAAAATTCTTTCTAAATCTTGATGCAGGCACTGCACTAATCGGCTTTCCATCCTTTGAAATCAATGCAATATTTAGCACCTGTTCCTTATTGTTATTGTACAAAAGAGTCATTTCCTCATTAATAGATGTTTCAGAAAGATTAACATTTTTAATTATTCCATAATAAATAGTATCTGAAAGTTTCATTATATTTCTTAAATAAACTTCCATAGATGCATTTACACGATTAATAAGGCTTATATTCTCCTGCTTTACGGTATCCGCAAGCTGAGAAGAAAGCCTTGAATATATAGATATCACTATCAAAAATACTGCAACTAGCGAAGAAATAGTAAAATAAATGAATATTGAATTTCTTATACTCCTGTTGTAAGTAATTTTCTTTTTTTCAGCCTGCATCTTTTATTTTCCTGTTCTGTATTTAGTCGGTGATACTCCAAATTTTTTCTTAAATACATAGCTAAAATAATTCTGTTCCAAATATCCTACCTTCTCAGCTATCATATATGTCTTTTCATCAGTTGTACTTAGAAGTTCTACTGCCTTATTAAGCCTTATATCAGTAAGATAATTTATATAGGTTTGTCCTGTTTCTTTCTTAAAAAGGCTTGAAAAATACGCAGGACTAAGGTGAAGATGACGGCAGATAATTTCAAGAGAGAGTTCTGCGTTGGTGTAGTTTTCCAAAATATATTCTTTAGCTTCATTAATAATCTGCTTTGAAGTTGATTCTCTTTTTTGTTGAAGACCTTCATTAATATTATTGCATATACCTATTAGCCAATCTTTAAAACTGTCACCCTCTTTAATTTTGGAAACTATTTCCATATAGTTCTCAATTCCTGCAAGGCTTATTTCATACTGTTGCATTAAATCCATAATACAGGTCACTATCCTTAGCATATATGCCTGATACTGTCTGGAATGTACCTTCACTTCATCCAGTTTATTTGCAAGACCGGATACTACTTCTGCTATCCTATCTTCTCCACCAAACTTAATTGCCGAAACAAGTTCTTCCTCATCTTTTTCTTCAAATCTGAGTACACCTGTACTTACAGGCTCCATGTCATGAATATAGACTACATCTTCTGTTCCGACTATTTTCTTATATCCTACTGCATCTACGGCAGTCTTGTACGAGGCTGAAATCTCTGAAAGGGTTTGGCTACTGCGTCCTATTCCCACTGTAATCCCTACTCCAAGCACCCTCTTTGCACTCTTACACACATCTCTCATCACATCTGTAAGCCCTGTCTGGCTATTCTCATCATCTATCGCTACAATTATTACAGGCTCTGTATCCTGAATGGAGTCAAAGACTACACTTCTATAATAAGGAGTAAGTTTTTCTTCTATAAATTTTTTCACATATATAGGAATCAGTTCCTTTTCTTTTAGAAGTTCTCCCCTTATATTAGCATTTTCAAGTTCTATGTTTACAATGCAGGCTACCCATTTGTTTGCATTACCAATGTCCATGTTATATTCTCTAAGATAAGCATTTATTGAGTCCTCATCAAAAAGTCCCTTTTTAATAATCAGCTTATTTAAAAACTGTTCTCTAAGTACAGGAAGGCTTGCTTTGTAGTTCTCCCTTAAAATATCTATGTTTCTTACCGACTCTATCTCTTCATCAAGTTTTGCCCTGACTTTTTTTAAAATTTCTGTAAGTTCATCTACATTGACAGGCTTTAAAATATACTCTGTAACACCGAGCCTTATAGCCTCTTTTGCATATGAAAAATCATCAAAGCCTGAAAAAATGATAACTTTAATAGACGGAAATTTCTGCCTTAGGCTTTCCGTAAGTGCAAGCCCATCCATATAAGGCATCTTTATATCCGTAATGATTACATTGGGTTCTAGAACTTCTATTTTTTCAAGTGCATCCCTGCCATTTTCCGCATCACCCACTACTTCAAAGCCATTCGCTCTCCAATCCATCTTCTTAATGATGCTTGTACGAACTTCCTCTTCATCATCTACTAACATTATCTTATATAAATCCATAGTTTACCGACCTTTTAATGTGTGAGTTTAAAATGTTATAATAATTCTAACTTGGTTTCATTTCGTCCACTTTGTTTTTATATTTTAGTCCTATATATAACCCATCAGACTTTTATATCCCTACAAAACTTTATCTAACAGGCTTTTAGTTAGATCTTCTACATCCAGCTTTGTAATTCCAAAACTCTTCTTTCCAGCATCCTTTATAGATGCTCCTATATGATAAACCTCTTTTCTGTCTATGATAATAAATCTGTCATGGAAGTCCTTATTTATTTTCACCATAAGCTTCGGATACTGTGAATTGAACTTAGCAATATCCTTCTCTGTAAGATTTCCTTTTCCAGATGTGACAATCAGCACATCAACTTCTTTTCTCTTCTTGCTCAGGATATTAAGGGTATTTACATCCACATAGTTGTCTATCAGTATAAGCTCTTCCCTTGCTTTTTCTACAATTTCTACCATAATGCTGAAAGCATCATATATCTGACCGTTGAAAAAGATTTTCTGTTTCACCTCTTTTGTTGTGGCTATGTAGTCAAAGACTTCTTCCAGCTTTTTATCAGTATCAGCATTCTTTGAATCAATTTTCTTCTCAAACTCAATCTGTCTAAGTTCAACTTTATCAAGCCTTGAGAAAAGCTCCTGATTGGAAAGCAGAAACTTTCGCATTTCAACAAAACTATTCATAATCTTAATGCTTACTTCTACCGCAATCTCACTCTTAAGCACCGCAGATAACATAGCAATACCTTGTTCCGTAAAAACATAAGGCATATATCTTCTACCGCCATGACCACCACTTAAACTTGAGGTCACAATTTGTGACCTCAAGTTTTCATACTCAGAGTCAGTTAGTTGAAATCTAAAACTTTCTGGGAACCTATTTATATTTCTTTTAACCGCCTGATTAAAAACTTTAGTCTCCACCTGATACAACCTTGCAAGATTACTATCAAGCATTACCTGCCTGCCCCTGAATGTGTAAATCATACTCTGTATTTCTCTATTGTCAACTATGACAAGATTTTTATCCTCTGTCATAAATACCTCCATAATAATCCATCTATTTATCATAAGTTTATCACTATATTATAAGAAAGTATATAACTATCGGTAAATCAAAAAAATATCTATACCAAAAGTGGACTTTTTTCTGTCCGGATTTGGTATAGACAAATTACTTTAATTATTTCCTTTGTAATATCCTTTTCTGCTATATTCAGACCATTTCATATACATAGCTTTATAATTATCCTTTATAAAGCCCTCATCACATCTGGTAAATGCATAGCCATTAACAATCATATCTGCCTCATCTGCTATTTCGATAATATCAAGCATTTTCTATTTTCACCCCCTTAATTGGTCTTAAAAATTCATCCGGTGTAATATACAGTTTCTCCAGTATCGGAACCAAGTCAATGTACTCTTCTTCACTTTCTTTATTATGTTTATATTTAGCCATAACAACCAGATATCCTCTGTCCCATTCTTTTATCTCTGTATATTTTTCTAATGAATATGGTGCTTTAAATCTTATAACATAGTCTCCATAATGAAATATTGTAAATTCTCCCTTATTACTTAGAAGTGCATAATCGAATTGCATAGTCACCTCCCTAACAATCAGTCTACTTATCGTAATTTTATCACCATATGATGTGGGTGTCAAAAGTATTTGACACCCAATTATACAGGATTTCTTCGGCTTCACCTCCCGCAATCCTTGCAAAAACGCATGCTTTACAAACACTTAGTATGATAAGCCATACATGTCAAAATCCCCCACTGAAATATTTCATTTCAGCAGGGGACAAATTATTCATATAAACCTAAATCATCTCATTTACGACAATTTACGCCAAATTACATAAGCTTAAGATAAAGGTTCTTGATATCCTCAAATGTAGGCTCCTTTGGGTTACCAGGTCTGCAAGCATCATCCATAGCAGACTGTGTAAGGAAGTCAAGATCCTCAGGCTTAACTATAGCCTTAAGGTCAGCAGGAATACCTACATCCTGAGACAACTTCTTAACAGCATCAACTGCTGCCTTTCTATACTCTTCTTTACTCATCTTCTCTACACCTTCAACACCCATAGCGATAGCAACATCTTTTAATTTCTCGCCTGTAGCCTCTGCATTGTACTCCATTACTGTAGGAAGGAGGATAGCATTAGCCACACCATGTGGTGTATCATATACAGCACCTAAAGAATGTGCCATAGAATGAACTATACCAAGACCACAGTTAGAGAATCCCATACCTGTAAGATACTGGCCAAGAGCCATACCCTCTCTGCCTTCTTTTGTATTCTCAACTGCTCCCCTAAGGCTCTTTGCAATAAGTTCAATAGCCTTTAAGTTGAACATATCTGTAATTGTATTTGCACCAAGAGTTGTATAACCCTCAATAGCGTGTGTAAGTGCATCCATACCTGTTGACGCTGTAAGTCCCTTAGGCATAGAGCTCATCATCTCAGGGTCAACAAATGCTACTACCGGAATATCGTGTGGGTCTACGCACACAAATTTACGCTTTTTCTCAACATCAGTAATAACATAGTTGATAGTTACCTCTGCTGCTGTACCTGCTGTTGTAGGAACTGCAAAAATAGGTACACAAGGCTTCTTTGTAGCTGAAAGTCCCTCAAGACTTCTTACATCTTCAAACTCAGGGTTTGTAATGATGATACCGATAGCCTTAGCTGTATCCATAGAAGAACCGCCACCTATAGCTATAATATAGTCTGCTGCCGCCTTCTTAAATGCAGCTACACCACTCTGTACATTTTCAATAGTTGGGTTTGGCTGAATTTCAGAATAAATCTCAAAATCCATATTTTCAGCCTTAAGTAAATCTGTTACCTTGCTTGTAACATTGAACTTAATAAGGTCAGGATCGGAACATACAAATGCCTTTTTAAATCCTCTGTTCTTAGCCTCAGTAGTAATTTCCTTAATTGCTCCTGCTCCATGGTAGGAAGTCTCATTTAATACAATTTTGTTAGCCATTTTTACCCTCACTTTCTTAATCTGTAACTACACCCTTTTGTAACATTATATTTGCATACAATGCTTTTTCAGAGGTTGCTATTATGAGATAAGAGGTCTTAGCCTCCTCATAAAATTTAAATCTCTCAATGAAACCGATGGTCTTAGCACCACGGTCATCATGTTTTGCCACTATCTCCTCGAACTCTTTCCAAATTGGAGTCTCTACTGTATCACCGGGTACTTTTTCCATAAGAGAAACTGATTTCTCCACATAGCAGTCAAGTGGAAATAATTGAAGTACAGCATCAAGCACCTCAGGAACTCCATGTCCGTCAAGCCTGATAACCTTTGCATTTTTTCCCATTGTATGTGCAGGGAAATTTCCATCCGAGATTACCAATCTGTCTGAATGCCCCATTTCACAAAGAGCTGCCAAAAGTTCAGGAGATAAGATTTTAGGAATATTCTTTAACATAAGCATCCTCTTTCTATTTGTGAATGTTTTAACATATTATGTTTTATATAATGGAGTGCCTAAAGTACCGGCACTCCTGTTTCTGGCGTCTGCTTATTTGTATTTTAAGCCGTAAGCCTCTTAATCATCCTTTTATAATGATAAATTATTCATATAAGCAAGGCTTAATATCGTCTGCATCCATGTTGTCAGCATTGTACCACTTAGCACCTGTATCCACATCAGATACTTCCTTGCCATCTGCTGCTTCTACTGCAAGCTTAACTGCCTGATAACCAATCTGTACAGGATCCTGAGTTACAGCACCTGCAAAGAGTTTACTTCTAACTGCATCAAGAAGTTTCTTACCTGCATCAAAACCAACTGCAACTACTTTTCCTTCACCAACCTTATCAAGACCTTCATTAGCTGTAATTATAGCATTAGCTGCGAACTCATTTGAACCATAGATAGCAATGAGGTCAGCCTTCTCAAGTATTGAAGACGCTACTGCTGCAGCATCTACATCCTTAACCTCAGCCGGAATACCTACATCCAGAATAACCTTTGCACCTTCTTTTTCGTTCTTTAAGCTATCATGTCCTTCAACAGACACATTCTCTACTCCACAAAGTTCTGTCATTTTGTCAACAAAACCTTTTGTTCTAGATACTATAGACTGTGAGTTAGACTCCTGAGCTACTACACCTATTCTTACAGGCTCTTTTGCATCCTTAATTTTTGACTCTACTAACTTATAAAGCTCTTCTGCTGCAAGTGCTCCTGCTGCTGTATTATCTGTAGACGCATTAGCCTTAATTGCACCTTCCGGAGCATTTGGAACACCTGAGTCAAATCCAATGATAGGAATATTTGCTTCCATTGCAGACTGAATTGATGGAATACTAGCCTGAGTATCAAGAGCTGCAAGGCAGATAGCTGTTGGCTGTTTAGCTATAGCTGTATTTAAATACTCTACCTGCTGTGCGATAGCTGACTCATTATCAGGACCCTGGAAAGTAACATCAACACCAAACTCTTCAGCAGCTTTCTTTGTTCCAAGCTCTACTGCTTTCCAGAACTGATGCTGGAATCCCTTAGCTATAACATCGATGTGCTTTGCACCACCATCTGTTGTAGCTGGTGTGCTTGCAGGTGTGCTTGCAGGGGTACTAGCTGGTGTGCTAGCTGTTGTAGCTGTGCTGTTTGTCTTTGTAGTAGGTGTACTGGCTGGCTTTGAGCCACCTCCACAGGCTGTAAGAGCAGATACTACCATAACTGTACTAAGAAGTGCTGCCATAAGTTTCCTTGTTTTCATCTGTTTTTCCTCCTTTAATATATTAATCCAAATTCTTTGATACCCCTAAATATTTGAGTATCTATTTGGAATTAACAGATTCGTTACTATTATAGTTTTATTATATCACTTATTTCCCTCTTTTTCTATTAAGTACATCCATATATACCGCAAATATAAGGATTATACCTGTAATAAAGAGCTGATAATGTGACTGTACCCCGATATAAGGGAAACCAATCTTTAATACCGTCATAATAAATACACCGACTATGGTTCCAAGTATAGTACCTACACCACCTGCAAGTGATGTTCCTCCAATAACTACACCTGCAATAGCATCAAGCTCAAAACCACCACCTGTATTTGGCTGTGCTGTTGTAAATACAGCTACATAAGCAATACCTGCAAGTGCTGCAAAAAAACCTGAAAATACATAAGCAAGTGTTTCATATTTAACTACATTGATACCTGAAAGCCTTGTAGCTTCCTTGTTAGATCCTATCGAAAGGATATAACGACCTGTTCTTGTCTTATTTAATACAAGTGCCATAATTACTGCTATTACTGCAAGAAGTACAAAACCTGTTGGGAAGTTCTTAGGCAATATACCACCATCTTTAGTAATCATAAAGAACTCTCTAAACCATGCTCCTGCTGAATCTCCCTGTGGGAAAGAAATTGTCTTAGTTCCTGACACTATTGAGCCAAGACCTCTTGACATCATCATCGTTCCGAGGGTAGCTATAAAGGCAGGCAATCCCATTTTAGCAACCATAAAGCCATTTATAAGACCAAATACAGCACCACTTAAAAGTATTACAAGAAGTACAAGCCCCATAGGAAGACCTTTTTCCATAAGTGTTCCACCTATAAGTGCTGAACAGATGGCTATGGTTCCTATAGAAAGGTCGATACCTCCGGTACCGATAACAAAAGTAACACCGATTGCCATAAATGCTACATAATAAGCAGACTTTGCAATATTGGTAAATGTGGTTATCTGAAGAAATTTATCCGGTGTAATCACCGAGAAAGCAAGACAAATTAAAATCAATGCAGCAATAACTATTGTACGCTGATTAGAAAATATTTTTTTAATATCCATTGTTGATCTCCCTTACCGTTTTGTAGCAGATTCCATAATAACTTCCTGATTAGCTTCTGAGATATCAAGAGTTCCTGTTATTCTTCCTTCACACATAATAACTATTCTGTCGCTCATACGAAGTACTTCTGGGAGCTCTGACGATATCATAATTATAGATTTTCCTTCTTTAGCAAGGCTTTCCATAAGTGAATAAATCTCGCTCTTTGCACCTACATCTATACCTCTTGTAGGCTCATCAAATATAAGGATATCTGAATTTCTTACTAACCATTTGGCTATAACTACCTTCTGCTGATTTCCGCCGGAAAGCTTCTTAACAAGCTGTGATACGCTAGGAGTCTTAGTTTTAAGGCTCTCTACATATTTCTGCGAAACTTCCTTGCTCTTTGCCTTATCTATAAACATTCCTTTTACAAAGTCATTTAATGAGGCAATAACTGTATTTTCCTCTATGGACTTCTCAACTATAAGACCATAACGTTTTCTATCCTCGGAAAGATAGCCTATACCATGTGCTACTGCATCCTCTGGAGTATTTATAGTAACTTCTTTACCATTTATAAATATTTTTCCTGAATCTTTCTTATCTGCACCAAAGATAAGTCTGGCTACCTCTGTACGCCCTGCTCCCATAAGTCCGGAGAAACCAAGTATTTCTCCCTTTTTCAGCTCAAAGCTTACATTTTTAACAGCCTTACCTCTGTTAAGATTTTCACATTTAAGTACTACCGGAGCATCTTTAGCTACATTTGAAACCATCTTAGGCTCGCCTAAGATAGTTCTTCCAACCATCAACTTAATTATATCATCTTTACTACATTCTTTAGTAATAAGAGTTCCTACATATTCACCATCTCTCATTACTATAACTCTATCTGAAATAACATTAATTTCATCCATTCTGTGAGAGATATAAACCATAGCAGTTCCCTGCTTTCTCAAATCCCTTATTACCTTAAAAAGTTCTTCTATCTCAGAATCTGTAAGTGCCGCAGTAGGCTCATCAAAAATAATAACTTTGGCTTTAGAAGAAATAGCCTTCGCAATTTCTACCATCTGCTGTTTTCCTACAGTAAGATTTCCAATTTTTTCAGCCGGATTGATGTCTATTTTCAAGACCTTGAACAATTCCTTAGCCTTCTCATTCATCTTCTTATCATCAATGAAGAATCCATTCATTTCCTCACGTCCAATAAAAAGGTTCTGGGCTACAGTTAAATCGTTCATCATGTTCAGCTCTTGGTGAACAATGGAAATTCCTGCTTCTTCAGACTCAGCAGGTCCTTTAAAACAGACCTCCTGCCCCATATACTTAATTTCGCCTGAGTCCTTTGAATAAATACCGGTCAAAATCTTCATGAGAGTAGATTTGCCGGCTCCATTTTCTCCCATCAGAGCTACAACCTCACCTGCATTCAGGTCAAGTGCTGCATTTTTAAGTGCAGCAACACCTGAAAAGGATTTGGTAATTCCCTTCATTGAAAGTATTAAATCACCCATATTTACTCCTTAGCAAACGCTATTCTCTTATACTCTTCTTCTGCCCATAAGTCTTAAATTTCTCTGCCATAAGTGTCATTTCTTCATCTGGAAGTACTACCGGCTCACCAATACTCTTAGCCTTTACATATACTTCAGAACAATACTCAATCTCTTCAACTATGTTAAACGCATTAAGGAGATCATTTGCTCCTGCCAGCACACCATGATTTGCTAAAATAACCGCCTTTCTGTCTTCCATTGCCTTAGACGCATTTACAGCGAGTTCATGTGAACCATAGGTTGCATACTCAGCACATCTTACTGTAGGACCAGCTACAGCTATCATATAATGTGTTGCAGGGAGATCCTGTCTAAGACAAGCAAGAACTGTAGTATACATAACATGAGCATGAATAACTGCATCTATGTCTGTTCTTGTCCTATAAGGCATGAGATGCATTTCCCACTCTGATGAAGGAGTACGAGTTCCCTCTATTGTATTTCCGTCAAGGTCGATAATTACGATATCTTCAGGCTGAATTTCAAAAAAGTCAATTCCTGAAGGTGTAATAGCCACCATTTTATTTTCTCTGTCAAATACACTTAAATTTCCGCCTGTTCCCTTGGTAAGTCCTGCTGTTACAAGCTTCTTACCATATTTCACAAGCTCCTCTCTTGCTTTTTCCATTAACATAATCTCATCCTCCGCTGTCTTGTTAAGACGCTTCTATTTTCTTTTTATATCTTTTAAGGCTTTACTATTTTATCCTTATTTTTCAGGTATCAACTCCGAATGATAAATTTCTAAGCGAGCGCATTAGGCGTAGCGAAGCGGATGCCGGAGCGAGTCTGAAATGTTATCATTCGGAGTGTCAATTTTGCTAAATACTTGAAAGCGACAACTTCTAACTTGTAATCAGTTTGTAATCAAATTTCTACACTTTATCTGTAAAGTGGTCCATAATAAGCACAAGCTCTAAAATCCTGACTCTCTAAATCAGTAGTTCCAAATCCATTGAATGAATGTGGTCTATAAATTCTATCTTCTGTTACATTGTGGAAAGCAACAGGTATTCTAAGCATAGATGCAAGAGTTATAAGTCTATCACCTACATGACCGTAAACTGTTGCTCCGTGGTTAGCACCCCACTTAGCCATTACATTGTAAACACTGTCTGCTGACTTTGTGGTAAGATTTGGAGCGAACCAAGTTGTTGGCCAACTTCTGTCTGTTCTTTCATCAAGAACCTTATGTACATCATCATCTAGTACACAGGTATAACCCTCAATTACCTGTAAAGTAGGGCCTACACCCTCAACAATATTTGTTCTTATCATAGTTACAGGCATTTCTGCTGCTGTCTTAAAGTGTGATGAGAAACCGCCTCCTCTAAAGTATTCATAGTTAGCTCTGCACCAGTCGGTAGCATCTGCACAAGCCTTAATATCCTCATCAGTAAGATTCCACCATTCCTTCATGCAGCCTTCGCCCTTTTCATTCTTTGCAGCAGCTGAACCGTCTAAACAGCTTGCACCGGAGTTGATAAGATGAATAATTCCGTTTGCAGCCTTACCTGTAAGTTCTTTTCCTGTCACTCTCTTAACTGCATCAGGTGACCAGTAAGTTCTTACATCACTAAAAATTGCAGCCTTATTTGTTACAAGCCATCCAAGCATCATAGATACACCGTTAAGTGTGTCGTTTTCTGTTGCAAATGGAATAGGCTCTCTCTTTCCGTTCCAGTCAAAGCCTGAAGCTGTAATAGCCTCTGTAAAGTCTGCATTTGGAAGCCAGTCTGTCCACATTCTCTGTCCCTGGAAACCACCTGCTATAGCATTTCTTCCAAGTGACTCTTCGTGCCAGCCGATTTCTGCAAGCTTTGGATTGCCTTTAAGTATATCTCTAACAATAAGCGCATGCTTAACGCAGAACTCCCACTGCTTATCGTCAGGTATCCATCTGGACTTCTTGATTACCTCTGGGAAGTCCTTACCCGCATTTGTATCATAACCCTCTTTGCAGTTCTCACGAACCCATTTAAGAGCCTTCTCATATTCTTCGTGGTCATAGATTTCAAGCTCAATTCTTCTTAAAATCTCTGTCATATCTACCCATTCAGTTCTCATTCCAAGATATTTCTGAAGGAAATCCACATTTACTACAGAACCTGCAATACCCATAGATACTGAACCAAGGTTTACATAAGACTTATTCTTCATAAGACCTACTGCGATAGCACCTCTTGCAAAATCAAGAATTTTCTTCTTAACATCTTCTGTAATTGTTGTATCATCTTTATCCTGAACTTCATGTCCATAAATTGAGAACGCAGGAAGTCCTCTCTGTGCATAAGCCGCCATAACTGCTGCAAGGTAAACGGCACCCGGTCTTTCAGTTCCGTTAAAGCCCCATACAGCCTTGATTGTGTTAGGATTTAAGTCCATAGTCTCTGTACCATAGCACCAGCAAGGTGTTACTGTAAGAGTACCGATTACATTCTGAGTTGAAAAATATTCCTCACATTTAGCAGCCTCACCGCCACCACCTATTGTACAAGGTGAAATTACACACTGTACAGGTGTTCCGTCAGGATATCTAAGTTCACTCTCGATAAGGTCTTTAGCCCTCTTAGCCATACCCATAGTCTGGTCTTCAAGAGACTCTCTAACACCACCCCAGCGTCCGTCAATAGTTGGTCTGATACCGATTTTTGGATAACTCATATTCTTTTCCTCCTTAATGTGTATTCTCGAATTGTCTATAATTTATAAATCTTTGAAAATGTTTCAATTAAATCTATATTCATAAGTAATCCGAAAATATTTATATGTTTAATATTTTTTTATTTCCTGTGATTTATAAGCTGCCTCAAGTCCTTCTTCGATAGTTTTTATTTCTCCGAGTGCTTTTAGCTGTACTAAGATATTGCCAAGTGCAGACGCCTCATAAGGTCCGGCTGTTATCTCCACATCAAGTCTCTTAGCTATCAGCTTGCAGAGAAGTGAAGATTTTGCTCCTCCTCCTATCATATGGACTTTCTTATAGGTCTTGCCTGAGATTTCCTCAAGAGCAGCCTTTACTTCTGAGTATTTTTTAACCATACTCTCGTATATTACCCTAAAATAATCCATATCATGTTCAGGAAGTTCCAAACCTTTTTCTTTAAGGAATTCATCTATAACTTCCTTTGCATCAGACTCTTCACTTCCAAATCTAGGATCTTCCATATCTATCAGATTTTTTATAGTTTCTTCTTCCTGAATGGATCTCTCTACATAGGCTGTAATTTCATCAAAACCAAGTTTCTTTCCAAGTACCTTTTCATAAGCTGTCTTATATTTTTCAAGCAGATACAATCCTGTAAGATTTTTGAACAAAAGTGGTGTAGAATCATAACCTAACTCATTTGTAAGACCTTTTTCATAAGCCTTTTCAGATAAATCAGGACTTGCAGTCCTTACTCCAAACAGTGACCAAGTTCCACAGCTTAAAAACATTGTATCTTCATCTGTCATTACTTTGGTAAGCAACACTGCACTTGCCGTATCATGTCCACAAACTGAAACCACATCAACATCAAAATCCTTAAGTTCTTTTATAAGCCCATTTTTAACATTACCCGTTATAGTTCCTGCCTTAGCTATCTTTGGAAGTTTCTCTCTATCCAGTCCATAAGCCTCAAGCAATTTTTCACTATAATCTCCTGTCTTAAGATTAAGTATCTGAGTTGTAGAAAGGATTGTTTCCTCTCCAACCATATTTCCTGTAAGCAGATACTGGATTAAATCAGGCATCATAAGCAGTTTCTTTGCTGTTTTGTATCCCTTAGGATTTACTTTCTTAAGTGCTAAAAGCTGGAACAAAGTGTTTATACTCATAATCTGAGTTCCTGTTTCAGCAAAGATTTCTTTTTCACTAAGAGCCTTTACTGCCTCATCATAGCCCTGCTGATGTTTTGGGTCTCTATAACAGACAGGGGGTTCAACAAGCTTGCCTTCTTCATCTATAAGCCCAAAATCAACTCCCCAAGTATCTATACCTACAGATGAAATTTCGTCTGAATTCTCTTTTATAGTTTGAGCAATTTTCTTCAAAAGTTCATCAAAATCCCAACGCAAGCGTCCATTTGAACTTTTTATTTCATGTGAAAACCTCATAACCTCTTCGAGTTTTACCTCTCCATCCTCAATATATCCTAAGATTCCCCTTATTGAGGTAGCTCCCATGTCTATTGCCAGTGCTTTTTTCATATATGCTCCTTAGACAAATATACAGATATTTTCAGTCTTTTTTAAATATTTTTATTAAATGTTATATGTATTTACAAAAAACATTTGTGATATTTAACTAAATCTTATTGAGTAGATAATATCATATTATGAACATTTTATCTATACTTGGAAAATAATTTGGCTTGAGTTTTTAAAAGTATCCTTTTTGGTTCATTTTTGTTCTAAAATGTTCATTTAGCTTTAATTTCTTCTTTATTTATTGAGAAAAAGTGTTATACTATTAATAGTTACTAAAAGATATATTATAATATGGGGATTTATTTATGAAGTATTTAGAACGGAAAAAACAGATTTTATCTTACCTTGCAAATGGAAATGGTGTTGGGGATATCACCAATATGTGCAAAAGACTATATGTATCTAGGTCTACTTTACGCAGAGACCTTATTATGCTTGAAGAAGAGGGTATAATCAAAAGACATCATGGAGGCATAAGCCTCATCTCTCCAAGTTCTTCTGAAAATTCTATCAACATACGAAAAATGGAAAATACAGATAAAAAACTGATGCTTGTCAAGAAAGCCCGTACCCTTTTACAAGATAATATGGTAATCTTCCTTGATTCATCATCAACAGTCAGTTTATTTATTCCATATTTAAAGCCTTACAGCAACCTCACTGTAGTCACAAACGGAATTAATATTGCCAGCCAGCTGAACAATTATTCTAATATAAAATGCTATATTTGTCCGGGTGTACTTAAAAATCGCAGTCTTTCCATTATTGGAGAGTATGCCTCTGCTTTTATAAGCAATTTTCGTGCTGATATAGCCTTTATGTCAAGCAAAGCAGTTACAAATGAAGGAATATTTGAGGGAGATGATTCTCAAGCCCTCTGCAAAAAAGAAATGATTAAAAACTCCTATAAATCAGTCCTTCTTCTTGATAACAGCAAAGAATTTAAAGACGGGTACTTTAAGTTAGCTGATTTTATCGATTTCGATATAATTGTTTCTAACGGAGAATTTGGTACTGATATTATGAAAGAAATTGACAGGTCGGATTGTAAATTATTATTTTGATATAGTAAAATTTCTCAATTAAGTCACATTATGATTCAACAAGCTTTCATATAACTTGTTATTCAACCAAATAATCATGTGCCACAATCCTTATATTTACAGATTTGTGGCATATTTTATTCTTTTTACCAAAATATATTGATTTTTTGATAATTTTTTGAGAAAATATATGTAGAAATAAACCAAAGGAGATTAAAATATGCCTGAATTTACTGTAACTATTATCATTTTAATACTTGTTCTTATAGGTATTGTAGGCTTATTCTTTGCAGGTTTTGTATCTGCCAGTCCAAGTGAAATTAAGGTTGTTTCAGGACCTAGAGGACAACGAATAATTCATGGACGTACCGGCTGGAAAGTTCCTGTATTTGAACGAGTTGATGTAATGACTGCTGAAATGGTTGCCATAGATACTAAAACCAGTGACTATGTGCCTACTTATGACTTTATTAATGTTAAAGTAGATGCCGCTGTTAAAGTACGTATATGTACAAGTAAACAAGAAGTATTTCTCGCAGCCATAAGAAACTTTTTATACAAAAAGACTGAGCAGATTGCTGATGAAACAAGAGATACCCTTGAAGGACATCTTAGGGCTATTATCGGACAGATGGAACTTAAGGCTATAGTTCAAGAAAGAGCCATGTTCTCCGAAAAAGTTCAGGAAAATGCTACTAAAGACCTTGAAGAAATGGGACTTGAGATTGTAGCCTTTAACATTCAGTCCGTTGTTGATGAGAATGGTGTTATCACAAATCTCGGAATTGACAATACAGAAAAAATCAGAAAAGATGCTGCCAAAGCTAAAGCTATAGCAACACAGGAAATAGCTGAACAACAGGCACGTTCAGATAAGGCGGCTAATGATGCCAGAGTTGCAGCCGACCTTGAAATTGCTCAGAAAAATAATGAACTTGAAATAAGACAGTCAGAGCTTAAGGTTGAAGCTGAACTTAAACGGGCAAAGGCTGATGCTGCTTATGCTATTGAAAAAGAAACTCAGAGAAAAGAAATCGAAAGAATGAGTGCTGAGGCTAATATTGTTAAGCAGGAGAAAGAAGCCGAAGTTAAGGAAAGAGAAGTTCGTGTTAAGGAACAGATGCTTAATGCCGAAGTCAAGAAACAGGCTGAAGCTGAGAAATATAAGAGGCAGCAACAGGCTGAAGCTGAAAAAATAGAAAAAATGAATAAGGCTGAAGCTGAGAAATATGAGAAAGTACAGGAAGCAGAAGCTATGAAGGCTACCGCAGAAGCCAAAAAATATGCCGCCGAACAAGAGGCTTTGGCTATTGAAGCAAAGGGTAAGGCTGAAGCTGAGGCTATTAGACTGAAGCTTAATGCAGAGGCAGAAGGTTTAGATAAGAAAGCTGAGGCTATGCTTAAAATGAAAGATGCCGCAGTTATTGAAATGCTTGTCAAGGTTCTTCCTGATATTGCAAAGGCAGTTGCAGAACCTCTTAATAATGTTGATTCTATTACAATGTATGGTGATGGCAACAGCGGAAAAATGGTCGGTGATATTATGACTTCATTAGATAAGGTTACTAATGGACTGGGCATAGATATAAGAGAGTTAGTAAAAGCAACTCTTACCGGTAAGGCTATTGGTTCTTCTATTGATGTAAAGGTTGAAACTCCTGCTAGAGAAAATATTGAAACTAAAGAAATAAAATCCGATTTATAATTTACCTAAATAACTCAATAAACTAAACTTAAAAATGCCACAATCCCTTTTTAGGGTTGCGGCATTTTTTCCCCAGTTTATCATGTATTTTATTTACTATGGATTTTTTATATTTTTCAACTTAAATCACAAAAAACTCCGGCACACCATCCTCATATCTACAACTCATCTCACCCTTAATAAGTGGTCTTAAATATCTAAGCATTTCTTCTGTAACACCGTTTTGGTTGTCATTTATCCATTCAGAAGGCACTGTTTTTTCTTTGTTTGCTACCTCTTTAATGTCTACAGATGAATATTCCACCTTATAAGGATTGTCTGAAACTCTTGTAAGCCTTGCCATCCTACCTGACTTTCCCTCAAGTCCAAGCCTTACTGCCACCTTGCCTAGTTCTGCCGACTCCAGTATATCCGTCTCACTAAGACAATGTCCGGCACAACGCTGTACAAGGCTTAACTCTATATATCTTGCCTTGTACTTAAGCTCTTCTTTCAGCACCTTTTCAAGAATCCTTCCATTGCCCCCAAGCTGTTTGTGACCAAACGCATCAATCTCACCATTAGAATCCGTTCCACTTGCCGTTTCAATTACAGTTCCTTCACTTAAAGCAACTATTACATTCTTTGACCTCTTCATAACTTCTTTTAAATCGGCTACAAATTTATCTACCGAAAGTTTAACCTCACTTAAATAAATAAGGTAAGGAACTTCTTCGTCCTTCTCTGCTGCAAGGGCTGCTGCCGCTGTAAGCCAGCCTGCATTCCTTCCCATAATCTCCACAATAAGTATATTTTCCTTATCATAAACCCTTACTTCTCTCGCAAGTTCACTACAAACCGTAGCTATATATTTTGCAGTAGAGCCAAACCCCGGACAATGGTCTATTCCATTTAAATCATTATCAATAGTCTTAGGAGCACCGTTTACTGTAATGTCAGTTATACCATTTTCATTAAAATATTCTGAAAAGCGATATACAGTGTCCATAGAATCATTACCACCTATGTAAACAAAATGCCCTATATCATATTTTCTAAATACCTCTAAAACCCTCTTAAAATCAGTTTCATCTTTCTTAGGGTCTGCAAGTTTGTATCTGCAAGAACCAAGAGCAGAGGACGGAGTCCTCATAAGTTTATCCAATTCATCTTCCGAAAGATTCCCTAAATCAATAATATTTTCCTTAAGTATACCCTCTACTCCAAATTTTGCACCATAAACCTTAGCTCCATTATTATTGCTTAACCACTCTTTTATAACTCCCGAAAGAGTAGCATTTATAGCTGCTGTCGGACCTCCCGACTGTGCCACAATCAAATTTTTCATTTGTTAACTCCTTGTCAATGTTTCAAATTTATATCCTACTCCCCATACCGTAGAAAGCCTCCACTCTGCATGGTCATTTATCTTCTTTCTAAGGCGTTTTACATGGACATCTACCGTCCTTGTATCACCTATATATTCATATCCCCAAATTCTATCAAGGAGCTGCTCCCTTGTAAATACCTGATTAGGGTGTGATGCCAAAAAGTAAAATAATTCCAACTCTTTCGGAGGCATTTCCACCCTTTCATTATAGTAAGTAACTGCATAATTGGTGAGGTTTATTTCCAAATCAGAATAACGAACTCTGTTTATATTTACTGTTTCCTCTGTATTTACAGTATTTTCTACATTATGAACACCGGTTTCATCCGGAGTAAATCTTCTAAGTACTGCCTTAACCCTTGCCACAAGCTCCTTAGAATCAAACGGCTTAATCATATAATCATCTGCTCCAAGTTCCAGTCCCAGTACCTTGTCAAAAATCTCTCCCTTTGCAGAAAGCATAATTATAGGCACTTTTGAAGTCTTCCTTATTTCCCTACACACATCATATCCATCTTTTCCCGGCAGCATAATATCTAAAAGAATTAAATCCGGCTTATATTCATTAAACAGTCTAAGTGCCGTATCACCATCTTCTGCCCTCTTAGTATCAAAACACTCTTTTATCAAATATAGGGATATAAGTTCAGATATATCCTCATCATCATCAACTACTAATATTTTCTGTTTTTCAGACATTACTTCTCTCCTCTATTTCTATCATCCAATCCTTACTTACCTTCTTCATATAAAAAACTTCCTACGGTTTATCATTCTACCATAGAAAGTTGTTAATTGCATTATTGTTTATTTAAAATATGGGGACATCGGTATTTTTCTTACAAATGGGGCTGCCGTTTTATCCGACAGCCCCTAATATATTTTATTTACAGGTGATACTCTATTTTAATATGCCATCATATCAGCAAAACCAAAATTCTCCTTAAACTTCTTACCTAGCTTATTTGCTAATGGTTTCATTTCATCCATAAGGTTCTCAATATCTTTATACAGACCATCAAGCTTATCTAGTAAGTCTTTAGTAGCTTTTTGAACTTTCTTATACTGCTTATTATACTCCTCACTAAGTTTGGTAAGCTCTTCCTGCTGCTTTATAAGAGTTGCTTTCTCTTCATCTGTAAGAGCCTTTGAAGACTGAATAAATTTTACCATATCCTTTATTTCCAAGTCTTTATCAGTTGCTTTCTCATAAAGCTTATCCCAAATCGACTGATTTTCACTATTAATCTTATTAAGCTCACCTTCTATAGCCCAGTTATCTGTGATTTTATTTGTTATCTTTTCTACCTTATTTGCTGTAGCCTCAATCTCCTTACGAGTCTTTACAATCTTTTTATACTTCTCTTTAACTGTTTTCTTCTCTGCCTTTGTAAGCTTTTTATCTTTTTTGAGAATTTGAGAAAGTAATTTATCTCCACCTGTCTTTGGAAGAATTTTGTCCGGAGTTGCAAAGAAATTTTTATCCACTTCCTTAAAATCAGTATCTCCCGGATAAGCAAAGAAATCCTTGTTTGTTTCTTTTAAATCCTTATCCTTATCAATGATTTTTGTTTCTGCCGGCTTTTTGTCCTCTGCCTTAACTGTGTTTAAGCCCATTGTAGCTCCTGAAACTACTAAACTTCCTACCATAAATAAAACTGCTAATTTGTTCATACTAAATACCTTCCTTTCATTATTAGGTTTATGTTTAATTTTTATTTTGATAAACAATGTCTTGTTGTTTTATCTGTGTATAGTATAACTCTTAAAGTTAGGCAAAATCTCCCTCAAAATGTAAGGAGTTTTAGGAAAAAGTGTGGGAAATCTGTGGGAAATCTGTGGCAAATGGAGTGTCTGATGATAGGCATACTACTCAGTTTCTGAAAAAATATAAAAAGTAACATAAATATGCTATAATGATACTAATACTCGCTCTTATCAAGATAAAAAAACAGGGGCGACTATAATTTGTCTGCCCCTGTTTACACTTATTTTTTCTTTTTCTTCTTTGAATTATTTTTAATATCCTTTAGTAAAAGATTCTCAGCTTTTTTCAACTGCTTGTCTTCTTTTAATACGCCCTCTTCGGATAAAGAATTTTTAACTTTATACTGTGGTGTAATTCCCACTTCATTTATGCTTTCTCCATTAGGAAGATAGTACTTAAAAGTAGTTATTTTAAGTCCACTGATTATATTGTTAAAAATATCACGAGATTCAAAAATAGACTGTGCAACGCCCTTTCCAAAACTTTTTTCGCCCACTGTCTTAGCTACCTTATTATCTACAAGAGCACCGGTAAAAAGTTCAGAGGCACTTGCAGAGTATCTATTTAGCAAGATATAAATTGGAATATTTACAATCTTATCTATTTCACCGGACTTATCCTCAGCTAAAAAGTCTTTCCTAGTTCCATTTTTATATTCAAATCCGTAAATTTTTTTACCTGCTTTAAGGATTCTATTTGCCATATTGTAAGAAGAATCAACTGTACCTCCACCATTATTTCTTAAATCTATAATAAGTCCTTTCATTCCCTTTTTTTCAAATTCTGAAATTTTTTCATCAAAGACTTCATCCGTATTATCCGAAAAACTACTAATATGTAGATAACCTATCTTAGTTTTTTTATTAAAATCTGACTTAACAGATTCTACATTAATTTCATCTCTTACAACTGTATACTTTATTTCATCATCATCTCTTAATACAGTAATTTCTACCTCAGTTCCTTTTTCTCCCTTCATGCGTGTAGTGACATCTGTAAGACTTAATGTAGATATATCATATCCATTCACTTTAATTATAACATCATTATTTCTTAGGCCGGCTGTTTCAGCAGGACTCTTCTCAAAAACCCTATTTACAAGTATTCCACCTGTCTTCTTATCCTTGCTAACTTCAACACCTATTCCATAAAACTTACCACTCAGTGCTGTTGAAAAGCTCTTCATCTCCTCTTTTGTAAAATATTCAGAATATTTATCATTGAGTTTTGATACCAAAATCTTCATAAATTGGTCAAATGATGTATCCTGCTTAACCTCTTTCATAGTTTCTTCCAACATTACAGAAGTATCAACAGGCTTGTAATATTGAGTCTTTATTACATTTAAAAACGGTTCTGCTCTTAACTTATATATAGTTTGTATATCATAATTTGAGATAGTTTCTGATGCATAAGAAGTATATGTTTGTCCTACATTACTTATAAAAAATGCCATTACAAAGATGATTGCCACCATTTTTGACTGTTTTACAAATTTAAATAATTTCATTCTTTCTTATCTCCTTGTTTTACTTTATTGTTTATTATAATAATAATTCGGAGAATAATCAAATATTTCACAAATTTTTCACTCTTAAAGCCCGTATTGCATTTAACACAGCAATCACCATTACTCCCACATCTGCAAAGATAGCAAGCCACATATTTGCTATACCTATCGCACCTAAGAACAGACAGCCAAACTTTATCACAAGGGCAAATACTATGTTTTGATACACTATTCTGAGGCATTTTTTAGAAATTTTGATTGCCTTAGCAATCTGAAGAGGGTTATCGTCCATAAGTACAATATCAGCTGCCTCTATAGCTGCATCAGAACCCATAGCCCCCATTGCAATTCCTATATCTGCTCTAGTAAGAACCGGAGCATCGTTGATTCCATCCCCTACAAAAGCAAGTTTAGCCTGTACCGGCTTTGAGGAAAGCAGTTCCTCAACCTTAGTCACTTTATCTACAGGGAGAAGTTCGCTGTATACTTCATCTATACTAAGAGTAGATGCAACCTGACAGGCAGTTTTATTAGAATCACCTGTTAACATTATGGTCTTTGTAATACCTGCTTTTTTTAATTCCGTTATAGCAAGCTTGGAGTCAGGCTTTATAACATCGGATATCACAA
Organism: Catonella sp.; assembly: GCF_052173895.1. Taxonomy (GTDB): domain Bacteria; phylum Bacillota; class Clostridia; order Lachnospirales; family Lachnospiraceae; genus Catonella. Next base: position 4,159 of record NZ_JBQMXS010000006.1, on the reverse strand, counting down.
TATGTCCTGCGTATTCGCCGTTTATTGCCATATGTACTATTGTTCCGGATGAACGACACTCCTGATAAGGAATATTTAACATTTTCATAAGTTTTCCATTACCTGCTGCGACAAAACTTCCATCAACTATAGCTTTAACCCCATGTCCACTAATTTCTTCTATATTATGTACACGTTTCCTGTCAATTTCCTTGCCATATGCTGTACGAAGGCTTTTGCTTATAGGATGAGATGAGGCACATTCAGCTAAGGCTGCATACTCTATAAGTTTTTCTTTTTTCAATTCACTATGATGGATATCACTTACTTCAAATGTTCCCTTTGTTAGAGTTCCTGTCTTGTCAAAAACTATAAATTTTGCTTGTGACAGAGTTTCAAGGTAATTTGAACCTTTTATTAGTATACCTTCTTTACTTGCACCACCTATTCCTGCAAAGAAACTAAGAGGCACACTTATTACAAGGGCACAGGGACAACTTATTACAAGGAAGGTAAGTGCTCTATACACCCATACATCTAAATTAGGACTAAGCCCCATAAATAATATTCTTATTAAAGGAGGGAGTACTGCAAGAGCTAAAGCACTGTAACACACAAACGGAGTATAAAACTTCGCAAATTTGGATATGAACTTTTCAGATTTTGATTTTCTTGCACCCGAATTTTCCACAAGTTCAAGTATCTTTGAAACAGTTGATTCTCCAAAATCTTTAGTAGTTTTGATCTTAAGCAATCCATTTATGTTGATGCATCCACTTACAATCTCGTTGCCTTCGCTAACATCTCTTGGGAGGCTTTCTCCTGTAAGTGCACTGGTATTAAGAGTAGAACTTCCTTCTATAACAATACCGTCTAAAGGTACTTTTTCTCCCGGCTGAACTATAATTATGCTGCCAATGGGTACTTCGTCCGGAGCAACCTTTTCAAGTTTTCCATCTTTTTCTATGTTCGCATAATCAGGTCGAATGTCCATAAGCTCGCTTATATTTTTACGACTCTTTCTTACGGCATAGCTTTGAAACAGCTCTCCTATCTGATAAAAGAGCATAACAGCAATCGCCTCATTATAGTCTCCACTTCTTTCATAAAGTGCAAGAGCAAAAGCTCCTATGGTTGCAACTGCCATAAGAAAGTTCTCATCAAAAACTCGTCTGTTTAAAATTCCCTTACCTGCTTTTTTTAGGATATCATAACCTATTATTATATAGGTTATTAAATAAGTTCCTAAGTTGATTATTCCCCTTAAGTGTATAAGATTTAAGGTTATAAGCAATACAGTAGAAATTAGTATTCTTATAAGCATTTTTTTCTGTTTTTTGTTCATACCGGCCTCTTTTTCCAAGATGTGAATTTAGAGTTCTATTTCACAGTCAGGCTCAACCTTCTTACAAGCCTTTAATACTTCCTTCATAACAGCCTTTGCATCCTGTCCATCTTCAAACTCCACAGCCATCTTCTGAGCCATAAAATTCACTACTGCATCTTTTACTCCCGTAGTTTTCTTTGCTACATCTTCCATAAGATTGGCACAGTTTGCACAGTCAACTTCAATTTCATATGTTTTTTTCATAATCATTCTCCCTTTCATAATAGGTTTATTAAACAATTAAGTATATATTTAATTATTAAAATAATAGCACTTCGCTTTTTGAAAGTCAAGAAATTTAATTATTTGTAGATTTTTTTATAATATGCTATACTTTTGTAAACTATTTTATTATCACTATAGTAATTAAAAATATTTTTAAATCAGTGTTAAGGAGCATATATGTCAGAATTTCATTTACCACATGAGCATAATCATGACAAGCATCATGAATACGCTCTCGCAAAACTTGCCGTTATTGATGATTTTAATCTTGTTGCAGATGTATTTAAACTACTGGGAGATGGAAGTAGACTTCGTATTTTTTGGCTGCTCTGCCACTGTGAAGACTGTGTACTCAATATCTCTGCTATGGTAAATATGTCAAGCCCTGCCGTATCCCATCACTTAAAACAATTAAAAGCCGGTGGTCTTATCACCGGTCGAAGAAACGGCAAAGAAATGTTTTATAAGGCTGCTGATAACGAAAGAAGTAGACTCTTACACTGCATGATTGAAAATCTTATGGGAATTGTATGTCCCAGAAATTCATAGTATATTTATTACCTTTTTGTAACCAATTTGTAACCTTTAAGGAGTACACTTATTATAAAATTTACTTAAAAGGATAGTGAAAAGAGCTAACTGTTTGGAAACTGCAGGGCGCAAAGCCTAAATCTAAGGTTCTTATGAACTATGAATGTTAGGATGCCATATCCTCATTAAATATTTTAAGGAGGATTATTATGAAAAAGAGTGGGAAATTTTTGAAGAAGGGACTAAGTTTTTTGATGGTGCTTGTCTTAGCATTTACATCTGTCTTCTTTAATCGTACACCTATTAATGCTGAAGTAATACCTGATCAGATAAGATCAGGAGCTAATTTAGAGATGACTCTTGTGGATATTACCGGGGGGGGGTATCGTAACAAGCCTGCAAGCGATTCGCTTGAACTTTTCAAGGGAGAAAAATATACCTTAAAAGTAAGGCTCGGATATCAGGATGAACCAGGTACCGGATTATCTAAAATGTTAATAACCGTTAAAAATGGAGAAATTATAGTTTATCGTAATGGTATAGAAAAGACTCGTTTTGGCAAATTGATTACAAGTGTATTCTCTAAAAATTCAACTGATGTAAAGTTTGACTTTGTCGCAGGGGAAGAATCTACTCCTGATGAATTTGGTAAAATAAGTGATTATATATTAGCAAAAGGAAAAACAGGAATTGTTAATCATGAAATTATCTTATCCAGCTCTCTTGAATACAAATTAAAGTTAAAAGCTGAGTTTTATCTTGAGGATGAAAATGGCAAGGAACAGCTTTATAAGACTGAAAAATTAGATTGGAATGCTAATGTTCCTGAACTGGATGCTCCAACTATTTTGGGTAAGAACTTTATCGGTTGGTATGATAAAAGTACTAATGATAAATTTGATTTTACAAAACCTATAACAGATAATGTTAAGCTTGTGGCTAAGTATGAATATATAAATAATGGCGAGCAACAGGAAGAAGAGAATAAAGAAAATGTAACCGTTACATTTAAATTAGATGATAAATCCGAAGAAGTTATTATTTACAAGGGTGATAAGTTCAGTGATGCCAGAAATGATCAAAGCATCAGATTTAACGACCTGAAGAAAATGGGTGAGCAGTACGTTACGAATAAGTTTGATGCCATGGAGTATGATTGGTATACGGATAGTAATTTTGAAAATAAAGTAGATGATGAAGTAATAAACAGTAATACAACTTACTATGCTACAACAAAGGTAAAAGTTACTTTCCAAGTAGGTAGTGAAGAAAAAGGAAATGTTACAATCGAAAAAGGAAAGACTTTTACGGATGCGAAAGGTTTGTTGGAGAATTTTGATGATTTTGATAAGTATGACTGGTACAAGGAATCTGATTTTCAAAATAAAGTAAATGAAACCGAAGAAATTAATGAAAATACTATTTATTATGGTGACTTAAAGATAAAAGAAGTATATGTTACTTTCTATGTAAATGACACAAAGAATGAAACCGTTACAATTGAAAAAGGAAAGACTTTTACTGATGCAAACGCTGCAGCTGTAAAGAATGGTTTTGATACAAGTGAGTATGAGTGGTTTGAGGATGAACAATTCACAAAACCGGCTGTTGATGAGCCTATTCTTGAAGAGAAAATCTACTATGGTAGATTAATAACACAAAAAGTTAAGGTTACTTTCTTTGTTAATAAGAATACTAAACAGGATGTTGTTGTCCCTATGGGTACTGGTTTTGAATTCTCTAAAAAACTAGTTAAGACTTTTGATGTTAGCGAGTATGAGTGGTTTGAGGATGAAGAATTCAAAAAACCGGCTGTTAATGAACCTATTCTTGCAGAGAAAACTTACTACGGTAGATTAATAACACAAAAAGTTAAGGTTACTTTCTTTGTTAATGAGAATAATAAGCAGGATGTTGTTGTTCCTATGGGTACCGGTTTTGAATTCTCTAAAAAACTAGTTGATACTCTCGCTGTTAACGAATATGAGTGGTTTGAGGATAATACTTTTAATACTCCTGCTGTTGTTAATGAGCCTA